>CANGIQ010000001.1 GCA_947453965.1 Comamonadaceae bacterium
GCCGGTGTGCCGTTTGATGGACTACGGTAAGTTCAAGTACCAAGAGCAAAAGAAGGCTGCGGAAGCGAAGTCCAAGCAAAAGGTCATCGAGGTCAAGGAAATCAAGTTCCGTCCCGGTACCGATGATGGTGACTACAACATCAAGATGCGCAACATCAAGCGCTTCTTGGATGACGGAGATAAATGCAAGATCACGCTGCGCTTTCGTGGCCGCGAGATCACGCATCAAGAAATCGGTATGGCGCTGTTGCAGCGCATCCGAGACGAGTTGGCGGACCTGATCGTGGTTGAACAGTTCCCCAAGCTCGAAGGGCGTCAGATGATCATGATGATCGCGCCTGGCAAGAAGAAATCGGGTGGCGCCGCCAAACCCGCTGCAGAAGCCGCTCCGGCAGCCTCTGCATAAATTGGCAGCGCAGCGTGCTGCTGCGCTTTGAAGGTAAGCAAATTCGTGTCTCGGGGCTAACAAGACTGCACACCGGTGTGCAGGCGCCTCACGAGCACAAATAAAGGAGCATCTAAATGCCCAAAATGAAGACCAAAAGCAGCGCTAAAAAGCGCTTCCGCGTTCGTCCAGGCGGTACCGTGAAACGCGGTCAAGCCTTCAAACGTCACATCTTGACCAAGAAGACGACCAAGAACAAGCGCCACCTCCGCGGTGCAGTGAATGTGCATGAGACCAACATGGGTCACATGGCGCAAATGCTGCCCAAGACTGGCCTGTAATTCACTGACGAACAAGGAGAAAAAATATGCCTCGCGTTAAACGTGGTGTTACGGCCCGTGCCCGTCACAAAAAAGTTCTGGCTTTAGCCAAAGGTTTCCGCGGCCGCCGCGGTAATGTCTTCCGCATCGCTAAACAAGCGGTGATGAAAGCCGGTCAATATGCTTACCGCGACCGCCGCACGAAAAAGCGCGTGTTCCGTCAGCTGTGGATCGCGCGTATCAATGCCGCTGCACGTCAGTGCGGTCTGACATACAGCCAATTTGCCAACGGCCTGAAAAAGGCAGCGATTGAAATCGACCGCAAGATGTTGGCCGATCTGGCCGTTCACGACATGGCTGCTTTCACCAGCATCGTGAATCAAGTCAAAGCCAAATTGGCCGCTTGATCGTCGAGGGTTAACCACCCACGAGCAAAGGGGTTGGGGCTAAACAGCTTCAATCCCTTTTTTGTTTTCTCCTCTCCCCAAATTCTTATGAACGAGTTGGACTCTCTGGTCGCCAGTGCCCAGGCCCTGTTTGCGCAAAGCACCACACCGGCTGATCTTGAAAACGCCAAAGCCCAGTTCCTGGGCAAGTCAGGCCGCATCACCGAAATGATGAAGGGCATGGCCGCTTTGAGCGTCGAAGAAAAAAAGTCGACCGGTGCTGCCATCAACGTGGCCAAACAAGCGATTGAAGTCGCACTCACGGCTCGACGCCAAGCCTTGGCCGATGCCGAACTCGAGACCCAACTCAAAGCCGAAGCCCTGGATGTGACCTTGCCCGGTCGCGCCCGCATGGCCGGCGGTTTGCACCCTGTGACCATCACACTCGAACGTGTGGAAGCCATTTTTGGTTCCATGGGGTTTGAAGTGGCCCAAGGCCCAGAGATTGAAACCGACTGGTTCAACTTCACCGCGCTCAACACGCCCGAAGACCACCCCGCACGCTCCATGCATGACACCTTCTATGTGGAAGGCGGTAGCGCCGAAGCGCCGAACTTGCTGCGCACCCACACCAGCCCCATGCAAGTGCGCCACGCCGTGCAACACGTCAAGCGCTACCAAGCGCGTTTGGATGCCGGTCAAGGCATGCCCGAAATTCGCGTCATCGCCCCAGGCCGCACCTACCGTGTGGACAGCGATGCCACGCATTCGCCCATGTTCCACCAATGCGAAGGCTTGTGGATTGGCGAGAACGTGAGCTTCAAAGACCTCAAAGTCGTCATCACCGATTTCTGCCGCACGTATTTTGAGAGCGACGACTTGGTGCTGCGCTTTAGACCCAGCTTCTTCCCCTTCACCGAGCCCAGCGCGGAGATTGACATTCAGTTCCAAAGCGGCGCTTTGGCAGGCCGTTGGCTCGAAGTGGGTGGCTCAGGCCAAGTGCACCCGAACGTGGTGCGCAACATGGGGCTCGACCCCGAGCGTTATATCGGCTTTGCCTTTGGCATGGGCATGGACCGTTTCACCATGCTGCGTTACGGCGTGAACGACTTGCGCTTGTTCTTTGATGGCGACATTCGCTTCTTGAGCCAGTTCCAATAACTTCACGCACACACGAGATTCATCATGCAATTCCCCGAATCCTGGTTGCGCGAATTCTGCAACCCTTCACTCAGCACTCAAGCGCTGGCCGACACCTTGACCATGGCCGGTTTGGAAGTGGAAGAACTTCAACCCGTGGCGCCGCCTTTCACCGGCATCGTCGTCGGTGAAATCAAAGAAGCGGTGCAGCACCCCGATGCAGACCGCTTGCGCGTGTGCCAAGTGGACGTGGGACAGGGCGCCTTGCTCAACATCGTGTGCGGTGCACCCAATGCACGCGTCGGCATCAAAATTCCTTGTGCCATGGTGGGCGCAGAGCTGCCACCCGGTGAAGACGGCAAGCCTTTCAAAATCAAAGTCGGCAAGCTGCGTGGCGTGGAAAGCCAAGGCATGTTGTGCTCGGCCAAAGAGCTGCAAATCGCTGACGACCATGGCGGTTTGTTGGAGCTGCCCGCTGATGCGCCGTTGGGCCAAAACATCCGCGAGTACCTGAACCTCGACGACACCCTGATGACGTTGAAACTCACGCCCAACTTGGCGCATTGCTTGAGCGTGTACGGCATTGCGCGTGAAGTGTCGGCCCTCACAGGCGCACCATTGAAGGCACCAACATTCCCCGCTGTGGCTGCGACCAACCAAGACACCCTGGCTGTGAAAATCAGCGCGCCTGATTTGTGTGGCCGTTTCTCAGGTCGTGTGGTGCGTGGCGTGAACACCAAAGCGCAAACCCCCGCCTGGATGGTGAACCACTTGGCCCGTTGCGGCCAACGCAGTGTGAGCCCCTTGGTCGATATTTCGAACTATGTGATGTTCGAGCTGGGCCGTCCATCGCACATCTTCGACCTCGACAAAATTCAAGGTGGCTTGGAGGTGCGCTGGGGCAAAGCAGGCGAGCAGCTCAAGCTATTGAATGGCAACACCGTGACGGTGGACGAAAAAGTGGGCGTCATCGCTGATGCACACCAAGTCGAGTCCCTCGCAGGCATCATGGGCGGTGACGCCACGGCCGTGAGCGACGACACGCAAAACATTTACATCGAAGCCGCCTTCTGGTGGCCCTCTGCTATTGCAGGCCGCTCACGCCGCTTCAACTTCAGCACCGATGCGGGCCACCGCTTTGAGCGTGGCGTCGATCCTGAGCTGACGGTGGAACACATCGAGCGCATCACCCAATTGGTGATTGACATTTGTGGCACACCCAACACCACGGTGGGCCCGATTGACGACCAACGCGTGAACATGCCCGTGGCCAAGCCTGTCACGTTGCGCGTGGCACGTGCCGAAAAAGTCATTGGCATGCCACTGACCCAACAGCGCGTGGCGGATGCTTTGCGTGGTTTGGGCTTGCCAGTCACTGAAGCGCAGGGTGATGCCACCTCCAGTGGCGGGACTGTCACCGTCCAGCCTCCATCCTTCCGTTTCGATTTGCAAATCGAAGAAGACCTGATCGAAGAAGTGGCGCGCATGGTGGGTTACAACAACCTGCCGACCACACCACCTTTGGCGCCCATCACGGCCAGCGTGTGCCAAGAAGCACAACGCAGCCCACACGCCGTGCGCCACCACTTGGCCGCCTTGGGCTACCAAGAAACCATCAACTACAGCTTTGTGGACGAGCGCTGGGAACACGAGTTGGCAGGCAATGCCAACCCGATCAAACTGCTCAACCCCATCGCCAGCCAAATGAGCGTGATGCGCTCCACCTTGTTGGGCTCTTTGCTCAACGTGGTGAAGTTCAACGTAGACCGCAAAGCCTCACGCGTGCGCGTGTTTGAAATTGGCCGCGTGTTCCACAAAGACGCCTCGGTGCAAAACACCGATACCACCGTGCAAGGCTTCGATCAGCCCATGCATGTGGCAGGCATGGCCTTTGGCAGCGCTGCACCTTTGCAATGGGGCACCAAAGAACAAGCCGCAGACTTCTTTGACGTCAAAGCCGATGTGGAGGCCTTGTTGGCCCCCGCTGTGCCGCAGTTTGAGCTAGCCGAGCATCCAGCCATGCACCCCGGCCGCTGCGCCAAGGTCTTGGTCAATGGCCAGGCCGTGGGTCATGTGGGCGAGTTGCACCCACGCTGGCGTCAAGGCTGGGACTTGGCCCAAGCCCCCGTGATGTTCGAGCTCTCACTGGATGCTGTGTTGCACCGTGACATTGCGAAGTCCACCGGCGTGGCCAAGTTCCCGAATGTGGAGCGTGACATTGCGGTCATCGTCAAAGACAGCGTCACACACGCCCAATTGATGGCTGCCGTGCATGCTGCCAAAACACAAGGCTTGTTGCGCAGCGCCGTGTTGTTTGATGTGTACCGTCCCAAGGCCGAGTCTGCCGCCATGGCGATGGACGAGAAAAGCTTGGCCGTGCGCCTGACCCTCAACAGCGACGAAGCCACCCTGAACGAGGCGCAAATCGATGGTGTGGTGCAAGCTGTGGTCGCCGAGTTGACTGCCCAAGTGTCTGCGCGTTTGCGCACTTGATGTTCACACGTTAAAAAGAGAACCGTATGGAACTTTCTTTTGAGAGCTTAGAGACACCCGCGCTGACCAAGGCGCAGTTGGCCGATTTGTTGTTTGAACAAATCGGTTTGAACAAGCGCGAGTCCAAAGACATGATTGATGCCTTCTTTGACCTGATTGCACAAAGCTTGGTCAATGGCACCGACGTGAAAATCTCCAGCTTTGGCAATTTTCAAATTCGCACCAAAGCACCACGGCCAGGGCGTAATCCACGCACTGGAGAATCCATCCCGATTGAGGCCCGGCGCGCAGTGACGTTTCATGCGAGCCACAAACTTAAAGAACAGATACAAGGTGACAGTAACGCCAAAGTTGACGTCTAACCCCCAAGAGGCCATCCAGGCCTCTTTTTTTTGCTCAAAACGATGTCAAGATGTGATGTAAGGCTGATCTTCGTGTAACCTCTGCGGTCCCGTTTACAAGCCTCTGATTTGCATGGAGAAATCCGTCCTTCCTCCCATTCCAGCCAAACGCTACTTCACCATCGGTGAGGTGAGCGATTTGTGCGGTGTCAAGCCGCACGTGCTGCGCTATTGGGAGCAGGAATTCACGCAGCTGCGTCCCATGAAACGTCGCGGCAACCGACGCTATTACCAACACCATGAGGTGTTGATGATTCGCCGCATTCGCGACTTGTTGTATGACCAAGGCTTCACCATCAGCGGTGCGCGTAACAAGCTGCAAGAGTTGGTGCAGTCCGAGCGTGATCGCCGCCGTGCAGCGGGTGACGCACTGATTGACATTGATCTGCCCGATGAAGATGGCGTGGAGTCTGATTTGCAAGACGATGCACAGGCTGTTGCTGATACGTCGTTGCTGTCTTTGGAAGCCAGCGGTAGTAGCTTGGATCTGCTTCGCAAAGAACTTTTGCAAATTCGCGATCTGCTCTCTGAGTCGCGTTGAAGCGCGCTATAATCTTGAGCTTCATCGGCGTGTAGCGCAGCCTGGTAGCGCACTTGCATGGGGTGCAAGGGGTCGCGAGTTCGAATCCCGCCACGCCGACCAAAACGACCAAGGGCCAGCAGTTCATCTGCTGGCCCTTTTGTCTTTTTAGAAGTTTCAGTGGCTTTGGTGGGGCCCGCCTTTCCTGAGCTTCACTTAGGAAGAAGATCGCTCTGCTGTAGGCATACCGGGTACACAACCAACGGCACGGGGCTATTACTCTAACGCCATCCCTTTGATGAACAAGTCCACGACCTGACGGGCGTGCCGATTGACGGCCTGAGTCGAAGGCGGCCTGCCGATGGTGCTCAGGTGGGTGGGATTGAACACCAACATGTCGTGAAATAACGTCGCTGAGAGCATCGGATCGGCGTTTCGCAACTCGCCGGTTTGCTGGCACTGTGCGATGAAGCCGGCAATTCGCAGGCGAGATTGCTGGGGACCATCGTCAAACCATGTTTGCCCGAGTCCCGGAAAACGGCCAGACTCGGCCAGCACCAAGCGCTGAAATGCGATGTGCTTGTCCAGCATCAACGATTTGAGTAGCGTCGTGCCCAGTAGCGTCAAGCCCGTGCGCGCATCTTTGCCGGACAGGTTTACTTTTTTGAAATTGCGCAGGAACAACTCGCACAGGCTTTCAATCACGGCTCGGAACAGCCCCTCTTTGTTGCCAAAGTAGCTGTAAACATTGGTTTTGGATCCACCGACGGTCAGGACGATGTCATCAACGCTAACCCCATCGAATCCATTTGCCAGAAACTTTTCGGTGGCCACCTGCAGAATTTGCGCTTTGCGCTCCGTGCCCCGGCGTGTCATCCGGGGTTGAGAGGGGCCTGGCTTCGTGGTCATTTGATGGGGTCCGTCATGACAAAGTTGTAGTCCAGTGTATAAAAGTCTCGTGTCATTGTTTGACCATCGGGCGCTTTGCCGGGGGCTTGATGGACAAAGTCGGCAATCAAAGAGGGGCGCACACCAAAAACAGCATCGCCATCTAAGTTCTTGCTGTTTTTATCGAAGATGTGTGTGACCAAAGGGCGTTGACCTGGCGCTTGAATTCGGAAGTGCAAATGGGCTGGACGCCAGCTGCGCCCCGTCGTTGCTTTGAGCATTTGAATGGCTGTGCCATCCTGAGGGACGGGATAGTCAACAGGCAAAACAGACCAAAAGCTATAGCGTCCATCGGCTCCCGTCGTCAATGCAGCACGCGCCCACGCGCCTTTTTCTTCAAAATCATCTTGCACGTCATAAAGGCCTCGATCGTCAGAGTGCCAGACATCGATCACAGCGTTGGCCACAGGTTTGCCATGGATGTCCAGTACTTGGCCTTGTGCATGCATGGGCGTTCCGGCCGCGCCACCGCTGATGTTTGCGCCCATTGGAAATTGGGGCGCATCTTCCATCAAAAACGGGCCCACAAGGGTAGGCTCCGTTGCGTGCGCAGGGCGAGGGTAATCTTGCGTAATCGTCAGCATGGAGAGGCCCAGTGCATCCGAAAAAATCATGAACTCATTACGACCCGGTGAGCACCACTTGCCGGTTTCTTCTAAGAAGCTCATGGTGAATGCCCATTCTTCTGCCGTGAGTTTGACCTCTTTGGCAAAGCCATGAATGTGTTTGATCAACGACAGCATGAGTTCACGCAAGCGGGGATTGGGCGTGTCTCCATAACGCTTGAGAACCTCTTCCGTGATCAATTCCAATGCGTCGTAATTGTTTTCAATGCTTTTGCTTGTTGAGTTGCTCATGATTAATTTTCCTTGGATGAAAAGTCGGTGGCCATGCGGCGCAGGTTGTCGGCGGGTTTGAGTCTGAATTTGGCGATCTTCATGGAGCCTGTATGAGGCAGGCTTTCGACCATGACGATGTAGCGAGGCCGCTTGATGGGCGATAGTTGTTGCTGTGCATAGGCATTCACAATTTCGGGTGTGATGGCGGTGCCAGGTCGGGGCACCACAGCCAGCAAAATTTCTTCTTCGCCCAAGTCTGAGGCGACGCCAATGGAGGCGCATTCAAGTATGTCGGGATGGGTGCCCATGAGCGAGTCGATTTCAGCCCCCGAAATGTTTTCGCCACGCCTTCTGATGATGTCTTTCTTGCGTGTGAAAATGAATAAAAAGTCATCCGCATCACGTCGTGCCAAATCGCCCGTCAGGAACCAGCCGTCTTTGAAGCTGGCCGCTGTTTGTTCTGGATCGTTGAAGTAGCCTTGCATGAGTGTGGGCGTTTTCACTGCCAATTCGCCAAATTCGCCCACAGGAACTTCCTCTCCATCCTCATTGATGATGCGAACTTCTGGACGTTCAATCGCTGGGTCCGGATGCGGCGAAATGCAGCCCATGCTGCCAAGTTTGTGCGGTCCTAAAAATGGATTGCTCAGAACGCCGGGAATCTCCGTCATGCCATAGCACTCGATCAGCACTGGCACATGAAAACGTTGCTGGAAGGTGTCAAGCAGATCGCGATTCAAGGGCGCGAGAAACATCTTGCGGATGCTGTGATCACGGACAAACTCTTGAGCGGGTCTGCGCGCTAGGATGGCTGCAGCAGACATGATCACATTGACCTCGGTGGCTCTTGTGGCGGCAGCTTGTTGCCAGAAAGTGGAGGCCGAAAAGCGCCGAATCAGAATCAGCGTTCCGCCGCAGGCCATGGCTCCGCCCAGCGAATACATCAGGGCATTGATGTGAAACAGTGGCAGCACGCACATCAGGCGTTCGTCCGGCTGCAGGTACATGCGGTGTACAAAAGCCTCTGCGGTCAGCAGGTAGCTGCGCTGGCTGTGCATCACACCCTTGGGAAAGCCTGTGGTCCCCGAGGTGTAGATGATCATGCAGGTGCTGTCTGCTGTACCCGTTCGTGTGGTGCGGTCCGGTTCACAGCCCATCCATTGGTTCAGCAATGACGCCTCGCCCCCAGGCTGGTCTTCTTCGATCACAACCTTCCAAGGCTCGGGATTCATGTCATGCGTGGCCTCTTGAACTCTCGACAGAGGTTCTGGCGAGCAAATGACACCGCGCACACCTGCGTGCTCAAAAATGTATTTCGCCTCTCTCGCTTCAAATTCCGGATTGCAAGGAACGATCACCGCACTGATCCGCGCGCAAGCGATCAGCAAAACGACGGTGGCAGGGTTGTTATAGGCCATCAGCCCAATGCGATCCCCTGCCTGGATGCCGCGTTTTTGTAACCAAGCAACAGCCTTGTCTGCTTGCTCGGAACACGACTGCCACGTCATCACCTCGCGTTGGTATTCCACCATGGGCTTTTGACTTAGGTGGTGCAGCCGTGTTTGAAAGAATTGATCGATGGAAAAATCATGCGCCTCGAATTGGCGCAAGACCTCCAGAGGTGACAACAGCGTGGAATTCGTCATGGGTGGCCTTGCGGAATTTAACGTGCGACAGCAGGGCCGTCGTACGTCATGGCTTGCTCGGCTGCACTTGCCAGTTTGAAGCCAATGGGGCGCGTCTGTTCTTCCAGAATATGCGCCACCAGCGATGCAGTTCTTGCCAGCAGGGGAATGCCTTTGAGGGCGCCTGCGGGATAACCTGCATCCAGCAAGACGGCTGGAATCGCAGCAGAAACGTTCATCGGAAAGGGGCGTCCGTAAACGGTTTCGACTTGCGATGCCAGGGCCTGCAATGCGCGTACATGGTCACCTGCGACGCCCCACTCTTTGGCAAGTTCAATGAGTTTGGTGGCGCGAGGATCTCCTTGTTTGTGCACCGGGTGTCCAAAGCCGGGCAGTGCTTGTTTGTTGGCGCGAAAATTTTGCAAACGTGCGCGCGCGATTTCTTCCAAGGCTTTGTTTTCTTGCGCGGCTTGCGCCAACATTTCAATCAGCAAATGGCCTGCGGTTTCAGACGCGCCCAAAATCACAGGACCGCAACCCAACAACCCAGCAGCTACGGCACCTTGAACGGACTCTGGTGCTGCCGCCAAGGTCATGCGTGCTGCTTGCACGGATGGAACAAGTCCATGTTCTGCCAGCGACACCATGGTCGCATCGGCCATACGGATCAGATTCGTGCTGGGCGTTTCTCCGGTGAGCAAAAACAAAAAATAAGAAGTGAAAGATTGCTGACCAATGACATCGCGGCAGAGGTCTTTGCCACGCACAACGATGCGATCAAGTTCTGCAATGGCCATGTGCGTAGAACCTGTCGGTGTGAACGCGCTAGAGGTAGGTGTGGAGCTCATGAAGATAGGCCTTGTGAAGATGGAAAGAAGCTGTGTGAAGAGGTGATGTTTGAGAGAACTTACTTGGCGTACTGTGATGTCTCTGGGGTCGTTTTGCTTGGCGCTTGGGTGACAGTTTTCACGAGGGTATTTCCTAGTAAAAGAATACTGATCGGTATTCATAATGATAGAGCTGGCTGGGTTCATGTCAACGATATTTTTTTGAGGATTCATCAATGCACAAGCGATCTTTACTCAAGGCTCTCGGGTCTTCTTTGGTGCTTTCTTCGACATCTACATGGTTGCGTGCTCAGCCCAAACCGATTCGGGTTGGCAGCACCTTGTCTCTCACGGGGCCGCTTGCCGGCACCGCTGTGATGCACAAGATTGTTGGTGAAATTTTTGTTGAGCAACTGAATAAGCGCGGTGGCTTGCTGGGTCGTCCGGTGGAGTGGGTCGTCAAAGATGATCAGTCCAAGCCTGATCTCGCTCGGACTTTGTACGAGCAGTTGATTTCAGGTGACAACGTCGATTTGCTGATGGGGCCTTATGCAACGGCTAACTCGTTAGCGGCGATGGGTGTTGCCCAGCGCAATGGCAAGGTGCTGATCACCAATTCCTTCGGTATCCCTTCGTTGGCCAAATACGATATGCATTTCCCGGCGTATGTGATGGGCATAGATCCCGGCACCACGGCGCCCAATACCCTGCTCGACGCGATTGCTGCTTCCGGTGCCAAGCCGCAATCGGTGGCGATCGTGACCAGTAAATTTCCCTCGGTGGTGTTCCTATCGGTGGGGGCGCGTGAGGTCTTTAAGAAGCGCGGTTTGCGTGAAGCCCTGTGGCTGGAGTGGGAGTTCGGCAATCGAGACTTTGGACCCATCGCTTCGCGCCTCAAAGAAGCGAACGCCGATATGGTGTGGATCGGCTCCATCGGTCCTGAAAGTCTGCAGTTGCTGGAAGCGATGAACAAGATCGATTACAAGCCCAAGATTCATTTCCACGTCTACCCCACGCCCGGGCCTTTGGCGCAGTCACCGTTGGCGGCAAACGCCCTGACTTTGACCACCTTCGAGCAGCATGCACCGTTTACCAACAACTCGGCGTATGCCGAGGTGATCAAGACATATAACGAGCGTGCCACCAAGGCCAATTTGCCAGACACAGCCTTCGAGTTGCAGGCCGCTAATGCTTACACAGGATGGCAGTTCCTGGAGGCTGGGGTCAAAGGCTCGGGCAGTCTTGAAGATGCCAAGATTGCCGCATGGCTCAAGAAAAATCGTGTCGACACCATTGTGGGGAAAGTCCGATTCGACGGGCCCAATAACTACGGCGATGACTTGAACCGAATCAAGCAATTGCAAGGCGGTAAGTGGTTGGTCATTCATCCCAAAGATGTTGCATTGCCTGGCAGCAAGATGATGTTCTGATATGCCCAGCACGGGGCTGTTATTACAAGCGCTGGCTTCAGGTGTCTTTCTGGGGGCTCTTTACGGCCTGATTGGATTGGGCATCGGATTGGGCTGGGGCTTGCTCCGGCAGATTAATTTGGCGCAATTCGCCTGGGTTTTTCTGTCCGCCTACATCACCTACGAACTCAAGACCAGGCTTGGCATCGATCCTTTGATCTCTTTGCTTGTTTTGGTGCCTGCGTTTGCGGTGTTGGGCATGGCTGTGCAAGCTGTCTTGACGCGTTTTGCCATCACGCCCTTCAATTCATTGTTGGTGACGTTTGGCATCACTGTGTCGGTGGAGGCTTTGCTCCAGTGGATTTGGAGTGCCGATTTTCGGCGTATGGCCTCGGTGTATGACGAGCACAAGATTCGTTTAGGCAGCGTTGTTGCAACTTATTCCGAACTCGTCACCCTGTGTCTATCACTGCTGCTGGTGGGATTTGTCTGGTGGATGTTGAATCGAACAGACATGGGAAAATCTGTTCGTGCCAGTGCAGAAGATCCAGAGATCGCCACCGCATTTGGTATCCATGCCAAACGCTTGGGTATCTGGCTTGCGGGGCTGTGTGCCGCACTGGCTGCTTGTGCCGGTGTGTGCGTGGCGTTGACCTTCACTTTAGCGCCTTCTCAGATATTTTCTTGGGTTGGGGTGATTTTTGCGGTCGTGATGATTGGTCGATTGGGCTCGGCTTTAACGCCATTAATTGGTGGTTTGGTGATCGGCATCATCGAATCCATGACCATGGCGTTGATTGCTCCGACATGGGCCCCTTTGATGGCCTTCATTGTGTTGATCTTGATTCTGATGGTCAGGCGTGGTCATGAATAAGATCCAGCGCGTTTCTCTTGCATGCATCGTATTGGCCTTGCTGTTTGCAGCGCCCTATATGGGGCTCGCTGTGCATCTGCAGTCCTTGCTGTACGTCATCTTCTTTTGGATCACGCTGGCCACGTCCTGGAATATTTTGTCTGGGTATTCGGGCTATTTTTCGTTTGGTCATGGCGCGTTTTTTGGTGTCGGTATGTACGGCATGGCAACGCTCGCAACCAAAGCCGATTGGCCCGTGGTGCCAGCTGCATTGGGCAGTGGGTTGCTGGCTGCATTGTTGGCACTTGCCATTGGCGCGCTGGTGTTTAATGTGCGCAAAATTCGGGGCGAGTCATTCGCACTGATCACCTTGGCGGTTGGCTTTGTGTTGTCCACCTTGATTGTGAATACGCCGATTGATGGCGGTCCTGGCGTCTACTTGATGTCGGTGAGCTTGCCTCAGTGGGGGCCCAAACCTGCATCGACTTTTTACTACGCAAGCTTGGTCTTGGCTGTGTTGTGCATGGCCGTGGCGCGGTGGTTGTTTCATGCGCGATCTGGCTTGGGGTTGTTGGCCATTCACGACGACGAAGACGCCGCTGAAGTCAATGGCGTTCCCACCTTCTGGCTCAAAATGGGCGCCTTTGCGCTCTCTAGTTTCTTTGCGGGAGTCATGGGGGCAGTTCATGCCTTGTATGTTTCCTACGTCACCGTGGGAGAGACCTTCAACATCACGGTGCCTTTGACCGTGGTACTCATGAGCGTTTTAGGTGGAAGTCGTCACTGGGCTGGGCCTATGGTGGGCGGCATTTTGATCACGCTCTTGCTCAATGCATTTACAGCTGGTGAAAGTGCCTTGATCGGCAAGATCATCATTGGTTTGGTACTGGCAGGCGCGGTGCTTCTTATGCCACGTGGCATTTTGGGCACTTGGCAGCTGCGTCAACATAAACGCCTCATGCGAAAAAACAGTGAACAAACTGCGGTTTCGCATGAAATGCTTGTTTCAAACGAATCATCCATGTTGGCGCATCCTTTCAAGCGATCGACAGATACAGCAGGTGCGCAAAAAGTGCTGGAAGTGCGTGGCTTGAGCAAACAGTTTTCAGGCATTCGAGCGCTCCATCGCGTGGATTTGGATCTCTTTGAAGGTGAAATTTTGGGCTTGCTTGGCCCCAATGGTTCTGGCAAGTCAACGTTTATCAACGTCGTCACCGGGCACTACCAACCCACCGAAGGAACGATTGTGTTGGCAGGGCAGTCTTGCGCAGGTTGGCCCGCACACCGAATTCGACGCCAGGGCTTATCTCGTACTTACCAAATTCCCCGTCCCTTCCATGGGTTGACTGTGTTGCAAAACGTGACCTTGGCGGCGCATTACGGTGGTGCGAATTTAACGGATGCGCAAGCTACGGAAGAAGCTAAAAAGTGGATGCATTTCACGGGCCTTGAGGAAAAGGGCGATTGCTATCCTGACGAGATCAATTTGCATCAACGCAAATTTTTAGAGTTGGCACGTGCGCTGGCAGCGCGTCCAAAAGTGCTTTTGCTGGATGAGGTGTTGTCAGGCTTAACCCCCTCTGAAATCAGCGCGGCTGTCCAAACCATTCGACAAATTCGTGACCGCGGCACGTCGATTGTGTTTGTCGAACATGTCATGAGTGCTGTGCTCGCATTGTCGGATCGTTTGGTGGTGCTGAACCAAGGGCAAGTCATTGCTGAGGGGCATCCTGAGGATGTGATGTCCCGCCAAGAAGTTGTACGGGCTTACTTGGGCGACGAGGCGGGGGAATAAACATGCTGCGTGTCGATCAAATTCAAGTCAATTACGGCGCCGCCCCTGCGTTGTGGGATGTTTCTCTGGAAGTTAAAACCGGCGAACTGGTTTCTGTGATTGGCCCCAACGGCGCAGGGAAGACCACCTTGATCAATGTGATCATGGGACTCAATCGCGTGAAGTCTGGCCAAATTGAATGGGAAGGCGAAACTATCTCGACCTTAGCGCCTCATCTCTTGTGTGAAAGAGGCGTCGCCCTGGTGCCTGAGAGTCGCCGATTGTTCACAGGCATGAGCGTGCGTGAAAACCTTGAACTGGGTGCGATGCATCCAGCTGCGCGTGCAGTCCGAAACCACACTTTTGATCAAGTGTGTGAACTGTTCCCTGCTGTACGCGCCAAACTGGATCAGGTGTCTGGCACGTTGTCGGGAGGGCAGCAACAAATGGTTGCCATCGGACGCGCCATGATGGCGCTGCCTCGTTTGTTGCTGCTGGATGAGCCTTCTTTGGGTTTGGCGCCGAGCATCGTTGGCGAAATGTTTCGCGCCATTGAGGCGATTCATCGTGGTGGCACGGCGGTGATGCTGGTTGAGCAAAACGTCAGCCGTGCGCTCGCAATTTCTCAACGCACCTATGTGCTGGAGAATGGCCGAGTGATCACTTCGGGCCCCTCGTCTGAGTTAAGTAGCAACGCCGAAATTCGTAAAGCCTATTTGGGGCTTTGAGTTCTCGTCTGTGCTGATCAAAACCTTGGAGCAATTGGCATGCTGTATGTGCTGACGTTGATGGACAAACCAGCGGCAGGGGAGTTGCGTCACCAAATACGACCCGTGCACAAAGCTTATCTGGCCGAGATACAAGATCGCATCGCTTTCGCAGGACCGTTGATGGCGGATGACGGCGTGACGATGGTGGGGAGTTTGTTGGTCATCGATTTTCCCGACCGACAAGCAGCGACCACCTGGCTTGCGCAAGAACCCTTTGTTCAAGCTGGTCTTTTTTCTAGCACAGCGGTTTATGCTTTCTTAAATCTGTGGCCCCAAAAAGCTGGCTTCCCATCTTGAACCTTGCGTGCTGTCACTCGCAGTCGCTTCATGATTTCTGGTAACCGCTCTTAGCCCTTTTTGTCTTTTTGGGGTTGGATGTTCCAACACCCTGCGCGCGCAGGGTGTTGGGTATCAGGCTTCTGATTTGCGCATTCTGTCGATCATCCAGGTGCCCACAGGCCACAGCAAGATCACAAACGTGCTGGCTGCCAACCACATGGCAATCGGACGGGTGAAGAACACCAGCGGGTCGCCGTCAGACTTGATCATGGAGGTGACAAAGTTCTCTTCCATCATCGTGCCCAAGACGACGCCCAAAATGGCAGGAGCCACCGGGAAACCGTTTTCTTCGAGCAAGAAGGACACGAGGCCAAAGAACAGAATCAGGGTCACGCCCCAGACCGAGTTGTTGATCGAGAACGAGCCGACGATGCAAAAGACCAAGATGATGGGCATCAAGATATTGCGCGGTACCTTCAAGATCTTGGTGGCGATTTTGACCGTCAACCAACCCAGGGGCACCATGATGATGTTGGCCAAGATGAACACCAGAAAAATCGCGTAGATGTTTTCAGGGTTGTTGACAAAAATCATCGGACCGGGGTTCATGTTTTTCAAATACAGCACCCCAATCGCAATCGCTGTGATCGAGTCGCCAGGGATGCCAAACACAATGGCTGGAATCCATGCGCCGGCCAGCGATGAGTTGTTGGCCGCACCAGATTCGACAATGCCTTCCACATGGCCTGTGCCGAACTTCTCCGGTTCTTTGGAGAACTTCTTGCTCATGGCATAGCTCAACCACGACGCCATGTCGGCGCCCGATCCAGGTTGAATGCCAATGATGGTGCCTAGCGCGCTGCCGCGGACCAAGGGCCAGCGGTATTGCTTCAACATGTCCCACATGCCCGCAAAAATGTTGCCGATTTTCTCGGTGGCAATCATGGGCGGTGGGTCGATGTTGGTGATGTAGCGCAGCAATTCAGACACCGCGAACATGCCCACCATCATGGGGATGAGCTCCACGCCGCTCATGAGTTCGTTCATGCCAAAGGTGAAGCGCGGATGCGCCGCTGGGTTTTCCAAACCGATGCAGGCAATCAGCAAACCGAGCAGCAGCGAAATGCACGCTTTGAGCACACTGGCGTTGCCAATGAACACGGCACCTGCCAGGCCCAGCACCACCAGCCAGAAATACTCGAACGACGAGAATTGCAAAGCAATCTCAGCCAAACCGGGTGAGAACAACACCATCACGATGGTGCCAAACAAACCACCAATGGCCGAGAACACCAAGCCTGCGCCCAGTGCCACTTCGGCTTGACCTTTGAGGGTCATTTGATAGGCCTCGTCGGTGTAGGCCGCAGAGGCAGGTGTTCCGGGTATGCGCAACAGCGCACCCGGAATGTCGCCTGAGAAAATCGCCATCGCCGTCGCAGTCACGATGGCTGCAATGGCCGGCACAGGCGGCATGAAGAAGGTGATGGGCACCAGCAAGGCAGTGGCCATCGTGGCACTCAAGCCGGGGATGCAGCCCACAAACAGGCCAAACATCGCCGAGCACAGAATCACCAGCAGCACATAGGGGTCAAAGACCAGCCAAAAGGCTTGGAGCAACACAGCAGTTGTCATGGAGATTCTTTCGTTACCACTGGAAAGGGGTGAGCAGTCCCCAAGGCAAAGGAACGCGAAGCCCCTTGTAGAAGATGGTGTGAATCACGAAAGCCACGATGATGGCGATTGGGAAGATCAACTTGCGTCGCACCTCCAAGGCCCAAAACATCGTGGCTGTGATGATCACCGCCGTGATCAAGAACCCCAGCTTGTCGGAGGTGTAGATGTAGAACAGCAAGCAGCCGATCGTGATCAAGAAGTTGCGCAGGTGAAACCAAGATTTCACCCACCCCCCAATCTCCACCCATGACTCGCGCTGCATCGTCTTGGCTTTGATTCCTTTGAAGATCAACAACACAGCACAGACAGCCAACAAGGTCGCCAACAAACCCGGAAAAGCCCCCGGCCCAATGTTTTGGCCGGGGATGACCGGGTAGGTTTGAACGGTCGAGAGAATCGACAGTGCAAGCGCCAGAAGCGCTGCACCGATCAAGGTGTCGTTAAATTTCATAAACGACTTATTTGGCCAAGCCCAGTGACTTCATCACCACGCCCATGTCGGCATCGCCTTTGGCCATGAATTGCTCAAAGCCTTTGCTGTCGGCGTAGATCGTGCCAAAACCGCGTTGCTGCATGAAGCCTTGGAACTCTTGGCTGTCATAAATTTTCTTGAGCGCTGTGCCCAGTTTGGCTTGCACGTCTGCGGGAATGCCTTTGGGGGCCGCCAAACCGCGCCATGCACCGATGGCCCAGTTGCTGCCTGTGGCTGATTTCAGCGTGGGCACATTGGGGTACAGACCGGACGGTTGGTTGGACATCAAGGCCAGTGGGCGTGCTTTGCCTGCGTCGATCAGCGCACGTGCTTCGGGCAGCGAGCAGGTCACAAACTCAATGCCACCTGCGGCCAAATCGTTCATCGCGGGTGCGGCGCCGTTGGATGGAACCCAGGGGGCTGCGGTGGTTGGAATTTTCAAATCGTTGAGCATGCCAGCCAGCGCCAAGTGCCAAATACCGCCTTGGCCAGTGCCCGAGGCTTTGAACTTGCCGGGGTTGGCTTTGATGGCGTTGACCAAGTCGCCCACGTTTTTATACGGTGAGTCAGCCCGCACGGTCACGCCTGCGGGGTCAATGTTCATCAGTGCCAACGGTGTGTAGTCGGTGGGCGCGAGTTGTGTCAGACCTGCCCAGTGCATCATGGAAATTTCGACCGTGATCATGCCGATGGTGTAGCCGTCTGGCGCTGCCGTGGCAATGGCTGAATGCCCCACCACGCCGTTGCCACCGGTGCGGTTGACCACGTTCACGGGTTGCCCCATTTCTTTTTCCAGCAAGGCGGCGACGATACGTGCGGTGGCATCTGTGCCACCACCGGCACCCCAGGGAACAATCATCGTCAGTGGGCGTGTGGGATAGCTTTGGGCTAACGCGGCGCCACTCAATGCCACGGCGGCTGCCGCGCAGGCGATCGACTTCATCAGGGTTCTGCGAATCATCATGCTTGTCTCCTTGGGGATCATTCAAATGGGGAAAGGCTCATCTAAGGTTTAGACAGTGCCTCACCGCATTTAAATGTGCGCGGAGCGCATCCAGGGTAATGCGTGTGACATCTGCGCATCAGGATTACCCCTAGCGCGTGATGGACAGATCAAGGGTTAGCTGGGTTTTTGAAGTTCAGCCTCAACCTCTGCCCGCGTTGGGCAACCCAAGCGTCCACCGAACTGGGTGCACTTCAAGGAGGCGGCGACACAGGCAAAGCGTGCTGCCGATCGCATGCTTTGGCCTTCCAAGATGGCCAGCGCCAAGGCCCCATGAAACACATCACCGGCCGCTAGTGTGTCCACCACGTCGACTTGGGGGGCGGCCACGTGTTCAATGCGGCCGTTTTCAACCCAGTAATACCCTTCGGCACCACAACTTGCGCCGACATGGCTGCTGTGTTGCTGCGCCACCTGCAGCAAAGCTTGTGGCACATCAGGGAGCTCTGTGTAGGCCAAGAGGCCGGCATCGGAGAAGACCGCGTAATCGGCCAAAGGCATCAACTGCGCTAAGACCGCACGAGGTGCCACATCGCCATCGACCATGGTGGGAATGCCGCGGGCACGTGCAGCCAGCAGCGCAGCATGTGCGCCGTCGACCCAGCGGACATCGCAATGCAACAAATCGATATTTGCCAAGGTATCCAGCGGCAACCAATGGGGCGATGTGTCGACTTGCGGGTCGTGGAAGGGCACCACCAAGCGCTGTCCCAAACCATCCACAATCACTGTGGCATGCGAGGAGCGGCTGCCTTTGACAGTGAACAGTCCTTGCGTGTCCAAGCCTTCGGCAGACAAGGCACGCCGCATGACATCTCCCTCGGCATCGTCACCCACACGGCCCCAGACATGGGCTTGTCCACCTAACTTTTGAAAGGCACAGGCGGCAGAGATGGCCATGCCATCGACGACTTCGCGGTGTTGAGTGGCCAAAATTTTGGCGGGTGGCGGGGCGATATGCGGGACACGAAAAATGGCCGTGGTGCAAATGCCTCCCACGGCCACCATGTGTTTGCGGTTACGCATCGTCAGTGGCGTTTATGGGGCACGAAAACCACTGGCTTGTTGGGCCAAGGCCGTGATCTCGTGCCATGCACGGTCTTTCAGCAACTCAGGTGGTACCACCCACGAGCCACCGACGGTGCGGCAATTGCTCAGCGACAAATAGGTGGGAATATCCGGTGGACGAATGCCGCCTGTGGGGCAGAACAATACATCGGGAAACACGCCCGCCATGTCTTTGATCCATGCCGCGCCTGCCACACCTTGGGCTGGAAAGTACTTGAGTTCTTTCAAACCAAAGGCACGTGCTTGCATCACTTCGCTCGCGGTAGCCACACCGGGTAAGAAGGGAAATTGATGCGCTTGAATGGCTTGCGCCAACTCGGCGGTCAGTCCAGGCGAGACACCAAATTTCGCCCCGGCTTGGATGGCGGTTGTCACATCCTCGGGCGTCATCAAGGTGCCCATGCCAATGTCTGCTTCGGGTGCGGCTTCGCACATGGCGTGCAAGGCGGCGATGGTGGCAGGGGTTCGTTTGACAACTTCAAACACCATGACACCACCTTTGACCAAGGCTTGCGCCAAGTCACCCGCGGTGTGGGCATCGTGAACGGTCAAGATCGGCATCACGGGGGAGCGCAACAAGATGTCACGCATCGAGCGGGGAGCAATGTGGGGCATCTGTGCTGTCTCAGTGTCGATGGTTAAGAACGCGTGGGGTGTACAGCGGCTGTGGCCAATGCGGTCATGTTCACAATGCGTCGCACGGTGGAGGAGGGCGTCAAGACATGGGCAGATTTCGCAGCACCCAACAAAATAGGACCCACGGTCACACCTTGACCACCCGTGATTTTCAACACGTTGAACAAGATGTTCGCTGCATCTAAGTTGGGGCAAATTAGCACATTGGCTTCGCCGTCGAGCGAGGTCTCGATCAAGCTGGTGCGCCGCACCGCGTCCGACAAAGCCGCATCACCCTGCAACTCACCGTCGCACTCAATGTCCGGCGCCATCTGCTTGAACAGGTCACGCGCAGCGCGCATTTTCTGAGCAGACGCTCTGGCCGATGAGCCGTAGTTGCTGTGCGACAAAAACGCCACTTTGGGCGGCAAGCCAAAGCGCTGCACTTCTTGTGCAGCCATCCAAGCGATGTTGGCCAGCAACTCGGCATCGGGATCTTCGTTGACATAGGTGTCAGCAATGAAGAGCGTGCGCTCGGCCAACATCAGCGCATTGAGCGTGGCAAAGCCTGGGGCGCCGGGTGTGGTGCCGATGATGTCGTGCACATGCTTCAGATGCGCATCGAACTGCCCGACCAAACCACACAGCATCGCGTCAGCGTCACCCAAGTGCATGGCCAGCGCACCAATCAAGGTGTTCGAGCGGCGCACCGCTGCTTTGGCGGCCTCGGGTGTCACGCCTTGGCGTCCCATCAGCTGGTGGTAAGTTTCCCAGTACTGGCGAAAGCGTGCATCGCTCTCCGGGTTGATCACCTCCACATCGGTGCCCACCTTCAGTCGCAGACCGGCTTTGGCAATGCGTGCCTCGATCACGGCAGGGCGGCCAATCAGAATGGGTTGCGCCAGACCGTCTTCAATCGCCAATTGCGCAGCGCGCAGCACGCGCTCGTCTTCGCCTTCGGCATACGCGACGCGCTTGGCCGTAGCGGCTTTGGCGGCATTGAACACGGGGCGCATGATCATGCCGGTTTGGTAGACAAACCTTGACAAGCCTTGCTTGTAGGCTTCAAAGTCGGTGATGGGGCGGGCTGCCACGCCCGATGCCGCGGCGGCTTTGGCCACTGCAGGCGCAATGCGCAAAATCAGACGCGAATCAAACGGTGTGGGAATCAGGTAGTCGGGGCCAAACGACAGCTCTTTGCCCGAATACGCGCTGGCCACTTCTTCGCTGATGTCGGCCTTGGCCAAGTCGGCAATTTCGCGCACACAAGCCAGCTTCATGGCTTCGGTGATCTTGGTGGCGCCGCAGTCCAATGCGCCTCGGAAGATATAGGGGAAGCACAGCACATTGTTGACTTGGTTGGGGTAGTCCGAGCGGCCCGTGGCAATGATGCAATCCGGCCGCACGGCCTTGGCCAACTCGGGACGAATTTCCGGCTCCGGATTGGCCAGCGCCAAGATGATGGGTTTGTCGGCCATGCTCTTGACCATGTCTTGGGTCAGCACGCCAGGCGCGGAGCAACCCAAGAACACATCGGCACCGTTGACGGTGTCGGCCAGGGTGCGCAAGCTGGACTTTTGTGCGTAACGCGCTTTGCTGTCGTCGTAGCCGCCGGGTCGACCTTCGTAGATCAAGCCCTTGGAGTCGCAGACAAAAATATTGTCACGGTGCACGCCCAAGCCCACCATCACATCCAGGCAGGCCAGAGCCGCAGCGCCGGCACCTGAGACGGCAATGCGCACTTTGGCAATGTCTTTGTTCACCAACTCCAAACCATTGAGCAGCGCCGCCGCCGAGATGATGGCGGTGCCGTGTTGGTCGTCATGGAAGACCGGAATGCTCATGCGTTCGCGCAGCTTTTGCTCGATGTAGAAGCACTCGGGTGCCTTGATGTCTTCTAAGTTGATGCCGCCCAAGGTGGGCTCCAAGGCCGCAATGATTTCCACCAGTTTGTCGGGATCGCGCTCGGCCAGTTCGATGTCAAACACATCAATGCCGGCAAACTTTTTGAACAGACACCCTTTGCCTTCCATCACCGGCTTGCTGGCCAAGGGGCCGATGTCGCCCAGGCCCAGCACGGCGGTGCCATTGGTGATCACGCCCACCAGGTTGCCGCGGGCGGTGAATTCAGAGGCCAGTGAGGGATCGGCCTCAATGTCTAAGCACGGGTAGGCCACGCCAGGGGAATAGGCCAGCGACAAGTCGCGCTGGTTGGAGAGTGGTTTGGTGGGGGTGACTGAAATCTTGCCGCGTGTGGGGAAGCGGTGGTATTCGCGGGCAGCGTCGCGCAAGGCTTGCTCAGCGGCAGAAATAGGCTTGGACAAGGGATGTCTCCTGTGTAGTTGTTCTATTCAGTCGAAAGATAACCTGCTTTGCGCGTGTTTTTTGTGGCGCGTTGACACGATTTTTTACATGTAAATCAAATTGTTATTAATTCGTACTCACTATTTGCTGTTTTTATTTTTGAATTTAATGCTTTTATCAATTATTAAGGGCTATTTCCCAGCGACACGTGTGCTCTAAATTGCGCGTCGTTCCGCCGATTTAACTAAATTGGCGGAATTGAGGTCACGCTGGGTAAAACCTAACATCAAAGCAAATTTGTTGATTTTTAACGTTTGTTTTGAGAGGTTGAAACCATATGGCCATCCTGTTTGCCGTGCTGATTGGCTGGGCCAGCATTTTGCAGGCTTGGGGCGGTGTTGTCGTCGCACAGCCCCAAGAGTTGCCTTGGCATTTGGGCGCTTTGAATGCATCAGCCGCATCTGCGCCCGCATCGCTGAACACCGCAGGTGTCAAGCCGGGCCCACATCCCGTGGTCGTCGCCGTGATAGACAGCGGGGTGCTGGCCCAGCACCCCAGTTTGCGTGGTCGTTTGCTGCCGGGTTATGACATGTTGTCTGCGCCTTACAACGTGAGGGGCGGTCGCTCCCCTGATTTCGCCCCAGACCTGCGCGATGCGCGCTGCGGCGATCGTGTGGCAACCGGGCCCTTTCGCACCCACGGTACCGAGGTGGCCAGTTTGATCGCAGGCAACGGTTATGAGGGCGTGGTGGGGGTCAATCCCAGCGCCCAAATTGTGCCTGTGCGTTTGTTTGGCTCCTGCCAAATGGGGCGTGCCGATCTGCTTGACGCACTGTCTTGGGCGGCGGGTTTGCCCGTGGCGGGGGTACCTGTCAATGCCAACCCGGCGCGCGTGATCAACCTGAGTTTTTCGGGGGGCAAAGCCGTCTGTGGGCCTGATTTACAGCACGTCTTGAACCGCATCGCCGAAAAAAACATCTTTGTGGTTGCAGCGGTGGGCAATACCTTTGGCAAAAAGTTGGCCGAACCTGCCAACTGCGACGGCGTGATCTCGGTGGGCGCGGTGGATTCAGAAAACAACATCGCCAACTACTCAGCGCTCGATGCACGCACGCTGGTGTATGCCCCGGGCGGCGGGCAACGCTTGTCGGGCGATGCGCCTTGGGATGTGAACAAATTGAAAGTTGGCACCTATGACCTGGACATCACAGGTGACGAAACACCCGCCGCATCGTTGCGTGGTGTGGGCACCAGTTACGCAGCGCCCTTGGTGTCGGGCTTTGTGTCCTTGTTGCTGTCGTGGCATCCCCAGCTCACCCCGACTGATTTTGTGCAGCAATTGCCCCTGTTTTCACGCCCAGTCAAGCCCAGTGAAAAGTGCCCAGACTGTGTGCCACGTAGCTTGACCATGCGATCGGAAGCTCAAAACTAATATATTTGTATAAAAATTTAAACTAATACTTTAATTTATTTGAATTAATGAGTTAGTATTTAATGATTCAAATTTGCCAATTCATCTCAATTGGCAAGGTTCATTGAATCTGTTTGCTCAAAGCATGAGCGATCAGGTCGTATGGAGGGGAAGTCATGAAATATGCAGCTCATTTTTATCCTGGATTGGGTTTGGCAAGCGCCTTGCAGCGCTGGGCTTCTGACGTGCTGGCGGTCGCTGACGCACGCTGGCGTTTCAAGATTCGCTGGGAAACAGTGCAGTCCTGCGAGCCTGAGGCTGAGGCTTTCAATGTGCACCAAGCCTTGCGGCTTGCATTGGCGCAGTCTGGCATCCATCTCAAATTTGAACCCTGGTCTCACCTGAATGAGGAGGGCGTGTTAGGAATGGCTGTGTGGGTGTGTTGGCCCCAACCCGATGGCCGTGTGTTGCAGCGCTCGGCCGCAGATTTTGTGGAAGAGGCCAGCCAAGATGGCTTGTTTTTGCCATTGGCCGATTGGGTGTTGGAAACCGCCTGCCAGCAGGCCGCCCACTGGCAACGCGCGTATGGCCCCTTGGTGTTGGCGTTGCGTATTACAAAGCACCAGCTGCAAGATCCGAATTTCTTCAACCAAGTCAGCAGCATGTGTGACGCTGCGCAGTTCCCGTATCAGTCCTTGGTGTTTGAGGTGGACGCACGTGAGGTGGCGCAAGACTTCACGCAATCGATGGCCAACATCCAAACACTGATTGGACAAGGTTTGCGCTTGACGGTGGCCGCACCGTCTGCAGCGGCTTAAAACGTGGCGATGATGGCTTGACGTAATTCAGGCGTGATCTCGGGCATCACACCAAACCAAGCCTTGAACGCGGGCCGTGCTTGGTTGAGCAGCATGCCCAAGCCATTCACGCCGGTATTGCCACGCTGGCGGGCTTGCGCCAAGAGCGCCGTTTCAAGCGGGATGTAAATGGCGTCTGCCACCAAAGCCGAGGTAGGCAGCTGGTCCAGTTGCAGGTCTAAATCAGGTTGACCGTGCATGCCTTGGTTGGTGGTGTTGATCAACAAAGCACAACCTGCCAGTGCGTCATGACGCTCGGACCAGTCATAAGCCGTGACCACCTGGCCAAACTCCTGTGCCAGCGCATCCGCCTTGACGCGGGTGCGGTTGATGAGGCGAATTTCGCTGGCGCCTTCGTCGATCAAGCTCAACACAATCGCGCGCGCTGCGCCACCAGCACCCAACACAGTAATGGGCCCTGCGTCGGCACGCCAGTCGGGCTTGTCATCGCGCAGGCTTTGGATGAAGCCAAAACCATCGTTGTTATAGCCATGCAAGGCGCCATCGGCTTGCACCACGATGGTGTTGATCGCGCCCATGCGTTGCGCCAAGGGGTCGACCCAGTCCATGCGTTTCATAGCTTCGACTTTGTGGGGAATGGTGATGTTGCAACCGGCCAAGCCCAAAGCCTTGAGGCCACGAATGGCGTCGTCGATGTTCTGTGGTTCTACTGGGAACAGGCCGTACGTGCCGTTCAAGCCGTACTGACGAATCCAGTGGTTATGAATGACGGGGGAGCGGGAGTGCGTAACGGGCCAGCCCATCACGCCAGCCATGACGAATTTGTTGTCCATAAATTACAAAGCAGGATTAGCGCATTTTAGGCAACCAACCCAAGCCTGCTGATGTGCCACCGGGTTGACCGCCCAAGCGGGGCTTGTATTCGCAGCCGACCCACCCTTGCCAGCCGCAGGCTTTGGACACTTCGTCGATCACATCAAACAAATACGGGTAGTTGATTTCGCCAATATCGGGCTCGTGGCGCTCGGGCACGCCCGCAATTTGAAAATGCCCAACGCGTCCGGTGGGCAAGTACTGACGGATCTTCATCGCCACATCGCCTTCGACGATTTGGCAGTGATAAAGGTCCATTTGTACTTTGAGGTTGGGCGCACCCACGGCTTGGATGATTTCGTGTGCGTGGTCTTGGCGATTCAAAAAGAAGCCTGGAATATCGCGTGTGTTGATGGGTTCGATCAGCACATCACGACCGGCTTGTGCCACTTCGGCGGCGGCCCATTTGAGGTTGGCAATGTAGGTGGGCAGATTGGTGATGCGGGTCTGACCATCGCCAATCAAGCCCGCCATCAGGTGAATGCGTGGGCAGTTCAGTGCATCGGCATAAGCGAGGGCCATCTGCACACCGGTGCGAAATTCGGCTTCGCGACCAGGAATGCTCGCAGTGCCGCGTGTGTTGCTGGCCCAGGCTGCATCAATGCTGGCCGCGTCGGTGCCACCGGGAGGGGCGTTGAAGAGCACTTGCTGCAAGTTGTTGGCTTTGAGGCGTGCAGCCAACTCCGCGGCTGGAAATGCATAGGGGAACAAATATTCCACCGCAGTGAAGCCATCTTTCGCAGCCGCTTCAAAGCGGTCGAGAAAAGGCAACTCGGGATACATCATCGAGAGATTGGCAGCAAATTGAGGCATGAGGGTGTTTTCCTTACCAGCGGGCGCCAAACGTGGCGCGCAGTTCTTGAATGTGGGCGTCAGACAACGAGGACAGGGTTGAAGGCGACAGGCACACCAAGCGCGCTGTTTCTTCCAACTCTTCCAGCGTGGCCATGGCGGCGGCAGGGCTGGCATGCCACACATTGGGGCCCAGGCGTGCGAGCATCACCGCGCGAATGGGGGTGCCTTGTTCGCCATAGCGTTGGATGGTCTGTGCCACCGCCTCGGCAGCGGCCAGCGCCCCGGGCAGGTGGTAGTCGATCACGGGCACATGGCCCACCTTCATCACAAAGTAGGGTGTGATTGCAGCTAGCAATTCCTGCGTGACAGGGAAGCTGCTCTGTGTGGCCGACGCTTCTGAACGCAAGGTAAGCGCCACGCAGTGGGTGCTGTGGGTGTGAATCACGCAGCGTGTGTCGGCATCAAACTTGGTGGTAGTTGCATAAATGCGGTTGTGCAAAGCCATGGTCTTGCTGGCTTTGTCGCCACTGACTTGTTGACCTTGTCTGTCAAGCTTGGCCAAACGGGCGGGGTCTAAAAAACCCAGGCAAGCATCGGTGGGGGTGATCAAGAAGCCATCGTCCAAACGCACGCTGATGTTGCCTGCGCTGGCATGCACATAGCCACGCTCAAACAGGCTTTTCCCAACGCGGCAGATTTCGTCTCGGGCTTGTGTTTCAGTCATGAGGCGTCAGGTGTTCAGGCCAATTGGCTGAACGCTTTGGTGAAGAAGTCGTCGGTCCCGAAGTTGCCTGACTTCAAGGTCAGGTGCACAGGCGCGAGGTCTGTCTGTGCATGGCACCAAGGCACGCCCGGGTCAATCTGCGGCCCGATTTGCATTTGCGTGATGCCCAAGGCCTGCACGCAAGCGCCTGAGGTTTCACCACCGGCCACCACCAATTGGTGCACACCGTGTGCGACCAAACCACGTGCAATCGCAGCAATGGTGTGCTCCACCAACGCACCTGCAGCCTCGACGCCCAACTGCGCTTGCACGGCTTTGACGGCATCCGGTTCGGCGGTGGAATACACCAGCACCGGACCAGACGCCAAATGCGGTGCAGCCCAGGCCAAGGCGTGTTCCACCACATCGTCACCTTGGCGTGTGCTGCGCGCCAGTGCCAGCGGGTCGATGGCCAAAGCAGGACGGCCCGTGCTCTGGAAATGCGCCACTTGGCGATTGGTCGCTTGCGAGCAGCTGCCCGAGACCACGGCTTGCAATCCCGAAGCGGGGGGCAACACACTGGCTTGCGGCGTGGGCTTCAAACCAAAGTTGGCGGGTAAACCAATCGCCACGCCAGAACCTGCGGTCACCAATGGCATGTCTTTGAGCGCAGCACCCAAGCGGTGCAAGTCGTCGTTGGATACGGCGTCGACCACAGCCACCCGAATGCCTTGTGCTTTCAAGTCGGCGATGCGTTGTGTCACAGCCGCTGCGCCTTGTGCCACCGCACGGTGGTCAATCAAGCCCACTTTGCCGGTGCACTGGGCTTGCATGACGCGTACCAAGTTGGCGTCGGTCATGGGCGTGAGCGGGTGGTTTTGCATGCCCGATTCATTGAGCAACACATCGCCCACAAACAAATAGCCTTTGAACACGGTGCGCCCGTTATCAGGGAAGGCCGGTGTGGCAATGGTGAAGTCGGTGTTCAGTGCTTGCATCAAGGCTTCGGTCACAGGGCCGATATTGCCTTGGGCGGTGCTGTCAAAGGTGGAGCAGTATTTGAAATAGATCTGCTCGGCACCTTGGGTTTGCAACCAACGCAGGGCGTCTAAGGACTGCGCAATCGCTTCTGCGGGCGCAATGGTGCGTGACTTCAAGGCCACCACCACCGCATCGACCTCGGCATTCAAAGGGCCGGATGGCACACCGATGGTTTGCACCACCCGCATGCCTGAACGCACCAAGTTGTTGGCCAGGTCAGTGGCGCCGGTGAAATCATCGGCAATGCAGCCGAGCTTGATGGGCGAGGTCATGGCTTATTGAAATCCCATCACATGCGGCAACCAGTTGCTGAGGGCGGGCACAAAAGTCAACACCATCAACACAGCGCCGTGGGCCCACAAGAAGGGGGTCAGTTCACGCGTCAGGTCTGACAAAGGCACGCGCGACACGTTGGAGGTCACGAACAACAAGCCACCCACAGGCGGTGTGATCATGCCCAGTGTGAGGTTGTAAATCACCACCATGGCGAAGTGGATCGGGTCAATGCCGACCTTGGCCGCCACGGGCGCCAAGATAGGAACCAACACCATCACACCTGGCAAAGGCTCAATGAAGATGCCGAACAACAGCAAGAAGATGTTGATGACGATCAGAAACGTCCAAGGCGTGAGGTGCATGTCCACAATCCAGCCGGCCACGATTTGGGGCACGCCTTCAATCGTCAACACCCACGCGAAAGAAGCCGACATGCCAATGATCAGCAACACAGAAGCGGTCAACAAGGCAGAGCGCGACAAGATGTCCGGCACAGCCTTCCACTCCAAGGTGCGGTACACATACTTGCCGCACAGCAGGGCATAGAACACCGCCACGACCGAGGCTTCGGTGGGGGTGAACCAACCGGCACGCATGCCGCCCAGAATGATCACGGGCAACAAAATCGCAGGCATGGCCTTCCAGGTGGTTTGCCACATCTCGCTGCGGGTGGGAAATTCGTTGTCGCCACGGTAGTTGCGCTCTTTGGAGATGTACCAGTTCACCGCACACATGGCGATGGCAATCAGCACACCGGGAATCAAACCCGCCACAAACAAGGCACCGACCGACACACGGTCATCGGCCAAGGCGTAAATGATCATGATGATCGAAGGCGGAATGATGGGGCCCACGATGGCGGTGGATGCGGTCAGCGCCGCGGCATAGGCACGGCCGTAGCCCGCTTTGTCCATCATGCGAATCAGCATCGAGCCAGGGCCTGCGGCGTCGGCCAAGGCCGAACCCGAGATGCCCGAGAAGAAGGTCAACGACACCACGTTGGTGTAGCCCAAGCCACCGCGTTTGTGGCCCACAAACTGGCCTGCAAACTTCAGCAGCACTTCGGTCAGCGAGCCGCCGCTCATCAGCTCAGCGGCCAAGATGAAAAACGGCACGGCCATCAAGGGGAAGCTGTCGATGCCGGTGAAGGTTTCTTTCAGCAACACCAGCAACGGGAAGTTGCCGGACACCAACAGCGCGGTGACGGTGGAGAGTCCGAGTGCAAAGGCCACGGGTACGCCGATGGCCAAGTAAATACAAGCGGAGATGAGGAGGATGACGCTGGCGTTCATAAATGGGCAATCAAGATCAAAGCGACGCGCTGGCAGTGGCGTCAAAGTGGGCGTCGGCGGCAAACTGGCGCTCAAGCACGTAGTCACGCACGATCAAGAGCCAGTGGATCAAAGTCATGGCCGCGCCAATGGGCAGGGCGGCATAAATGTAGGCAAACGAAATTTGGGTCGCCGGTGTTTGCTGGTACTGCGTGCGGTCCATGTATTCCAAACCGTACCAAGTGAAAAACACGAACAACCCTGCCAACAAAATGGCAATGCAAGCCCGCAAGGCAATCGCCACAGGACGGGGCAGGGTGTCTTGCAAGTTTTCAACCGCAATGTGGCCGCCGTAACGCAACACAGGGCCGCAGCCGATGAAGGTGAGCCAGATCATCAAGTGACGCGCCACTTCTTCGGCCCATTCGATCGAGACGTTGGTGGTGTAGCGCAACACCACGTTGGCAAAGATGATGACCGACATCACGGCAAGCATGATGATCAACATCCAGCGGTTGGTGGCAACAAAGTAGCGTTCAAAAGTTTTCATGGCGTGTGTTCATTCACATGGGGTCTTAAAAAAGGCGGCAGGCACAGCCGTGATGCTGGTTGCCTTCCGCCTTTTGCGTCTTCTTCAAAGAAGAGGGTGCGACTTATTTGACGTCTTGAATTTTGCGAATATTGTCAGCGCCAAACTCTTTGGAGTAGTTCGCGTAGGTCTCGCGCAGTGAGTTGCGGAAGGCTTGGCCATCGACCTTACGAACAACCGTCATGCCTTCTTTTTCAAGTTGGGCAATGCCGTTGTTTTCATCTTCGTTGACTTTCTTGCGTTGTGCAATCGTGGCGCTCTTGGCGGCTGCGTAGAACACTTTTTTGTCTGCTGCGCTGAGTTTGTCCATCAAACGGGGCGAGGTGATCAGCAAAGCGGGCGAGTACACGTGGCCAGTCAAGGACAAGTGTTTTTGCACTTGCGAGAACTTAGACGCCAAGATCACAGGGATGGGGTTTTCTTGACCGTCCACAGTGCCTTGTTGCAAGGCGCCAAACACTTCGGGGAAAGCCATGGGGGTGGGCTGAATGCCAAACGCACGGTAGCCGTCCATGTGCACCTTGTTTTCCATGGTGCGCATTTTCAAACCCGACGCATCTTCAGGCTTGACGATGGCGCGCTTGCTGTTGGTCATGTGGCGGAAACCGTTTTCGGTCCACGACAGAGCGACCAAGCCTTTGGCGGGGAACTTGGTCAAGATGTCTTGACCGATGGGGCCGTCCATCACTTTGCGAGCGTGGTCGTAGTCACGGAACAAGAAAGGAATGTCCACGATCTTGACTTCAGGCACAAAGTTGCCCACGGGGCCGGTGGAGGTGTTGACCAAGTCCAAGGTGCCGAGTTGCACAGCTTCGATCATTTCACGCTCGCCGCCCAGAGCGCTGCTGGGAAATTGCTGGCACTTGTAGCGGCCTTGGGTGCCTTTTTCCACTTCATCACAAAACGCTGTACTGCCCACGCCGTAGTGAGAAGCTTGTGTCGTGGCGTATCCAATTTTCAACACAGTTTGTGCTTGCACGCCAGTGATGCCAGCGGCCAACAGGCTCAAGGCGATGAGGGATTTTTTCATGTGGGATCTCCGATTAAAAATTTTCTGAACCGCGGTTTGTACCGCATTTACGGCGTGCGTCTGGCAAAAACTGACGCCTTCAAGACTTGGTGGGCAGTTCAATGCCTGGGAAGATCTTAATCACCGCGCTGTCGTCTTCACGCGCAAAGCCTGCGGTGGACGCTTGCATGAACATTTGGTGTGCGGTGCTGGACAAGGGCAGGGGGAACTTGCTGGCGCGCGCCATGTCGAGCACCAGTCCTAAGTCTTTGACAAAAATATCGACCGCTGACAACGGTGTGTAGTCACCTGCCAGCACATGGGCCATGCGGTTTTCAAACATCCAGCTGTTGCCTGCGCTGTGGGTGATGACCTCGTACAAAGCCTCGGGCGGCACGCCTTCGCGCAGTCCCAAGGCCATGGCTTCGGCCGCAGCGGCAATGTGCACACCGGCCAACAACTGGTTGATGATCTTGACCTTGCTACCCGCGCCGGCGTTGTCGCCGAGCTTGTAGACCTTGGCTGCCATGTCATGCAACGCTTGCTCGCACTTGGCATAGGCCTCGGGCTTGGCAGCGGTCATCATGGTCATTTCGCCGCTGGCGGCTTTGGCGGCACCCCCTGAGATGGGGGCGTCCACATACAAAATGCCAAGTTTTTCCAGACGGGCTTCCAAGGCCACCGACCAATTGGGGTCCACGGTGGAGCACATCACAAACACGCTGCCTGGTTTCATGCTGGCGGCGCAGCCCGAGCCATCGGCATTTTTGCCGAACAAAACCTCTTCGGTTTGCGCGGCATTGACCACCACGGACACCACCACATCGCAGGCAGCGCCGAGTTCGGCGATGCTGGCGCAGGCTTTGCCGCCTTGACTGGCAAATTCTTTCGCCACATCGGCACGCACATCGAACACGTGCAAGTTGTGACCGGCGCGACGCAAAGAGGCGGCCATGCCGCTGCCCATGGCACCCAGACCGATGAGACCTATGTTGAGAGCTGTTGTTGACATAGAGGACCTAGCGTTAAATTGGTGTGATTGTCATACAACTTGAGGGCTACCCCAGAACTTGTGAGTTCGGGGTTTACCCGAGCGCTGGCTTGACCAAAGGCTGGGCCAGAGCACCGCCTTCTTGGGGCCAAAAACTGCTGTCGGCTTGTTGAATGCGTTTGCTGGCATGGCGCATGTGCAGGGTAGCGGCGCGGTGGGCGCCTTTGCCATCGCCTGCTTCAATCGCTTGCACGATGGCGTGGTGTTCTTGCCGCACCGCATTGGCAAAGTCCAGGCGTCGCGCTTCGTTGGCCCGCGTCACACGTGTGCCACCGCGCAGGAATTGCGCCAAATAATCCAAGGTGCTGATCAGAAACGGGTTGCCTGCGGCTTTGGCGATGGCACGGTGAAATTGCACATCCTCTTCCACGCCGTCTTCGCCTTTTTCAACCGCCACATCGAGCGCCTTGAGCGCCTTGTGAATGGCGCGCATGTCGGCAGCACTGCGTTTCTCTGCGGCGAGTTGGGCGCACTCGGCTTCCAAGGCACGACGCACTTCCACGATGTGGATCACCGCCTCGCGCGAAGCGGCATAGCGGGCATCGAAATTCAGCGGTTCAAAGGCCGCGCTTGGATCGACATACACGCCACTGCCTTGGCGCGAGCTGACCAAGCCCAGCGATTTGAGCCGTGACAGGGCTTCGCGCACCACCGTGCGGCTGACCTGGAACTGCGCCACCAGCTGGGCCTCGGTGGGCAATTTGTCGCCGGGCGCGAGCCGTCCTTCGCGAATTTCATTCGCGAGCCGCTGCGCCACTTGAACGGACAAACGATCTGCCGTCACCACCGGTGAAAAAGAAGTTGTCATACAAACCCATGAATTTGGGCGATCATCGCAGAATCTTTCGCGCAGATGTCTTGCCACATGCGTGTGCTGTCAATGGCTTGACTGGATGTATACATAAATCAGGTGAAAACCCTGATTTAAGTCAAAAAATCATTGATTTTCTATTTCAATGTATACAATTTTGACCCATGGCATCCATTCATCCTTTGAATTCACCTGCAGCAGATCTTCATGACGAGGGTGGCTCGCATGTGGTCAAAGTTCAGCTCAAATTGCGTGAGTTGATCTTGGCAGGCGGTTTGGAGCCCGGCGCCCGCATCACCGAATTGGCTGTTGCCGAAAAGCTGGGTGTCTCGCGCACGCCCATTCGTGCCGCCCTGATGCGCTTGGAGCAAGAGGGCTTGTTGCAAGCCTGGCCCAGCGGTGGTTATGCCGTGCGTACGTTCTCGGAGCGTGATGTGGCCGATGCCATCGCCTTGCGCGGCACGATTGAAGGTTTGGCGGCCCAATCGGCGGCGCAACAAGGTGTAACGCCCGCCCTGTTGGCGCAAGCCCATGCCTGTTTGGACGACATCGACCTGGTGCTGGCCACACCCACCCTGGATGACCAAGCGTTTTCACGCTATGTGGTGCTCAACCGCCAGTTTCACCAAATGCTCGGTGAGCTCAGCGGCAGCGCCGTGCTGACGCGTGAACTCGAGCGCGTGGCCAGCATGCCGTTTGCATCGCCCTCAGGCTTTGTGCTGGCCCAGGCCAACACGCCGCAAGCGCGTGACATGCTGATCGTGGCGCAAGATCAACATCGCCAAGTGTTGGATGCGATCGAGCGCCGCGAGGGCGCCCGTGCTGATGCCATCATGCGCGAACATTCGCGCTTGGCCGAACGTAATTTAAGAGAAGCCGTGCGCCGCCCCGAGGTCGTGCCCGGTGGCCGACTGATTCAACAACCGCAATGATTTTTTAAGGAGACAGAGATGGACAAACGTTTCTTCATTCGTGCCGTGGCTTCTGCTGCCATGGTGGCTTGCGTCGGTAGCGCGATGGCGCAAGACAAATTCAAGATCGGCTTGATCTTGCCCATGACCGGCCCGTTTGCCTCCACCGGCAAACAAATCGAAGCCGCCGCGCGTCTGTACATCGCCCAAAACGGCGACACCGTGGCCGGCAAAAAAGTCGAGCTGATCGTCAAAGACGACACCAGCGCGCCTGATGTGACCAAGCGCATTGCGCAAGAGTTGGTGGTCAACGACAAGGTCAATGTGTTGGCTGGTTTTGGCCTCACGCCTTTGGCCCTGGCCACAGCGCCCATCGCTACACAAAGCAAAACCCCCTTGGTGGTGATGGCTGCTGCGACATCGAGCATCACCGAAGCCTCGCCTTACATCATCCGCACCAGCTTCACCTTGCCCCAAGCGGCGGTGGGCATTGCCGATTGGGCACCGAACAACGGCATCAAAAAAGTGGTGTCCTTGGTGGCCGACTACGGTCCTGGCATTGACGCTGAAAAGTATTTCAAAGACCGCTTCACCTTCAACGGTGGCCAAGTGATCGAGACCTTGCGCGTGCCCATGCGCAACCCTGACTTCGCACCGTTCTTGCAAAAAGTGCGTGATTTGAAGCCTGATGCTCTGTATGTGTTTGTGCCCTCTGGCGCGGGTGCAGCCTTGATGAAGCAATTCGCCGAACGCGGCATGGACAAAGCCGGTATCCGCTTGATCGGCACCGGTGACATCACCGACGACGATATCTTGAACAGCATGGGCGATGTGGCGCTGGGCGTGGTGACCTCGCACCACTACTCAACATCGCACAACTCGCCTGCGAACAAGAAGTTTGTGGCCGCGTTTGAAAAAGCCAATGCTGGCTTGCGTCCTAACTTCATGGCCGTGGGCGGCTATGACGGCATGCGCGTGATTTACGAAGCGGCCAAAGCCACCAAAGGCGGCAGCGGCGAGGCTTTGTTGACGGCCATGAAGGGCCAGATTTTTGAAAGCCCCCGCGGCCCCATGTTCATCGACGCGCAAACACGCGATGTGGTGCACAACATCTACATCCGCAAGGTGGAGCGCGTGAACGGTCAGCTCTACAACCAAGAGTTCTCCACCCTCAAAGACGTCAAAGATCCAGGTAAAAGCAAGTGACCATTCTGTTTGACGGCATTGCCTACGGCATGCTGCTTTTCATCTTGGCGGTTGGGCTGTCCGTGACGATGGGGTTGATGAATTTCATCAACCTTGCGCACGGCGCCTTTGCCATGGCAGGGGGCTACCTCACCGTGGTGCTGATGCAGCGCTATGAGGTGCCGTTTTTGGTGTGTTTGCCCTTGGCGTTTGTGGCCACGGCCTTGCTGGGTGCGTTGTTAGAACGCACCTTGTACCGACCGATGTACCGTAAACCGCATTTGGACCAGGTGCTGTTCTCGATTGGCCTGGCCTTCATGGCCGTGGCCTCGGTGGATTATTTTGTGGGTTCACAACAGCAGATCATGCAGTTGCCTGAATGGCTCAAAGGCCGCACCGAGTTATGGGACGGCCAGCCTTGGGCGTTGGGCATGGGCCACTACCGTTTGTTCATCATCGCCGTGTGTGCGGCGTTGACGGTGGGCCTGCAGTATGTGTTGTCGGCCACGCGTTTTGGCAGCCGTTTACGCGCCAGTGTGGACGACCCACGCGTGGCCTCTGGCTTGGGCATTAACGTCAATGTGGTGTTTGCAGCCACCTTCGCCGTGGGCTCGGGCTTGGCCGGTTTGGGCGGTGCTTTGGGTGCTGAAGTGCTGGGGCTGGATCCGACCTTTCCACTCAAGTTCATGGTGTATTTCTTGATTGTGGTGGCCGTGGGCGGCACCTCGTCGATCACCGGGCCTTTGTTGGCTGCGCTCTTGCTGGGCGTGGCCGATGTGGCGGGTAAATATTACGTGCCCAAGTTGGGCGCGTTCATTGTGTATTCACTCATGTTGGCAATTTTGATTTGGCGTCCGCAAGGCCTGTTTGTGCGACAAGGAGGCAAGTCATGACGTCTGTGACTTCTCTGGCGCAGCAGAGTGTGTTGAACACCTCGCGCATGAAAGTGTGGGAGCCTGTGTTTTGGTTGCTCGCCCTGGCCTCGCCTTGGCTGGCCCAACAACATGCCTTGATCATCAACGAAATTGCCATCGTGGCTTTGTTTGCCGTGTCTTTGGATTTGGTGCTGGGCTACACCGGCATCGTGTCGCTGGGGCATGCGGCCTTTTTGGGCTTTGGCGCTTACTCGGCAGCCTTGTTTGCCAAGTGGGTCATGCCCGACCCCTTGGTGGGTTTGCTGGTGGGTACCCTTGCTGCGACGGTGTTGGGCGCTGTGTGTTCCACCACCATTTTGCGCGGCTCAGACCTGACCCGTTTGATGGTCACCCTCGGCATGGCCCTCATCTTGTATGAACTGGCCAACAAGTTGGACTGGTTGACCGGTGGTTCAGACGGCTTGCAAGGCGTGGTCATGGGGCCCGTGCTGGGCCGCTTTGAGTTTGATCTGATGGGGCAAGTGGCTGCTTGGTATTCGCTTAGCGTGCTCTTTGTGTGTTTCATGCTGGTGCGTCGCTTGGTGCATTCGCCATTCGGCGCCACCTTGATGGCCGTGCGCGACAACCGCTTGCGCGCGATGGCCATTGGTATTCCAGTGCATGCGCGCTTGGCCGTGGTCTACGCGACGGCGGCTGGTGTGGCGGGTGCAGCGGGCGCACTGATGGCGCAAACCACCGGCTTTGCGTCGTTGGATGTGTTTGCCCTGGACCGTTCGGCCGACGTCATGCTGATGTTGGTCATTGGCGGGGTGGGTTGGTTGTATGGCGGGGTGGCAGGGGCCATTGTGTTCAAGCTCATGCACGACGTGATCTCGAGCATCACCCCACAGTATTGGACGTTTTGGATGGGCCTGTTTTTGGTCGTCCTCGTCATGGTCGGCCGTGAGCGACTGCTCAAGCCTTGGACATGGGGGCGCACATGACTGACACACGCTATGTGTTGCAAACGCAAGGGCTGGTGAAACGCTTTGGCGGCATCACGGCCACTGACCATGTGACGCTGAACATCGCGCAAGGCGCACGCCACGCCCTGATTGGCCCCAATGGCGCGGGCAAAACCACGCTGATTAATTTGATGACCGGCGTGTTGCCACCGACCGAAGGCCGCATTGTTTTAGAAGGGCAAGACATCACCGAACTCGCACCGCATCAGCGCGTACGTCGCGGTTTGGTGCGTACGTTTCAAATCAATCAGCTGTTCAACAGCATGACACCGCTGGAAACCTTGGCCATGGTGGTGTCACAGCACCAAGGCCTGGGTGGCCGCTGGTGGCAGGCCTTGGGTCGCGACACCGCGGTGGTAGCGCGTTGCGAGCAATTGCTGGCGCAATTCCGCCTCACCGACGTGATGAACCAACGCACCGAGTTTTTGGCTTACGGCAAGCGCCGCTTGCTGGAGATGGCGATTGCCTTGGCCTGTGAGCCCCGTGTGTTGCTGCTCGACGAGCCGGTGGCCGGTGTGCCCGCCGGCGAGCGCGAAGAGCTGTTGCAAACTGTGTCGGCCTTGCCTGCCGATGTGTCGGTGGTGTTGATTGAGCACGACATGGATTTGGTGTTTGAGTTTGCCAACCGCATCACCGTGTTGGTGAATGGCGCGGTGCTGACCGAAGGCACACCGGAGGAGATTGCGCACGACCCCCAAGTCAAAGCGGTGTACCTCGGCCATGGGGAGGATGCGCATGTCTGATTTGTTACAAGTCGAACACGTGAGTGCCGGCTACGGCGAAGCCGTGGTGTTGAACGATGTGAGCTTCTCCTTGGCTGAGGGCGAGACCCTGGCTTTGCTAGGACGCAACGGCACGGGCAAAACCACCTTGATGGACACCTTGGCGGGCGCCACCCGTCAGCATGGTGGCCAGATTCATTTGCGTGGGGTGCCGCTGCACGGCATGCCTTCGCATGAGCGTGCCCATGCCGGTATTGGTTGGGTGCCGCAAGAGCGCTGCATTTTCAAATCGCTCACCGTCGATGAAAACCTCACCGCCGTGGCGCAACCTTCTCGTGCGGATCGAAAAAACAACCCGTGGACGCCTGCGCGCGTGTACGAAATGTTTCCGCGTTTGGCCGAGCGAAAAAACAACTTGGGCACACAGCTCTCCGGTGGAGAACAACAAATGTTGGCTGTAGGCCGCGCTTTGGTGCTCAACCCACGCATCTTGTTGCTGGACGAGCCACTGGAAGGCCTGGCACCCATCATCGTGCAAGAGCTGTTGCGCGCGATTGCACGCATCACCCGCGAAGAAGGCCTGTCGGCCATCATCGTGGAGCAACATCCCCAAGCGATTTTGGCCATCAGCCATCAAGCCGTGGTGCTTGACCACGGCACGGTGGTACACCGTGGACGGGCCGATGAATTGCGCGCTGCGCCGGAGTTGCTGGATCAATTGCTGGGCGTGGCCCGCGTGTTGTAAATCCTAGAGGGAATCTGTATGTTTTTAAAAAATACCTGGTACGTGGCCTGCAAACCTGCTGATGTGGAGACCAAGCCCTTGGGCCGCAAGATCTGTAACGAGAGCATGGTGTTTTACAAAGGCGAAGGCGGCAAGGTCGTGGCGCTGGAAGACTTTTGCCCACACCGTGGCGCCCCCTTGTCTTTGGGTTTTGTGTGCGAAGGCAAGCTGGTGTGTGGCTACCACGGCTTAGAGATGGGCTGCGACGGCAAAACCGTGGCCATGCCGGGTCAACGTGTGCGTGGTTTTCCTGCGATCCATGCCTATCCCACCGTGGAGCGTTATGGCTTTGTGTGGGTGTGGCCCGGTGAGGCCGACAAGGCCGATGAAAGCTTGGTCCCGACGTTTGAATTCTTTGACAACCCAGCCTGGGCCTATGGCGGTGGGCTTTATCACATCCACTGCGACTACCGTTTGATGATCGACAACCTGATGGACTTGACGCACGAAACCTATGTGCACGCCAGCAGCATCGGGCAAAAAGAAATCGATGAAAGTCCTTGCGTCACCAAGGTTGATGGTGACCATGTGACGACCAGCCGTTTCATGGAGAACATCTCTGCCCCGCCGTTTTGGCAAATGGCATTGCGCGGCAACAACTTGGCCGACGATGTGCCAGTCGACCGTTGGCAAATTTGCCACTTCACGCCACCCAGCCACGTGATGATCGAAGTGGGTGTGGCGCATGCAGGTAAAGGGGGTTACCACGCACCCGATGACAGCAAGGCTTACAGCGTGGTGGTGGACTTCATCACGCCAGAGACCGACACCTCGATTTGGTATTTCTGGGGCATGGCCCGTAAATTCAAACCGCAGGACGCGGCATTGACCCAAAGCATTCAAGAAGGCCAAGGCAAGATCTTTGCCGAAGACCTGGACATGCTGGAGCTGCAGCAAAAGAATTTGCTGGCGCACCCCACGCGTGAATTGCTCAAACTCAACATCGATGCAGGCGGTGTGCAATCGCGTCGCGTGATCGAGCGCTTGTTGGCGCAAGAGCAAGGGGCTACTCATGGTTGATGCCACCTTGGCCGTGCGCGTGGCGCGCAAGCAAGTGGAAGCTGAGGGCATTTGCTCTTTAGAGCTGGTGTCGGCATCGGGCGGCGCTTTGCCTGCCTTCACGGCAGGTTCTCACATCGATGTGCACTTGCCGGGTGGTTTGACGCGTCAATACTCCCTGTGTAACAGCCCCTCAGAGGCGCACCGTTATGTCATTGCCGTGCTGCGCGATCCTGCCTCACGGGGTGGCTCGCAGGCGGTGCATGACGGAGTACATGAAGGCGATACGCTGACCATCAGCGTGCCCAAAAATCACTTTGCTTTGGCGCTCGATGCCCAGCGTCATCTCCTGCTGGCGGGAGGCATTGGCGTGACGCCCTTGTTGGCCATGGCGGAGCAGCTGAGTGCTCAAGGTGCAGCGTTTGACTTGCATTACTGCGCACGCGCCAAGTCGCGCGCCGCTTTTGTGCAACGCATGTCTGACGCCCCGTTTGCATCACAGGTCCACATGCACTGGGACGATGTGCCCGCGCAACCCGCATTCGATGTGGCGGCCTTGCTCGCGCAGGTTCAAGCTTGGGTGCATGTTTATGTGTGCGGTCCCAAGGGCTTCATGGATTTTGTGTTGTCCACCGCCCGTGCTGCCGGTTGGCCTGAGGCGCAGCTGCATTTTGAATTTTTCGGTGCCGAAGTCGCGCATTCGGACTCGGATGCAGCCTTTATCGTCAAAATTGCCAGCACAGGTCAGGAAATCCAGGTGCCAGCAGAGCAAACCGTGGTGCAAGCCTTGCAGCACGCGGGTATTGATATTCCTATCGCCTGTGAGCAGGGCGTGTGTGGCACTTGTTTGACGCGTGTGCTGGAGGGTATTCCGGATCACAAAGACATGTATCTCACGCCTGAGGAACAAGCCGCCAACGACCAGTTCACGCCATGCTGCTCGCGGGCCAAATCGGCAGTGATGGTGTTGGACATTTAAGGTCTTAAATAATTCAAAATTTAAGTCTGACTTTCAAAAACACCGCTAAGTGGTTGCATTGACTGGATTTTTTATCTTAAATAAACAACACTGAAACCAATAAAATATAGTTTTTGCCGGTTTTATTGCTAAAATTAACGGTAAGGAGTTTTATATGTCCAATCAATCTGATTCGCTTGAAAGTGTTGTTATTGGTGACGGAGTGGTCGTGAAGGGTACTTTCACGGTCCCGTCAAAAGCCATCATCAATGGCGTTATTGAGGGTGATTTGACTGCAGAAGAGGTCTTGATCGGCCCAACAGGCAAGATCACGGGCCGAGTTTCTGCCAAAGTCATTGACGTGCGTGGACAACTCCATAACACCATCATCAGCGAGAAGAGCCTGATCGTTCGTTCGACCGGCAAGATCGCTGGCAAAGTTCAGTACTCTGAGATCGAGATCGAAAAAGGTGGCGAAATCGAAGGTACGTTGAGCCAAGGCGTCGATGGCCCTACCTTGCACTTGGGTGGCACCGCATCGGCGGTTTAAAACCCAGCGTTGATCTATGTTGCTTCGCCGACTTCTCACGAGCGCGCGTCTGTTGCCCGGGCTGGTGTCCGATGGCTGGACGCGCCAGTATGAAGACGCGCGCATCATTCTTGAGCAAAACGGTGACCTGCACTATTTCAATCTGAGTGCGCGCGTGCAGCGTATCTTGGTGCGCGGTGGCATCATGACGGCGGGTGCCATGCTGGTGGCCATCGTGGTGCTGGTCGTGACGAGCACCAGCTTGATGATCAGTCGTGCCAAATTGGAACGTTCGCATGAAGAGGTCTACCGCGCCTTGCTGAGCAGTGCCTCGGATACCGAGGGCGGCGAGCGCTTGACCATGAATGACGAGCAAATGGTCGCCTTGGCGCAAACCATTCGCGACCGTGACATGAGCATTCGTCGCTTTGTGGACACGTCCATGGTGGCGGTGTCGCAAGAAAACGTGACCATGAAGTCACAGCTCGAGTCATCTGGTTTGACCGAAAAAATCGTCAAAATCATTCAACAAAATGCAGCCAATGGCGGCTTCAATTTAGAAGACGATGTCAAGGGCAACCCATTGCTGCGCGGCAAAGTGGCGGACGAGCTGTCCACCAACCGTGGTTTGCGCGAGGTGTTGTATGCCTTGCCCAGCGTCATGCCTGTGCCTAACTACAGCGTGACATCGGACTTCGGCGTACGACGTCACCCGATTTCTGGACAAACGCATTTCCACACGGGCTTGGATTTGTTGAGCGAGACAGGCGATGAAAAAGTTCACCCCGTCAAACCAGGGGTGGTGGTTTTGGCGCAATTTCATACGCAATACGGCAACACCGTGGTGGTGCGACACACCAATGGTGTGGAATCCTTGTATGCCCACTTGGCCAATATGGCGGTCAAGGTTGGCGACAAAGTGACGAATGAATCTGTGGTGGGCAATATTGGCAGCACAGGTGCTTCATCCACTGGTAAACACCTTCATTTGGAAATCCTGATCGGCGGGTATCCAGTCAATCCTCAAAAAGTTATTCGGACGGCACAATATGTTCAACAAATCCAAAACCAGCAACATTAATCTCCCTGCTGAGACCGTTTCTGGTCCTGACGTGGACGACGACAACGTGCAGGACGAGGTTCAATCGGTTTCTCCCCCCCCCGCAGTCTCTGCACCAACTCAGCGAAACAGCATGATGGACATGATCTCCGCCACCGCCAACAAGCCCTCTATTTTGAGCGAGGGCTTCTCCTTCCGTGGTGAGATTGCTGCCAAAGGCGCAATCCATGTGGAAGGCTCCTTGAACGGTCAAATTCAAGTCGATGAACTCACCATTGGCGCACGTGGTCAAGTTGAAGGCGTGGTCACTTGCAGCAGCTTGCACATCAAAGGCAAGTTCTCGGGCACCGCGACATGCAATGAGTTGATCGTGACCTCATCGGCCTCGGTCGATGGCCATGTGGTGTATCAAACCCTGTCGGTTCAAAAGGGCGCGTCTATCAAGGGCGAGCTTTTGTTGGTCAAGTAATTTTTTGGCCTGATTGCTCTCCGTCATGCATCAAGAATTGCCTACGATCAACGGCGAGTTGCTGCGTTTACGCCGCGAAACACGTGGTTGGGCCTTGAGTGATTTGGCGACGCGCGCATGCATGTCGATCAAGCAAATTCGACAGCTGGAAGAGGGCGGATCCAGTGCGTTCTACAGCGACACCATCAAATGGACGTCTGCTAAAAAAGTAGGCAGTTTGTTGGGCATGCAGCCTGAAGAGGTGTTTGTACAAGTTGCACCCGCAGTGGTGTCGACGCCACCTGTCGATGCTGCCGATGTGGCCACAAACGAGGCGACAGCTGCGGTTGACTCGGTCGCAGCACCTGCGTCTGCTGAATCTGATCATGCGCGCCAAGATGACTTGGTTGATGTGGCCACAGACGCTTCGGTGGAGGCTACCGCAAGCCTTGAAACTTCCCACGTCACGAAGACTCCGGTGTTGGCCTTGGCGGCGTTGTTTGTAGCTGCGTTGGCGGTGGCCGCATGGATGCGTCCTGAACCGGAAGTGGTGACAGAGCCGGCGCCTCCTGTGTTGCAAAACATGGCCACTGAACCCGGTGACGCCACCAGCGCACCCTCTGTGACACCTGCTCAAAAACCTGCGTCTACAACGCTGGTTGGAACTGCCGCAGCGCCGGCGTCTGCCACAGCCTCTGTGGCAGCGGCTTCAGCGAGCGTCCCTCGTGCGGTGACGCCTGCTGCAAGTGCTGCGTCTGCAGCGGTCGTCAAACCTGCCAATGCTGTGCAGGCACCTGCAGCTGCCGCCTCCGTGGCGAGCAAGCCGCTTTAATTTTTCTCTGTATTTTTTACGCTTTTAACGCGTGGCACCTAAGGCCAATGCTTGGTCGCGGCTGGTTTGTAGATCCATGGGGTTGGGCGCTTGCAGTGGCCAGCCACCCATGTGTTCACGCGCAATGCTGTGCATGCCTTGCACCCAGGCCGCGCTGTCGTTGAGGCAGGGAATGTAATGAAACGCCTTGCCGCCAGCGTGCAGATAAGCCTCTTGTGCTTCTTGTGCAATTTCTTCCAACGTCTCTAAGCAATCGCTGGTGAAGCCTGGACAAATCAAGTCCACGCGCTCCACACCTTGCTGTGCGAGCGCCACCAAGGTGGGCTCGGTGTAGGGCTCCAGCCATTTGGCTTTACCGAATCGGGATTGAAACGTCACCATGTACTGCGACTTGCTCAGGCCCAAGGCCTCGCCCAGTAGGCGCGCTGTTTTGTAGCATTCGCAGTGGTAGGGGTCGCCCAAATGCAGAGTGCGCTCGGGCACACCGTGAAAGCTCATCACCAAGCGGTCGCCTTGCCCATGGGCGGCCCAATGCCCACGTACACGCTCCGCCAAAGCTTGGATGTAGGCCGGATGGTCGTGGTAATGGTTGATGAAACGAAATTCGGGCAATAAACGCGTGCGCAGGCCCCAGGTGTAGACCGCATCGAACACGCTGGCCGTGGTAGTGCCCGAGTACTGGGGGTAGGCAGGCAACACCAAGATGCGGGTGAAACCTTCGGCCTTGAGGGCATCGAGCTGCGCGGGCATGCCGGGGTTGCCGTAGCGCATGGCATAGCGCACCGTCACGGCCTCGCCGCTGGCATCAAAGGCCTGTTGCAGAGCCTGGGCTTGACGCTCGGTCCACACCTTCAGCGGCGAGCCTTGATCGGTCCAAATGCTGGCGTACTTCTTTGCTGATTTGGTAGGACGCACCCGCAAGATGATGCCGTGGAGGATGGCCAGCCAAATCACACGGGGAATTTCAACCACCCGATGGTCGCCCAGAAATTCCGCCAGATAACGGCGCAGGGCCGAGGCGGTGGGTGCATCGGGGGTGCCGAGGTTGCACAGCAGCACCGCGGTGCGGGGCGCTTGTCCGTGTTGGAAAGAGGGTTCTTTGGCAAAGGTGGTTTTGAACAGCATGCGGTATTCTCGCCCAGTGATGCTCGACCTTTCAAAAATCCAAGCCATAACCCTTGATCTGGATGACACCTTGTGGCCCGTGTGGCCCACCATCCAGCATGCGGAACAAACTTTGCACGACTGGCTGCTCGTGCATGCGCCGCAAACCGCAACATATTCCCAATCTGCCGATGTGAAGCGCGAGGTCCGTGCCCATGTGCAGGCGCAGCATGCCGATCGGTTGCACGATCTGAGCTTTTTGCGCCAAGAGGCAATTCGCGAAAGCCTGCGCCGTGCGGGCGATGATCCGCATTTGGCCGAAGACGCATTTGCGGTGTTTTTTCAGGCCCGCCAGCAGGTAACCTTGTTTGAGGGGGCGCACGAGGCACTGGAGAGGTTGGCGGCACGCTATCCCTTGGTTGCAGTGTCCAACGGCAATGCCGATGTATTTCGAACCCCTGCGGGCGTGCACTTTCACGCGTCAGTCAGCGCCCGTGACACGGGGGTGGCCAAGCCTGATCCGCGCATTTTTCACGCTGCGGCGCAACGCTTGTCGTTGTCACCCGATGCCGTGTTGCATGTGGGCGATGACGCCTTGGCCGATGCCGCAGGGGCACTCAGGGCGGGCATGCAAGCGGTGTGGGTCAACTCCGACAACCACCCCTGGTCACATGCCGAGCCGCAACCCTTCACCGTGCGCCATATCGCAGACTTGTGCGATCACTTGTTGGCCTGAACGCACTGCGCCCTCCAGGGTCGAGGGGTAGGGACCGTCCACATAGTCACCGCAAGCCCATAGGCCAGGGGCAATGAAGGCCTCGGGTCTGCGCAAGCCCGGTGTGCAGGCCAGCGTGGCACGCTTTTCGACCACGGTTTGGACCACCTCTAAAGACGATACGCCCAGCTGATCGGCCACTTGCTGGCGTACCTGCTGCGCGATCTCTTCGCGCGTGCCTTGACTGGCGCTCACGACGGCCGCGAGCAAACCCTTTTGGCCATTCAGCAGACCACGATCAAACACAAACTGAGCCGGCGCTTGTGCCTTGCTGGCCAAGGCCACCATGGGACGCGGTAGCCCCCGAAATCCAGGGTCTGTGCATTGCATATAGACAGTGGCAATCGCCTCTGTGGCGAGGGCTTGGGCTTGCTGTGCCCATGCTGGGTGGTGGTCTGATACCAAGCGTGCGGCTTCCCGTGAGGGGCAGGCGATCAAGAGCGGGTGGCGTGCATCGTGGGTGCTGAGATGGGTCGAGATGTCGTGTGCGTCGCGTCGCTGGCCCAAGCGGATGCGAGCGCCTCGCGCCGCCAACCACGACAGGCAGGCGTTGGGAAACACAGCGCCTAAATCAACCCGTGGGATCAAGAGGTCTGAGCTGCCGGGGTCCGTCAGCAAGGCGTCGTGCAACACGCGCAAAAAAACACGGGCGCTGGCTTGGTGCATGGGGGTGTTGAGGGCCGACAAGCACAGAGGTTCGATCAACTGTGTGATGACGCGATCAGTCAGTGCGGCGTGATCGTTCAGCCGCTGTACCGTCCAGTCCGAATCGCAGTCAAAGCCCATGCGTTGCCACTGCCAGCAGGCTTTGAGCAATTGGGTTTTGTCATGCCAAGTCCAACCGCCTGCGGTGTAAATACCGGCCAACACATTGAAAGGCGCTGGCCAATCGGTCAGATGCAGGCCCTGGCCTTGTGTGTCGCGCAGATCCAAGGGCAAGCGCTGCAACACCTGTTCTGGCTCAACCCCGACGGTGCGCATGAGCTGCAAGGTCTGTTGGTAGGCGCCAATCAAGATGTGTTGGCCGTTGTCCAAGGGCAGGCCCGCAAAAGTCTGTGGCAGGGCGCGGGCGCGTCCGCCGGGCTCTGCCGCTGCTTCGTAGAGCGTGACCTGCCAGCCTTGTTGAACAGCCGCCACCGCAGCCGACAAGCCTGCCCAACCTGCGCCGACGATGGTGATGTGTTGCAAGGCCAAGTTGCCCGTTGAGCGTTTAGGTTTAGAAGCGACCCAAGGCTTGCATCTTCCAAGCCAACCAGAGTTTGCGCAGCGGCGTGAGGGCCACGCGTTGGGTCAGAACGGGAAAGTGCTTCGCTTCAATTTCGCGCAGCAGGGTGCGGTAAATGCTGGCCATCATCAAGCCCGGTTTTTGATGCCGCAAGTCGGCCGCAGGCAACAGGGCCAAAGCCTCGTCGTACAAGGCATGTGCGCGGGCGGCTTGAAATTGCATCAAGGCCTGAAAGCGGTCCGAATCGAGGCGGTTGAGCACCTCATGGGCTTTGACATCAAATTGCTGCAGCTCGGCCACAGGCAAGTAAATGCGTCCCCGCAAGGCGTCTTCGCCCACATCGCGGATGATGTTGGTGAGTTGAAACGCCTGTCCGAGCTTGTGCGCATAGGCCGTGGTGGCCGGATCGGTTTGGCCAAAAATGCGAGCCGACACTTCGCCCACCACGCCTGCCACCAAATGGCAGTAGCGGGTGAGGTTGGGGTAGTCGAGGTAGCGGGTTTGGGTCAGGTCCATCTCGCAGCCTTCGATCACTGATTGCAGCGCGGCTTGTTCAATGCCAAATTCTGGGCACAAGGGAACGAGCGCTTGCATGACGGGATGGCTGGGTTTTCCTGCAAAGGCTTGGCGCACTTCGTTGTGCCACCAGGCTAATTTGGAGCTCGCCACGCCAGGGTCGGAGACTTCGTCCACCACATCGTCGACTTCGCGGCAAAACGCATAGAAGGCCGTGATGGCTGCGCGTCGCTGGGGCGGCAAAAACAAAAAAGCGTAATAAAAGCTGCTGCCCGAGGAGGCGGCTTTTTGTTGAACGTAGTCTTGGGGTGTCATGTGTGGGCCATTATCGGTGTGCTGATGCCGTGTCCGGCGGGTGCAAGGCGGGTTGTCACATCCACAGGCTGCGCCACAGCATGCGCACGATGTCTATCTTGTTGAGCGTGGGGCGCGGCCAGTGCTCGGGTGTATTGGCGTGACCTGCGTGTTGTGCATCGAGTTTGTCCAAAATGCGCAAGCCACCTTGCACCACGGCACGCAGCTCCCAGCCTGCACGGCCGGGGACGCGGTGGACCAGGGGAGCGCCTTGCATCATCAAGGTTCTGGCAAAGTGCAGTTCCGCCAACAAGCTGCTCCCTTCAGGTAAATAATTGCGCCCGCGTTGCAAGTCAGTGCTGCGGTCTTGCCAAAAATTGATCAGCTGCAACGCCGTGCAAATCGCATCGCTTTGCGTCAAAGACGTGGCGTCCTGCACACCATACAGATGCAAAAGCAAGCGGCCCACCGGATTGGCTGAGCGGCGGCAGTAGTCCAGCAGCTCCGCCGTGTCTTGGTAGCCTCTGCCAGCGCGGGTGTAGGCCACGTCTTGTTCAAAGGCATCGAGCAAGTCGTGCAGCAAGGTGTGGGGTAGCTGGTGCTGGGCCACCACACGGCCCAGTGCAGTGAACACATGGGGCCAACGCGTGCTGCTCACCGCAGCGCCTGATGTGCCGGGGGTGAGGGTCTGGTTCAAATCGGCGCGAAATTCAGCCAGATCTTTCAAACGCTGCTCAGCCGTGACGTCCCCCTCATCGGCCAAGTCGTCAGCCGTGCGCGCAAAGTGGTACAGCGCCACGATGGCGGGCCGCAGCTCGGGCGGACACAGCCAGGAGGCGACAGGGAAATTTTCGTAATGCTCGATGCCGGACATAGATGAAGACGATTGTCGCGTGTCCCTCTCGCTACCCAGCGTCACCAAGATCGGCTACATTACTAACCAACGAGTCATTAACGATTGAGCACGTCATGTTTTCTTCCCTTCTCCCTTTCAACCGTTCTTGGATCAGCGTCTCTGGTCTGGTGATCAGCGCCGCTGTATTGACGGCGTGCAACAAAGCTCCTGTGCCCCAAGAGCCAGTGCGAGCGGTCAAGCTCATCACAGTGGGTGCATCGGCTTCAACCCTGGATTTGGAGTTCTCAGGCGAGGTTCGCGCACGCATTGAGGCGAGTTTGGGCTTTCGGGTGGCGGGCAAGTTGATCAGCCGACCTGCAGAAGTGGGGCAGCGCGTGGTAGCAGGGCAGTTGCTGGCGCAAATCGACCCACAAGACTACCGCTTGGCGGCAGATGCTGCCGCCGCGCAAATGGCGGCTGCACAAACCAACCGCGATTTGGCGGCGGCCGATTTGAAGCGTTACCAAGGCTTGCGCGACCAGGGCTTTATCAGCGCGGCCGAGTTGGAGCGTCGTGAAGCGGCTTTCAAAGCCGCGCAAGCACAGTGGCAACAAGCGCAAGCCCAAAACACGGTGCAAGGCAACCAGTCGAACTACACCCGTTTGTTGGCCGATGGCGCGGGCGTGATCACCTCGATCGATGCCAATCCGGGTCAAGTGGTGGCGGCAGGACAGCCCGTGGTGCGTTTGGCTTTGGATGGTCCGCGTGATGTGGTGTTTTCCGTGCCTGAGGACAAATTGCCGCAGCTCAAAGCTGGCAGCAAGGTGCAGGCGCAGCTGTGGAATAGCGGTCAAACCTTGCAAGCCCAAGTGCGCGATGTATCGGCCAGTGCAGACCCCATCACCCGCACCTTTTTGGTCAAAGCGGCTTTGCCCCAAGGCGCAAATGTGGTCTTGGGTTCCACGGTGAATGTGAGCTTGCCATCAGCGGGCGCCGCAGGCGCGCCACGCATCACACTGCCCACCAGCGCTTTGCGCATGGAGGGTGGTGCCACCTCGGTGTGGGTGTTTGACCCCAGCACCATGACGGTCAAACCACAAACCGTTGAAGTCAAAACCGCCGATGGCAATGATGCGGTGGTGACCTCGGGTTTGCAAAACGGCGATCAGGTGGTGGTCTCTGGCGTGCACGTGCTGACACCGGGCCAAAAAGTGTCTGTCTTCGCTGGCAAGAAGTGAGGCCACAGGCATGAACAATTTCAACCTTTCCAAATGGGCGCTCGATCACCCGGCGCTCACGCGCTACCTGATGGTCGTCTTGATGATCTTGGGCGTGGCGGCTTACTTTCAACTGGGCCAAGACGAAGACCCGCCGTTCACCTTCCGCGCCATGGTGGTACGCACCTATTGGCCTGGCGCCACCGCGCAGCAAGTGGCCGAGCAGGTGACCGACAAGCTCGAGCGCACGCTGCAAGAAGTGCCTTACGCCGACAAGATTCGCAGCTATTCCAAGCCCGGTGAATCGCAAATCATTTTTCAGATCAAGGACTCGTCCAAACCTGCCGATGTGCCCAATGTTTGGTACACCGTGCGCAAGAAAATTGGCGACATCCGCTACACCCTGCCGCAAGGCGTGCAAGGTCCGTTTTTCAATGACGAATTTGGCGATGTGTTTGGCGTGATTTACGCCTTGGATGCGCCAGGTTTCACCCCCGCTGAAGTCAAGCGCTTTGCCGACGATGTGCGCCAGCAACTGCTGCGTGTGCCCGATGTGGCCAAGGTCGAGCAGTTTGGCGTGCAAGACGAAAAAATCTTCATTGAAATTGCGCAAAAGCGTTTGGTACAACTCGGTCTGGATGTGGGCGCGGTGTTGGCCCAACTCGGCCAAGAAAATGCGGTGGAGAACGCGGGCACGATTCAGTCGCCACTGGATGTGCTGCAAGTGCGCATCGAAGGCCAGTTTGAAACGGCAGAGCAGCTGCGCGCCATGCCGATTCGCGGCAGCTCGGGGCAGCAACTCAGGCTGGGCGATATTGCCACCGTCACACGCGGTTACATCGATCCACCCTCGGTCAAGGTGCATCACCAAGGTAAATCAGTGATCGCTTTGGGCGTGTCCATGGCCAAAGGCGGGGACATCATCAGGCTGGGCCATGCGTTGCAAGAAGCCACGGCACGGATTGAAAAAACACTGCCCGCTGGCGTGAGCCTGGAACAGGTGCAAGACCAACCCAAAGCGGTGGCCCGCTCGGTGGGTGAATTTGTGCGCGTGTTGATTGAGGCGGTGCTGATTGTGCTGGTGGTCAGCTTTGTCGCCCTGGGGCTGCACAAAGGCGGTCGCTACGGCTGGTATGTGGACATTCGCCCAGGCTTGGTGGTCGCCATCACCATTCCCTTGGTGTTGGCCATGACGTTTTTGGCCATGCACTACTGGGGCATTGGTTTGCACAAAATCTCGCTCGGCTCGCTCATCATTGCGCTGGGTTTGTTGGTGGACGACGCCATCATTGCGGTTGAGATGATGGTGCGCAAAATGGAAGAGGGCTACGACCGCGTGCGTGCGGCCACCTTCGCCTATGAAGTCACGGCCATGCCGATGTTGACCGGAACGCTCATCACCGCTGCAGGTTTTTTGCCCATTGGCATTGCCAAATCGACGGTGGGTGAGTACACCTATGCGATTTTTGCGGTCACGGTGATTGCGTTGATTTTGAGCTGGTGGGTGTCGGTCTACTTTGTTCCCTACCTGGGCACCCTGTTGTTGCAGGTCAAGCCGCATGATGCGCACGGCGGCGAGCATGAGTTGTTCGATGGCCCGTTCTATGCCAACTTTCGCCGCGCGGTGACTTGGTGTGTGGAATACCGCTGGAAAGCGATTGGCATCACCGTGCTGTTGTTTGTCTTAGGGCTGGTCGGCATGAGCCGTGTGCAGCAGCAGTTCTTCCCGGACTCCAGTCGCCCCGAAGTATTGGTGGATTTGTGGTTCCCCGAGGGCACGTCGTTCAAAGTGAACGAGGCTGTGACGCATGCGGTGGAGCAACGCTTGTTGGCGCAAGAAGGCGTGGAGTCTGTGAGTTCATGGATTGGCTCAGGTTTGCCACGTTTTTACTTGCCTTTGGACCAGGTGTTCCCGCAAGCCAACGTGTCGCAAATCATGGTGATCCCTAAAGACTTGAAGCGCCGTGAATCCTTGCGGGTGGAATTGCCCACGTTGCTGGCGCAAGAGTTTCCAGAGGCGCGAGCCCGCGTCAAGCTCTTGCCCAATGGACCGCCTGTGCCTTATCCGGTGCAGTTCCGTGTGATGGGGGCAAACCCTCTGGTGTTGCGCCAACGGGCTGACGAGGTCAAAGCGGTCATGCGCGCCAGTGCTGTCACGCGTGGCGTGAACGACAACTGGAATGAACCAGTCAAGGTGGTCAAGCTCGAGATCGACCAAGCCAAAGCCCGTGCGTTGGGCGTGACCAGCCAGTCGATTGCACAAGCCACCCGCACTTTGCTGGTGGGCTCGACGGTGGAGCAGTTCCGTGAGGACAACAAACTCATCGACATTGTGCTGCGCCAACCGGTGGAAGAACGCGATGCCATCAGCGATTTGACCAACGCCTATATCCCGACCGCTTCTGGTCGCATGATCCCTGCCACGCAAATCATCAAGCCCGTGTTCGCCTGGGAGCCTGGGGTGATGTGGCGTGAAGGACGCGAATACGCCATCACGGTGCAAAGCGACATCGTCGATGGCTTGCAAGGCGCTACGGTGACCAAGCAGCTGTTGCCCGAGTTGAAAAAACTCGAAGCGCAGTGGGCGCAGACCGGTTCAACGCCTTACCGCATTGAGGTGGCGGGTGCGGTAGAAGAAAGCGCCAAGGGCTCGAGCTCAATTTCGGCCGGCATGCCCTTGATGTTGTTCATCACGTTCACCTTGCTGATGTTGCAGCTGCACAGCTTCAGCCGCGCCGTGCTGGTGTTTTTGACCGGTCCTTTGGGCTTGGCCGGCGTGGCGGGCGCTTTGTTGGTGCTGGACCGACCGTTTGGCTTTGTGGCTTTGTTGGGCGTGATTGCCTTGATGGGCATGATTCAGCGCAATTCCGTCATCTTGATTGACCAAATCGAACAAGACCGTGCCAGTGGCATCCCCGCTTGGGAGGCGATTGTGGAGTCTGCTGTGCGTCGTTTGCGTCCCATTGTGCTGACTGCCGCGGCCGCTGTGTTGGCCATGATTCCGCTCACACGCAGCGTGTTTTGGGGCCCGATGGCTGTGGCCATCATGGGCGGACTGATCGTGGCAACCGTGCTGACGCTGTTGGCACTGCCCGCCATGTACGCGGCATGGTTTCGGGTGGAAAAGCCGTCTAAAATGCGCGGTTGACCGATTTCAAGCGGGTGGTCTTTTGGGACCGCCCGTTGTTGTTTTGAAAAACCCGCGCGGGTGGCGAAATTGGTAGACGCACCAGGTTTAGGTCCTGACGTCCGCAAGGATGTGCGGGTTCGAGTCCCGCCCCGCGCACCATATCTTTCTGACAGCACGTCTCAGAGACGGCTGTCGACCATGCCAATTTAGGAGAAACCACATGGCTGTGACCGTTGAAACTTTGGAAAAACTGGAACGCAAGATCACCTTGACGTTGCCCGTCGATGTCATCGCGAAAGAGGTGGACACTCGCCTCAAGCGCTTGGCTCGCCAAGTCAAAATTGACGGTTTCCGTCCAGGCAAAGTGCCCATGAACATCGTGGCCCAGCGCTACGGCTACTCCACCCACTACGAAGTCATGAACGACAAAGTGGGCGAGGCCTTTGCCGCTGCGACCAACGAAGCCAAGTTGCGTGTGGCCGGCCAGCCCGCGATCACCGAAAAAGAAGGTGCGCCTGAAGGTCAAATGTCGTTTGACGCCGTGTTCGAGGTGTACCCCGAAGTCAAGCTGGGCGATTTGGCCAGCGTTGAAGTGGAAAAAGCGTCGGCTGAAGTGACCGACGCGGCGATCGACAAAACCATCGAAATCTTGCGCAAGCAACGCCGTACCTTCGCTCAGCGCGGTTTGGACGGCGCAGCACAAGACGGTGACCGTGTGACCATCGACTTCGAAGGCAAGATCGACGGCGAACCCTTCCAGGGCGGCAAAGCCGAAGCGTTCCAGTTCTTGCTGGGCGAAGGCCAAATGCTCAAAGAATTTGAAGATGCTGTGCGCGGCATGAAGTCGGGCGAAAGCAAGACATTCCCCTTGAACTTCCCCGCTGACTACCACGGCAAAGACGTGGCCGGCAAGCAAGCTGACTTCTTGGTCACCTTGACCAAGGTCGAAGCCGCCCACATGCCTGAAGTGACGGACGAGTTGGCCAAGTCTTTGGGTGTGGCCGATGCCACTGTGGCAGGTTTGCGCGCTGACATCAAAAACAACCTCGAGCGCGAAGTGAAATTCCGCTTGTTGGGCCGCAACAAGCAAGCTGCGTTGGAAGCCCTGGTCAGCAAAGCTGAACTCGACTTGCCAAAAGCCAGCGTGCAAGCCGAAGTCGATCGCATGGTCGAAGGCGCACGTGCTGACTTGAAGGCCCGTGGCATCAAAGACGCCGACAAAGCACCGATTCCTGATGATGTGTTCCGCCCACAAGCTGAAAAGCGCGTGCGCATGGGCTTGGTGGTGGCTGACTTGGTTCGTGCCCACGAATTGCACGCCACCCCCGAGCAAATCAAAGCGCACATCGAAGAATTGGCTTCCAGCTACGAGAAGCCTGCTGAGGTGGTGCGTTGGTATTACAGTGACATGAGCCGTTTGGGCGAAGTTGAAGCCATCGTCATTGAAAACAACGTGACCGACTTCATCTTGTCTAAAGCGAAGGTTACTGCCAAGGCGGTATCGTTTGACGAATTGATGGGTCAAGCCTGACCTTTCTTCGTTCACAAGGAAACAACATGAGCGCACTGGAAACACAAGCCTTGGGCATGGTCCCCATGGTGATCGAGCAGTCGGGCCGCGGCGAGCGGTCTTACGACATCTATTCACGTCTGCTCAAAGAGCGCGTGATCTTCTTGGTGGGCGAGGTGAATGACCAAACCGCCAATCTGGTGGTCGCTCAGTTGTTGTTCTTGGAAAGCGAGAACCCCGACAAGGACATTTCGCTCTACATCAACTCGCCCGGTGGTTCGGTGAGCGCTGGCATGTCGATCTTTGACACCATGAACTTCATCAAGCCCGACGTGTCGACGCTGTGCATTGGCATGGCGGCCAGCATGGGTGCGTTTTTGCTGACGGCAGGCGAGAAGGGCAAGCGTTTCTCGCTGCCCAACTCCAAGGTCATGATCCACCAGCCTTTGGGCGGCGCCCGTGGCCAAGCGACGGAAATTGAAATTCACGCCCGTGAAATTTTGAAAACCCGTGACCAGCTCAACCGCATCTTGGCCGATCGCACGGGCCAGCCGCTCGAGAAAATCGAGCGCGACACCGAGCGTGATTACTATTTGAGTGCAGATGAGTCGAAAGAGTACGGGTTGATTGATCAAGTGATCAGCAAGCGCGGTTAATATTCGAGGCATATCTTCTAAAGCATTTCATGGCTGATAAAAAAGGCGCTTCGAGCGAAAAAAACCTGTACTGCTCTTTCTGCGGCAAGAGTCAGCACGAGGTGAAAAAACTCATCGCAGGACCCTCGGTCTTTATTTGCGATGAATGCATTGACTTGTGCAACGAAATCATTCGTGACGAATTGCCTGAGGGCGATGCGGCGCAACTCACACGCAGCGACTTGCCCACGCCAGCCGAAATCAAGGCCAATCTCGACAACTACGTGATTGGCCAAGAACCCGCCAAGCGCGCCTTGTCGGTGGCGGTTTACAACCATTACAAACGGCTCAAGCACAAAGAAGGCGCCAAGAAGGATGATGTGGAGCTCTCCAAGAGCAACATCTTGCTGATTGGCCCCACCGGTTCAGGTAAGACCTTGCTGGCGCAAACCATGGCCCGCATGCTGAATGTGCCGTTTGTCATGGCCGATGCCACCACCTTGACCGAAGCCGGTTATGTGGGCGAAGACGTTGAAAACATCATTCAAAAGTTGCTGCAAAGCTGCGAATACGATGTCGAGCGCGCACAACGCGGCATTGTCTACATCGATGAAATCGACAAAATTTCGCGCAAGTCTGACAACCCTTCCATCACACGTGATGTGTCGGGCGAGGGCGTGCAACAAGCCTTGCTCAAGCTGATCGAAGGCACGATGGCCAGCATCCCGCCCCAAGGTGGCCGCAAACATCCGAACCAAGACTTCTTGCAAGTCGACACCACGAACATCTTGTTCATCTGTGGTGGCGCATTTGCGGGCTTGGAAAAAGTGATTGAAGCCAGAACCGAGGCCTCGGGCATTGGCTTTGGCGCCACCGTCAAGAGCAAGCAAAACCGCAGCCTGACCGAAGTGTTTGGCGAGGTGGAGCCACAAGACATCATCAAATTTGGCCTGATTCCTGAGCTGGTGGGTCGCATGCCTGTGGTGGCGACCTTGGCTGAATTGACCGAAGACACCTTGGTGCAAATCTTGACCGAGCCTAAGAACGCGTTGGTCAAGCAATATGGCAAACTGCTGGCGATGGAAGGTGCTGAGCTTGAGATTCGCCCCGACGCCCTGCGCGCTATTGCCAAAAAAGCCTTGGCACGTAAAACAGGTGCACGTGGTTTGCGATCTATCCTTGAACAATCGCTGATCGACACCATGTTTGAGTTACCCAACGCGAGCAATGTTGAAAAAGTAGTGTTGGAAGCAGCCACGATTGACGAAAACAAACCCCCCTTGTTGGTGTACCGAGAGGCCGCCAAGAAGGCTTGATGATTGATCTCGGGGACGGCGACAACGCTGTCCCTTTTTTACTGGAAGGCTGACCATGTCTGGACAACCACCGTTACCCGCTACCCCGATCGAGCTGCCGCTCTTGCCTTTGCGCGATGTGGTGGTGTTCCCCCACATGGTCATCCCCTTGTTTGTGGGGCGCCCCAAGAGCATCAAAGCGCTTGAAGCGGCGATGGCCGATGAGCGCCGCATCATGTTGGTGGCACAAAAAGCCGCGGCCAAAGATGAGCCTGCGGTCACCGACATGTTCGAGGTTGGCTGTGTGTCGACGATTTTGCAAATGCTCAAGTTGCCTGACGGCACCGTCAAGGTGTTGGTGGAAGGGCAACAACGCGCCAAAGTCGATGGCATCGAAGATGGTGAATCACATTTCACCGCCCATGTCACGCCCATCGAAGTCGCCCCTGCTGAAGTGGGCAGCGAGGTCGAGGCTTTGCGTCGCGCGGTGATGCAGCAGTTTGACCAGTACGTCAAACTGAACAAGAAAATTCCACCCGAAATCTTGACCTCCATTGCCAGCATTGATGACCCCGGCCGTCTGGCGGACACCATTGCCGCGCACTTGCCGCTCAAGTTGGAGAACAAACAAGTTGTGCTCGATTTGTCCCCAGTGCGGGACCGTTTGGAAAACTTGTACGAGCAGTTGGAGCGCGAAGTCGACATCTTGAACGTCGATAAAAAAATCCGTGGTCGCGTCAAGCGCCAAATGGAAAAGAACCAACGCGATTTCTACTTGAACGAGCAAGTCAAAGCGATTCAAAAAGAACTCGGCGAAGGCGAAGAGGGCGCAGACATTGAAGAGATCGAGAAAAAGATCAAGTCTGCCCGCATGCCCCAAGAGGCACGCAAAAAAGCCGACGCCGAGCTGAAAAAGCTCAAGCTCATGTCGCCCATGTCGGCTGAAGCAACCGTGGTGCGCAACTACATCGATGTGTTGGTTCGATTGCCATGGAGCAAGAAAACCAAAATCAAACACGATTTAGGCAATGCCGAAAACGTGTTGAACGAAGACCACTACGGTTTGGACAAAGTCAAAGACCGCATCTTGGAATACCTCGCGGTGCAACAGCGCGTGGACAAGGTCAAAGCACCCATCTTGTGTTTGGTGGGCCCTCCAGGCGTGGGTAAAACTTCGCTCGGCCAATCGATTGCCAAAGCCACGGGCCGCAAGTACGTGCGCATGGCCTTGGGTGGCATGCGTGACGAGGCCGAGATTCGTGGCCATCGCCGCACATACATTGGTGCCATGCCGGGCAAAGTGTTGCAGAGCTTGACCAAGGTCGGCACGCGCAACCCCTTGTTTTTGTTGGACGAAATCGACAAGCTCGGCACGGATTTTCGTGGTGATCCTTCCAGCGCTTTGCTCGAGGTGTTGGACCCCGAACAAAACAACAAGTTTGGCGACCACTATGTGGAGGTCGATTACGACTTAAGCGATGTGATGTTTGTGGCCACCTCCAACTCCATGAACATTCCGCCTGCGCTGTTGGACCGCATGGAAGTGATTCGCTTGTCGGGCTACACCGAAGACGAAAAAACCCACATCGCCGTGAAGTACCTGCTGCCCAAGCAGATGAAGAACAACGGTGTGAAAGAGTCTGAGTTGGCGGTGGAAGAGTCTGCCGTTCGCGACATCGTGCGTTACTACACCCGTGAAGCGGGTGTGCGTTCGCTGGAGCGTGAACTGTCCAAAATTTGCCGCAAGGTGGTGAAGGCTTTGTTGCTCAAGCAAATGCAAGCGCAAGTCAAAGTCACGGCCGATAACTTGCCTGACTTCTTGGGCGTGCGCAAATACAGCTATGGCCGTGCCGAAGCACAAAACCAAGTGGGTCAAGTGGTCGGTCTGGCATGGACCGAGGTGGGCGGCGATTTGCTGACCATTGAGGCCGCCATCATGATTGGCAAAGGCACCATCACACGTACCGGTTCTTTGGGCGATGTGATGAAAGAATCGGTCGAAGCCGCACGCACGGTGGTGCGCAGTCGTTCACGTCATTTGGGCATTTCCGAGGAATTGCTCGAAAAGCGTGACATTCACATCCACGTGCCCGATGGCGCGACACCCAAGGATGGTCCTAGCGCTGGCGCGGCCATGACCACCGCCTTGGTGTCTGCACTCACGGGCATTCCTGTGCGGGCCGATGTGGCGATGACGGGTGAGATCACCTTGCGCGGCGAAGTCACGGCCATTGGTGGCTTGAAAGAAAAGCTGCTGGCCGCTTTGCGTGGCGGCATCAAAACCGTGCTGATCCCAGAAGAGAACGTCAAAGATTTGCAAGAGATTCCAGAAAACGTGAAAAACGGTTTGGAAATCGTGCCGGTCAAATGGATCGACAAAGTGCTTGAAATTGCGTTGGAAAAAATGCCAACGCCTTTGCCAGAAGATGTGCCTGTGGTGGCCAACCCCACCACAGAATCTGCGGTGAAAGCCGAGGCGATCAAGCACTGAGTTTTTTCTGGCGCATCTGCTGCAGAGCAGAAAAAATGCGCTAGAATATGTTTCTCATGCGGGAATAGCTCAGTTGGTAGAGCGCAACCTTGCCAAGGTTGAGGTCGCGAGTTCGAGCCTCGTTTCCCGCTCCAAATTCGACAAGGGAAGCTCCAGCTTCCCTTTTTCGTCAAAGCCGATGGCGCGATAGCAAAGCGGTTATGCAGCGGATTGCAAATTCGTCCAGCCCAGTTCGACTCTGGGTCGCGCCTCCAAATCAAAAGCCACTGTGTTTCACAGTGGCTTTTTTGCCTGATTGATTGTGCTTTCATCCCAAGTCAAGGTTGCTGATCGCGCCACCACGCCAGCTGCCATCCGTGTGTTGAGCCTCATCCCGCCGATGACTCAGCTCAACACGCCTTACCCATCGACGGCGTATCTGACGGGGTTTTTGCGTTCCCACCAAGTCGATGCGGTGCAAGAAGACTTGGCTTTGGCCCTGGTGTTGGCCTTGTTCACGCCCGAGGGTTTGGCGCAAGTGCGTGATTGCGCTTTGGCACTGCCTGACGCCGAGCGTTCGGCGTGTGTGAATTATTTTTTAGATTACTTCTCGCGTTACCAAACCACCATTGCGCCCACCATTGCCTTTTTGCAGGGGCGTGATTCCACCTTAAGCCATCGCATCGCCGGGCGTGGCCTCTTGCCTGAAGGCCCGCGCTTTGCTGCGCTGGATGTTTACGATGACGAGGGCAGTGGCGACCCGTTAGCCTGGGCGTTTGGTGCCCTGGGTCAGCAAGACCGGGCGCGCCATTTGGCCACCTTGTATTTGAACGATTTGGCCGATGTGCTGCGTGATGCGGTGGATTCGCGCTTTGAGTTTGTGCGTTATGCCGAATCACTGGCGGGAAGCCAAGCCACGTTTGAGCCCTTGGCCCAGGCCTTGGCGGCACCGCCGAGCTTGGTGGACGAGACGCTGCGTCAACTTACCCTGCAGGCGCTTGCCAAGCATCAGCCGCAGATGGTGCTGTTGTCCGTGCCTTTCCCGGGGGCGGTGTATGCAGCGTTTCGAATGGCGCAAACCATCAAAGCCCAAGACCCCAGCATTCGCATTGTGCTGGGCGGTGGCTTTGTGAACACCGAGTTGCGTGAGCTCACCGAGCCACGGGTGTTTGACTACGTGGACTTCGTCACCCTGGATGCCGGTGAGCGCCCCTTGTTGGCCTTGCTCGAACATCTGCAAGGCCAACGCAGCGTGCAGCGTTTAGTGCGCACGTTTGTGCGCAACTCAGAAGGCCAGGTGCGCTTGATGAACTGGGCCGAACCCGATGTGCCGTTTGAAGACGTAGGTACACCCACCTGGGATGGCTTGCCCTTAGACCGTTATCTGTCGCTGCTCGACATGCTCAACCCCATGCACCGTTTGTGGAGCGATGGGCGCTGGAACAAGCTCACCGTGGCGCACGGGTGCTATTGGAAAAAATGCAGCTTTTGCGATGTGAGCCTGGACTACATCTCCCGCTACGAAACAGCCTCTGCCGTGACTTTGGTCGATCGCATGGAACGCATCGTGGCGGAGACCGGTCAAACCGGTTTTCATTTTGTCGACGAAGCGGCGCCACCCAAAGCCCTCAAGGCTTTGGCGGAAGAAATTTTGCGCCGCCAACTCCATGTGTCTTGGTGGGGCAATATTCGGTTTGAAAAAACCTTCACACCGGAGCTGGCCGAGTTGCTGGCCGAGAGCGGTTGCATCGCCATGTCGGGCGGCCTGGAAGTCGCATCGGATCGTCTGCTTGGATTGATGAAAAAAGGCGTCTCGGTGGAGCAAGTGGCACGTGTGACCAAAGGCTTTTCGGATGCCGGCATTCTTGTGCACGCTTACTTGATGTACGGCTTTCCAACCCAAACCGTGCAAGACACGGTCGATGCTTTGGAGTATGTGCGTCAGCTGTTTGAAAACGGCTGCATTCAAAGCGGGTTTTTCCATCGCTTTGCCTGCACCGTGCATTCCCCTGTGGGCAAAGACCCTCAAGCCTACGGCATTGAACTGGTGCCCTTGCCAGAGGTGAGTTTTGCCAAAAACGACATCGGTTTCATCGATCCCACCGGCACCGACCATGACAGCTTAGGGCGTGGCCTGAAGAAAGCTATTTACAACTTCATGCATGGCGTGGGTCTGGAAGAGGATGTGCGCCAGTGGTTTCAATTGCCCAAAGGCCAATGCCCTAAGCCAACGGTGGGGCGGCACCGGATCGCCAAGGCGCTGGGCTGAACCGCGCAGCGTGTTGGTAAAAGAAGCGCTTGGCCAGCTCCACCATGCACAAATAGGCCAGCACCATGGCCGCCAAGATCGCATAAAAATAAAGCGGCGGTGGCACAAACCCAAGCTGTGCACCCACGGGCGTGAGTGGCAAGCCAATCGCCAGCGCCACCACGGCCAAAGAGGTGGTAGTCAGCAATGGGTGAGGGCGGCTCTTGAACGGGTTGCCACGCGTGCGAATGACAAAAATCACCAGCACTTGGGTGCACAACGATTCAATGAACCACCCGGTTTGAAACAAAGACTCGTGCGCGTTCAGCACGGTCAACAGCACATAAAAGGTCAAGAAGTCAAACAAGGAGCTGATGGGGCCGATCACCAGCATGAAGTTGCGGATGAAGCCCAAGTCGAGCACGCGCGGTTGAGACAGCTCTTGCGCATCGACCTGATCCAGCGGGATCGGAATTTCCGACACGTCGTACAAGATGTTGTTGAGCAAAATTTGCGTGGGCAGCATTGGCAAGAAAGGTAAAAACAAGGCTGCGCCTGCCATGCTGAACATATTGCCAAAGTTTGAACTGGTGCCCATCATGATGTACTTCATGATGTTGCCAAATGTGCGTCGCCCCTCCAACACACCGGCGTGCAACACATGCAAATCTTGTTTCAGCAAAATCATGTCGGCTGCGGCTTTGGCCACATCGACCGCAGAATCGACAGACAGGCCCACATCAGCCGCATGCAAAGACGGCGCATCGTTGATGCCGTCGCCCATATAGCCCACCACATGGCCGTTGGCTTTCAGGGCCAAGATCACACGCTCTTTTTGCGTGGGGTTGACCCGGCAAAACAGATTGGCAGTTTCCACACGGCGTTGCAAGGCCAGGGCATCCAACTGCGCAATCTCTTTGCCCGTCAAAACGCCTTGCACCGCAATGCCAAGCTGTTGGCAAATATGACGTGTCACCAAGTCGCTGTCTCCGGTGACGATCTTGATGGCAATGCCCAGTTTTTGCAGCTCAGCCAACGCGGTGGCTGCGCTTTCTTTGGGCGGGTCTAAAAAGGCGGCAAAGCCAGCCAACACGAGATCTGACTCGTCGTTGATCGCGGCTACTGTGTGATCGCGTGGGACCTCACGCCACGCAATGCCCAGCACGCGCAGTCCCTCCGCTTCGAGCGCGCGGTAGTGTGCGATGGCTTCGTTGCGTTTGTCGTCGTCCAGATCTTCCAGCGTGCCGCCTTCGCTGTGGCTGTACGAGCACAGACGCAGCATGTCTTCGGCAGCGCCCTTGGCCACCAACCAGCGTTGCTTGCCATCGTCAATCAAGACCGATACGCAGCGGCGCTCAAAGTCAAACGGTATTTCGTCGATCTTTTGCCAGTGGCCAATGTCGCATGTGTGGTGTTGAAGAATGGCCTCATCCAAAGGACTCTTCAAACCAGTTTCAAAGAAGCTGTTCAGATAGGCCAACTCAAACACATGCGGGCTCTCGCGTCCGGACACATCCACGTGGCGTTCCAGCCTAATTTTGGCTTCGGTGAGGGTGCCAGTTTTGTCGGTGCACAGCACGTCCATCGATCCCAAGTCTTGCACCGCCGTCAAGCGTTTCACAATCATGTGCTGTTGCGACAAACGAATGGCACCACGTGACAGCGTGACAGAGACCACCATGGGCAGTAGCTCTGGGGTGAGTCCCACCGCCAAGGCCACCGCAAACAAAAACGATTCGAGCCAAGGCTTGTGAAACCAGGCGTTGACCAACAACACAAACAACACCATGCCCATGGTCAAGGCCATGATCAACATGCCAAAGCGCCGCGTGCCTACTTCGAACGAGGTGGCTTGGGTGGGCTTGTCCAAACTGTCGGCAATGTCACCAATGGCGGTCTGCGTGCCAGTTTTGACCACCCACACCCGTGCACTGCCACCCACCACCGAAGTGCCCATGAACACCGCGTTGGTGGCCTCTTGCATGTCGGTGGCTGAGTCAGGGACTGTGCCTGCATGTTTTTCGACCGGAAAAGCCTCGCCCGTCAACAAGGATTGGTTGACAAAGAAGTCACGCGCCTCGAGTACCAAGGCGTCTGCAGGAATGAGATCGCCCGCATGCAAGATGCACAAATCACCGGGCACCACCTCTTGCATCGGAACGACTGTTGTCTGGCCATCGCGCCAGACCGTGGTGCGTACCGATACCGATTGCTTGAGTTTTTCTGCGGCTGCGTTGGCGCGGTATTCCTGCACAAAATCCAAGCTCACGCTCATCAACACAATGCAGCTGATGATGACAAAGTTGGCCACTTCGCCCGTCAAGGCCGAGACAGAGCTCGCAATCAACAGCACGATCACCAGTGGGTTTTGAAACCGAGACAAAAACTGCCGCAGCAGCGAGTGGCGATGGTGGTTTCGAAATGTGTTGGGGCCAAACTGCGTCAAGCGTTCAGCAGCCTCTTGATGCGACAAACCTTCTAAGGCCTTACCCACGGTGGCGGACGCGTGTGTCCACCAAGCCTGATCAGGTCGAGGGGATGGTTTTTTTTGCATGATGCATTAGACCCGTCGTGGTCAGAGAATGTAAAAATTTTATGAGCCCAGCCTGTTTTAACGCTAAATTTCTTTTAGAATATTGACTTCGGTTAATTAACACCGCGCGGGAATAGCTCAGTTGGTAGAGCGCAACCTTGCCAAGGTTGAGGTCGCGAGTTCGAGCCTCGTTTCCCGCTCCAGTCTAAGAGCCTCGTAACAGTGTTACGAGGCTTTTTTTTGCCCCTCATCTCATTCATGCTTTTATCCGGTAAACGTTCGTTGCCCAGTGACAGTCCTCAGGCTATCTTCCGTGCCACGGATGATGCGGCCGGAGGCTGGCTGCAAACAACCAAGCGATGGGTGAAGTTTCGCTTGCGTTACTGGCTGTGCAAAAAACAACTGCACAGCATTCGTACGTTTTTGACTGACAAAGGTTTGGAGGCCCTGACGGTGTCCGACCTGCCTGCGCTGTTGCGTCCTATGCGGCCTTACTTGTGGCATGGGCTCAACCCAACGCAACGCACGGCCGCGCTTTTAGGCCATTTTGAATGGATGCTCCAGCGTTTTCCTTTGTCCGCAGTGCAAAACTTTTACGCCCAGGGCTGGTACGAATTGTTTGCCCAAACTTACCCTGAAGGCACTGTGCGTTTGACCTTGCAGCCCGGACGTGCTTTGGGACGTGAGGGAGAGTTAGAACTGCATCTCAAGCTCAATGACACCTCCGTGATGCGCACAGCATTCAGCATCTTGCCGTGTGAGATGGTGGGCATGCAGGGGACTGGCTCAGTGCTGGTGATTGGCAACATGCAAGGCATGCGTAATACCAGCTCAGAGATCAAGACCGTGACCCAAAAGATGGAGCGCACGCGCCCCCACAATATTGTGATGACGGCCCTACAAGGCCTTGTTCAGGGATGGATGTTGACCGGAATGTTAGGCGTGGCCAACGACAAACATGTGTACTCCAGTTACCGCACCCTGTCTAAACGGGTAGGGCAGAGCTATGACACCTTGTGGCAAGAGTTGGGGGCTCAAGCACGCGTTGGCCAGACACATTGGAACTTGCCTATCGTGTGGGAGCCTAAGTCTGAACAAGACGTGCCCTCGAACAAGCGCTCACAACTGCGTCGCAAGAACGAGATTCGGCAAAAAATATTTGATCAAGTCGCCATGCATTCGCAGCGACTTGGATGAAAAAAAGCCCGCTGATCAGCGGGCTTTTTTGTAGGGGTAACGTGTTATTTTTTAGGCAGTGTGCCGCCGCTTTTCACGCATTCATCCAAAGTTTTGAATTCGGTGAACTTTTTTGTGTTGCCATAAGAGTTGCTGTTCTTGTCATGGCAGATGCCAGACTCAGACTTTTTCACCACGGGTTCTGCATTCGCTTGTCCTGCAGGCGCGCGACCACCACTCTTGATACATTCATCCATTGAAGCAAAAGCCTGAAACTTTTTGGTGTTGCCATACGAGTTGCTGCTCTTGTCATGACAAATACCGGATTCCGACTTTTTCACGCTCGGTTCGGCAGCTGCTGGTGCTTTCTGATCTGCTGCATGGGCTGCGCCCAGACAAAGACCGAGTAAGACCGCGATGAGTGCTTGATGGGTGCGTTGTGCCATGTGTGAACTCCTAAAGTGTGAATGAAAGGGACGAAGGAATCGAATGTTAAAAAAAGCTGTAGTTAATATAGCCGATGCCCTCAGTTCGCAAACCCGCTGGCGTAAAATTCGACCACGCAACGACACCGCCCGAGTGGTGAAATTGGTAGACACAAGAGACTTAAAATCTCTCGCTTTCCGTAAGGGGCGTACCGGTTCGATCCCGGTCTCGGGCACCATCAACGTGATTTTTCGCGCCCCGCGTGCATCAGCATGTCCACAAAAGCCTGGGCAGCGGGCGACAAGGTGCGCCCGGCACGTTGAATACGCCCAATGGTTCGTGTGATGGGCGGGTTTTCCAACCGCACACCGACAACTGCCGAACGGTCTGTGGGGAGTGTCAACCGAGGCACGACAGCCACCACCAATCCACTCTGCACCAACCCAATCAAGGTGGAAATGTGCCGCACTTCGCAAGCAGGACGAGGTTTGCGACCTACATGGGCCAAAGCCTGATCAATCAAAACACGGTTGCGACTTGCGTGTGAAACCAAGGCATAGGCGTGATTCGCCAGTTCTTCCCAGCGTACAAAACGGCGTTTGGCCAGCGCATGGTCAGCCGGGCAGGCGAGCACAAAAGACTCTTGGAGCAAGGGCGTGAACTCAACCTCAGGGTCATGCATGCCGATGTAGTTGATGGCGAAGTCGGCTTCCCCTGTTTTCACGCTGGCCAGCACTTCGTCGGCGCCTTCTTCAATGATGCGCACCATCACATTGGGATGCTTGTTTCTGAAGGATCGAATGACCTCGGGCAAAAAATGGTGCACAGCAGAAAACACACAGCCAACGGTGATGTCACCCGTTTCCAACTGTGCGGCATCGTGCAGTCCACTCACTGAACGTTCGAGTTCATGCAGGGTGTGGCGTACTTCTGCAAAAAACTTGTGCCCCAAATGCGTGAGCTCCACACTGCGTGTGGTGCGGTCGAACAAGCGGACCGCCAAGACGGCTTCAAGGTTGGCAATGCGCCGCGAGAGTGCGGGCTGAGACAGGTGCAAGGTTTTGGCAGCAGCGGCAAAGCTTTGTTGCTCGCCCACGGTGACAAAGGCGCGAAGATCGGCGATAGAAGGTTGAGCGGCCATGGTGAATTAATTCGATAAATGCATTAATCATTCAAAAAGATGCAATTTACATCATAGGTCGGAGATGTCAACATACGCACATAACTAGGAGACAAGCGCATGCACACACGCATCAAGCGCCGACAACTATTGCAAGCGGCAGTCGCAACTCTTGCTGCCCCGCTGGCAGCCCAAGCGCAGGGCTATCCGAGCAAGCCGATTCGCTACATCGTGCCTGTCGCAGCAGGAGGGGGCTCAGACATGGTGGGTCGTGTGGTGACCGAACGCTGGGGGCGAGCGCTGGGGCAAACCTTTGTGGTTGACAACCTCAGCGGTGGCGGTGGTGTGGTGGCTTGCCAAACCACGCAACGTGCGCCAGCCGATGGCTACACGCTGATGCAGTCCTATGTCGCCACCCATGGCACCACACCTGCCACGCGCAAAGTCAGCTATGACGCGGTGCGTGACTTCACGCCTGTCGGCATGATTGGCATGACGCCCAATGTGTTGGTGGTCAATGCGTCAGTGCCTGCACGCACGCTGAAGGAATTCATTGATTACGTCAAACGCAATCCCACCCGTGTGAACTACGGTTCAGCTGGCCCAGGCTCGTTGACCCATCTGACCATGGAACTCTTCAAGCAAGAGACGGGGGTGTTCATGTTGCACATCCCCTACCGAGGCATTGCACCCGCACTGAATGATTTGATTGCCGACCAAACCCAGGCGCTGTTTCCCGGGCTTGCGGCGGCGTTGCCCCACTTGCGCTCAGGGCGCGTGCGTGCCTTGGCCGTCACTGGCAAGCAACGCAGCCCCTTGCTCAAGGACGTGCCCACGATGGAAGAGGTGGGCTTGCAGGGGTTCAATGCCATGCAGTGGTATGGCGTGGCAGGCCCTGCGGGCATGCCGGTCTCGGTGGTGCGTCAACTCAACGAATCGCTGGGCAGTGTGCTCAAGGCGCCTGATTTGGCAGACAAACTCGCCGCTGAGGCGGTGATGCCCTGGGCGATGACGCCCGAGGAGTTTGGCCAGCACATCCGTTCTGAAATCGGGCGATGGACGGCGTTGGCCAAGGCCCGCAACATTCAGCTCGACGACTAATTTTTCACCATTCTTTACTGAGGATTTTTATGGCTCGCAACACTGTCGTATTGGCGGATACCCACGCTCCTGCCGTCACCCGCATTCTGGCGGAATTTGTGGCACAACACCCATCCCGTGGTTGGACGGATGCGGTAGATCACGAGGCGCACCGGACCTTTTATAACTGGCTGGGTTGTGCCATTGGCGCGGCCCACCATGAGGCTGCAGACATTGCGGTGGCCGCTGCCAAGCTGCTTGAGCCTTCGGCTCAGGCTTCGGTGCTGGGACGCACAGAGCAACTCGATATGTGTAATGCGGCGTTGGTCAACGGCATCACCTCGCACACCTTTGACTTTGACGACACCCACCTCAAGACCATCATCCATCCCGCGGGACCGGTCGCGTCTGCTGTGCTGGCCATGGCCGAACACCAAGGTTTGTCGGGCCGTGATGTGCTGGATGCCTTGGTGCTGGGCATTGACGTCGCATGCCGCGTGGGCAACACCATGTACCCCGATCACTACGACCGAGGTTGGCATATCACGGGTTCTACCGGCATGCTGGGCGCAGCGGCAGGGTGCGCGCGTTTGCTCAAACTCAATGCCGAACAAACTGCCATGGCATTGGGCATTGCGGCGTCCCAGCCCGTGGGCCTGCGCGAGCAGTTCGGCACCATGACCAAACCTTTCCACCCCGGTGGCGCAGCACGTGCAGGTCTGATGTCTGCACTGTTGGCCAGCCAAGGCTTCACCGCCAGCGGCAAGGCGCTGGAGGCGCCGCGTGGGTTCATTCAGGTGGCGTCAGACAAACGCGCTTGGAACGAAATCACCGACGAATTGGGCGCTCGGTTTGAGATTTCTTTCAACACCTACAAGCCATTTGCCTGTGGCATCGTGATCCATCCAAGCATTGACGCCTGTGTGCAGTTGCGCGAGCGCGGTGTCACGCCGGATCAGGTCGAGCGCATCGATTTGCGCGTGCATTCGCTGGTGCTGGAGCTCACCGGCAAGAAAGAACCCAAAGATGGCTTGCAAGGCAAGTTCAGTGTCTACCACGGGTGCGCTGCGGGCCTCATTTACGGTCGTGCAGGGGAGGACGAGTTTGCGGATGCGGTGGTGAATGATCCGTTGGTGGTGCAAACGCGTAATAAGGTGCAAGCGGTGGTGGACGACAGCATTGAAGAAGCAGCGGTGCGCGTGAGCGCCTTGCTCAAGAACGGTGAGCGAGTGGATGTACATGTCGAGCATGCCATCGGCTCTTTGCAAAAGCCACTCACCGATGCCCAGCTGCAAGACAAATTCAAGGCCTTGGTGACACCCGTGTTGGGGCAGCAACGGGCCGACGACATCACCCGTGCTTGCTGGCAGTTGGGCAGCTTGGTCGATGTGCGAACGCTGACCCAGCTGTGCCGCGCTTGAGGACATCGGCGCGGGTTTTTACCCTAGAGACAGCCCCCTGAACGTTCATAAACTCATGGCAACACAATGAAAGGCAGTGCTATGTTTTTGGATCAACGCAGGGTAGGGGTCGCGGTCGTGTTGTCGATGTTGGGGCTCGCCTCACAGGTGCATGCACAAGCCGCATTGCCGACAGCCGAACAAACCGATCCCGTCAAGCTCGGATGGATGGTGGGCTCGCCCCCGCCCCCCGACAAGGTGATTCGTTGGGCCGATGGCTCGTTCTACACATTTCCTAAATTCCGCTGGTCCTTCTCGCATGGACGTGAATTGATGGCCACCAGCAATGTCTCGCGCGGTGTCGCCACACCTTCGCCATTGCCCCGGGCTGAACGCACTGACCTTGATGGCGTGACGTTCACGCCTTTGGGCAAGACCGAACCCATGACGTGGGCGCAGTCGCTCTCGGCCAATTACACAGATGGCATTGTGGTTTTGCACCAAGGCAAGATTGTGTATGAACGCTATTTCGGTGCTTTGACGGCGAGCGGACAGCATGCCGGGCAATCGGTGACCAAATCATTTTTTGGCACCTTGGGTGCGGTCTTGGTCGAGGAAGGAAAGCTCGACGCCAACGCCAAGGTCTCGTCCTACATTCCTGAGCTCAAAGACAGCGGTTTTGGCAACGCCACGGTTCGGCAAGTGCTCGACATGACCACCGGCCTCAAGTACAGCGAAAACTATGCAGACCCTAAAGCTGAAGTTTGGGACCATGTGCGCGCGGGCAATGTGCTGCCACGTCCCCCGGGTTATCAAGGCCCCAAGAGTTTTTATGACTTCTTAAAAACGGTACAACCCGAGGGTGAGCACGGACAGGCGTTTGCCTACAAAACGGTCAACAGCGATGTGTTGGGCTGGTTGATTCGACGTGTGACCCAGCGAACGGTGGGCGAAAATCTGTCCGAGCGCATTTGGAGCAAATTGGGCATGGAGCAAGATGCCTACATTGCCATTGATACCGAAGGCACCGAATTCGCAGGCGGTGGCCTCAACACCGGGCTGCGCGATTTGGCACGTTTTGGCGAGATGATGCGTCAAGATGGGCGCTTTAACGGTCAGCAAATCATTCCCAAGGCGGTGGTCGATGACATTCGCCGTGGTGGCGATAAAAACAACTTCACGAAAGCAGGCTACGCCACACTGCCGGGCGCCAGCTACCGAAATATGTGGTGGGTCTTGCACAACCCCAACGGTGCTTTTGCGGCCCGCGGTGTACACGGACAAACCATTTACATCGATCCGAAAGCAGAAATGGTGATCGCGCGCTATGCCTCTTTCCCCATGGCTGCCAACGCCTTCAACGATCCCACCTCCTTGCCCGCCTTTCAGGCGCTGGCTGACAAGCTGATGTCCAATCCGCGCTGATCTCTGTCCACTCAGACTAGGTGTCATACCGAGACCGCGTGGCACAATAGAGTGCGAACAAAAGCCATGAGGTGCCGTCGACATCGAGTCTGACGGCAACTTGAGGCGGTATTTTTAATCAGGTTGCAAAGAAGGGGGTTTCGTCATGGCACGTTATAACGCCGCGTATGAAATTCACGTCCATGGTCAAGTGCCACTGCGTTCAGATGTGGGCTTGGACCAGTTGCAAGATGCGCTGCGACCTTTGTGGCAATACGCGGGAGCCCGTTCTTTGGACGAAGGTGCGACCAGCGCCTACCCAGAAGAACCCGGCCTTCGCTTAGACGCGCAAGAGCATGCGCTGCAAATGTGTTGGACCGTTCCTGGCGATGACGACTTTCGCCAGTGCTTGGACGACATGTGCATGAACCTCAATGAGTTGACCTCTGCGGGTGCTGCCATTGAAGTTACTTTTTACGACAACGATTTCGACGATGAAGACGAAAACCGAGGTCAAGATTCTCGCGATGACTTCTTAATGCTCTTCGTCGGCCCCACGCCTGCAGACATCATGCAAGCGCAGCGCGACATGTTGGTCAACGATGTGGTCCACCTGATGGAGCGCCATTTTGACGGAGCTGAGTTGGGCGGTGTGGTGAATGAAATTGACCAACTTTTCTCACAACGCTTCGACAATCTGGTGAACTCGCTCGATCTCGGGCGCCCACCCAGAGGTTCGGGCGGCAATGGCCATGGTGGCTCGGGCCATGGTGGACGCAAGCCGCGTCATTTGCATTGACCTCACATCACACGATGAGCAATGGATGACGCATAAAAAAACCGGCCTCTGCAAAGAGCGCCGGTTTTTTTGATGCAGCTGGTATCAACCAGCGTTGATGCCAATCCCTTTGAACTCGCCCGTGGCAATGCGTTTTTCCCACTCGGCGGGGCCGGTGATGTGGGCGCTGGTGCCACCTGAATCGACCGCCACCGTCACGGGCATGTCGACCACGTCGAATTCGTAAATGGCTTCCATGCCCAAGTCGGCAAAGCCCACCACCTTGGCGTGCTTGATCGCCTTGGACACCAAGTAAGCCGCGCCGCCCACCGCCATGAGGTAGGCCGACTTGTGCTTTTTGATGGCTTCAATCGCGGTAGGGCCGCGTTCGGCTTTGCCAACCATCGAAATCAAGCCAGTTTGCGACAACATCATCTCGGTGAATTTGTCCATGCGGGTGGCGGTGGTGGGGCCAGCAGGGCCGACCACTTCGTCGCGCACAGGATCGACCGGGCCGACGTAGTAAATCACGCGGTTGGTGAAATCCACGGGCAACTTCTCGCCCTTGGCCAGCATGTCTTGAATCCGCTTGTGCGCGGCATCGCGGCCGGTCAGCATCTTGCCGTTGAGCAAAATCGTTTGGCCGGGTTTCCAGCTCGCCACTTCTTCTTTGGTGAGGGTGTTCAGGTCCACGCGCTTGCTCTTTTGCGTGTCGGGTGTCCAGTTCACATCGGGCCACAGATCCAGCGAGGGGGCATCCAAATACACGGGGCCTGAGCCGTCCATCACAAAGTGGGCATGACGTGTGGCGGCGCAGTTGGGAATCATGGCAATCGGCTTGCTGGCCGCATGCGTGGGGTACATCTTGATCTTCACATCCAGCACCGTGGTCAAGCCGCCCAAGCCTTGTGCGCCAATGCCTAGCGCGTTGACCTTGTGGTAAAGCTCCAAACGCAGCTCTTCAACCTGTGTGAGCTTCTCGCCTTTGCTGGACTTCTCCAGCAATTGGTACATGTCGAGGTCGTCCATCAGGCTCTCTTTGGCCATGAGCACGGCTTTTTCGGCCGTGCCGCCGATGCCGATGCCCAACATGCCGGGTGGGCACCAGCCCGCACCCATGGTGGGCACGGTCTTCAACACCCAATCCACCACGCTGTCACTGGGGTTGAGCATGTACATCTTGGACTTGTTCTCACTGCCACCGCCCTTGGCTGCCACGGTGACGTCGACTTTGTCGCCAGCGACGATCTGGGTGAAGATCACGGCAGGGGTATTGTCTTTGGTGTTTTTGCGGGCGAACTGCGGGTCATCCACCACCGAGGCGCGCAACATATTGTCAGAATAGTTGTAGCCGCGGCGCACGCCTTCGTTGACGGCATCTTCCAAGCTGCCTGTGAACCCTTCCCAACACACGTCCATCCCGACTTTCAAGAACACGTTGACGATGCCGGTGTCTTGGCAAATCGGGCGATGACCGATGGCGCTCATCTTGCTGTTGGTCAAGATTTGGGCAATCGCGTCTTTGGCGGCAGGGCTTTGTTCGCGCTGGTAGGCGCTGGCCAAGTGGCTGATGAAGTCGGCCGGGTGGTAGTAGCTGATGTACTGCAGCGCAGCAGCAACCGATTCGATCAAATCGTTTTGGCGGATGGTGGTCATGTTCAGGGTCCTGGAAAGGGCTTGGTGACAGAGATAAAACAACGGCAGAGTTTACTCAATGGCCCTGTCACAAGGCTTGCAATTTACCGCCGACACGGCCAAGAAAAAACCCGCTGGGGTGAGCAGCGGGTTGCGGGCGAGGGCCTTGGGCCCTTATTTGATGGTCAAAACCCAAGCGGCCAATTTTTTGGCTTCGGCGTCGTTGACTTGTGTGTTGGCAGGCATGGGCACGGGGCCCCAAGCGCCCGCGCCGCCTTTTTGAATTTTGCTGGCCAGCTTGTCGACAGCCGATTTATCGCCAGCGTATTTGGCCGCCACGTCTTTGTACGACGGGCCGACCAGTTTTTTATCGAGCGCATGGCAGGCCATGCAATTTTTGGATGTGGCCAAGGCTTGGTCTGCCCAAACTGGGGCAGACACAGACGTGACAGCGAGTGCAAGCAAGGCAAAAAGATGGGTTTTCATGGCATGACCTCTGAGATGCGTTGAGTAATGGACGTTGCATCAGTTTATCAAGGACGCCAGCCCTTTTCTTTGCCCCCGCTCGCGGCCATGGTTTGGCTTTTTGACACAGGTCGCATGTGATGGGTGGGCCATAATCGAACGAGATTTTTTTGATGCTTTTCTGACCGGAGATAGACATGCCTGCTTACCGTTCCAAGACCTCGACTGCTGGCCGCAACATGGCGGGTGCCCGCTCCCTGTGGCGCGCCACAGGCATGAAGGACGACGATTTTCAAAAACCCATCATCGCCATTGCCAACTCGTTCACACAGTTCGTGCCAGGCCATGTGCATTTGAAAGACCTGGGCCAGTTGGTGGCACGTGAGATCGAGGCCGCAGGCGGCGTCGCCAAAGAATTCAACACCATCGCGGTGGACGACGGCATTGCCATGGGCCACGACGGCATGCTCTATTCGCTGCCTAGCCGCGACATCATTGCGGACTCGGTCGAATACATGGTCAATGCCCATTGCGCCGATGCCTTGGTCTGTATCTCGAACTGCGACAAGATCACCCCCGGCATGTTGATGGCCGCCATGCGCCTGAACATCCCTGTGATCTTTGTGTCGGGCGGCCCCATGGAAGCGGGCAAGGCACGCTTGGCCGTTCCGGGTACCCAAACGATTGAAATCAAAAAACTCGACCTGATCGACGCCATGGTCATGGCCGCTGACAGCAAGGTCAGCGACGCCGATTTGGCCGAGGTGGAGCGTTCCGCATGCCCCACCTGTGGTTCCTGCTCGGGCATGTTCACGGCCAACTCCATGAACTGTCTGGCCGAAGCGCTGGGCTTGGCCCTGCCTGGCAACGGCACGGTGGTCGCCACCCACGCTGACCGCGAGCGCCTCTTCAAGCAAGCAGGGCACACCATCGTGGAATTGGCCAAGCGCTATTACGAAAAAGACGATGTGTCGGTGTTGCCACGCTCCATGGGCTTCAAAGCGTTTGAAAACGCCATTGCGCTGGACATCGCCATGGGCGGCTCGACCAACACGATTTTGCACATCTTGGCCATTGCCCAAGAAGCCGAGATCGAATTCACCATGGCCGACATCGACCGCATGTCCAAGATCGTGCCTCAGTTGTGCAAAGTCGCACCCAACACCAACAAGTACCACATTGAAGACGTGCACCGCGCTGGCGGCATCATGGCCATCTTGGGCGAGCTCGACCGCGCAGGCCGACTGCACACCGATGTGGCCACCGTCCACACCAAGACCATGAAGGACGCCTTGGATCAGTGGGACATTGCCCGCAACCCATCGGATGCTGTGAAGACCTTCTACATGGCAGGCCCCGCAGGCGTGCCCTCACAAGTGGCCTTCAGCCAAAACACACGCTGGCCAAGCTTGGATCTGGACCGCGCCGAAGGTTGTATCCGCTCGTTTGACCATGCGTTCAGCAAAGAAGGCGGCTTGGCTGTCTTGCGCGGCAACATTGCCCTTGACGGTTGCGTGGTCAAGACCGCTGGCGTGGACGACAGCTTGCTGGTGTTTGAAGGCCCCGCCCATGTGGTGGAGTCGCAAGACGAGGCGGTCGAGCACATCTTGAACGACCAAGTCAAAGCGGGTGACATTGTGGTGGTGCGCTACGAAGGCCCCAAAGGTGGCCCCGGCATGCAAGAAATGTTGTACCCCACCAGCTACATCAAGTCCAAAGGTTTGGGCAAGGCCTGCGCCTTGTTGACCGATGGTCGCTTCTCAGGCGGCACCTCGGGTTTGTCGATTGGTCACTGCTCGCCTGAAGCAGCGGCTGGTGGCAACATCGGTTTGGTGCGCAACGGTGACCGTATCCGCATCGACATTCCCAATCGCACTGTGAATGTGTTGGTGAGTGACGAGGACTTGGCCAAGCGCCGCGTGGAACAAGACAAGCTGGGTTGGAAGCCTGCTTTGCCACGTCCACGCAAAGTGTCGTCAGCGCTCAAGGCCTACGCCTTGTTGGCCACCTCGGCCGACAAAGGCGCGGTGCGCGATGTGTCCTTGCTCGATTGATGCGCCCTACATGAACCACGCATGCTGATTCACCCCCACATCGACCCGGTTGCGTTGCAGCTGGGGCCGTTGGCCATCCATTGGTATGGTTTGACGTACTTGGCGGCATTTGCCTTGTTTGTGGGCTTGGCGCGCTTGCGCTTGCAGCACACGCCCTATGCGCAGCAGGTGGCACTGGGCACCTGGTCCAAACAAGACATTGAAGACATCTTGTTCTACGGTGTGATGGGCGTGGTGCTTGGCGGACGTTTGGGCTACTGCTTGTTTTACAAACCCCTGTACTACGCGGCCAACCCCTTAGAGGTGTTTGCTGTGTGGCAAGGCGGCATGAGTTTTCATGGCGGCATGTTGGGTGTGTTTGTGGCCACGGCGGTGTTTGCTTGGCAACGTCAACGCGCTTGGCTGTGGGTCACCGATTTCATCGCACCTTGTGTGCCTACCGGCTTGGCCGCAGGGCGTGTGGGCAACTTCATCAATGGTGAGTTGTGGGGCCGCGAAGCCGATCCCACGTTGCCGTGGGCCATGGTGTTTCCAAACAGTGGCAGCCTGATACCGCGCCATCCCTCCCAGATTTACCAGTTCTTGGGCGAAGGGCTCTTGCTCTTTGTGGTGCTGTGGTTGTATGCCCGCAAGCCCCGTCCCGTCGGGGCGGTGTCTGGTGTGTTCATGATCGGTTATGGCAGTCTGCGTTTCATGGCCGAGTATTTCCGCGAGCCCGATGCACACCTGGGCTTGTTGGCTTTGGGCATGAGCATGGGCCAATGGCTGTGTGTGCCCATGGTGGCCGTAGGCGTGGTTTTATGGTGGCATGCGGTTCGACAGCCTCAAGCCGCGCACTGATTTTCCAATGGTTGAACAGCTTGTAATTTGTTAACCGTGTGAACCCAACCAGAGGAGTGGCATGAACGCAAGCACATGGCTCAGTAGCAAACTCAATCTGTTGCGCAATACGGCAGCAACGAGTCCAGCCGCGCCAGAGCAAATGCGCTCCACCCGCGAACGCCTGGACGCGACCTTGCGCCAAGAAAAAGAAGCTTTGTCGCCACGTTCTTTGCGCCGTACCTTGTCGTTGTTGCAAGGGGTGGTCGATCCCCGCGTGAGCGAGGTCGAAGGAGGGCGCCGTGCCAAAGCCTTGGCCGATTGGTATGTCAAAGCCGAAGCATTTGAGCGACAAGACCTGTGGCTTTTGATCAGCGAACAGTTTGGCCCCGATGCGGCCAAAGTGCGCGCTGCCCGTGATGACTACGACGCAGCGCTGGGCACGGTGGAAGAGGGCCCTGCGGAGATTCGCTTGCGTCGCGCTTTGGTGTCGCCACGCACACGGTTGTTGCAACGCTTTGCCGCCTATCCCGGCGGCATGCGGTTTTTAGTCGATATGCGGGCTGAGTTTTTGCCTCAACTCAAGGGCAACAAGCGCTTGCTGGCCTTGGACGCTGAGCTAGAGAACTTGTTCTCGACCTGGTTTGATGTGGCGTTTTTAGAGCTGCGCAGCATCAGCTGGGATTCCCCGGCATCGCTGATTGAAAAACTCATCAAGTACGAGGCGGTGCATGACATTCGCAGCTGGGCCGATTTGAAAAATCGCTTGGACAGTGATCGCCGTTGTTATGGTTTCTTTCACCCCAGCTTGCCCAACGAGCCGCTGATCTTTGTGGAAGTCGCGTTGCTCGATGAGATCGCCGACAACATCATGCCCCTGCTCGACGAAGGTGCAGCCCCTGAAGATTTACAAAAAGCCACGGTGGCCATTTTTTATTCCATCAGCAACACCCAAACCGGGTTGCGCGGCGTGAGCTTTGGTGACTCGCTGATCAAACGCGTGGTCGAAACCCTGCGTGGCGAATTTCCCAAGCTCAAAACCTTTGCCACCTTGTCGCCAATTCCGGGCTTGCGCGCTTGGCTGTCGCGCAACGTCGACGACATGCTCAAACAGCTCAACGACAAAGAGCTCACTGCCTTGGGCCGTGAACTCAGTTTCGAGCCCCCCACGGCCACCCATGTGTTGGCTGCGCTGGAGCAACCGGTGTTGCTGAGTGCTTTGTCGCTCAAGTCACCCTTGCGTTTGTTTTTGACCCGCTGTGCGGCACAGTACCTCGGACAAGAAAAACAAGGCGACCAGGTGCTCGATCCGGTGGCACGTTTTCATTTGGGCAACGGCGCGCGCATTGAGCGCATCAACTGGTATGCGGATGCCTCGTCCAAAGGCCTCAAGCAGTCGCACGGCCTGATGGTGAATTACCTCTACGACTTGAAGCGACTCGACAAACACCGTCAAATGCTCGACAAAGGCGAGGCCCCTGCGTCCAGCGAGGTGCAAGCCCTGTATTTGAAGTGATGGCCCAAACACAAACCCTGAAGGAGACAGACATGACCCACCCGCACCACTCGGCGACCCGCCGTGATGTTCTACGCTGGGGCAGCGCAGGTTTGGCTGTTGCCAGCTTGGGCGTCCAAGCCGATCCCAACTGGCCCAGCAAACCCGTCACCATGATCGTGCCGTTTCCTGCGGGCGGTGGTACTGACGCATTTGCGCGTCCGTTTTCGGCCCAGTTCGCCAAACAAACGGGCAAGACCTTGGTGATCGACAACCGAGGGGGAGCGGGTGGCAACCTCGGCGCAGGCATTGCGGCCAAAGCCGCGCCCGATGGGTACACGCTCTTCATGGGCGGAGTGCACCATTCGATTGCGCCCTCGATGTACCCCAAGCTCGACTACGACTTGGAGCGCGACTTTGTGCCCCTGGCCTTACTGGCCGTGGTGCCCCAAGTGTTGGTGGTCAACCCCAAGAAGATTCAGGGTGACTTCAAGTCGTTTCTGGACCAAGTGCGTAAAAACCCAGCCAAATTCAACTACGGCTCAGCAGGGGGCGGCACCTCGCACCACTTGGCCGGTGAGTTGTTCAAGCTGCAAACCAAGACCTTCATCACGCACATTCCTTACCGCGGTGCAGGCCCCGCCTTGCAAGACTTGATCGCTGGCAATGTGGACATGATGTTTGACGGCCTGGGTTCTTCCGCACAGCACATCAAGGGCGGTCGCATCAAGGCACTGATGGTGTCGGGCAACAAACGCAATGCAGCCTTTCCCGATGTGCCCTGTGCGGCTGAGCTTGGATTTCCTGATTACACCGTCACCACCTGGTATGGCCTGTGGGCCCCCAAAGGCACGCCAGCCGATGTGCAAGCCCGGGTGGTGGAAGAAGTGAAAAAAGCCTCAGCGGGTGAAGAGCTCAAAGCCGCTTGGGCACTCAACGGCGCAGATTTTCCCCACCTCAGCAGCGCGCAATTTGGCGGCTTTGTGAATGGCGAAATCAAACGCTGGGCTGCCGTTGTGAAGGCCTCAGGCGCCAAACTGGATTGATCAACCCCACTGCAACCATGAAGAACCACAACCTGTATGCGGCCTTGCGTGCCGCTTTCCCCCAAGACTTGAACGCCACAGCGGTGGAGACCGACGACGGCTTGCACTACAGCTGGTCTGATTTGGAACGCGCCAGCGCCATGCTGGCCAATTTGCTGGACTCACTCGGTGTGCCCAAGGGCTCACGCGTGGCCGTGCAAGTGGAAAAGTCGGTCGAAGCCATGATGCTCTACCTCGCGACTTTGCGGGCGGGCTATGTGTTTTTACCGCTCAACACGGCTTACCAAAGCGCTGAGATTGAATACTTCATCGAAAACGCTGAACCCGCCGTGGTGGTGTGCAGCGGCAAAAACTTTGGCTGGGTCAGCAAGATCGCGTTCAAAGCGGGCACACAACATGTATTCACCTTGAACGATGACCGTAGCGGCAGCTTGCTTGAGCGTGCCGTGCATTGTGCCGACCAGCACACGGTGGTGCACAACCAAGCCGACGATTTGGCCGCCATCCTCTACACCAGTGGCACCACAGGCCGCAGCAAAGGCGCGATGCTTTCGCACGGCAACATGCTGAGCAATGCCCAAACCTTGAAAGACTACTGGGGTTGGCAACCTCGGGATGTGTTGATTCACGCCTTGCCGATCTTCCATGTGCATGGCTTGTTTGTCGCTATTCATGGGGCCTTGCTCAATGGCAGCAAGATGATTTGGCTGTCCAAGTTCGACCCCCAATTCGTCATCGCCAAGATGCCCGAGGCCACCGTGTTCATGGGCGTGCCCACCTTGTACGTGCGCATGTTGGCCGAGCCCACGCTGACACGCGCGCAAGCCGCACACATGCGCTTGTTCATCGCGGGTTCTGCGCCGTTGTTGATCGAAACCTTCAAGGAATGGCAAGACCGCACGGGCCACACCATCTTGGAGCGCTACGGCATGAGCGAGACGGTGATGCTCACCTCCAACCCCTATGCCGCCGATGCGCGCTACCCTGGTCAAACCGAACGGCGTGGTGGCACCGTGGGCTTCCCGCTGCCTGGCGTGAGCCTGCGTGTGCAAAGCGACGAGGGGTACGCCTTGCCTGTGGGTGAGATTGGTGGCATTCAGGTCAAAGGCCCCAATGTGTTTGGTGGTTACTGGCGCATGCCTGAAAAAACCAAAGAAGAATTCACGGCCGATGGTTATTTCAAAACCGGCGATGTGGGCAAGGTGGACGAACGCGGCTATGTGACCATCGTGGGGCGCAGCAAAGACTTGATCATCAGCGGCGGCTACAACGTGTACCCGGCAGAGATTGAGGGTTACATCAACGACATGCCTGGCGTTGCTGAAAGTGCTTTGATCGGTGTGCCGCATCCAGACTTCGGTGAAGTCGGGGTGGCGGTGGTGATTGCCAAGCCGGGTGCTGCTGTGTCGGGTGATGCGGTGATTGCGGCTTTGAAGTCGCAGTTGGCCAATTTCAAAATTCCGAAGAAGTGTTTTGTTGTGGCTGAGTTGCCGCGCAACACGATGGGGAAGGTGCAGAAGAACTTGCTGCGGGAGCAGTACAAAGGGTTGTTCTAAGTCGTTGTCTTCTTGTTTGCTGGGCTGGTTGGGTTATTGCGTCTCGTTCATCTTCTCGCGCTCCGCCAAGGCGAGCAGTCGGTATCCGCTGCGACTCCTTCGCTGCGCTCTTGATGTCGCCGCAGCGGATACCGACTACTCGCCTTGGCTTCGGGATGCGTGAGGCGAACTGATACTTTGCGTTGCATGTCTTCAGCGTGACGCGCAAGCGAACCCCCGATGCGGATGGGGCTGTGTGGCGGCTGACGATTTCTGGTACCCCAGTATGAGGAAGCCGCCGCACAGCCCCATCCGCATCAGCGAGAGAAACAAAACAGCAACACAAACAAAAAAGCCACTCCAAAGAGCAGCTTTTTCATGGGTCAATCAAGGAGTGAGCTAGAAAAAACTCACCCCGCCAAAGCCGCAGAGTTCACACGTTGCGTGATGTGTGCCAAAGCCTCTTCAACCTGGTCAATCAAGATCAAGCACAAATCACCTTTTTGCAAACGCTCCATCGCACGGTCAATGGCCAAGAACTCGCCATGGATCTCGTCGATGTGGCTGGTGCGCTTGGCGCCGTCCAGGCCCTGGCGCAAGAGCTTGAGCACTTCACCGTCAACGCGGCCGCGTTGGCAGGCGTCTTGATACAGCACCACATCGTCGAAGGCTTCGCCAATCAAACGGGTTTGTTCGCGGATGTCTTCATCGCGACGGTCACCGGCGCCGCTGATTACCACGCTGCGGCGCTGGGCGGGCAGGTTGGTCACGGCTTGCACCAGGGCTTTGATCGCGTCGGGGTTGTGGCCGTAGTCGGCAATCACAGTCGCGCCTTTGTAGTCGAACACATTGAAGCGTCCGGGCACGGCGTTGCTGTCGCTCACAAAAGTGGCCAAGCCTTTGCAAATGGTTTTCCATGACACGCCCACAGCCCAGGCGGCGCCGATGGAGGCCATCGCGTTTTCAATTTGGAAACCAATCGCACCGCTGCGGGTCACGGGCACTTCGGCCAAGGGAATGCGCACCGAGTGGTTGCCTTGCATGGCGACGATTTGTTCGTCTTCCACAAACAGCACGCGTTTGCCTTGGGCACGGTGGGTGGCAATCACCGGGTGATGTGCGTCCAAACCAAAAAAGATCACTTGGCCAGGGCAGTTACCCGCCATCGCAGCCACGATGGGGTCCGCAGCGTTGAGCACCGCCGTGCCCGAAGCGGCCACGTTTTGCACAATCACACGCTTCAAGACCGCCAGGTCTTCCACAGTGGAGATGTAGTTCAAACCCAGGTGGTCACCCATGCCGATGTTGGTCACCACGGCCACTTGGCAGCGGTCAAAGGCCAAGCCTTCGCGCAACATGCCACCGCGTGCGGTTTCGAGCACAGCGGCATCGGCATCGGGGTGCATCAACACATTGCGTGCGCTGCGTGGGCCGCTGCAGTCACCGCTGTCGGTTTGACGGCCGTTGACATACACGCCATCGGTGTTGGTCATGCCCACCCGCATGCCGTTGGCACGCAAGAGGTGGGCGGTCAGACGCACGGTGGTGGTTTTGCCGTTGGTGCCGGTGACGGCAATCACGGGGATACGACCGTCGTCGCCATCGGGGAACATGGTGGCGATGACGGCTTCACCGACATCGCGGCCTTTGCCAAACGAGGGGTTCAGGTGCATGCGCAAACCCGGGGCGGCGTTGACTTCGACCACACCGCCGCTTTGTTCTTCGAGGGGGCGCAAGACCGACTCGCACACCACATCCACGCCACAAATGTCCAAGCCCACCATTTGCGCTGCCGCGATGGCGCGCAAGGCGACTTCGGGGTGCACGTCGTCGGTGACGTCGGTGGCCGTGCCGCCGGTAGACAGATTGGCGTTGTTGCGCAAGATCACGCGCGCGCCTTTGGCGGGCACCGAGTTGGCGTCGTAGCCTTGTTCTTTGAGGCGTGCGATGGCGATGTCGTCGAAACGAATTTTGGTCAGCGAGGTCGCATGGCCTTCGCCACGGCGTGGGTCAGCGTTGACTTGATCGACCAGCTCGCGCACCGTGTTTTTGCCGTTGCCCACCACCAAAGGGGGTTCGCGTCGGGCGGCTGCCACGAGCTTGTTGCCGACCACCAGCAAGCGGTAATCGCTGCCGGGCAAGAAGCGTTCGACCAGGACCTCTTCACGGCAGGCACGCGCTGCGGTGTAAGCAGCTTTCACGCCTTCTTGGGTGGTGACGTTGACCGAAATGCCTTTACCTTGATTGCCATCGCGGGGTTTGACCACCACGGGCAAACCAATTTCTTGGGCGGCGGCCCAGGCGTCGGCTTCGCTGGTCACGGGGCGACCCAAGGGCACAGGCACGCCAGCGGCGTGCAGCAGCTTTTTGGTGAGCTCTTTGTCTTGCGCAATCGACTCTGCGATGGCGCTGGTGGAATCAATTTCCGCCGCTTGGATGCGGCGCTGCTTGCTGCCCCAGCCCAGTTGCACCAAGCTGCCTTCGGTCAAACGACGGAAGGGGATGCCGCGTGCAATCGCCGCATCGACGATGGAGCCGGTGGAGGGGCCTAAGCGCAGGTCTTCGTCCATGTCACGCAGTTCATGGATCGCGGCATCGACATCGAAAGTTTGATTGTTCAAGGCGGCCATGCACAACGCACTGGCCAGCTCCATGGCACGGCAACCCACTTCTTCTTGGGTGTACTCCACTGCTACTTGGAACAAGCCTGCTTCAGGCGTGGCCGTGCTGCGGCTGAAGGTCACAGGGCAACCGGCTTGAATCTGCAAGTGCAGGGTGACCGCTTCCAATGCATGGGCCATGCTGAGCTTGGCCTTGCTGTCGGTGGGGTGCAAATTGCCCACACCGGGAAACAGGTTGCGCAAACGGTTTTCGAACTCGGTGTTGTGGCTCAGGTCGAGCTCAGCCGGTTCGCAGCGCACCATGGCTTCAACGGCGGTGTGACGGGTCCAGAGGTTAGGCCCACGCAGGGCGCGAATACGAGAGACTTCCATCAGCCATTCATCCTTGCAACGTCTTGGGTTTTTTGTCCGTAATTTTTCAAGCCAGCGCGAATCAACAGAGGCGCAATGTCCAGCGACCAAGCCGTGGCCACGGCTGCCAACAAGGTGCTGATGTGCAGGCCGTTCTTCAACAAGCGCGCGATCAGTTCCAGGTCAAGGTTGAACAGCGGGGTTTCTTGGTCGCCGCGCGCCAAGATCACATGGCCATCGCGGCAGAACACAGCGCGTCCCCCGGCTTGGCAATGCGCCACCACATGGGCGTTGTCGTGGGCTTTGGCATAAAACACCACCTCACCATCGCTGAGTTCGGCCAGGCTGACCACCGCGTCGTCTTCGGCGTTGAGCACCGCAGCGCCTTCGGGCAGCACCAAGTCAACTTGGGTGCGCACTACGGTGCGCATTTGCTCGGGCGTTTGCGTGTCGTGCTGTTGAATCAATCCCTCATCGGTGCTGGGCATGTCGGTGACCACGCCGACTTTGCAACGGTCATAGGCCAAGCCTTCGTTCAAGATGTGCGCAGGCGTGGTTTCAAACACGGCGGCATCCAAAGCGCGGTTGATCAACAAGCGTTCGGAGTCATCAAAGCCCCGGGCATCGTTTTTGCCCAAATGCTGTTGGTCCATGAACAGCCCGTCTTTGCAGGCCAAGCCGGTGCGCTTGCCAGACAAGTGCAGCAACCACGCCACCAATTGCGACAACTGTGTGGTTTGGGTGGTGCCTACGATGCCCACAACGGGAATGCGACCTGACTCGTTGGCGCCAAACAAATGTTCGACGATGGCTTTGCCCACCGGGCGAGGCTGGCCCACGGCGGGTTTGACGTGCATCAGCAAGCCAGGGCCTGCATTCACTTCAATGATGGCACCTTGGGTTTCCTCCAGCGGGCGCGAAATGTCTTGCGTCACGATGTCGATGCCCGCAATGTCCAAGCCCACCACACGGGCGGCGAGGGTGGCCACAGCTGCGACATCGGGGTGGACCAAGTCGGTCACGTCGTTGTTCAGGTTGCCGTTGCGTTGCACCACGACCACGCGGTCCTTGGCGGGCACGCTGTTGGGTTCTAAACCTTGACGCTGGATTTCGAGCAAGGACATTTCACCGCGTGCGCTGTGCAAACGGATGATGTCCAGCGGATAACCTTCAGCATCGCCACGGCGTGGGTCGATGTTGATTTGGCTGTCGATCAGTTGTTCGACCGTTGATTGACCATCGCCCACCACACAAGCAGTCTCGCCACGGGTGGCTGCGACCACCCGGTCGCCCACCACCAAGATGCGGTGCTCATCGCCACGCACATACCGCTCAACCAATACACCGCTGCCTTCTTTGTCGGCTGCAACCCAGGCCTTGCGCACACCGTCTTCGGTGTTCACATCCAAGGACACGCCCCAGCCGCGGTTGCCGTCCAGGGGCTTGACCACCACCGGCATGCCAATGTCTTGTGCGGCGGCCCATGCTTGGTCTGCGGTTTCCACAATCTGGCCCTCGGGCACAGGAATGCCGCATTGGGTGAGCAAACGCTTGGTCAGGTCTTTGTCGCTGGAAATGCTCTCGGCGATGGCGCTGGTGCGGTCGGTTTCCGCAGTCCAAATGCGGCGCTGTTTGGAGCCGTAACCCAGTTGCACCAAATTGCCTTCGGTCAAGCGGATGAACGGTGTCTTGCGCTCAACGGCCGCATCGACGATGCAGGCTGTGCTGGGGCCCAAGCAGCGCAAGTCGGCAATCTTTTTCAGGCGCTCAATGGTGGCGGCAATGTCATACGGCTTGTTGTTGGCGGCTGACATCACGAGTTCGCGCGCCGCCAAAAAGCTCTCACGGCCCAGTTCTTCGTGCTCGGTGCGAAACACCACTTTGTAGACGCCACGCTTGCTGATCTCGCGGGCTTTGCCAAACTCTGCGCGGGCACCGGCCAAGAGCTGCAATTCGATGGAGACGTGCTCCATGATGTGGCCCATCCAGGTGCCGCCGACCAAGCGGGTCAAAAAGCCCCCTCGATGGCCGACACCGCAGTGGTGCTCGACCAAGCCGGGCAGCCAGGCGTTGATGCGGTCGTTGAAGCCTGGGATTTTGTTGGAGGGGTGGTCTTCCATTTCACCCAAATCGATCAGCGCTTCGATGATGGGGCGGTAAGTCCAGATGTTGGGCCCACGCAAGTAGTTCATGCGCAGAATTTGGATGTCTTGAAAGGCCATAGTCAGATGTGTGTGTGCGACGAAGAAACCCAGACCGCATGCACCATGCCCAGAAAGCGCGCCACAGAGGGGGCGATACAATCATTGGCATTCGATGTTGGGTGCAACAAGTTTCAGGCTCCTGCTTCTTTATCACCGACCTTCGTTCTCATTGAAAACAATCGGGTACGGCAAACTCATAAGAATGAATTCTTCTTCTCTATCGGCTGTCGCCAAATCACTGTTGCCGCCTGTTTGGTCAGCTTCAGCACTGGCTCAACTCTCTCCACAAGAAAACGTTTTAGCTTGTCTAGAGGTTGACTTGAATGCCCAATTGCAGTTCGCACAAGGGCTTCTGATTGTGACAGACCAGCGCCTGCTTTCGGCCCAGCGCGGCGTCTCTTCTCAAGTTGAATGGTCTTCGTTTCCCCTGACGGCGGGCTTGAGCATGCAGCACACCGACTATGCCGGTGTGGGGACCTTGAGTTTGGTCAATTCCCAAGCCCGTTTGGCGAGCTGGCGCTTCACGCTCACGCACAACGTGACGGCCATGCGTTTGCAAGAAATTTTCGCGGCCCGCATCGAGGTGCTCACCCACGGCAAACCGTTGAAAGCCCAGGCAGATGCGCGTTGCCCTCAGTGCAAGCTCACGCTCGAGCACCCAGGCGACCCATGCCCGGTGTGCAGCCGCGAACAGCACGCGCCCTTGTCCACCTGGGGTCTGTTTCGTTTGTGGCGCTTTGCCAAGCCTTACCGTTGGCGTTTGTTGGCGGGCTTCTTGCTGACTTTGGCCTCGACCGCTGCGACCTTGGTGCCGCCCTATATGACGATGCCGCTGATGGACGAGGTGCTGATTCCGTTCCAAAACGGCCAAGAAATTGACCGCGATTTGGTCATGCTCTACCTCGGCGGATTGCTGGGCGCTGCGGCCTTGGCCTGGAGCTTGGGCTGGGCAAAAACCTATATCTTGGCCTTGGTGTCTGAGCGCATTGGGGCTGACTTGCGCACCACTGCCTATGAGCACCTGATGCGTTTGTCGCTGGAATATTTTGGCGGTCGCCGCACGGGCGATTTGATGAACCGCATTGGTGCCGAGACCGATCGCATTTGTGTGTTCTTGTCGCTGCACTTGCTCGACTTCGCCACCGATGTGTTGATGATCTTGATGACCGCCACCATCCTCATCAGCATCGACCCCCGCTTGGCGGCAGCCACCTTGCTGCCTTTGCCGTTCATCGTCTGGCTGATCCACACCGTGCGTGACAAACTGCGCACGGGGTTTGAGAAGATTGACCGCGTCTGGTCCGAGCTGACCAATGTGCTGGCCGACACCATTCCCGGCATTCGTGTGGTCAAAGCCTTTGCCCAAGAGCGCCGTGAGGCCAACCGTTTCCGCGATGCCAACAAACACAACTTGGCGGTGAACGACCGCATCAACTTTGTCTGGTCCTTGTTTTCGCCCACCGTCACCTTGATGACCGAAGTCGGTTTGTTGGTGGTTTGGGGTTTTGGCATTTGGTTGGTGTCGCACCACCAAATCACGGTCGGTGTGCTGACCGCGTTCTTGGCCTACATCGGGCGTTTTTACACCCGCTTGGATTCGATGAGCCGCATCGTCTCGCACACTCAAAAAGCGGCGGCCGGCGCCAAGCGTATTTTTGAAATCCTGGACCACGTCTCCAGCGTGCCTGAAACCCATAACCCGCAAAAACTGCCCGTGCCGTTGCAAGGCCGCATCGACATTCAAGATGCAGGTTTTCGCTATGGCAATCGAGCGGTGATTCGGGGTTTGAACTTGACCATCCGTCCCGGCGAGATGATCGGCTTGGTCGGCCAAAGCGGTTCGGGCAAGAGCACCTTGGTCAACCTGATTTGCCGTTTCTACGACTTGAGCGAAGGCGCGATCAAGGTGGACGGCATCGACATCCGCAACATCGCGCTGTCCGACTACCGCAGCCACATTGGCTTGGTGTTGCAAGAGCCGTTTTTGTTCTTTGGCACCATTGCCGACAACATCGCCTATGGCAAGCCTGACGCCACGCGCGAAGAAATTGTGGCAGCCGCCCGTGCGGCCCACGCCCATGAGTTCATCTTGCGTCTGCCGCAAGGCTACGACTCCTTGGTGGGCGAGCGCGGTCAGGGCCTGTCAGGCGGCGAGCGTCAGCGCATTTCGATTGCGCGTGCCTTGTTGATCAACCCACGCATCTTGATCTTGGACGAAGCCACCGCCTCGGTGGATACCGAGACCGAGCAAGAAATTCAAAAGGCCTTGGACAACTTGGTGCAAGGTCGCACGACGATTGCCATTGCCCACCGTTTGTCGACGCTGAACAAGGCCGACCGCCTAGTGGTGATGGAGCAAGGCGTGATGGTGGAAGAGGGCGACCACGACACCCTCATGGCCCAACAAGGCGCGTACTGGCGCTTGTATGAAGCCCAAGCCAAAGGCGGCGAGGCTGCACCGGCTTCGCCCAGCCGTTCGCGTGACGAGGAGGTCTTATGAGCCCGACCACATTCACCTTGGCATTCGACGCTTTTGGCAAACTGGTGCTGACATTGGCAGACGGCACCCAGCATGTAGGCGCTGTCGCCGTGCGCGCTTTTCCGATTGCGGCGCCTCAGCAAAGCATTTCGATCTTGAGTGCCGAAGGCAAAGAGTTAATGTGGATCGAGTCGCTCGATACCCTGCCCGACAACGAGCGCCAGCACGTGCTGCAAGCCTTGCAGGGGCGTGAGTTCATGCCCGAGATTTTGCGTTTGGACGGTGTGAACAGCTTCTCCACGCCCAGCGTGTGGCGGGTGCAAACCAGCCGCGGGGCGACCGAGTTCGTGCTCAAAGGGGAAGAAGACATTCGCCGCCTCAGCCCCACGACCTTGATCGTGGCCGATGCGCACGGCGTGCAGTTCCTGATTCGTGATTTGCCTGCGCTGGACCGCCACACCCGCAAGCTGCTCGATCGTTTCTTGTAAACAAACCGAAGACCCAGCACGGACTTGCCATGCAATGTCCTACGGTGCAGGGTCTTATCGCGTTTGGCAGGCTTTGAATAAATCGCGCTCGGCTTGGTAGACGCGGGTTTGCACGGCCATCAAGCCCAAAATGGAATGGAACAAATGGTCGTGCGACAAGGCGCGATCACGCGACTTGTTCAAGCATGAGGTGGCGACGCCACTCAAGCGCTCAAAGCTGGGCGAGAACCAGGTGATCAGTGGCACGGTTTTTTGCTCGGCCGGGGCCATGCTGTAGGGCAGTCCGTGCAAGTACAGATTGTTCTCCCCCAAAGACTCGCCATGGTCTGACACATAGAACATCGCCGTGCTTGCGGTTTTGTCTTGGGCTTTGAGCCATCCAATCACACGCGTTAAAAAATGGTCGGTGAACACAATCGTGTTGTCGTAGGCGTTGACCACTTGTGCGCGTTCGCATTGCGAGAGGGAGTTGTCGGTGCACTCGGGCAGAAATTTTTTAAACGCCGCTGGGACGCGCTTGAAATAAGCCGGGCCGTGGCTGCCCATGGTGTGCATGACCACCACGGTGCCGCGGGCGCGGCGCTCGGCGGGCAGCTTGGCCAAGGCGGTGTCGATTTGGGTCAGCATCACTGTGTCGCGGCATTCCCCACCTTCGCATTGGTCGGGAATTTTCAACTCGGAGGTGTTCAGGTTGGGGATGCGATCACACTGGTCTTTGCAGCCCGATTGGTTGTCGATCCACAGCACGGCGTAGCCAGCACGCTGCAACACGTCGAGCAAATTTTCAGAATCGTTTTTGCGTTGCGCATACCCTTCGCGTCCCAGATGCGAAAACATACAGGGCACCGACTCGGCGGTGCTGGTGCCGCACGAGCTCACGTTGCGAAAGCTCACCACGTTTTCTTTGGCGAGTTCGGGGTTGGTCACACGTGCGTACCCGTTGAGCGAAAAGCTGCTGCTGCGTGCGGTTTCACCCAGCACCAACACCAACAAAGGCGGGCGCTGCGCTGCGCCTTCGCGCGGTGTGATGTGCGCGTCCTCACCCAAGGGCTGCAAGGGGCCGCTGGGTTTGTCCGAAGGAATCACCTTCAAGTCGAGCAGGGCATACACGCTGTTGAGTGGGTTGATCTGGTAGCGCAGCTGGGTGTGGTTGCGCATCAACGAGGCAAAGTCTTGGAACACCAGCTGGGTGGTGCCCAAGGTGAGCAAGAGGCTGGCGATGAACAGCCCCACATTGCGAAACACCTGTTGACCGAGCGATAAGGCCAACCAAGGTTGGCGCCAGACCCACACACTGGGCAGCACGCCCAGCAGCAGCACGCTCAGGCCTAAGCGCCAAGTGATTTGATCGCTTGCTTCACGGGTGTCGGTTTGCAACACATTGATGACCATAGGGGTGTCGACCACGATGCCGTAGGTCAGCATGTAATGGGTGGCAAACGCGCTCAACAGCAGCAGCAAGGTGAGGGCAGGCTTGAGTGTCCAATGCCAGGCCAGCCATGCCATCAAGGCGGCCAAGGTACTGGCGATCATCACGCCAAACGCCACCCCAAACGCCACCCCACGCCAACCCGTGTTGTCGGGCAGGGCCATCAAGGTTTGCCACAGCGAGAGGTTGCCTACGCTGGCCATCCACAAACTGGCAAGCACGATCAAGGTCACGGCCGAACGCGGTGTGCGCACAGGTCGGTCTAAAAACATGGTTCGCATGGTGGTGTGTTGGGCGGGCGTGATGGGGTTGATCAGGCCGGCCAGGTGCTGCCATGCTCTGGCACCACGGCACGCCAACCCAGGGTGTGCTCAATCTTTTGGCGCAGCGTGTCCGAGGCCTCGGGTTCACCATGCACCACATAAACCTGGCTTGGCACTTCTTTCATCTGCTGCAACCAGGCGATCAATTGCTGGCCATCGGCATGGGCCGAGGACGATTGCAATTGCACCACTTCGGCTTGCACTTGTACTTCTTGGCTGTGGATGCGCACCAGGCTACCGCCGTTGGCCAAGGTGGCTCCGCGCGTGCCCGGTGCTTGGTAGCCAGTGAGGATGACCATGTTGCGGTGATCGGGCAGGTAATGCGCCAAGTGGTGCAGCACACGTCCGCCCGTGGCCATGCCGCTGGCGGCCAAGATCACCATCGGGCCGTGGCGCTTGGCCAGGGCCTTGGATTGTTCGGGTGTTTCGACCATCGTGGCCACATGCTTCAAGGCTTGCAGATCGGAGCTGCTGAGTTGGTGGGCATCGGGATGCCGGTGGTAGAGCTCGGTGGTGTGCACAGCCATGGGGCTGTCCAAAAAGATCGGCAAGCTGTGCGGAATTTCGCCCCGCGCTTTGAGCTGCGAGATGGCGTAGAGCAAAGCCTGGGCACGACCGACGGCAAACACGGGCACCACGGCCACACCACCGCGTGCGGCCACGCGCTTCAAGGCCGGCGCGAGTTCTGCCAACACGTTCTCTTGTGGGTGTTCGCGGTTGCCATAGGTGGACTCGATCAACACTGTGTCCGCTTCAGGCGGTGGTGCGGGGGGCTTCATCAGCAAATCGTCGGGACGACCCAAATCGCCGCTGAACAAGATGCGTCGCCCGGCCACTTCCAGCAACACACTGGCCGCGCCCAAGATGTGGCCGGCAGATGACAAGGTGGCTTTCCAACCGGGGATGGGGGAGAAGGTTTTACCCAAGCCCTCGGGGTGCAACAAATCCAAACTCACCAAAGCATCGTGCTTGCCGTACAAGGGCATGGCGGGTGTGTGTTTGGAGTACCCATGGCGGTTTAAGAATGCCGCATCTTCTTCTTGGATGTGGCCACTGTCGGGCAGCAAGATGGCGCACAAATCACAGGTGGCGGCGGTGGCATGCACGCGGCCCCGAAAGCCTTGGCGGTACATCAAGGGCAGGTAGCCGCTGTGGTCCAAGTGGGCATGGGTGAGGATGACGGCATCCACATCGGCGGCGTTGATGGGCATGGGGTTCCAGTTGCGCAAGCGCAGCTGCTTGTAGCCCTGAAACAAGCCGCAATCGACCAGCAATTGCTTGCCGTCATGCTGTACCAAATACTTGGAACCGGTGACTGTCCCTGTTCCGCCGAGAAAAGTGATGTTGACGCTCATGTGCGAAGTATCCCCTTGTTTCGGGGTGATACATCGCGCATGGGTTTGCGACGCGTCAAACAGTCTGGAATCAGCTGAAGAAGCGCTTGAGCTTGTCGGCCCAGCCGCCTTCGGCGGGCGAGTGCTTGGCGCCACCTTTTTTCAGGGATTCGTCCAACTCTTTGAGCAGCTTGCGCTGGTGCTCGGTGAGTTTGACCGGGGTTTCGACTGAAATGTGGCAGTACAGGTCGCCAGGGAAGCTCGAACGCAAGCCCTTCAAGCCTTTGCCACGCAAGCGGAACTGCTTGTCGTTTTGCGTGCCTTCGGGAATGTCAATCGCCGCTTCGCCTGCCAATGTGGGCACACGAATTTCGCCGCCCAAGGCCGCCGTGGTGATGCTGATGGGCACCGAACAATGCAAGTCATCGCCATCGCGCTCAAAGATGTCGTGCTTCTTGATGCGAATTTCGATGAACAGGTCGCCAGGGGGCCCGCCGTTGGTGCCAGGTTCGCCGTTGCCGGTGCTGCGAATGCGCATGCCATCGTCGATACCGGCCGGGATTTTGACTTCCAGGGTTTTTTGCTTTTTGATCTTGCCTTGGCCATGGCAGCTGGTGCAAGGGTCGGGAATGATCTTGCCCGAGCCGCGGCAATGCGGGCAGGTTTGCTGCACGCTGAAAAAGCCCTGGCGCATTTGCACTTGGCCACTGCCGTGGCAGGTGGTACAGGTCTTGGCCGAGGTGCCGGGTTTGGCGCCCGAGCCGTGGCAGGTGTCGCACTCGTCCCAGCCAGGAATGCGCAACTCGGCGTCTTTGCCGTTGGCCGCTTCTTCCAGCGTGATTTCCATGGCGTAGCTCAAGTCATTGCCACGGTAGACCTGGCGGCCCCCTGCGCCACGGCGGGCTTGGCCAAAGATGTCACCAAAAATATCGCCAAACGCTTCGCCAAAACCTGCACCGCCAAAGCCACCAGGGCCTCCGCGCATATTGGGGTCCACACCCGCATGGCCGTACTGATCGTAGGCGGCGCGTTTTTCAGTGTCCGACAACATTTCGTAGGCTTCTTTGACTTCTTTGAACTGCGCCTCGGCTTCCTTGGCTTTGTCGCCTTGGTTGCGGTCGGGGTGGTACTTCATCGCGAGTTTGCGATAAGCCTTTTTGATCTCGTCCTCGCTCGCGCCTTTGGAGAGGCCGAGAACTTCATAAAAATCGCGTTTGGACATGGTGTGGGCAGGGCCGTGTTTTGTGGGGCTTGATCAAGACTTCGCCGCGTGTTCACCTTTTCAGGCGAAACGCGGCGAGGTCGTCTCAGAAGATTGGAAAAGGGTTTAGCCTTTTTTAACTTCTTTCACTTCAGCGTCGACCACGTTGTCGTCGGCGGGTTTGGCTTCGGCGTGAGGGGCTGCACCACCAGCAGCTTGTGCCGCTTGCATGTCAGCATAGACTTTTTCGCCCAGCTTTTGCGAGGCTGTCATCAAGGCTTCGGTCTTGGCATCGATGGCGGCTTTGTCTTCGCCCTTCAAGGCTTCTTCCACTTCCTTGATGGCCGCTTCGATGGCTTCTTTTTCGCCAGCGTCGAGCTTGTCGCCGTGCTCGCCCAGGCTCTTCTTCACGCTGTGCACAGCGGCGTCGGCTTGGTTGCGCGATTGCACGATTTCCAATTTCTTCTTGTCTTCGGCGGCATTCAACTCGGCGTCTTTCACCATTTGTTGAATTTCGTCCTCGCTCAAGCCTGAGTTGGCCTTGATCGTGATCTTGTTTTCTTTGCCCGTGGCTTTGTCCTTGGCGCCCACGTGCAAGATGCCGTTGGCGTCAATGTCAAACGACACTTCAATTTGTGGCGTACCACGTGCCGCAGGTGCAATGCCTTCGAGGTTGAACTCACCCAAGCTCTTGTTGCCAGAAGCCATTTCACGCTCGCCTTGGTAGACCTTGATGGTCACGGCAGGTTGGTTGTCTTCCGCAGTCGAGAAGGTTTGTGCAAACTTGGTTGGGATGGTCGTGTTCTTGGCGATCATCTTGGTCATCACGCCGCCCAGGGTTTCGATGCCCAAAGACAACGGTGTCACGTCGAGCAACAACACGTCGGTGCGGTCGCCAGACAACACTTGGCCTTGAATCGCAGCGCCCACGGCCACGGCTTCGTCAGGGTTGACGTCACGACGTGGCTCTTTGCCGAAGAATTCTTTGACCTTGTCTTGCACCTTGGGCATGCGGCTCATACCACCGACCAAGATCACGTCGTCAATGTCGCCCACCGACACGCCAGCATCTTTGATGGCGGTGCGGCAAGGGGCGATGGTGCGCTCGATCAGCTCGTCCACCAGTTGTTCCAACTTGGCACGGTTGAGCTTGATGTTCAAGTGCTTAGGACCTGTGGCGTCCGCCGTGATGTAAGGCAAGTTGATGTCGGTCGCAGCAGACGACGACAACTCGATCTTCGCTTTCTCAGCGGCTTCTTTGAGGCGTTGCAAGGCCAACACGTCTTTGGACAAATCAACGCCAGATTCTTTCTTGAACTCGGCAATGATGAAGTCGATGATGCGTTGGTCGAAGTCTTCGCCGCCCAAGAAGGTGTCGCCGTTGGTGGACAACACTTCGAATTGCTTCTCGCCATCGACGTCGGCGATTTCGATGATCGACACGTCAAACGTGCCGCCACCCAAGTCGTACACGGCAATCTTGCGGTCGCCTTTTTCGGTTTTGTCCAAACCAAACGCCAACGCTGCCGCAGTGGGTTCGTTGATGATGCGCTTGACGTCCAAGCCTGCGATGCGGCCTGCATCTTTGGTGGCTTGACGTTGCGCATCGTTGAAGTAAGCAGGCACCGTGATGACGGCTTCAGTCACTTCTTCGCCGAGGTAGTCTTCGGCGGTTTTCTTCATCTTGCGCAGAATTTCAGCGCTGATTTGAGGAGGAGCCAACTTGTTGCCACGCACTTCCACCCATGCGTCGCCGTTGTCGGCTTTGGCAATGGTGTAGGGCATCAAGTCGATGTCTTTTTGAACTTCTTTTTCGCTGAACTTGCGGCCGATCAAACGCTTGACCGCGTACAAGGTGTTGCGTGGGTTGGTCACCGCTTGGCGCTTGGCCGATGCGCCGACCAAGATTTCACCGTCTTCTTGGTACGCAATGATGGACGGGGTGGTGCGCGCGCCCTCGGCGTTCTCGATCACCTTGGTGGTGTTGCCTTCCATGATGGCCACGCACGAGTTGGTGGTGCCCAAGTCAATACCGATGATTTTTCCCATGTTCTTACTCCAGTGATTTTTAAAAATTCAGATGAACGGTAGATGTGGATAACCCTGCCGTTTTCAAGTGTTTGGTTTCAGGTGTTTATTTCGGTGCCGCCACGGTGACCAGGGCGGGGCGCAGCACGCGCTCAGCAATCAGGTAACCCTTTTGCAGTACGGCCACCACGGTGTTGGCCTCTTGATCGGCGGGCACCACGCTGATGGCTTGGTGTTGGGCGGGATCAAATTTGGCGCCTGCCGCAGGGTCAATGGCGATCACTTTGTTGCGCTCCAAGGCGCTTTTGAGCTGGCGCAGCGTGGCTTCCGCGCCTTCGCGGATTTGCTCGGGCGTAGCGGTTTGCACGGCGAGTCCAGCTTCCAAACTGTCGAGCACGGGCAACAGGCTGTCGGCAAAGCTCTCGAGCGCGAATTTGCGGGCTTTGGACACCTCGTCGTCGGCACGGCGACGCGCGTTTTGCACCTCGGCTTGGCCGCGCACATACTGGTCTTGCAACTCAGCCACTTTGGCTTGCAAGGCGGCTACTTCGGCTTGGGCTGCGGCCAAAGGGTCGAGTGGCGTGGCGGGCGCTTCGTTGGCCGCAGCAGGGGCGGTGTCTTGTGCTGCCATGTGGGCTGCCAAATGGGCGGCGGTGTCGGGTTGTGGTGTGGGATCTGACATGCTTGAAGAGGCTTGTTTGAAGGAGATTCAGCAAAGCTGGGGGCCGTTCACCCCTTTTTCAAGAGGGGCTTTGCAAAAAAAGAAGCGGGGCGCAAGCCCCGCTGGATCAGGCCGCCCGTGGCGACTGACCATGGCGATGTGCCGTGGCTTATTCGACGCCCAGCAACTCGACGTCGAACTTCAAGGTCGCGTTGGGGGGAATCACGCCGCCAGCGCCGCGTGCGCCATAGCCCAATTCGGGGGGAATGATCAGGGTGCGTTGGCCACCGATGTGCATGCCTTGCACGCCTTCGTCCCAGCCTTTGATGACCATGCCAGCGCCCAGGGGGAAGTCAAACGGATCGTTGCGATCGCGGCTGGAATCGAACTTGGCGCCTTGTTCGCCGTCTTTGTACAACCAGCCGGTGTAGTGCACGGTCACGTGTTGACCGGCAGCGGCGGTGGCGCCCTCACCCACGACGTGGTCGATGTATTGCAGGCCGGAAGGGGTGGTGTTCATGGTGGGGCTTTCTGTGAAGGTCTGAAGCACGGTCAGTGCGGCTTCAGCGAATGGGCGAAACCCAAAATTATGCCAGCAGCGCAGCAGCGCTTGGGGCCTCGGCCATGGCTGCGGCTGCCCGGTCCAGCCTCAAAGGTAAATTTTTTGCAGCAAGTCCAGCAGCGTTTTGCGCTGCGCGGGCGTGAGGCGGGCAGTTTTTTCGAGCTCCAAGTCGGCAGCCGTCTGTTCGGCCTGCACCATCAGCGCTTGCCCCTGAGGGGTGGGGTGCAGTCCCACCGCCCGGCCGTCGTGCGGATGGGGTTTGCGCTCAATCAGGCCCCGCGCTTCGAGGGACTGAATCAGGCCCACCAAGTTGGGCGGCAGCAAATTGAGCGTGGCACACAACTGGCGCGAGGTCACGCCTGGGTTGTGGCAAATGGTGGACATGACCGAAAAATCCACCGGCTTGAGGCCATAGGGGGCCAGCCGCTCCAAAAACAACTCAATGATGCTCAGCGCCGCCCGACGTGCGTTGTAGCCCATCAGGGTTTGCAAATAGCTCGTGTCTACATGGTCCACCGCGGTGGTGTCTGAGGGCGCTGCCACTGCTTTGGCGCGTGAGCTGGGGTTTTGTGCGCGGGTTGCAGGCTTGCGCGTGCGCTTAGGTGCAGGGGGCGCTGTCACGGGGTGTGCTGATGGCATGGGGCGGTGCTCAGGCGGTCACTGCCATGCATTGCTGCACGATGATGTAGGTGCGCATCTGGAATTCGGGCAACACCCAGCTGCGCAAAGCTTTGGCCGGAGTGCGCCAACGAGCGTCCGCGTTGGGTGTGCTGTCGTCAAGCCCGGCTTCAATGCGCAACCAAGCCCAGTCCATCAGCACCAGGGCCACGGCGCGCAGGTAGTCGTCGGCCACACGGAAGGGCAGGGCCGCGTCTTGTGGAGCGGCTTTGACGATCTGCTCGGTCACGGCGCGCAGCGTTTGAATGCGGGCTTGGGCCGGTGTGTGGGCCTTGCTGGCTTTGGCGTTGGCGGGCAAATCGGCCGCGATGTTGTCGAGCAGGGCGTTCAGCCCCAAGCCGCCATCGGCCAGCACCTTGCGCACCAGCAGGTCGATCGCCTGGATTTCGTTGGTGCCTTCGTAGATCATGGCCACGCGAGCGTCGCGCACGATCTGCTCAATGCCCCACTCGCGCACATAGCCGTGGCCGCCAAAGACCTGCAGGCAGTCGCTACCGCCATGAAAAGCCTGGTGGGTGAAGACCGATTTCATGACCGGCGTGACCAGGGCACACCAGCGCTGCGCAGCGGCTTGCGTGGCAGCATCTGTGCTGTGCTTGATCAAGTCAAGCTCAAGCGCGGTGCGGTAGGCCAGCACGCGACCGGCGTCGACCCAGGCGCGTTGCGTGTCGAGGATGCGGCGCATGGCGGGGTGCTCGCCAATCAGGTCTGCTTCGCCCGCTGACTTGCCCTTGCCGGGCGCACGCATCTGGCGGCGCTCTTGCGCATAGGCATCGGCTTTTTGCCAGGCGGCGTCCAACAGGCCAATGCCTTGCAGGGCCACATGCAAGCGGGCGGCGTTCATCATGACGAACATGGCGTTCAGGCCCTTGCCGGGCTCGCCCACGATCTGACAGGCGGCTTCGTCAAAACGCATCACGCAGGTGGGGCTGCCGTGCAGGCCCATTTTTTCTTCGATGCGATCGCAGTGCACGCGGCTGCGTGAACCGTCGGGGTAGAACTTGGGGACCAAAAACAGCGACAGGCCTTTGGGGCCAGGGGGCGCGTCGGGCAAACGGGCCAGCACCAGGTGCACGATGTTGTCGCTCAGGTCGTGCTCGCCGCCCGAGATGAAGATTTTGGTGCCGCTGACCGCGTACGTTCCATCGGGCAGGGGCACCGCTTTGGTTCGGGCCAGGCCCAGGTCGGAGCCCGCATGCGGCTCGGTCAGGCACATGGTGGCCAGCCATTCACCGGTGGCGACTTTCTCCAGATACAAGGCTTTGAGTTCGTCGCTGGCGTGGTGTTTGATGCACTCGTAAGCACCGTGCAGCAGGCCTGGGGCCATGGTCCAGCCGTGGTTGGCGGCCGACAACATTTCGTACAGCATGGCTTCGAGCACGCTGGGCAGGCCCTGACCACCATCTTCGGCGCTGGCCGCTAAGGCGGGCCAGCCCGATTGCCAGAAGGATTGGTAGGCGTCCTTGAACCCGGGCGGCATGGTCACCGCGCCGTCTTTCCACTGCGCACCGATCTCGTCGCCATCGCGGTTGAGCGGGGCGATGACTTCGCCCACGAACTTGCCCGCTTCATCGAGCACCTGTTGCATCAGGTCCGGGTCTACCTCGGCAAAGGCGGGCAGGGCTTGCAATTGGGCGGGGGCATTCAAAACACGGGACAACACAAACTGCATCTCGTCGGTGCGGGGTTGGTAGGCGTTCATGGTCAGTCCTGAAATTACTTTTTGGCGGCACCTAAGTAGGTATCGATCACGCGGGAGTCCTGGGCCAGGTCGGTGGCTTTGCCGTGCAGGCCAATTTCACCCATCTCCAGCACATAACCTTCGTCGGCCACGGCCAGTGCGGCGCGGGCGTTTTGTTCCACCAGCACGATGGTCACGCCGGTTTGGCGCAGGGTTTCGATGATGGTGAAAATTTCCTTCACGATCAGTGGGGCTAGGCCCAGGCTGGGTTCGTCCAGCATCAGGAGGGACGGGCGCGACATCAGCGAGCGGCCCACGGCCAGCATCTGGCGTTCACCCCCCGAGAGCGTGCCCGCTTCTTGCAGGCGGCGCTCTTTGAGGCGAGGAAACAGGTCGAACACATCATCCAAGCGTGCGCGCCACTGCGCGTTGCCCAGGCGCATCTGGCGGTAGCCGCCCAGCACCAGGTTGTCTTCCACGCTCATGGTGCCAAACAGCTCGCGCTTTTCGGGCACCAGCGAGATGCCGTGCATGACGCGCTCTTCGAGCGTCAGGTCGGTGATCGACTGGCCATCAAATTCAATCCGGCCCTTGGCAGGCAAGATGCCCATGAGGCTGTTCAAAAAGGTGGACTTGCCGGCGCCGTTGGGGCCGATCACGGTGATCACGCTGCCTTTGGCCGCTTGCAGGCTCAGCCCGTGCAGCACTTCGGCCTTGCCGTAGCCCGCGCGCAGGTCGGTGACTTGGAGGAGGGGGTGAGACATGTCAGTGTTCCGTTCCGAGGTAAGCCGCACGCACGGCAGGGCTGGCTTGGATTTCAGCAGGGGTGCCTTGGGTCAGCAGCGTGCCGAACTCCATCACCACCAGGTGGTCGCACACGTCCATCACCAGGTCCATGTCGTGCTCGACCAGCAAGATGCTCATGCCTTCGCCTTGCAGCTGGCGCAGCACTTGCGCGAGGCCTTGCTTTTCCTTGTGGCGCAGGCCCGCTGCGGGTTCATCCAGCAGCAGCAAGGCCGGGTCGCAACACAGCGCACGGGCGATTTCCATCAGGCGTTGGGGCCCCATGGCCAGGTTGCCCGCCTGCTCGTGCAGGTAAGCGCCCATGCCAATGCGCTCCAGCTGGCGCTGGGCTTCTTTCATCATGCGTTGCTCTTCGGTTTTGTTGATGCGCAGCATGGACGAGAGCACGCCGCTGCTGCCACGCATGTAGGCACCGAGCGCCACGTTCTCGAGCACCGTCATGTCAGGAATCATCTTGACGTGCTGGAAGGTGCGGGCCATGCCCTTGCGTGAAATCTCGCGCGAGGACAAGTGACCGATGTCTTCGCCACAGAAGTTGACCTGGCCGCTGGTTTTGCGCAGCACGCCGGTGATCAGGTTGAAGGTGGTCGATTTGCCTGCGCCGTTGGGCCCGATCAGGCCGACGATTTGGCCCGCTTCGATGTTGAAGCTGATGTCATTCACCGCCACCAAACCGCCAAACTGTTTGCGGATGGCCTGCACCGACAACACACGCTCGCCGTGTGTGGGCTTGCGGCGCTCGGGCAGGGCCTCGGCGTTTTGCCAGTCCACCGCACGCGGCGGGCGCGGCAGCTTGCGCGCCACCACCGACCACAGGCCATCGGGCAGGTACTTGAGCACCAGCACCAGGGCAATGCCGAACACAATCACCTCGTAGCTGCCGCTGGTGCCGATCAGGGCGGGCAGCAGCACTTGCAGCTGGTCGTCGAGCAGCTTGATGAGGCCTGCACCTACGATGGCACCCCAGACATAACCCACACCGCCGACCACCGTCATGAACAGGTACTCGATGCCCATCTTCAGGCCAAAGGCCGAGGGGTTGACGGTGCGTTGAAAGTGCGCCAACAACCAGCCCGCCACCGAGGCGAACAAGGCCGCGATGACGAAGATGGTGACCTTGTAGCGGAAGGTGCTGATGCCCATCGCCTCGGCCATTTGCGTGCCGCCCTTGAGTGAACGGATGGCGCGGCCCGGACGCGAGTCCAACAAGTTGAGCAAGGCGATGGCCCCGGCCAGCAAGATGGCCCAGGTCAGCACAAAGAACAGGCGGCCTTGGCCAATGTCGATGTCACCATTGACGCCAGGGATGGACAAACTTTTCAAACCCAGCAAACCGTCGTATTTGCCCAAGGCATCCAAGTTGCCCATCAGGTAATACAGCGACAAGCCCCAGGCGATGGTGGCCAGTGGCAGGTAGTGGCCCGACATGCGCAAGGTGATCATGCCCACGATCAGCGCACTGACTGCTGTGAAAGCCAAGCCGACAAACAAGGTCAGCCAAGGCGACAGGCCGGTGTTGAGTGTGAGCCAGGCTGTGGTGTAGGCCCCAATGCCCACAAACGCGGCTTGGCCAAAAGAGGTCAAGCCCCCCACGCCGGTCAGCAGCACCAGCCCCAAACAGACCAAGCTGTACAGGCCGATGTAGTTGAGTTGGGCAATCCAAAAATCAGGCAGCGGCAGCACGGCGATCAGGGGCACGGCAGCGCTGAGCAGCCACAAGGCGATATTTTGTTTTTTGAACATGTCAGTGTTCCTCGTCCGAATGGCCGCTGCGCAGCGAGCGCACCAGAAGGATGGGCAAGATCAAGGTGAACACAATCACCTCTTTGAACGCACTGGCCCAGAAGGCACCAAAGGCTTCGACGATGCCGACAAACAAGGCACCGATCAAGGCACCGGGATAGCTGGACAAACCTGCCACCACCGCCGCCACAAAACCTTTGAGGCCAATCAAAAAGCCTGAGTCATAAAACACCGTGGTGGTAGGGCCAATCAGCAAGCCCGACAAAGCGCCGATGAAGGCGGCCAACAAAAACGTCAGCTGGCCCGAGGTGTGGCTGGAGATGCCCATCAAGCGAGCACCCGTGCGGTTGACCGCCGTCGCGCGCAAGGCCTTGCCACGCAGCGAGCGTTCGAAATACAGCCATAGCAACACGATCAATGCGAGGGATACCCCAAAGGTGATCACGGTCTGGCCGGACAAGGTCAAGGGGCCGACGTTGAAGCGTGCGTCCCAAAACGGTGGGTTGCGAAAACCTTCCGCACCGAAAAACAGCAGGCCCAAACCCGTCATGGCGAAATGCACACCGACCGACACGATCAGCAGCACCAGCGGCGTGGCCGCTTCCAGCGACTGGTAAGCCACGCGGTAAACCAGCGGACCAAAGGCCGTGACGATGGCCACGCTGATTGCGGCTTGCACACCCAGCGGAAATTGTTGTGGCGCAGCCCAGATGGAAAGCGCAGAAATCAGCACAGGAAACACCAAGGTCTTGAGGGCGGACTTCACAGCACGCACGGCGTTGCCGTGGTGACGCCAGCGCTCGACCAATTCCATCAACGAGGCCACACCCGCCAGTATCAGCAACAGCCACACCGTGCCCGGCGTTTTGCCGCCTTGCAGCATGGCCAAGGTGAGTGCGCCATAGGCCACGAATTCGCCTTGCGGAATGAAGATGACGCGGGTGACGGTGAACACCAACACCGTGGCCAGCCCGAGCAGGGCATACACAGCACCGTTGGTCACGCCGTCCAGCAACAAAATGCTGGCGATGGAAAAGTCCATGATGGAACCTTGAGAAAAGCTAAAAAGAAACCGTGTGATCCTTCTGGATCAAAAGACATCGCCTCAGAGCGACCCGCCACAGCGGGGGCCCGAGGCGATGTGGCAGGCCTTATTCGACCTTGAACTTGCCGTCGACGACCTTGGTCATCACACCGGTTTCCATGGTGTAACCCCAGTGGTCAGTGGCGCTCCAGTTCATGATGCCGTGGGCAAAGGTGGTGCGGCCCATGGTTTCCATGGCGTCACGCAGTGCGGCGCGGAATTCGGGCGTGCCCGCCTTGGCTTTTTTCAGCGCCAAAGGAATGGCTTTTTCCAGCGCCACTTGGGCGTCGTAGGCATGGCCTGCGAACTGGTTGTGGCTGCCAGCGCCATAAACCTTGTCGTACTTGGCGACGAAGTCCAACGCCAATTTCTTGGAGGGGTGGCTGTCAGGCAATTGGTCGGGGGCAATCACAGGGCCAGACACCACATACGTGCCTTCCACCGCTTTGCCGCCCACGCGCATCAGGTCCATGGTGGCTGCAGCGTGTGTTTGGTAAATCTTGCCTTTGTAGCCACGCTCGAGCAGGCCCAGCTGAGGCATGGCTGCACCTGAGCCTGATGCCACGACCAACACGGCGTCAGGGTTGGCGGCGTTGATCTTCAAAGCTTGTGGGGTCACGCTGGTGTCGGTGCGGGCAAAGCGCTCGGTGGCCACAATTTTGATGCCAGCTTTGTCCAGCAAGGGGGTGATTTCTTTCAACCACTGTTCGCCATAGGCGTCGGTGTAGCCCAAGAAACCGATGGTCTTGACGCCTTGCTTTTTCATGTGCTCAACCACAGCATAGCCCATCACGGTGTTGGACTGGGGCAAGCGGAACAACCACTTGTCTTTGCCAGCGGGCACGCCCACGGGGGAGCCGGCCAATTGCACGGTGCCCGCTTCAGACGCGATGTCGGTCATGGCCGCAGCCACGGCGGTGATGCATGAGCCCACGATCACGTCCACTTTGTCTTCGGTCACGAAGCGGCGTGCGTTGGCTGCGCCCTTGCCGGGATCGGTGGCATCGTCGAGCACGATCAGCTGGACTTTTTCACCACCAATGGTTTGGGGGAACAGCTTGAACTGGTTTTGCATCGGGATGCCCAAACCAGAGCCAGGGCCGGTCAGGGCCAAGCTCACACCGATCTTGATGTCGGCCAGAGCGGCGGTGCTGGCGGTGGCGGCGATGGCCAGGGTCAGCAGGGTTTTCTTGAAGTTCATGCTTGTCTCCTCGGAAGGTTGATTAAAAAAACACAGGGTGGGAACAGAAAAAGTTTTCAAATATGCGGCAGATCAGCTGCACAAAGTCTTGATGTCTTCAGGCACGGCGATGGCTTTGATGCGGTCTGGATCTTCGGGGTGCTTGATGCAAAAGGCCCGCACTTCGGTGCCTTCGCACAACACCGTGTCGCCGCGCATGACCACATGCTTGTGGACGAACACTTTATCGCGCCACTCTTGCACGCTGGTGTGGATCTGAAGCGTCTCACCATAGGTGGCGGGGCGGATGAATTTGGTGTTGATCTCCAACAGCGGCGTGCCGATGATGCCGCGTGTTTTGACCAGTTCGCGCCAGGGCGGCACGCCGCACTTGACGAAGAAGTTGAGGGACGAAGCGTCCATCCATTTGGAGAAGTTGGGAAAGAAGACGATGCCTGCGGGGTCGCAGTCACCGAACATCACTTGCACTTCGTAGACAACAGTTTTACTCATAATTTTTCTCTTAACGGGGTGCCATGCGCAGGGCACCGTCGAGGCGAATGACTTCACCGTTGAGGTGGCCGTTGCTGACGATGTGGCAGGCCAGTTCGGCAAACTCTTCAGGTTTGCCCAGACGTGCAGGGAAGGGGATGCTGGCCGCCAGCGATTGCTGCACCGGCTCGGGCAAGGTCTTCATCAACGGGGTTGAAAACAGACCGGGGGCGATGGTGCACACACGGATGCCATGCTGCGCCAAATCGCGCGCCATGGGCAAGGTCATGCCAACCACGCCGCCTTTGGACGCGCTGTACGCCTGCTGGCCCACTTGCCCGTCAAACGCCGCGACCGAGGCGGTGAACACCATGGCACCGCGCTCGCCGTCTTGCATCGGGTCGAGCTTGGCGCACGCGGCGGCAAACAGGCGCGCCGCGTTGTAGGTGCCGATCAGGTTGACGTTGACGACCTTGATGAAGTCTTCCAGCGGGGCGGCATTCCCGTCTTTGCCGACCACGCGCTTGGCAGAGCCAATCCCCGCGATTTGCATCAGGATGCGGGCCTGCCCGTGGGCGGCTGCGGCGGTCGCAATGGCCTGGGTCATGCTGCCTTCGTCGGACACGTTGCAGTGAACGGCCACAGCGCAGCCCTTGCCATGTTGCGCATTGATGTCTTGGGCCACGCGCTCGGCGTTGTCCAGGTTGAGATCGAGCACCGCGACCTTGGCGCCGAGTCGGGCCAATTCACGGGCCGTGGCTTCGCCTAAACCGGAGCCACCGCCGGTGACGAGGGCTGCTTGTCCTTGGATGTTCATGTCAGTACCTTTTCTACAGTAGGTCGGAGCTTTAGCTCCGACGTTTCGGGAACTTGTCAGGGCTAAAGCCGCCGACCTACAAATTCAGTTCACTTGCCTTCCGGGTTTTCAATCAGCAGCGCAATGCCCTGACCGCCGCCCACGCAGGCGCTCGAGATGCCGTAGCGCAAGCCGCTGCGTTTCAATTCACGCGCCAGCGTGATGGTCAGGCGCACGCCGGTGCAGGCCAGCGGGTGGCCCAGTGCAATCGCGCCGCCGTTGACGTTGAGCTTTGCCAGGTCCAGGCCCAGCTCGCGACCTACGGCTAGCGTTTGCGCGCCTTGCGCTTCGTTGATTTCGAAGCGGCCAATGTCAGACAGCTTCAAGCCCGTGCGCTCCAGCAGCAAACGGATGGCAGGTGCCGGGCCAATGCCCATGATCTCGGGCGGCACGCCCACGGCGGCGGCGGCGACCACACGGGCCAGCGGCTTTTTGCCATGGGCTTTGGCGTAGCTGCCAGAGGTGACCACACAAGCCGCAGCCGCATCGACCAGGGCCGAGCTGTTGCCACCGGTTTGCACGCCGCCTTCGTAGACCGATTTGAGTTTGGCCAGCACTTCAGGGGGCGAAATGCGGGGGTGGGTGTCGGTGCTGACCTCGGTCACTTTGCCTTGCAGCTTGATGCCTCGGGCCTTGTAGCCTTCGAGCTCAAACTTCTCGGTGACCACGGGGACGATCTCGCCGGCATGGAAACCGGCTTGTTGCGCGGCCACCGCTTTGGCGAACGAGTCGGAGGCGAACTGGTCCACCTCTTCGCGGGTGATGTTGTATTTCTTGGCCAGGTTCTCTGCCGTCTGGATCATGTTGATGCCAGCGGCCGGATCTTTCAGGGCTTCCCACATGTAGTCCTTGAAGCCCACGGGCGCGCCGAGCTTGAAGCCGTTGCGGTGGTCAAAGGCGGCAATGGGGTTGCGCGTCATGCTCTCGGTGCCGACCACCAGCGCGGCGTCGCACACGCCGGCTTCGATTTGCTCACTGGCCTGGCGGAACAACTCAAAGCCTGTGCCGCAAATGCGCTGGGTCATGATGGCGGGCACTTCTTGTGGCACACCGGCATACAGCCCGATGTGGCGGGGCAAGAAGAACTGGTCAAAGTCGCCAGGCGCCATGTTGCCGGTGATGACCGAGCCGATCTCGGTGGCGGCAATGCCTGCGCGCTTCAAAGCTTCGCGTGCGGCCTTGATGCCCAGGTCGGTGGGCGAGATGTGGCCGAGCGCACCGCAGTAATCGACCATGGGCGTGCGCACGCCTTCGTGCATCCACACATCGGCAAACGCGTTGAAAAATCCTTTGGATGCCATGTTGCTTCTTTCGTTGATCAAGCTTGAGGCTTGAGGATGTAGTGCAAGGTGTCGGCATGCAGCGCCGCCACGGTGTCGGCGCGGTGGGTCAGCACCGAGCGCTGGTTGATCGAGCCCTTGTCGGTGATTTCACCCTTGTCGATGGTGGGCGGCTCGCTCAGCAAACACAGGCGGGCGATGCGGTTGGCGCTGCCGGTGGCGGACTTGGCGAGTTCGTTGACGATCTCCTGGAACTTGGCCAGAACCGTGGCCGAGGCCAGCACATCGGCCATCGGGGCATCGGCACCCAGGCCGCTCAGGGCTCGCACGGCTGGTGTCGGGAAAATCATGGCACCGACTTCTTTCATGTTCAGGCCTGTGAGCACTGCGTCCTGGATGTAAGGGGCACCTGCTGCGATGATCTTGCCGCGCAACGGGCCCACGCTCACAAAGGTGCCGGTGGCGAGCTTGAAGTCTTCGGCAATGCGGCCGTCGAATTTCAGGCCCAGGTGCACATCGGTTTCGTCGATCCACTTGACCGCGTCGCCGGTTTTGAAGAAGCCTTCTTCGTCAAACGCGCCTGCGGTTTCTTCCGGGTTGCGCCAGTAGCCGGGCGTGATGTTGGGGCCGCGGTAGCGCACCTCGGTCTTGCCTTGCATGTCCACCAACTTCAATTCCAGACCCGGGGTGGGCACGCCCAAGTCGCCCGCCTGCACAAAGGGGTTGGTCACGAAGATGCCGAATGGGCCGGACTCGGTCATGCCTAGGCCCGTGCCCATGACGATGCGTTCACCGACTTCACGCTCTTGCGAGGCGTACAGGCTGTCCCAAATCGGTTGGGCCAGCGCTGCACCGGCGTAGAAGAACATCTGCACCCGCGACAGCAGCGTTTTGCGCAGCTGGTCGTCTGTTTTCATGGCGTTGGCAATCGCTTCAAAGCCGGTCGGCACGTTGAAGTACACCGTGGGCGCGATCTCGCGCAGGTTGCGCAAGGTCTCGCCAATCAATGCCGGTGTGGGCTTGCCGTCGTCGATGTAGAGTGTGCCGCCGTGGTAGATCACCATGCCCACGTTGTGGTTGCCACCGAAGGTGTGGTTCCACGGCAGCCAATCGATCAGCACCAGTTCTTTTTCCGCCAGCACCGGCATGGACTGGGCCATTTGCTGCTGGTTGGCGCACCACAGGCGTTGTGTGTTGATGACGGCCTTGGGCAGCTTGGTTGAGCCGCTGGTGAACAAGAACTTGACGATGGTGTCGGGGCCGGTGGCGGCAATCGCTGCATCCACCGCGGGCGTGGCAGTAGTGGTGCACAGGCTGTTGAAGGATGTGACCTTGCGGCCCTCTACAGCGCCTTCGACCATCACCACTTCCATCTCATCGCTCACCGTGGCTGCAATGGCTTTGGCATAGCGCGCGTCAGACGCGAACACCATGCCCGGCGTGACGGTTTTGAGCACATGCTTGAGCTTGTCGTAGTCCACGCTCACCAGCGAATAGGGCGGCGAGGTGGGCACAAAAGGCACACCGGCAAGCATGCAGCCCAGACCCATCAGGGCGTGTTCCAGGCTGTTTTCGCTCAGGATGACGACAGGGCGCTCGGCGTTCAGACCACGGTCAATCAGGCCTTGCGCAATGTTGCGCGCCGTGGCCCAGGCTTGGGCGTAAGTGATGTGCTGCCAGTCACCGCTGGTGCCGTCAGCTTGTTTGACACGGCGCGCCATGAAGCTGTGTTCGGGCTTGGTCTGTGCCCAGTGCTGCAGGCGGTCGGTCATGCGCTCGGCAAATGGCTGCAGGGGCTGCTCGGCGGTCAGGTAATGGGTGCCGGGCACGCCATCGCGCAAGGTGACGCGGGTGACGCCGAACTTCAGGGGTCGGAATTTGGGTGCGCTCATGTGTGTCTCCGTATTTTTTTCAGGCGCCGCAGGCTCAGCTCTTTTGCACTTTGGCGGCTTTGCCTTCGAGAAAGGCGCGCACACGGGCTTTGGCTTCGGGGGCAGCTTGGGCAATCGAGGCCATCAGCGCTTCGGTGAAGAAGCCATGGTCGGCCGGTTGTTCGGCAATGCGGGGCAGGGCGTGGGTCAGCGCAAAGTTTGTCAGTGGCGCGTTGGTGGCAATGCGGGTGGCCAGCTCAATCGCCTTGGTCAAGGCCGTGCCTTGAGGTACGAGGTACTGGGCAAACCCTGCGCGCTCACCGTCTTGGGCGTTGTAAACGCGGCCGGTCAGCATCATGTCGGTCATGCGGGCTGCGCCGATCAGCTTGGGCACACGCACCGAGCCGCCGCCGCCCACAAAGATGCCGCGTGTGCCTTCGGGCAGGGCGTAGAAGGTGCTTTCGTCAGCCACGCGGATGTGGCTGGCGCTGGCCAGCTCCAAGCCGCCGCCGACCACCGCACCGTGCAGGGCTGCGACCACGGGCACACGGCCTTGTTCGACGGCGTTGAGGGCCACGTGCCAGCTGCGCGAGTGGTGGATGCCTTCACCGGCATCGCGCTCTTTGAGTTCGGACAGGTCCAGACCGGCGCAGAAGTGGTCGCCTTCACCGTGGATCACGGCGGCGCCCGCTTCGGCGGGCAGGTTCTGGAACACATCGCGCAGCGCTTCGATCAGGCTGTCGCTCAAGGCGTTGCGCTTGGCAGGGCGGCACAAACGCACCACAGCGACGGCGCCTTGCATCTCCAGGGAGACCCCATGGGCGGCGGCGCGTTCGAGGATCGGGTTGCTGGCGTGTGTCATCACAGTGTCCTTTGTAAAACTTGACCCAAACGTCAAGAAGGTTATTATTGATAACGATATTGTGAGCAAGCAGCTGCAGTTTTTTTCTTGGTGCTTACCCGAGGTTGGGCCGGAAAATTCTTGCGTCTAGCTTGCAAGCGACAGCCGCTGCAAGGCGCATCGGCTATGGTTAACCCCTTTCTCTGTGATTCCCTTGTGTTGTGACTGGAGCCCTATGAAACACGAAGACCTGATCGCCATCGACATCCACACCCATGCCGAGGTGAGCTGCCGCAACCCGTTTGACAACTACGGCGAGGAATACGACCGCGCCGCCGACAAGTTCTTTGGCAGCGACCGCCGCCCGACGATTGAAGAAACCGTGGCTTATTACCGCGAACGCAAGATCGGTTTGGTCATGTTCACGGTGGACAGCGAGTCGCAGCTGGGCCGTCGCCGCATTCCCAACGAAGAGATTGCCGACGCCGCCAAGGCCAACAGCGACATGATGATTGCGTTTGCCAGCATCGACCCCCACAAGGGCAAGATGGGCGCGCGCGAAGCCGAGCGCCTGATCAAGGAAGACGGTATCAAGGGCTTCAAGTTCCACCCCACGGTGCAGGGCTACCACCCTTACGACAAGATGGCGTGGCCGATCTACGAGGTGATCAACCACTACAAGCTGCCTGCGATTTTTCACACGGGGCACAGCGGCATTGGCAGCGGCATGCGCTGTGGCGGCGGCCTGCGCTTGGCCTACAGCAACCCCATGCACTTGGACGATGTGGCGATTGATTGGCCCGACATGCAAATCGTCATGGCACACCCGAGCTTTCCGTGGCAAGACGAGGCTTTGAGCGTGGCCACCCACAAGCCCAATGTGTGGATTGACCTGTCGGGCTGGAGCCCCAAGTACTTTCCCAAGCAGCTCATCCAGTATGCCAACACGCTGCTCAAAGACCGCGTGCTGTTTGGCAGCGATTACCCGCTGATCACGCCCGAGCGCTGGATGAAAGACTTTGAGGTGGCAGGCTTCAAGCCCGAGGTGATGCCTGGCATCTTGAAGGGCAACGCGGTGCGCTTGCTGGGTCTGGATCAAGCGAAGTAAATCAAATACCCACCCCGCATGCTCAATATTTTGTCGATCACCGGTCCGATTTACCTATCCATTGGCGTGGGCTATGTGGCCACACGTCAAGGCTTTTTCAGCAAAACCGATGGTCAGGTGTTGGGCCGCTTTGTGCTGAACTTTGGTTTACCCGCCATGCTGTTCAACGCATTGGCGCAGCGCCAGTTCTCGGACATCTTGCACCCTGGCTATTTGGTGGCCTATGGTGTGGGGTCGTTTCTGGCCTTGAGCGCTGGTTTTGCCATTTGGCATTGGGGGCGGGGCAAGGGGCGTTCTGAAAGTGCCCTGGTGGCGATGGGGTTCTGCTCATCAAACAGCGGCTATGTGGGCTACCCGATCTTGTTGCAAATCTTGGGGCCTGCCGCGGGCGTGGGTTTGGCTTTGTCAATGTTGATCGAGAACTTGTTCATCATTCCTTTGTCGCTGGCGATTGCCGACAGCGGCGAGGCCACCCACGACTCCTGGTGGCACATGGTGTGGGCGAGTTTGAAAAACATGTTGAAGCTGCCCATGATCTGGGCCATTTTGGCGGGCTTTATTTGTTCCTTGTTGGGGGTTCAGTTGCCGGAGGTGGTGTCCAAAACGGTGAACTTATTTGCCGCGTCTTGCGCTGCCGCTGCCTTGTTTGTGAACGGCGGCTCTTTGGTGGGCATGCGTTTCTTTGGTGCTTTGAGTGAGGTGAGCTGGGTGGCATTTGGCAAATTGGTGCTGCACCCGCTGTGTGTGGGCGCCATGCTGTGGGTGGTCGGACCGATGGAAGCGGGCTTGCAAATTTCGGCCATTGTGTTGGCGGCCATGCCCATGTTGGGCATTTACCCCTTGCTGGCGCAGCGCCATGGCCATCAGGCCTTGTGTGCGGCCGCTTTGTTGGTGACCACGGTGATGTCGTTTTTCAGCATCAGTTTGATGTTGTGGGGCATGAGCCAAGTGCCTGGCTGGCACATTTAAACGCCATGCAGATTGACGAGTCCGAGGTTGAGCTCACCGCCATTCGTGCCCAAGGCGCGGGTGGGCAAAACGTCAACAAGGTCTCCAGCGCCATCCATTTGCGCTTTGACATCGTGGCCTCGTCTCTGCCCGAGGGCGTCAAGCAACGCTTGTTGGCGTTGAACGACCAGCGCATCACGCGCGAGGGCGTGGTGGTCATCAAATCGCAAGAGCACCGCAGCCAAGACATGAACCGCATGGAGGCGCTGGCGCGTTTGATGGAGTTGGTGCAAAGCGTGGCGCAGCCACCTAAAAAACGCAGACCAACCAAGCCCACCTATGCCTCCAAGCAACGGCGCTTGGAGAGCAAGAAAAAGCAGTCAGACACCAAGTCGCAGCGCAGCAAGGTGTTCTGACGCGAATGCCGTTTTAGCCTGGCATGCTCCAGCTTTGCTTCATGCTGTCGCGTTGCAGCACAGGCTCGGCGGCTTTTGCCAACCGTGGGTAGGCCTCACGCCAGGCCAGTTCGGGGTAGCGCAAATCCAAATACCAAAGCGCGCAGCCAATGGTGAGCAGCCCCAGGTGAAACTCGGCCTCAAAGACTTCGGGGTGTTGGTCCAAGTAGTGCAGCGAGGTACGGATGGCATCGAGCTTGCCATTGACCCACTCGGGCCAGCGCAGCGCTTCGGGGCGCACATGGTTTTCATAGCGAGCAAGCAAGGCCGCATCCAAGATGCCGTCGCCCAGCGATTGCAAGGTCAAGGCCTCCCAGCGCGCCGCGCCTTCTGCGGCGAGCAAGCTGCCGTGCCCGAGCGCGTTGAGGTACTCGCAAATCACACGGCTGTCGTACAGGGCAGCACCATCGTCGGTGACGAAGGTGGGCACTTTTCCGAGTGGGTTGCTGGCGATGATGTGCGCATCGCGGTTGACGGGGTGCGCGTTGGCAGGCAGGAATTCGATCAAGTCGATCAAACCCAATTCGTAGGCCGTGACCAAGCACTTGCGCACATAGGGGGAGGTGGGTGAGAAAAAGATTTGCATGGTTCAGTATTTCCCAAGCGCCAACAAGCCGCTGTCACCAAGCAGACGCAGGGGGTGGCGCCTGCTCCACATAATCCGAGCCAAGAAGATTCAAACGACAAAGGAGACAGCGATGCGTACTTTCTGTGCTGCAAGACGTATAGCCATGCGTGTGGCCTTGGGCCTGACGTTGGCCGTGCCGCTTTTGGCCAGCGCCCAGGCCTGGCCCAACAAGCCCATCAAGTGGATCATTCCCTACCCACCGGGCGGCATCACCGACAGTGCCACGCGCATGGTGGTGCAAAAAGTGCAAGAGCAAACGGGCTGGACCATCGTGGTCGAAAACAAACCCGGTGCTAACTCCATCTTGGGCGCCGACATTGCCGCCCGCGCCGCCCCCGATGGCTATACCTTCTTGACAGTGATTGGGGCCCATGCTGCCAATGCCACGCTGTATGCGGGCCGTTTGCCTTATGACGTGGTCAAGAGCTTTTCACCCGTCTCGCTGGTTGGCATTGCGCCGCTGGTGATGACGGTCAACAACAACCTGCCCGTCAAAGACGTCAAAGATTTGCTGGCTTACATCAAAGCCAATCCCGGCAAGGTGTCGTTTGGCTCCTCGGGCGTGGGGGCGGCGGCGCACTTGACGCAAGAGCTGTTCAAGCAAAACACCGGGGCCGACATTGCCCACGTGCCCTACAAAGGCACGGCCCCGGCCTTGAACGACCTGATGGGGGGCAATCTGCAAATCTTGACCGACACCGCCAGCGCCTTGATGCCGCATGTGCGCAGCGGAAAAATCAAAGCCGTGGCCGTGTTTGCCAACAAGCGCATTCCTGGCGCCGCCGAAGTGCCGACCATTGCCGAGGCCGGTGGCCCTGCCATGGAAGGCTCGACCTGGGTGATGTTTTTGACCCAGTCGGCGGTGCCGAAAAACATCGTGGCACGCATGTCGGCAGAAACCGCCAAAGCCATCAACTCGCCTGAACTGCGCGCCAAGTTTGAGAGCTTGGGCATTGAATCGGTGGGCAACACGCCCGAGCAAGCGGGCAAGTTCCTGGACGACGAAATTGTCAAATGGGCCAAGGTCATTGCTGCGGCCGGTGTGAAAGCCGAATAAATTAACTCAAAAGGACATGTTGTGAACTTATTCAATCTCGAAGGCCAAGTGGCCATCATCACGGGTTCTTCACGCGGCATTGGCCGTGCCATTGCCAAGCGCATGGCCGAGCATGGTGCACGGGTGGTGATTTCCTCGCGCAAGGCCGAGGCTTGTGCCGAGGTGGTCAACGCCATCAATGCCAAACATGGCGCGGGGCGAGCCATTGCGGTGCCTGCCAACATCTCGTCCAAGGACGATCTGGCCCATTTGGTGGCGGAGACCAACCGTCAGTTTGGTCATGTGGATGTGTTGGTGTGTAACGCGGCCAGCAACCCGTATTACGGCCCGCAAGCTGGGATTGCCGATGAGCAGTTCCGCAAAATCTTGGACAACAACATTGTGGCCAACCACTGGTTGATCAACTTGGTGGCGCCTCAGATGATCGAGAAAAAATCAGGCTCCATCATCATCGTCTCGTCCATCGGTGGCCTGCGCGGCTCACCCGTGATTGGTGCCTATTGCATCAGCAAAGCGGCGGATATGCAGCTGGCGCGTAACTTGGCGGTGGAGTACGGCCCCCACAATGTGCGCGTCAATTGCATTGCCCCGGGTTTGATCAAAACCGATTTCGCGCGCGCCCTGTGGGAAGACAGCGAGATGCTGACCGAGCGCATGAGCACCACGCCGCTGCGCCGCATTGGCGAGCCCGATGAAATTGCCGGTGCTGCCGTGTTCTTGGCCTCGCAAGCAGGCTCGTATGTGACGGGCCAGAGTTTGGTGGTCGACGGTGGGGTGACGATTTAAGTCTGATCGTCGACGATCACGCCTTTGCTGCTGACTGGCTCATGGTGGGCGCTGCTCAAACCCTTGATTTCAAATTCGCGCACCACTTCGCCTGAGACTTGGTTGGTGACTTTGATTTTCAAGGCGTTCGAATCATGGTCGACCGAAAACCCAAGTTCCACGAAGCTGCTGTCGTTTTTGACTTCGTGTGGACGTGGTGTGGCAGTGGTGGGCGGCACGGCAGCTTGCTCTGGATGGGGGGATGAATTCAGGTGTGCAGACGCCAACTGTCCGTTCCCCTGGCCAACGGGCAGGGTAGGGGTGGAAGGGGTAATGGCTTGAATTTCAAGGGGTGGGGACATGATGCACCTCGCTCTCTTGCTCACAGAATCGGTTGAATCTGGCTGAACTTGAGGTGTCCAACCGTTCACGACCCTGAGATGACAGCTTTGTCATGGGATGACAACTTATTACTGGCAAACACCGAGAAGCGTGGCTGAATCTTGTGGCTATTCTCTACAGCACACCAGAAAGGGTTTTATGTTGAAGTCTTTGCGTATGAACCGTCGTCATCTTTTGTGGGCCGCTGCAGGCTGGCTCGCTGCCGCTGCCTTGCCTGTTCAGGCACAAGGACAGGCGAACAACTGGCCCACCAAAACAATCCGCATCGTGGTGGCGTTTCCTCCTGGCGGTTTGACCGATGCCTATGCCCGCCTGTACGCCGAGCAGCTCACGGCCAAATTCGGTGTGCCTGCCATCGTGGACAACAAACCCGGGGCAGGCGCCATCATTGGCATTGACACCGTGGCCAAAGCCCCAGCGGACGGTTACACCTTGCTCATGACCACCTCGGGCACGGTGTACCAAAACCGGGTGCTCTACAGCAAGCTGCCGTACAACCTGGATAAAGACTTGACGCCGGTGGCCGTGTTCCCGTCCGGGCCGCTGGTGGTGGGGGTACCTGAGAAATTGGGCATCAACACCATGGCCGAGTTCATGCAATACGCCAAAAAGAACCCTACCTCGATGGGCAGCTATGCCCCTGGTGGCTACCCGCACATGGTGGCAGACCAGATCAACCGCAAAGAGGGCACCCAGATTCAAACCATTTCCTACCGCGGCGAGTCCCCCATGTGGCTGGATTTGGCCTCGGCGCAATCTCAAATTGCAATTGGCAGCTACCAAGCATTCGCCACGGTGCAATCCCGTGGTGTCAAAGCCATTGGCGTGACGGGCTCTTACCGCTCCCCCAAATTGCCCGATGTGCCGACCTTGGTCGAACAAGGCCTGGACCCACGCTTGGTGGGCTTGGAAGGGGGCTTGCCCTTGATGGCGCCGGCCGGCACGCCTGAAGCGGTGTTGAAAGCCTTGTCGCAAGTGGCGGTGGAAGGAGCCAACACACCGCGGGCCATTCAGCTGCGCGAAACTTTTGCGATTCCCAACAAGCCTAAAAACCTGGAAGGCACACGTGCCGATTGGGCGCGGGACGTGCCGATTTGGATCAAACTGGCGGTTGACCTCGGTATCAAGCTCGATTGAGGTCTTTAATTTTTCTGGCCCTTGCCGGCGAGTCGATCGTCGCGGGCTGAGATCGCGTATTGCGCCGCTTTGTTGGACATCAACACGGCTTGCGCTGCAAAGCTGGCGGCTTTTTTAGAGGCTTCCGCCGCCACCGATGAGCCTTGGGCCGAAGCGTCTTCTGCATGGTTGGCCACCGCCAGCGCTGCAGCTGCAGCGCCCGACGCGGCAGAAGCGGCGCTTTCTATGGCCGCGGCCGCCGCCGAGCTGGCGGCATTTGAGGCGGCTTCTGCCGCTGCAATCACAGGAATTGCCGCCGCTTCTTTGGCCGCGAGCAAACACTTTTCAGAGGCAACGGCCGAGTGTTCGGCTGCTTTGGCCGCTTGTTGTGCCGAGTCGGTTGCATGCTGGGTCAGGCCGCGTAAAACGATCAAGGTGTCCGCATAGCGCCGATTTGTGTCGAGGTAGCTGTGCTTGAGATCGCGGAGTTCCTCACGCATCAACGCCACTTCTTTGCGTAAAACTTCTACTTCGGTGGTCATGGGCAATCCTTGGTGCGGCTCAATGGTGAGCGTTCATCCTAGCCGCATTGTGGGCTTGCGAACGCACGGATGAGCTTAGCGGGCTTTTTCGGTCCGATCTGTGCGACAACGCACACACCCGGTTTGAAACTTGGCCTTAGAGCTGCAGCGCTCACCCCGCCCATACGCCAAGTAGCGTATTGATTGTCAGATTGGCAATCGTTACCCTGCGTGTTGGACGAAAAAATTTAAAACAACCCTTGCCTTGTTCATGGCAACTTCAGGAGACGCGACATGACTGCAGCCCAAGTGCAAAACGCACTGATTCTTTGCTTGATTGTTGGATTTGGGACCATGGAATTTCTGAGTCGGCGCTACCGAGCCGCGATTCACCCATCCAAAGATGACACAACGCTGGAGTTGTTGATGTTCTTGAGCGTGGTGGCCGTCACGCAACCGTTTGCGATTTTGATGACGTCCAAGTTGGGCAATCTGTGGTTTCCTGAATACAAAGATATCTTGGCTGATTTGCCCTGGTGGGGCATGGTGGCTATTTTGTTGGTGGCTGACGACATGACGCAGTATTGGTGGCACCGCCTGTCGCACTCACCGCTGCTGTGGCCCTTGCACCGCGCCCACCATTCGGCCGAGTACATGAGCATTCGTGTCACTTTCCGCAACAACTTCTTTTATTACCTGATGATGCCAGGCCTGTGGCTGGCGGGCTGTTTGTTGCACTTGGGCTTTGGTGGTTTTGTGTATGCGATCTACATCGTGGTCAAGCTGATGGTGATCTTGGGCGCGCACTGCACCTGGCGCTGGGATGAGCCGCTGTACCGCATTCCTGCCTTGCGCCCCCTGATGTGGGTGGTCGAGCGCACCATCTCGACACCCGCGACGCACTGGGCCCACCATGCCATCACCAACAAGGACGGCATTGGCAACTACAAGGGCAACTTCGGCAATTTGTTGTTCTTCTGGGATGTGCTGTTTGGCAGCGCCTTGATCACGCGCCAGTACCCGGCCCAAGTGGGCTTGATCGATGACCAGCTGTTTGGCCAAGAACGCTGGTACCACCAGATGTTCTATCCTCTCTTGCAATCCAAGCGCGAACACTCGGCGCTGAAGTTTGGCGGCACTATTTACGCTGAGCCTGAACAATCCCAATAACGCACGGTCACTACGGAGCCACCCCACATGCCTGCTGAGTTCTTAAGCATTTTTCAACGTCAGAAGGCAGCCTACTTGGCGCGTCCCGTGCCCAGTTATGCCCAGCGCATGGCGGATTTGCAAGCGCTCGCGCGCATGCTCAAAGACAACCGCGACGCCATTGTGCAAGCCATCAGCCAAGACTATGGCAACCGCAGCGAGTTTGAAACCTTGTTTGCGGAATTTTTTGTGGTGCTCGAAGCCATCAAGGATGCGCAAAAAAACCTCAAAAAATGGATGAGGCCCCAACGTCGCCACATTGACCGGCTGATGTATCCCGGCGCGTCCAACCGCGTGGTGCCGCAGCCTGTGGGCGTGGTGGGCGTGATCGTGCCGTGGAACTTTCCGCTCAACTTGAGTTTTTGCCCCTTGGCGGCCATCTTGGCGGCGGGCAACCGGGCCATGGTCAAGATGTCGCACAACTCTGGCCGTTTGGCGGCCTTGTTGATCGAGATGGCGCCGCACTATTTTTCCGAAGACAAACTGAAGTTCTTCCACGACCCTGGTGACCGTGGGCCCGCGTTTTCGTCCCTCCCGTTTGACCATTTGCTGTTCACAGGGTCGGGCCACACAGGGCGTGCGGTGATGGCCAATGCGGCCAAAAATCTGACCCCTGTCACCTTGGAGTTGGGTGGCAAATCACCGGCCATTGTGGGACCGGATTTTTCGATCCAACAAGCGGCAGAACGCATCCTGTGGGCCAAGCTGTTCAACGCAGGACAAATTTGCACCACCGTGGACTATGTGTTTGTGCCCGAGGGCAGCGTGGATGCCTTTGTGGCCCATTGCCAACGGTTGGTGCAAGAGCGTGTGCCAGACATCAATGGACCCGATGTCACCTCGATCATTGATCAGTCAGCCTACGACCGCTTGATGTTCAGCCTCAACGATGCAGTGCAACAAGGCGCCACCGTGCTGAACTTGTTGCCTGAGCAAACAGCCAACCCCGCGCTGCGCAAAATCGCGCCGCATCTGGTGCTCAATCCCACGTCAGAGATGTTGCTGATGCAACGTGAAATTTTTGGTCCGATTTTGCCGATCAAAACCTACCAACACCCCGACGAGGTGGTGGCGTACATCAACAGCCAAGACCGTCCCTTGGCGATTTACCCGTTCACCCACGACAGAGATTTGCAAGACTTCTACATCGCGCATGTGATGTCGGGCGGGGTCTCGGTCAACGAAGCCTTGTTGCATGTGGCGCAGCACGACTTGCCCTTTGGTGGGGTGGGTGCAAGTGGTATGGGGCACTACCACGCGCAAGAAGGCTTCAACACCTTTTCTAAATTGCGACCGGTGTTTTACCAAGGCCCGTTTTCAGCCATTCAAATGTTGTTCTTACCGCCGTACAAGGGGCGCGCTTTGACGCTGATGAATTGGCTCATCAAGCTCAAAGGGTAAACTGTGACCCATGTCTGAACTCCTGAACAAACTCCAGTGGCGCTATGCCACCAAAAAAATGAACCCCACATTGGCGGTTCCCGAAGAAAAAGTCGCACGCATTTTGGAGGCCATCCGTTTGGCCCCCACCTCCAGTGGTCTTCAGCCCTATGAAGTCATCGTGGTGAAAAACAAAGCGGTGCGCGAGAAAATCAAAGCCGTGGCCTTTGGTCAGCAACAAGTCGAAGATGGCTCACACCTGTTGGTCTTTGCCGCTTGGGACGACTACACCCCCGAGCGCATCAACATGATGTTTGACCTGACCAATGAAGCGCGTGGCGGCACCAACGAAGGTTGGGAAAACTACCGCAAGATGTTGCTCAACAACTACCCCACACGCGGTGCCGAAGTGAACTTTCAGCACGCCGCCAAGCAAGCCTACATTGGCCTCGGCGCTGCCGTGATTGCTGCCGCCTTTGAAGAAGTCGACGCCACGCCGATGGAAGGTTTTGACCCTAAGGCCGTGGACGAGATCTTGGGTTTGTCTGCACGCGGTTTGCGCAGCGTGCTGATCTTGCCTTTGGGCTACCGCGAGGCCGACAAAGACTGGTTGGTGAACCTCAAGAAAGTGCGTCGTCCAAACGCGCAGTTCATCACAGAAGTCAACTGATAGCCTGAACCGTCAAGCGTCTGCGCACCTGCGAGTGCTCAGGCGCTTGTTTGTTTCAGATCGACCTGCGCGCTTGAAAAATCAGCCACGCCGCTGAGTTGCATGGCGCGGCGCAATTCATCGATCAAGATTTCAATCGCCCGGTGTGCGCCTGCTTCGCCGCCCGCACAGGCGCCGAACAGCGCGGCTCGCCCAATGCCCACGGCATTGGCGCCGAGGGCTTTGGCCGTCAGGGCATCGACGCCGCGTCGCACGCCCGAGTCCATGATCAGCGTGGCGCGCCCTTGTAATGCGGCGTGAATGGCAGGCACGGAGTCGGCCGCCGCGATGGCGCCATCGAGCTGGCGCCCGCCGTGGTTGGAGACCCAAATGCCGTCAATCCCCATTTCTGCCATGCGTGCGGCGTCCGCCGTGTGTTGCACGCCTTTGACGAGCAGCTTGCCCTTCCACTGGTCGCGCAAGCGGGCCAGGTCTGACCATTGGTAGCTGGCGTTCAGGCTTTGGCCCACGCGTGCAGCGATGGTCAGGCCCGCGCCTTCTTCGTCCATGAGGTCACGCACGTTTTCAAACTCGGGCAGACCCGCACGCAGCATTTGCCAGGCCCAAGCGGGGTGGGTGAGGCCTTCCCAAAGGTGCTTGCCTTGGAAGCGCAGGGGAATCGAAATGCCGTTGCGCAAGTCACGCTCACGTTTGCCGCCCACAGGCAGGTCGACGGTGACCACCAAGGCTTCATAGCCTGCGGCTTGCGCGCGGGCTACCAGCTGGTCGTTGACGCTGGGGTTCTTCAACACATACAGCTGAAACCACAAGCGGCCTTGCACCGCACGCGCCATGCGCTCAATGCTGGTGGTCGACATGGTGGACAAGGTGTACGCAATGCCGTGCGATGTGGCGGCACGCGCAATCGCAATATCGGCCTCTGGCCAACCGAGCACGCATGAGCCCATGGGGCTGACCACAAAGGGCGCCGCCCAGGTGTGACCGAAGATGGGCGTGTCGAGTGTGGGTTGGGCCACATCGACCAACACACGCGGCACGATGCGGTGGCGTGTGAGCGCATGGCGGTTGTCGGCCAGCGTGCGTTCGTCTTCGGCGCCGCCGTCGATGAATTCAAACACTGAGCGGGGCAGGCGTCGGCGTGCCATGTCACGCAGATCGTCAATGGAGAGGGCGCGTTCGAGTCGGGTCATGAGCGCATCGCGTCTGAAGACGGCAAGGTGGTGCCGTGTTGTTTGAGTGTCACCGCCAGCGTGCTCAAGGCGCGGTAGGCCTGGGCAGCAATGGGGTTCCATTGTTCGACAACTGCAGCTTGCGCATGCACCACGGCGGTGTCGCCGCGTGCTGCGGGGCCAGTCAAGGCCTGTGCCGGGCCCATGGCCAACAGGTTGTCGGTGGTGCTGGTGAGCAAGGCGCGGTTCAAGGTGTTCACCATCTCGGGCGACACGCCCGCGCTGCGCCACGCGTCTTGCGCAATGCCTTGCAACACGCCGGTGAAGTTGCTTGAGAACACCGCCGCAGCGTGGTACAGCGCTTTGTGTTCGCTGTTGATGTCAAAGCACACGCCGCCAATCGCTGACAAATGCGTACGCAGCCATTCAACCGCCAGTTCAGAACCTTCCAGTGCGCAAGGTGTGCCCGCAAACTGACGCACCCCTGTTTCAGGTGCAGCAAAGTTCAACACCGGGTGCACGCTGGCGACTTGCCAGCCTTTGGCCTGCAAGGGCGCCAGGGCTTGTGCGCTTAAAAAACCGCTGCAATGAAACGCGATGGCAGGGGGTGCATCGGGCGCCAAGGTGTCGGCCAATTGCTGGGCCACGTTGGCGATCTGCGTGTCGGGGACCGAGAGCATCCACACCTCTGCAGCATGCATCTGTGCCAGTTGTGGCACGGCGCTGCCAGCGCCAAGAAAGCGGGCCGCTTGCTCGGCGTTGGACAGGTTGCGAGAATGAAGGTCTTGCAGCGTGACCTGGTTTTTTTCAAGCAGCAGCCGCGCAATGGTTTGTCCCACGCGGCCGCAGCCGATCACGTTCAAGCGCTTCATGTTGGCGTTCCGTCGTCCTTAGGCCTTGCGTGTGGCCATGTAGTTGTCGAAGGGCATCTCGCAGAACTGAGACCACATCACTTGCTCGTCGCGGAACTTAGACCAGGGGGTGTAGATCTTCTTGAACGCAGGGCTCTTTTCAGACAACTCGGCATAGAGCTCAGTGGCGGCTTTGTTGCACATGTTCAAGACGGGCGTGGGGAAGCGGCGCAATTGCGCACCACCGGCCACCAAGCGGCGCAAAGCCTGTGGGTTGGTCACGTCGTACTTGGCGGTGGACCATTGGTTGGCTTCTGCGGCGGCCACGCGCAGGGCGGCGGCGTAGTCGGCAGGCAGTGCGGCCATGGCCTTGGGGTTGATGAACAATGACAAGGTTGCCGCGCCCTCCCACCAGCCGGGGTAGTAATAGAACTTGGCCACTTTGTGCAGGCCCAAGTGCTCGTCATCGGCGGGGCCCACAAACTCGGCTGCATCGAGCACGCCTTTTTCCAAGGCAGGGTACAAATCGCCCGCCGCCAATTGCTGTGGCACCACACCGAGTTTGGACAAGACCATGCCGGCCAAGCCGCCGACGCGGAACTTCAAGCCCTTGAGGTCTTCCACAGTTTTGATTTCCTTGCGGTACCAGCCGGCCATTTGTGCACCGGTGTTGCCCACGGGCAGGTGCTGTACGCCATAGTTGGAGAAAAACTCGTTCATCAGCTCTTGGCCGCCGCCCAAATACATCCAGGCGTTTTGGCCGCGTGCGTTCAGGCCAAAGGGCAGGGCGGTGGCAAAACCAAACGCGGGATCTTTGCCAATGTAGAAGTAGCTGGCGCTGTGGCCGGCCTCAACCGAGCCGCTTTGCACCGCGTCGAACACTTGCAGCGGTGGCACCAATTCGCCAGCCGCGTGCATGCTGATTTTGAAACGGTTGTCCGTGAGTTCGGCCACACGCTTACACATGTTGTCGACGGCACCATAAATCGTGTCTAAAGACTTGGGATAGCTCGACGCCAAGCGCCAACGAATCTCGGGACGGGTCGATTGGGCAATGGCCGGTGCTGCCAATGTCGATGCGATGCCGCCGGCAATGCCTGCGGTGCTGACAAATTTTCTGCGTTGCATGGTGGGTCTCCTGTGGTGAATGAAAGTTAAACCTCGGGTGTGGCGTCGAGCATGCGAATGCGTGCTTTCTCCACATGGCTGCGCATGGCGCGTCGTGCGCCTTCGGCGTCTTGTTGTTTGATCAGTTCGTAAATCGCACGGTGCTCGCCCATGGCGTCTTGGGTGCGCCGCCAGGGCTTGAGTTGCGCCATGTGTCGCCACAAATTGATGGCGTGGCTGACATCGTATTCGAGCGACTTGAGCACCTGCGCTAGGCGCGGATTGGCACTGGCCTGACCAATCGCTTCATGAAAACCAAAATCAAAGTGGTGCGCCACATCGCCCTTGGCCACGGCATCTTCAAAGCCGGTGAGCATGCTTTCCATGCGCTCCAGGTCGGCCGTGGTGCGTCGCAGCGCGGCGAAGTAGGCGCACTCGGGCTCAATCACCAAGCGCAACTCCAGGCCATGAACCAGGTAACTCATGTCGGAGCCCGTGCTTGTGGGCGAAGCGGGCACTTTGTGGGTGGCACGCACGTAGGTGCCTGAGCCTTGGATGGACTCGATCAACTGGTCTTTTCGCAGCCGGTCCAGTGCTTGGCGCACCACCGGGCGCGAGACTTGAAAAAACGCCGCCAATTGGACCTCGGCAGGCAGCCGCGTGTCGGGTGCGAGCTTGCCCGTCATGATGGCGTGGAACAAGCTCTCGTACACCCGTTCGGCAAAGCGCTCATGGCGCACGGGCTCTAAGCCCAGCTCTTCGGGCGAGCTCAGGCTGACGGTCTCGTCACGCGGGGCAAGAAGGGCTTTGGCGTCTTTGGGCATGTTGGCATTATCAGCAAAGTTGTTCGCTTGGGTGGCTTAAATGGTAAATTAAATGAACAAATTAAGGGTATCCGTGGTAAATTAAGGCTGAATTTGGCAGTTTAAGTAAATCCTGTTTACAACTAAAAGCATGCCTCTGGTTTTGTGTTTTCTTCTCTTTCAAGCCTTATGAAACAACATTTCATCAACAACCGCTGGGTGGCGCCTGCCAGCGGCGAGTTCATCCCTGTCATCAACCCCTCGAACGGCCAAACCTTTGACAACTTGGCGCGGGGCAATGCGCAAGACATCGATGTGGCTGTGCGCGCCGCACGTGCGGCCTTTGAAGGTCCTTGGGGTCGTTTGACCGCCACCGAGCGTGGTCGCTTGTTGCAAAAGCTCTCGCAAGCCATGCTCGACCATGCCGAAGAATTGGCCCAGCTGGAATCGCAAGATTGCGGCAAACCGCTCAAACAAGCACGTGCCGATGTGACCGCCATTGCGCGTTACTTCGAGTTTTATGCGGGCGCGGCCGACAAGCTCATGGGCGAAACCATTCCCTACCAAAACGGCTACACCGTGCTCACCTTGCGCGAGCCACAGGGCGTGACCGGCCACATCGTGCCTTGGAACTATCCGTTGCAAATTTTTGGCCGCAGCGTGGGCGGCTCCTTGGCGGCGGGCAATGCCTGCGTGGTCAAGCCCGCCGAAGATGCGTGTTTGTCGCTCTTGCGCGTGGCTGAAATTGCGGCCGAGGTGGGCTTTCCTGCGGGTGCCATCAACGTGGTGACGGGCTACGGCCATGAAGCAGGCGACGCCTTGACGCGCCACCCAGGCATTGACCACATCTCGTTCACCGGCTCCCCCAACATTGGCAAGCTGGTGGTGCAAATTGCGGCCGAGCACCACACGCCTGTGACCACCGAGCTGGGCGGCAAGTCGCCCCAAGTGGTGTTTGCCGATGCCGACTTGGATGTCTTGGTGCCTGTGGTGGTCAACGCCATTGTGCAAAACGCGGGTCAAACCTGTTCGGCAGGCAGCCGCGTGTTGGTGGAGCGCAGCATCTACGAAACCGTGATCGCGCGCCTGACCCAGACGTTTGAGCAACTGCGTGTCGGCCCTGCCGAGATGGACTTGGATTGCGGCCCCTTGATTCGCCAGACCCAACTGCAACGCGTGAAGGGTTTCTTGGACGAAGCCCAACGCGACGGTTTGAAAATTGCGGCCCAAGGCCAGCTGGTCAAAGAAGCCTCGTCAGACGGTTTCTATCAAGTGCCCACCTTGATTCGCGATGTGCCACCCACGCACCGCCTGGCGCAAGAAGAAGTGTTTGGCCCGGTGGTTGCCATCATGCCGTTTGACGACGAAGCCCACGCGGTCGCGCTGGCCAACGGCACCGAATTTGGTTTGGTCTCCAGCATTTGGACCCGTGACGGTGCGCGCCAGATGCGCTTGGCGCGTCAGATGCGTTCGGGCCAGGTGTTCATCAACAACTACGGCGCAGGCGGCGGCATTGAGCTGCCGTTTGGCGGTGTCAAAGCCAGCGGCCATGGCCGCGAAAAAGGTTTTGAGGCTTTGTACAGCTTCACCGTCTTGAAGACCATTTCGATCAAACACGATTGAGTGCCATTGATCTCGCCTCACACACAGAACACACACGCGGAGCAGCTATGAAAAAAATCGGAATGATCGGCATTGGCATGATGGGTCACGGCATCGCCACCAACTTGCTCAAGCACGGGCAAGACCTGTCGGTGCTAGAGCATCCTGGCAACCAGCCGCTGGACGCCTTGATCGCCGCCGGCGCGCACACGTTCAAAACGCCCAAAGACTTGGCCAGCCACTGCGATGTGATCATTTTGTGCGTCACCGGCACGCCGCAAGTCGAAGCCGTGTTGACAGGGGACGATGGTGTGTTGCAAGGCCTGCGTGCAGGCACCACCGTCATCGACTGTTCCACAGCCGTGCCTTCGTCGACCGAAAAATTGGCGCAACTCGTGGTGGCCAAAGGCGGGCTCTTTTTGGATTCACCCATGACGCGCACGCCCAAAGAAGCGGCCGAGGGGCGGCTCAATTTGCTGGTGGGTGGCGATGTGGCGCTTTTCGAAGCGTGCAAACCCATTCTGTCGTGCTTTGCCGAGAACATCGTGCATGTGGGCCCGATTGGTGCCGGGCACCGCATGAAGCTGTTGCACAACTATGTGTCGTTGGGCATGGTCACCTTGTTGGCTGAAGCTGCCGCTTGCGCGCAGCGCTCGGGCGTGCAAGCCCAAACCTTTGTCGATGTGCTCGCCATGGGCGGTGGCTGGGGTGCGGCGCTGGACCGCTTGAAGCCCTTCTTGGCCAATGGCGATAGCTCGAACTTGCGCTTCAGCATGGCCAATGCGCTCAAAGATATGAGCTATTACAACGCCATGGCGCAAGACAGCCATGCTGATCACACCGTGGCCGAGGCGGTCAAACGCACCCTGGAGCGTGCTTGCCAGGAAGGTGATCCGCAAGCCTTGTTGCCCGAGATCATTCCTCTGATCGCTAAGCGCTAATCCCCTTCACCGCGTAATCTTTTGAACAGTGAGCTGCCATGACCTATGACATCGTGACCATCGACGGCGACGGCATCGGCCCCGAGGTGAACCAGTCAGCCATTGAGGTGCTGCGCGAAGCCTGTGGGTCTGCGCTGCTCAACTTCATGCCTTTCGACGGCGGGGCAGGGCATTATGTGAAGACCGGTCATGTGTTGCCCGACGAGACCTTGAACGCGTGTCGCAACGCGCATGCCATGTTGCATGGCGCAGCGGGTTTGCCCGGCGTTACCTATGCCGATGGCACCGAGGTGGGCAACGACTTGCATTTGCAGCTGCGCTTCAAGCTCGATTTGTTTGCCAATGTGCGTCCGATTCGCTTGTACCAAGGGGTGAAGTCCACCTTGGCCGATTGGTCGGCCGGCCAAATTGATTACGTGATCGTGCGTGAAAACACCGAAGGTCTGTACGCCAGCCGCGGTGCCGGCGTGAACTTGCGCAACGAATTGGTGACCGACACCCTAGTCATGACCCGCCTGGGTGTGGAACGTGTGGCCAAGTTTGCGTTTGACTTGTCACGCCGCCGCAACGGCGCACCGCGCGATCACCAACGCCGTGTGACGGTGTGCGACAAAGCCAACATCTTGAAGACCTATGCCTTCTTTCGTGCCGTGTGTACCGAAGTCGCGCAGTCGTATGCCGATGTGGAGATTGACTACGCCTATGCCGATGCCATCACGGTCCACATGCTCAAGAAGCCCGACTTTTACGACGTCATCGTGGCCGAGAACATGTTTGGCGACATCATTTCTGATTTGGGCGCCGCCACCGTCGGCGGCCTGGGCATGGCCGCCTCGGCCGAGCTGGGTTTGAACCATGGCCTGTTCCAAGGCGCCCACGGCTCAGCGCCCGACATTGCAGGCCAAGACGTGGCGAGCCCGATTGCCACCATCTTGTCCGGCGCCTTGATGCTGCGCTGGTTGGGCGACCGTCACCACGACGCAACCTTGAGCCAAGCCGCAGACCGGGTAGAGAAAGCGGTGGAAGACGTGCTGGCCCATGGCGACGCCGTGCCGCACGACCAAGGCGGCCACGCCCGCTGTACCGAAGTGACGCAGGCGGTGTGCCGCCGTTTGCGCTGAATCTTTGAAAAAGGGGAGATACCTAGTACATCCCCTAGTGCGTTAACTGGTTAACTCGTCATACCATCACGCCACTATATGAGTGGAGTGTTGGAATGACATCAATTGCATTGTTTGGTGCGGGCGGAAAAATGGGCGCCCGTTTGTCGAAAAACCTGGTCGGCTCACGCTACCAAGTGCGCCACGTCGAAGTGGGCGAGGTCGGGCGCAAGCGCCTGCAAGACGAGCTGGGCATCAGCTGCTGCTCGGTCGAAGACGCCTTGAAAGACGTGGACGTGGTGATCTTGGCGGTGCCCGACACCCTGATTGGCAAGCTCGCGGCCGACATTGCTCCTCAACTCAAAGCCGGCACCATGGTGATGACCTTGGACGCGGCTGCACCGTTTGCTGGACATTTGCCCAAGCGCCCCGACCTGACCTACTTTGTGGCTCATCCTTGCCACCCCAGCATCTTCAGCCCCGAAGTGCACACCGCTGGCGCGCCCGATTACTTTGGTGGCGTGACCGCTGCGCAGTCCATCGTCAGCGCCTTGATGCAAGGCCCTGAAGAGGCGTTTGATTTGGGCGAAGACATTGCCAAAACCATTTACCAACCCATCTTGCGTTCTTACCGTGTGACGGTAGAGCAAATGGCTTTGCTCGAACCCGGTTTGTCTGAAACCGTGTGCGCCACCTTGCTCGATGTGATGCGCGAAGCCATGGACGAAGTGGTCTCACGCGGCGTGCCCGCCGAAGCCGCACGTGACTTCTTGCTGGGTCACATGACCATCTTGTCGGCTGTGATCTTCAAACAGATTCCAGGCCAGTTCTCGGACGCGTGCAACAAAGCCATCACCTTTGGCAAGCCACGTTTGATGCGCGATGACTGGAAGAACATCTTCGATCACCAAGAGATCGCCGACAGCATCGAGCGCATCACCTGATTTTTTCTCGCGCTTTTCATAACAACGATTTCACGTTCAATCCAGGAGACCTCATGACATTTCAAAAGACAGTGCGTATTGCTTCTATCGCTGGTGCCGCTTTGCTGGCGCTGGGTTCAGTCAGTGCTCAAACCGTGTTGAAAATTGGTTACACGCCCGCGGCAACCTCGCACTACGGTGTAGGCTCGACCGTGCTGTGCGACGAAATCGAAAAAGGCACCCAAGGTCGCTACAAATGTCAGCAGTTCCCCAGCGGTTCGCTGGGTGGTGAACGTGAAATGATCGAAGCCGTGCAACTGGGCACGCTCGACATCGTGAATACCTCCACTGGCCCCGTGGGCAACTTTGTGCCTGAGGTCAAGATCGTTGACATTCCTTTCTTGTTCCGCGACTACGACCACGCCCGCAAGTACTTTGACGGCCCCAATGGCCAAGAGTTGTTGACCAAGTTCCCTGCCAAAGGCTTGGTGGCTTTGGCTTGGACCGAAAACGGCTTCCGCCACATGACCAACAGCAAGCGCGCTATCGTCAAACCCGAAGATGCTGCGGGCTTGAAGATGCGCACCATGGAAAACAAGGTTCACATGGAAGGCTACCGCGCTTTTGGCATTCAACCTACACCGATGGCATTCCCCGAAGTGTTTGGTGCTTTGCAGCAAGGCACGGTCGACGGTCAAGAAAACCCCATTCCTGTGATCTTGGCGTCGAAGTTCTCGCAAGTGCAAAAACATCTGTCCTTGACTGGCCACGTGTATTCACCGGCCTTGTTCTTGACCTCACCCCGCGTGATGAACAAGCTCAGCGACGCCGACAAAAAGGTGTTCTACGAAGCGGCCAAAAAAGCCAACATCGCACAACGCCAAAAGGTCAATGAAGACGAAGCCAACGGCATTGCCCAGTTGGAAAAAGAAGGCATGACCGTGATTCGTAAAGTCGATGGCGTGGCCTTCCGCGAAGCTTTGCGCGCCACCTATGTGAACTACTCGAAAGAGTTTGGCGCTGACAACATCCGCAAAATTCAAGAATACAAATAAAGCGATGCGCCTGCAAAAGACGGCTCTCACATCCTGAGGCCGTCTTTTTTATTTCAGAAAGTGTTGAGATGACCGAGAGAATTTACGCGCGTTACTGGTTGGAAACAGGTGACGACCCCCAGCGTGCCGCCGAGGTGATTGCGGGCGAACAGTCCAGCGGCACCTTTTTGAAGTTGGCCACCGAGACGCCCGCTTTGAAAGAGCGTTCGGGCGCGCGGGTGGAGTCCTTGCAGGTGATTGAGACCGTGGGCGAGCCCAGCTTGCCCGGTGGCATGAAGTCCAGCACCTACACGCGTTGTTTGCTCGAGTTGTCCTGGCCCTTGGAAAACCTCGGGCCTTGCCTGCCCACCTTGATGGCCACGGTGGCAGGCAATTTGTTTGAGCTGGCGCAGGTCTCGGGCCTGCGTTTGCTGGATTTGAAATTACCGCCTGCATTTGCCAAAGCCTATCCAGGCCCAGCCTTTGGCATGGCCGGCACACGCCGCTTGAGCGGTGTGGCCAAGGGTCCGCTGATTGGCACCATCATCAAACCCAGCGTGGGTTTGAGTGTGGCCGAAACAGCCCAACAAGTGCAGCTCTTGGTCGACGGTGGCATTGACTTCATCAAAGACGATGAATTGCAAGCTGATGGCAGCTACTGTCCGTTCGATCAACGTGTCGAAGCGGTGATGCGTGTGGTCAACGAGGCCAGACAAAAACTGGGACGCCAAGTGATGGTGGCCTTCAACATCACCGGTGACCTGGACCAAATGAAACGCCGCCACGATTGGGTGCTTGAAAACCAAGGCACCTGTGTGATGGTGTGTTTGAACTCTATAGGCTTGACCGGCTTGACTGCCTTGCGGCAGCACAGCACCTTGCCTATCCATGCGCACCGGGCCGGTTGGGGTTATTTGAGCCGCAGCCCCTATGTGGGTTGGGACTTTGCCGCGTGGCAACAAATTTGGCGCCTGGCGGGTGTGGACCATTTGCATGTGAATGGCTTGCGCAACAAATTCAGCGAACCCGATGAGGTGGTGATTGCTGCCGCGCGTTCGGTGATCAACCCCTTGTTTGAACACGCCCCTATGCATGCCGTGCCTGTGTTCAGTTCGGCCCAAACGGGCTTGCAAGCCCATGACACCTATGCCGCGTTGGGCAATGCCGATTTGATTTGCACCGCCGGTGGCGGCATTTTTGGTCACCCCGATGGCGTGGCTTCTGGCGTGACGGCCTTGCGCCAAGCGTGGGAAGCGGCCGAGGCTGGCATTGACTTGGCCAGCTACGCCAAAGACCGTCCTGCCTTGCAACGCGCCTTGACCTTTTGGTGAACTCCATGAGCACTTTTCAAAGCCCAACTCCCGCATGGCCCGAAGGGCTGTTGCTCAGCTATTACGGTGACGACTTCACCGGCTCCACCGATGTGATGGAAGCCTTCACCGCCGCCGGTGTGCCCACGGTGTTGTTTTTGGATTTGCCGCGCATAGAAGACCTGGCGCGCTTTGGCCATATGCGATGCATTGGTTTGGCGGGTCAGTCGCGCGGTAAAAGTCCCGAGTGGATGCAGCGCGAACTCCCTGCGGTGTTTGAACGCTTGCACGACTTGGGCGCACCCGTCTTGCAATACAAAGTCTGCTCCACCTTTGACTCATCGCCCAGCGTGGGCTCGATTGGGCAGGCGATTGACTTAGGGGTCAAAACCTCGGCCTCGACGTGGTCGCCCATGGTGGTGGGCGCGCCACGGCTCAAGCGTTACCAAGTGTTTGGCCATCTGTTTGCAGCGGCCAATGGCGCGGTGCACCGCATTGATCGCCATCCCACCATGTCGCGTCATCCCGTCACGCCCATGCAAGAAGGGGATTTGCGCGTGCACTTGGCCGCGCAAACCCAGCGCCGCATTGAACTGATTGATTTGGCCGAACTCTCTGAAGGGGCGGGGCAAGCACGTTGCACTGCTTTGCAAGGCGACGACCAGCCCGTGGTGATGATTGATGTGGCCGACACGGCCAGCCAGATCGAAGCCGGCCGTTTGGTGTGGGAAAACCGTGGCGCGGGTGTGTTCAGTGCCTCATCGTCGGGCTTGCAATACGCCTTGGCCGCTTATTGGCGCGCCCAGGGTTTGATTCCGGCTACACCGAGTTTGCCCGTGGCCAGTGAGGTGCCGTGCATCGCGGTGGTGAGTGGCAGCTGCTCGCCCATGAGTGCAGCGCAAATTCAGTGGGCACGCGCCAATGGTTTTGCCACCGAGCGCTTGGACATTGCCAAGTGTTTGGACCCGCAACACGCCGAGGCAGAAATCGCCCGCTTGGTGCAGGGTGCCTTGGCGTCGATTGCGCAAAAAATTTCGCCCATCGTGTTTTCTGCTGAAGGACCTGACGATCCGTCAGTCTTGAACTTTGATGCCACGGCTGCGGCCGCCAACATGAGCAAGAGCGACGCTGCAGCGCGTGTGGGCCATGTGCTGGCCGAGATCATGCGCCAAGTGCTGGATGGCTCAAACATTCGCCGCATTGTGGTTGCTGGCGGTGACAGCTCGGGCGCGGTGGGCAGTCACTTGGGCATTCGTGCCTTGACGGTGGAGGCGGGCATGGCGCCCGGCGTGCCGTTGTGCCGTGCGTGGTCGGATGACCCGCAACGCGATGGCTTAGAAGTCGCGTTGAAAGGCGGGCAATTGGGTGGGCCGAGTTTTTACGGCCAAGTGCGTTCCGGCCAATTTGCGTGATGGTAGATTCATGTCATGACTGCTGAACCCATCCAAAGACGAAAGCTCTACCAGGAAGTTCTGGATCGGCTCATGCAACGCATTGAGTCCGGTGAGATTGGTCCTGGCGACCAACTGCCTTCTGAGCGTGAGTTGATGGAGGTCTATGGCGTGGGCCGTGTCGCCGTGCGCGAAGCCATGCAAGAGCTGGCGCGCTCAGGCATTGTTGAAATCTCGCATGGCGAGCGGGCCAGGGTGGTGGTGCCCACAGCGCATTTGTTGATCGACCAAATTGCAGGCGGTGCACGTCATTTGATGCGTATGCAGCCTGAAACGCTGGATCATCTCAAAGAAGCGCGCTTGTTTTTAGAGCTGGGCATGGTCAAGCTGGCGGCTGAAAAAGCCACGCCTGAGGATGTGGAGCGCTTGCAGGCACGGCAGGCCGATCACCGTGCGTCAATGGTCAATCTTGACCAGTTCATGAAGCAAGACATGTACTTTCACCGCGAGATTGCGCGTATCAGCGGTAACCCGATTTTCCCGGCCATTGTGGAAGCGATGTTTGGTTGGGCCAGTGCGTATTACCAATCGATTGTGCGGGCCCCAGGTGCCGAAGAACTGACTTTGGCAGAGCACCAAAAAATCATCGATGCGATTGCGGCGCACGATGCACCTGCGGCCGTCAAAGCCATGAGCGACCACCTGACCCGTGCCAGCGATTTGTACCGACAGGCCAACCTCTAAGCTTGGCTTGCGTCTTCAAGCCTGAATCATTCGGCCTTCACATCGGCCGCTTTGATCACCTTGCCCCAGCGTTCATATTCCGATTGGATGTAACCAGCAAACTCAGCTGGCGATTTGCTGGGATGCACCGTGGCACCGATGGCCGCAAACTTGTCTTGCACCTCCTTGGTGTTCAAGCCCTTGGCAATGGCCGCATGCATTTTTTGAAGGATGGCCGGGGGCACACCAGCGGGCGCACCCAAACCAAACCAGGGTGAGACCACCAAGCCTGGGTAGCCCGACTCTTTGGCTGTCGGCACGTTGGGCAGTTGCGGTGAACGCTTGTCAGACAGAACGGCCAGAGCCTTGATGCGATCGGCCTTGAGCTGCGGCAGAGCCACCACCAAAGAGCTTTGAAAATCCAGCAGCGTGGAGCCGCCGATCAAATCTTGAATTTGCTGCGTGGCGCCTTTGTAGGGCACATGGTTGAGTTGGGTGCCTGATTGCATTTGAAACAACTCTGCGGCCAAGTGCGGCACCGTGGCCACGCCGGGTGTGCCATAGGCGAGCTTCTCGGGATTGGCTTTGGCATAGCTGGTCAATTCAGCCAAGGTGTTGAACGGTGCGTTGTTGTTGGCCACGATGATGGGCGTCATGGCCACCATATTGCTGATGGGCGCAAAGTCTTTGAAGGTGTCAAACGGTGCATTGCCCAGATGCGGCGCAATCGACACCGTGATCACCAGCAAGCCAATGGTGTAGCCGTCTGCCGGTGATTTAGCCAACACGCTGTGACCCAACACACCGTTGCCGCCCGGGCGGTTTTCCACCACGACGGGTTGTTTGAACTCTTCGCGCAAGATGTTGGCGGCTTCACGACCGACCAAGTCGGTGGGGCCACCCGCAGGGAAGGGCACGATCAGCTTGATGGGTTTGTTGGGCCAGTCTTGCACTTGTGCTTGCGAGGCCAGAGGCGCCAAGCAAAGGCCAATGATCAGGCTGCGTAAAAGTTTGTTCATGGTGTGAGTTACCTCAAAAGAAGTGCATGGCCAAAAAGCACAGGGGCGATTTCTGGATGGTAGAGGGTGGCGCTTGAATCTCTGTCGTATCTGTGACCTTGGGCCGCACCGCCATCGTGTCCAATCCGTTTGCCAGAAGATACTGACACAACAACCCACTCCCAAAGGATGACATGATGCAAATGACTCAGCTGCTCAAACAAGCGATGACATGCCTGATCGTGGCCGGCGCCATGACAACAGCCAGCGCGCAAGAAAAACCGTTGGTCAAAGCGTGGGGTGCCACAGCACCGAAGTCGGTGGCCTACATTGGGAACAGTTTTTTCTATTTCAACAACGGCATCGTGTCTAACCTCAGCCCCATGGTGGCCGAGGGCATGAAGGGCCATCCTTACCGCAGCTCGATGATCACCATCAGCGGTTCAGGCTTTGATTGGCATGATGTGGCGTCGTACTTTCGACCAGACGGCATTGGCAAGTATTCCTTCGATGCACAAAACAATGTGGTGTTTGAAAAGCCAACGGACAAACTGTTCGAAGCGGCTGTCATGATGGATTGCAGCCAATGCCCCATTCACCCCACGCTCAAACCTGTGTTCCATGAGTACGCCAAGAAACACAGCGACACCGTGCGCAAATATGGCTCGACACCCGTCTTCTTCATGTCATGGGCCTACCAAGATAAGCCTGAGATGACACAGCCTTTGGCCGATGCCTACACGGTGGCAGGCAACGCCAACAACGCCTTGGTGATTCCTGCGGGCTTGGCCTTTGCCTGCTCTGTTGCGATCAAACCCGAACTCAATTTGTACGCGCCTGACAAACGCCACCCCAGCGTGGCTGGTACGTACCTCGCCGCTGCGACCACCTATGCGGCGTTGTTCAACAAATCCCCCGTGGGCTTGAAGTTTTCGGCGGGTCTGCCACCCGAGATTGCCGCGCACTTGCAACAAGTCGCGTGGGACACGGTGCAGCAATACCTGAACCGCTAAGCGGCCAACGATGCAGAGGGACTGAACAGCCTGTGAATGACTTGGCGCAGCCAAACATGGGCCTGGTCTTTTTGAAACCGTTGGTGCCAAAACAAATGCACATCAATGACGGGTGACTTCATGGGTGTGTCCACATAGCGCACTTTGCCGTGTTGGACAAAGAAGTCGGCCAAGTCTTTGGGCACGGTGGCGATCAGGTTGGAGGTTTCCACAATGGGCAGCAAGCTCATGAAGTGCGACAGCTCCACCACCACCCGGCGCGTGATGCCTTTGCTTTGCAAGAACTGCTCAAACACATGTTCGCGCCCATCGGGTTTGACCACCGCATGTAGAGCCTGGTTGAACTGCGCGAGCGTGAGTTTGGGTCCCACATCGGGGTGGCCTTTGCGAACCAGGCACACATGGGCGCTGGAGATGAGTTTTTGCTGAAAGAAGCCCGCCTTGTGCAAATCAGGAAAGTAGCCGATTGCCATTTCTGCCATGCCTGACTCTAGGGCTTGGGCCGCCGCCTGTCTGGGCATGGCCAAGGTTTTGAGGTTGATGTGCGGCGCATGCTGTGCCAACTCCGTCAGCAGGCGGGGCAAGAAATTGACCTCGGCAATATCGGGTGTGACCAAGGTGAAGGTGCGACTGCTGCTGGCCGGGTCAAAGCTGGTGGGGCGCAAGATATCGACTTCAATCGTGCGCACCACCTGCCGAACGCTGGGGCTGAGCATTTGCGCCTTGGGCGTGGGCACCATCTCTGCGCCAGAGCGCACAAACAAGGGATCGTCAAACAAGCCACGCAAGCGTGAGACCGCAGCACTCATCGCGGGCTGGCTCAAGCGCAAGGCTTCGCCCGCCTTGGTGACGTTGCGGTGTTCGAGCATGGCGTTGAACACCACGAGCAGGTTTAAATCGACAGAACGTATATCCATGGTGTGAATATTATGTATCCATGAAATTGACTAGATGAAGGCGGAGGTCGTCCTTAGACTCTTTGACTTAAATCAAATCGCCATGCATGCCGATGTGGCTAAAACAACAAGGGAGACAGACACATGCAAGTTGCCAAGTCTTGCGCTTGTGGCATTGACGTGCATGCACATGTCATTCCCGGCGAGTTCCCGAAGTACCTGGGTTCTGTGGTGCCCTCAGGCTGGCCGTCCATGGCCCCCGCACACGAATGCCACCGCCACGTGATGATCGATGGCAAGAACTACCGCACCGTGTCCGACAAATGCTGGACCACCTCGCGCCGCTTGGCTGACTTTGCCGACATGGGCTTGAGCCTGCAAGCAATTTCACCCATGCCTGAGTTGCTGTCGTATTGGATGGCGCCTGCTGACGGTGCGCAGCTGGTGCGTTTTTTGAACGAGCAAATTGCCACCATGGTGCATGAGTCAGGCGGTCAATTGGTGGGCATGGGTGCAGTGCCTTTGCAAGACGTGGCCTTGGCGATTGACGAGCTGCGGTACATGAAAACTGCGTTGGGGCTGCAAGGGGTAGAGATTGGCAGCAACATCAACGGCGTGGTGATGGGCGACCCCAAGTTCGATCCATTCTTTGAAGCCTGCGTGGCCTTGGACATGCCCGTGTTTGTGCATGCCTTGCGTCCCACCGGCATGGACCGCTTGCTCGGGCCTGCGCCCTTGCAGCAGGTCTTGGCCTATCCCACCGATGTGGGCTTGGCAGCAGCCTCGGTGCTCACGGGCAACTTGATGACGCGTTACCCCACACTGCGCTTGGCGTTCAGCCACGGCGGCGGCACCTTGGCCATGTTGTTGCCACGCTTGCAGCAAGCCATGTCGGTGTTTCCTGCGCTCAAAGACAGCGTGCAGCGTTCACCCACCGAGCAAGCGCGCGAACTCTATTACGACACCTTGGTGTTTGACACGTCGATGCTGCGTCACTTGGTACACACCTTTGGCGCCTCGCAGCTCATGATCGGCACCGACTACCCCTTCAACTTCCACGACCAGCGGCCCGTTGCGCGTCTTCAAGACGCCGGGTTGGATGCCGCTGTGTTGGACCAACTCACCCATGCCAATGCCCGCCGGTTTTTGGGCTTGGCCGCTTAATTGTTTGGAGACTTCATGACCCATGCTTCTTCTCGCATCAGCGCGCTGCGCAGTGTGGCGCTCCAGGTGCCCGACCTGGCCGCCGCAGAAAGTTTTTACACCACCATCTGGCACCTCGATGTGGCGGCAAGGACGGAGCACGCGATTTACTTGCGTGGCACTGGGGCCGACCACCATTTGCTCGCTCTGCATGAAGCCCCAGGTCCGGCACAAATTCGGCATGTCACCTTGCGGGCCCGTGACGCCTCGGCACTCGATGCAGTGGCACAGGCCGCTGTCAAAGCAGGTGGCCAAGTGCTGCAAGCCAAAGCGCCGGTGACCGAGCCTGGCGGTGGTGTGGCCGTGACTGTGGCCGATCGGGATGGACGTATTTTTCAAGTGGTGCATGGCGATGCCATGCATGCGGATGCGCATGAAGCCAAAGACAAACCGCTGCGCTTGGCGCATGCTGTGCTCAACAGCCACCATGTGGAGGACACCCGTGGTTTCATGGAAGAGGTGTTTGACTTTTCGCTTTCAGACCGCACCCGCATCATGGCCTTCATGCGTTGCAACAACGACCACCACAGCATTGCCTTGGGCGACACAGACAACGATGCGCTCAACCACATCGCCTTTTTGATGCCCGACCTGGATTCGGTCATGCGCGGTGCCGGGCGCATGAAAGACGCGGGCTTCGCCACCGAGTGGGGCCCCGGGCGCCATGGCCCGGGCGACAACGCGTTCAACTATTTCGTCGGCCCCTTTGACGTGGTGATTGAGTACACCGCCGAGGTCGAGCAAATCGACGACAGCTACCAAGCCGGCCAACCCAGTGACTGGACATGGCCGCCTGGGCGGGTGGACCAATGGGGTATTTCGGCGCCGCCAAGCGCGCGTCTCAAAGAGGCCCAAAAGGCCGTTGTGTTTGTTTCTTCTCTCTAAACTTTTAGGACATCAGCATGCGTTTCACCACCTTCCACCACAACGGCCAAGATCGTTTGGGCCTGATCGACGGCGATCAGGTGATTGACTTGAACCAGGCCCAGCCGCAAGTCAACGCCGATCTGCGCTTGGCTTTGAAGTCGGGCGTCGACTTGACTGCCGCTGCCAAAGCCGCCCTGGCGTCAAGCGCTGCGCGTTTGCCCATGGCCAGCTTGCAGCTCGCGCCCATCATGCCCGAGCCCGGCAAGATCATTTGCTTGGGGCTGAACTACTTTGACCACGCCAAAGAAGGCGGGCGCGACAAGCCCGAGTACCCCTGGTTCTTCTTGCGTTCGGCGTCGTCATTGCTGGCACCGAATGCCAAGGCGATTCGTCCACGCGTGTCTGAGCGTTTCGACTACGAAGCTGAGCTGGCCGTGGTGATTGGCAAAACCGTCAAGCACGCCACCATGGACAACGCCTTGGATGCAGTGTTTGGCTACAGCTGCTTCAACGACATTTCGGTGCGTGATTACCAAAAGAAAACACCGCAGTGGACGATTGGCAAAAACTTCGACCAAACCGGTGGCTTTGGCCCCGTCTTGGTGAGTGCCGATGAGTTGCCGCCTGGCGCCACCGACTTGCGCATCCAATCGCGCTTGAACGGTCAAATCATGCAAGACGCCAACACCCGCGACATGATTTGGGGTGTGGCCGAAACCATCACCTTGCTCACCGAGTGCCTGACCTTGGAGCCCGGTGACTTGATCATCATGGGCACGCCTGCAGGCGTGGGCCAAGCGCGTACGCCACCTGTGTGGATGAAGCATGGCGACACGATTGAGATTGAGATCGAACACATCGGCTTGTTGCACAACACGATTCAGGACGAGGCCGCTTGACCATGGCGCAGACGCTAGATCGCGACATGTACGACGTCGCCATCGTGGGTTTTGGCCCTACGGGCGCGGTGGCTGCTGGCTTGTTGGGCGCCAAAGGCATCCGTACCTTTGTGTGCGACAAGTCGCACGAGGTGTATGACAAGCCGCGTGCCATCGCCTTGGACCACGAGATGTCGCGGCTGTTTCAGCAGATGGGGATTGGTAAAAAAATCAAACCCTATTTGGAGCCGTTCACCGATTCGGTGTACTACGGTGTGGACGGTCAGGTCATCAAACGCATGTCCACGGTGGCAGCACCTTATCCGCTGAGTCACACACCGTCGGTGGTGTTCACCCAACCACCGGTGGAGGGCATTCTGCGCGAGTACGCAGCTTCACACGAGGCCGTGACCATCCAACTCGGGCTGAGCTTGACTGCGTTGACGCAAGATGCCGCCCACGCCACGCTGACCTTGCAAGCCGAAGACGGCAGCACCTCCCAAGTCAAGGCACGCTATGTGATCGGCTGCGATGGCGCGAGCAGCACAGTGCGTGCGCAAGCGGGCATCGCGCTGAATGACTTGGGCTTTGATGAGCCCTGGTTGGTGGTCGATGTGATGGTCAACGCACAAGGCTTGGCCAAGCTGCCCACCACCAGCGTGCAGTACTGCAACCCCGAACGGCCCTCGACCTATGTGATTGGCCCTGGCATGCACCGACGTTGGGAAATTTCGATCAACGAAGGCGAAGACCCGAAAGAATTAGCCACACCCGAAGGCGCATGGCGCTTGTTGGCACCGTGGCTCACGCCTGCCGATGGCAGCTTATGGCGTCAAGCCAGCTACCGTTTTCATGCGTTGGTGGCCCACACCTGGCGCAACGGTCGCGTCTTTGTGGCGGGCGATGCGGCGCACCAGCAGCCACCGTTCTTGGGGCAGGGCATGTGCCAGGGCGTGCGCGATGCGGTCAACCTGTGTTGGAAGCTCGACGCTGTGTTGCATCACGGTGCCGCAGACAGTTTGTTGGATTCTTATGGCGCGGAGCGCAAAGCTCATGTGACGGACCTGACGACACGCATCAAACACATTGGCCACATCATCACCGAGCGTGACGTGGCCAAAGCCCGCGCGCGTGATGCCCAGTTGTTGGCCGAGTGCGGTGGCGTGGTCAAACCCACGCCACGCCAGGATGTGCAACCTGCTTTGTCGGCAGGTTTGTTGGCCGCTGCGACGCATCCCGCGCGCGGCACCATCTTTCCGCAGCCTTTGCTGAATTTGCCCAACGGGCAGCAAGCGCGCATGGACGATGTGCTGGGGGCAGGGTGGCGCGTGATCTTGTCGGCCGATGCGGGGGATGATTTTGCGCAAACCACACAGCAGCAGTCAAAGCACCACTCACAGCACCAACACTTGCCTGCTCTGACCACGGCCCAGCTTGGCACGCCTAAGTTGAACGAGGCCGAAGGCGTGTTGGCGAACTGGTTTCACAAGCACGGCGTGAAAGCCGCCATTGTTCGCCCCGATCACTACATCTACGGCGTCAGCGCCTCCGCACACGACCTCGCCAGCCAATTGCATGAATTGGCAAATGGTTTGGCCTTGGCTTGATTCACAACAACACACACATTCACTAGGAGACAACCATGGAACGCAGACAATTTTTACAAGCCGGCCTGGCTTCGGCCGCAGTGGGCATGAGCGGCGGGGCTTTGGCTCAAGCTTGGCCAGGACGCCCCATCAAATGGATCTTGTCGCAGCCTGCGGGTTCGGGCCCTGACATCTTGGCACGCTTCGTCGCCGAGAACGTCAGCCGTCGCCTGGGCCAACCCATCGTGGTGGACAACCGCCCAGGTGGCCAAAACGTGATTGGCGCGCAAGCGGCCATGCGTTCACCCGCCGACGGCTACACCTTTTATTACGCCACCACCGCAGCCATGGTGACCAATGTGTTCACCTTCAAGTCCTTGCCTTACGACCCCGACAAAGACTTTGCACCGGTGCGCCTGATTGGCCGCAGCCCCTTCGTCATTGCGGCGGGTGCAGGCTTTGGCGGGGCGAGCTTGGCAGATGCCATTGCCGCTGCCAAGTCGCAACCCGAGAAGCTGGCCATCGCCACCGAAGGTCCCAAAACCTTTTCGGGCATGTTGGCGGATTCGTTCGCGGCCATGGCCGGCATCAAGTTCACCCATGTGCCGTACAACAAAGCGCCGGATGCGATTCAAGATGTGATCGGTGGCCGCGTGGATTTCATTTGCTTGCCCGAAGCCGCCTTGCTCAGCTACATCCGCTCTGGCCAAATCAAAGCCTTGGCCGTGAGCACAGCGCAACGCACGGCCAATTTGCCCTCCGTGCCCACCTTATCTGAAACCTTCTCCGGTTTTGAGTACACCGGCTGGAATGGTTTGTTTGCCCCCGCTGGCACGCCCAAAGACATCGTCGAGCACATGAGCCGTGAACTCGAAGCCACCTTGAAGCAACCCGAGGTGGTGCAGCGTTTGCAAACCCTGGGTTCCTTGGCCGAGACCAAGATGAGCGTGGCCGAGTTTGAAACTTTCATGCGCAACGAACGCACACGCTGGGCGGGTATTGTCAAAGCGATTGGCATCAAACCCGAGTGATGGGTTACGCTCTCGCATCATGTCAACCTGAGAGCATCCCTTGAACAAGTGCTTATTGGCCGCACTCGCGGCATGTGCAGTGTCGACGGCCGTGCTGGCCGCCGATGGCGAGGACTACCAACTCAAGGTCGATGTGACGCAGCAGGGCAATGTGTTTCACACCCAAGCCAGCTTCCATCTGCCCTTGAGCCTGTGTCAGGCCTACCGCTACTTGACCGACTATGACGCGGCCAAAAGCATTCCAGGCGTGGTGGCTTCCACGACCACTCGCTTGGACGACAGCAAGGCGCGTGTGGAGCGTGTGTTGCAAGAACGCATTTTGTTTTTCCCCATCAAGATGCGCATGGTGCTGGAGATGACCGAGCTGCCTCACAAGGGCACTGACTTTGTGCAAGTCAGCGGCGAAGCCAAGTTTTACAAAGGCGGGTGGCGACTGGAAGAAACCGCGCAAGGCACGGCCTTCAAATACCGGGCCGAGTCAGAACCCGACTCTTTGTTTCCTAAAGCGGTGATTGAGTACTTCATCAAAAACCGCCTGAACAGCAGTTTTGAAGCCATGGCCAAGGCGGGTGCGCAACGTCGGCAGCAAGTGTGTGCGTTGAATTAACGCACGGCACAACTACGTGAAGTTGTTATAGCAGTACTGTGCGATATAAATTTCATACAAATTATCTAAATATTTGTATAATTTTCCCATGAAGAAATTATCCTTCTTGGGTACATCACTGGACGATTTACGGGAGTTTCCTGCGCCAGTGAAAAACGAAACAGGATATCAACTAGATCGCGTACAAAGAGGACTGGAACCTGATGATTTCAAGCCCATGACCACGATTGGTCAAGGTGTTTGGGAGATTCGCATCAGAGATGAGGCAGGTCAATTTCGTGTGATTTACATCGCAAAGCTCAAAGATGTTGTGTACGTTTTGCACTGCTTTCAAAAGAAAACACAAAGAACAGCGTTGAAAGATCTTGAAATTTCTAACAAACGATTGCGTGAACTCCTGCAAGGAATGAAATCATGAAACCCACACTGTATGAAAGCGTTTGGGACGCTATTGCTGACACGCCCCAAGAGGCCGCCAGCATGAAAGCACGATCAAAACTCATGATGGCCTTGAGTGAGGTCATCAGTACACGTAAGTTGCGCCAAAAAGAAGCGGCTGAATTGTTGGGTGTTACCCAACCTCGTATTTCTGATCTGATGCGGGGCAAGATCCACTTGTTCTCATTGGACATGTTGATGGACATGGCCAGTACTGCTGGCATGTCGCCCGAAGTGACGGTGTCTCAATCGCGCGTTAAGCGTACCGTTGCCAGTCGAACTGCCATGAATCCACGTCGTCACGCGACTGGCGTGCTTGCAGCCTGATCTCCATATTTAACGCACCGCGCCGCTGGCGTACAGCGCATCCACTTCTTCGCTGCTGCGCCCCAGCTCTTGCAAGATGGTCCGGGTGTGTTCGCCCAAGTGGGCGGCGAGCGCGGGTGGGGGCATGTCTGCGCCAGGGAAAATCGCTGCAGCACGCGGTGAGCGCACGCGGCCTACATCGGGGTAGGTGGTGTCGCTCAAGGTGTGGTTGTGCTGGATTTGAGGGTCTTGGGCCAAATCTTTCTTGTGGTTGACCTTGCCCACCGGAACACCCGCAGCACCCAGGCGAGCCACCAGATCGTGCACCGACTCTTTGAGCACCAGCGGGTCCAGAATGTCGCGTAACTCGTTGTGGTGATTGCGTCGCAAGATGATGTTCGCAAAGCGCGGGTCTTCTTTGAGGTCGGGCTTGCCCAGCACGCGGCACATGGCCATGAACTCGTCGTCTTGCGGCGTGATCATGGCGAACCACCCATCGTGGCATTGCCACAGCCGTTGGCTGGCACCAAACTCGGGCGCCGCAGGTGGCTTGGCATCCAAAAAGCTGTGGTTGTAAAACGCTTCTGGCCAGAGGAACGACACTGCCGCATCGAGCATGGAGAGCTCAATTTTTTGTCCCTCGCCCGTGGTGGCGCGGGCATGCAGCGCGGCGCACACGGCTTGCGAGGCGGTCAAGGCCGTGATCTTGTCGCACAACAGGGTTTGCAGCAGTTTGGGCTCGCCCGTGGCCACATCAGGATGCGCATCGGCAAAGCCAGACACGGCTTGGATGACCGGGTCGTACACGCGGTAGTTGGCAAACGGACCCGAATGGCCAAAGCCCGAAATGGACAGGTACACCAAGCGCGGGTTGTAGGCCTTCACAGCCTCGTAGGAAAAGCCCAAACGCGCCAAAGCACCCGGGCGAAAGTTCTCCACCAACACATCGGCCTTGGCAATCAAGTCGCGCAAGACGCGTGCGCCTTCGGCTTGCTTGACATCAAGCACGATGGAGCGCTTGCCCCGGTTGATGGCAATGAAGAGCCCGGTCAAATCGCCCACGGCGGGACCAATCACCCGGGTCAGGTCGCCGCCCTGGGTTTCCACCTTGATGACGTCGGCCCCTTGGTCGGCCAAGATGCCTGCGGCCATGGGGCCAGAGACCACGGCCGAGAGGTCAACGACTTTGATGCCTTTGAGAGGTGCTTGCATGACTGTCTCCTGGTGCATCGCCATGTCACGGTCACAGGCCGCGGGCGATGATTTCTTTCATGATTTCGTTGCTGCCGCCGTAAATACGGGCAATGCGCGCATCGACCCACGCGCTGCCAATACCGCTCTCGACCATATAGCCTTGGCCACCGTGCATTTGTAAAAACTCGTCCAGCAATTTGTTTTGCATTTCCGATGCATTGAGCTTGGCCATGGCGGCGCGCTCGGCGTTGAGCTGGCCTTGTAGATGCAATTCCAAACAATGATCGACAAAGACCCGCAGCATGGTGGCCTGTGCTTTGGCTTCGGCCAGGCGAAAACGGGTGTTTTGGTAGGAGAACACGCTTTGCCCAAAGGCTTTGCGGTCGCGTGTGTAGGCCAGGGTGCGGTCTAAAAAAGTTTCGATCGAGGCAGCGGCGCGAATGGCAATGATCAAGCGCTCTTGTGCGAGTTGGTGCATCAAGTAGCCAAAGCCCTTGTTTTCTTCGCCGAGTCGGTTTGTCAGGGGCACCCGAACATCTTGAAAAAACAGCTCGGCCGTGTCTTGGCCTTTGAGACCAATCTTGCGCATCGGTGAGCTGCGCGAAAAGCCAGGCATGCCGTCTTCCACGCACAGCAGCGACATGCCTTTGGCCGCCAATTGCGGATCTGTTTTGGCCACCACGATCACCAAGCCCGCATGGATGCCGTTGGAGATGTAGGTTTTTTGGCCATTGAGCACATAGTGGTCACCCTCCACACGGGCATGGGTGCGCACGGCTTTGACGTCGCTGCCCGCGTCGGGCTCGGTCATGGCGATGGCGCCAATCAACTCACCGCTGGCCATGCGTGGCAGCCAGCGTTGCTGCTGGGCCTCGCTGCCGTAGGCCAAGAGGTAGGGCGCTACCACGTCGGAATGCAAGCTAAAGCCGACACCGGTGGCGTTGACCCGGGCCAGCTCTTCAATCACCACGGCCGAGTGGCCAAAGTCGCCACCGCCGCCGTAGGGCGGGGGCAGGGTGCAGCACAGCAAACCGGCCTCACCGGCTTTGCGCCAAACCGATTGGGGCACCAAACCTTGTTCTTCCCATTGCGCATGAAATGGCGCAATTTCGCGCTCGACAAAACGGCGCACCTGAACCCGAAATTGCTCGTGGTCTTCGCGCAGCACGGTGCGGTGTGGGGCTTGCATTAGTTTTGATCCACCTTGATGTTGGCAGCTTTGATGGCGCGGTCAAAGATTTCACCGTCAATCCGTATGCCTGCGGCCAGCTCTTCGGGCGTGCTGCCTACGGGCTCTTGGCCGAACTCGACCATGCGTGGTTTCAAGTCTTCCGAATGCAAGGCCTTGGCAATGCCAGCCGAGAGTTTGCGCGTGATTTCTTTCGGTGTGTTGGCCGGGGCCAGCACCTGGAAAAAGCCCACAGGCTCGAAACCCTTGTAACCTTGTTCAAGAAACGTAGGCACGCTAGGCAGCGCCGCCACCCGCTGGGTACCGCTGATGGCAAGGAGTTTGACTTTGCCCGCCAGCAACAGGGGCCGCACGGTGCCGGTGTCTAAAAACGCAGCTGTGATCTGGCCACCCAAGAGGTCGGTGACGATGGGCGCTGCACCTCTGAAGGCCACATGGACCAGGTCGAGCTTGGCGCTCATGTTCAAGGTTTCGCCAAAGATGTGGGCCGAAGTACCTTGCCCAAATGAGCCATAGCTGCATTTGCCCGGGTTCTTGCGCACGTACTGGATGAACTCTTGCAAGTTGTTGGCTGGGAACTGGGGGGGCACTGTCAAGGCAATGGCCGAGCGGGAGATGATGGACACCGGTTCAAAATCATTCACGATGTCAAACGGCAGTTTGGCGTACAGCGATTTGGCGTAAATGATGGAGGAGATCGTCAAGCCAATCGTGTAGCCATCGGGTGGCGACTTGGCCACGGCGGTGATGCCAATCCAGCCTGCTGCGCCTGGGCGGTTGTCAACCACCACGGGTTGGCCCCAGTACTCGGTGAACTTTTGGCCAATGCTGCGCGCGAAGATGTCGCTGGTGCCACCGGGCGTGAAGGGCACGATGATTTTGATGGGGCGGCTGGGGAAGTTGGCCTCGTTTTGCGCCCAGCTCTGGGTCGTGGCGAACGGCGTGCTGATGGCCGTGGCCATCAGGCTCAGTGCATGGCGGCGTTTCACGCCTTTTGAGGTGTCTGGCATGCATGTCTCCTTGTGCAAACTCATGCTGTGTGTGCATGGTGCGGGTGAGGCCGCAGGCTCACAATGGCAAGAAACTTCATTTTGATTGGCAAAAAAACAGGGGCGCGCTGCATTAGGGAATTCACTAGGAAGTTTCAGAGGACGTACGAAATTGCCAATGCTTTTTGATGGTTTCAGCCATTGAGAAGGACGGGCCTTGTTTCTAAGCTGTGACGCATCATGTGAAGGGATGCCACAGCTGTGTACTTGACCCAAGGATTGCATCGCGCTGTACAGCGCCACCCGCAAGAAATTGCGTTGGTTCATCTCGACGAGCAGGGCGAGCGGCGCTGGACCTTTGCCCAATTGTTCGACGAAGTCGGCCGTCAAGCGGCAGCCCTGCAAGGGCGCGGCGTACGCGCTGGCGATCGGGTGGCTTTGCTGTCGGGCAACTCGGACGCCTTGATCATGGCCATTCTGGCCTGTTGGTGGCTGGGGGCGGTGGCTTGCCCTTTGAATATCCGCTGGAACAAAAGCGAGTTGGCCTACGCCTTGAACGACAGCGATGCGGTGCTGCTCTTGCACCATGCCGATTTGCCGTTCACACCAGAACACACGCCCCATCTGAGCTTTTCCAACTTGGCACACGAAGCCCAGGGCCTGACGCCGTTACCAGACACCCGCACCGGCGGCGAACACTTGGCGGCCTTGCTCTATACCGGCGGCACCACAGGCCGCTCCAAAGGCGTGATGCTCAGTCATGCCAATTTTTGGAGCGCCTCAATGACGCGCGGTGCCGAGCTCAACAACGCGCCCGATTCGGTGTCGTTGTTGGTGGCGCCGCTGTTCCATGTGGCCGGCTTGGGGCGCATGGTAGGACAGCTCATTGTGGGTGGCCGTTGGGTCACCATGGCGCAGTTCCGAACCCCTGCGGTGTTGGATGCGATTGCGCGCTTGCACATCCACGACATCATTGTGGTGCCCAGCATGTTGCAGTCTTTGTTGGATGACCCAGGCTTTGATGCCGCGCAACTGCAGTCACTCAACCGCATTGCCTTTGGCGCGGCGCCCATGCCGCCCGATTTGCTGGACCGTGCCTTGGCCGCTTGGCCACAGGCCGAGTTTTTCCAGGCCTATGGACTCACAGAAACTGCGGGCGCTGTGTGCATCAACTTGCCTGCCAACCATTTGCCGCAAGCGCGTGGCCAAGGCCTGCTGACCTCGGTTGGGCGTGCGGGGTTGGGTGCTGAAATCAAAATTGTGGACGAGCAACACCAAGAAGTGCCGCGCGGTGAGGTGGGCGAAATTGTGGTGCGAGGCCCCATGGTCATGCAGGGTTACTGGAAGCAGCCCGAGGCCACCGCCTTGGCATTTCGCGACGGCTGGTTTTGCACCGGCGACGCAGGGCGCATGCGCGAGGACGGTTACCTGTTCATCGTCGATCGCTTGAAAGACATGATCATCTCGGGCGGTGAGAACGTGTACTGCTCCGAAGTGGAAACCGTCTTGCGCAGCCATCCGCAGGTGGCACAAGCCGCCATCGTGGGGGTGCCCAGCGTGAAATGGGGCGAGGCGGTGCATGCGTTTGTGGTGTTGCAGCCAAGCAGCCCAGCGGGTGACGCCTTGAGTGCCGAGCTGAAAGACTTTTGCCAGCAGAGCTTGGCAGGCTACAAATGCCCGCGCAGCTTCAGCTTTGTGGCCGAACTACCTTTGTCGGCAGCAGGCAAGATTTTGAAAAACGTGTTGCGAGAGCAGGTGCGTGCATGAAGCCCGCAAAACTAAATATCCCCTTGAAGGAGTCACAGATGACTATGCGCATGGTTCAACTCAAACGCCGAATCTTCGCTGCGGGTTTGCTCGCTGTTGCATCGCTGGCTTGGCACGCGCCCAGCGCCGTGGCGGCCGATGTGTTTCCGTCCAAACCGATTTCGCTCATCTTGCCGTTCCCACCGGGTGGCTCTGTGGACCCTATTTTCCGCACCTTTGCCGAAGCCGCCACACGCGAGCTGGGACAACCCGTGGTGTTGATGCACCGCGCGGGCGCGGGGGGCATCACGGGTACGGCAGCACTGGCCACCATGGGAGACGCCGATGGGTACACGGTGGCCGTGATGCACAACTCGGTCATCCGTGCGCCCTTGGTGCAAAAGGTGAACTTCGACCCCTTGCGTGACTTCACCTATGTGGCTGGTTTGTTTGGCCTGGCCACCGGCATCTCGGTGGCCGCTGATGCACCTTGGAAGAACATGCAAGAGCTGTTGGATGACGCCAAAAAGCGCCCAGGCATGATCAGCTGGGGCAATATTGGCGCCATCAGCATCAACCGAATTTATGCCGAACGTCTGGCCAAGCAGGCGGGAGTGCAATTCAATATGGTGCCGTTCAAAGGGGGTGGTGAAGCCTTCACCGCCTTGATTGGCCGCCACTTGGATGTGTATGGCGATCCAGGCTTTGGTGGCCAAGTCCAGGGCGGTAAGGTGAAGTTACTAGCGACCATCACCAGCGAGCGGCTCAAACGTTACCCGCAGGTGCCCACGTTGAAAGAGCTCGGTTATGACTTGGTGATTCAATCGCCCATGGGCTTGGTGACGCCTAAAAACCTGGACCCCAAAATTGCAGCCCGCCTGAGCGCGGCGTTTCAAAAAGCATCGAACGATCCAGCCTATTTGAACCAACTGCAATTGTTTGACATGCAGCCCAACTGGACCAGTGGCGAGGCCTATGCCGCCTACGCCCGTGCCCAGTACGCCCGCGAAGCGGCCATGTTGAACGAAATTGGTTTCAAACCAGAGTAACGCCTTGAGCACACGATGCGCCCAAGCGACAGCTGTTTTTTTAGATGTGAAGTAAGGTAGAAATTCTCTGCCCATTGGAGGCCGCTTTCATCCCGCTGCCTGATGCCATGACCGACACCACACCACCGCGAGACCGGCTCGAAAAGCCCATCCTCGAATATCCGTTTGACAAAGCCCCCGAGGTGGGCGAGGTGGTGGAGGTGGCGCCTGGCGTGGTGTGGATGCGCATGCCCTTGCCCATTGCCCTGAACCACATCAATGTGTGGGGCATTGAGGACGACAACGGCTGGGCCATTGTGGACACGGGTATGCAGACCGAGGCCAACCTGAATGCGTGGCGACAAATTTTTGCCAACGCCACCGAACAACGGCCGCTGACCCGTATTTTTGTCACCCATATGCATCCTGACCACGTGGGCATTGCGGGCTGGTTGACGCGTAAATTCAAATGCCGTTTGTGGATGACGCGTTTAGAGTACTTGAATTGCCGTGTGTTAGCGGCCGACTCGGGCCGCCAAGCGCCCGAAGATGCGTTGGCGTTTTATCACCGCGCGGGCTGGTCAGACGGTGCGATTGAAAACTACCAAGCGCGCTTTGGTAATTTCGGCAAATACATCCATGCCTTGCCTGAGAGCTACCGCCGCATCAAAGACGGCGAGCAAATTCAAATTGGCCAACACAGCTGGCGTGTGATTGTGGGCACCGGGCATTCACCCGAACACGCCTGCTTGTACTGCGAAGAGCTCAAGCTCTTGATTTCTGGCGATCAGGTGTTGCCACGCATCTCGTCCAACGTGTCGGTCCATCCCACGGAACCCGATGCCAACCCGATGCAAGAGTGGCTCGAATCCTTGGCCAAGCTCAAGCGCGAAGTGCCGGACGATGTGCTGGTGCTGCCTTCGCACAACGAATGTTTCCGTGGCTTGCATGCCCGACTCGATTATTTGGCCGTGGCCCAAGAGCGCACGCTGGAGCGCTTGCGCAAAACCTTGAAAGAACCGAAGCGGGTGGTCGATGTGTTCACCACCTTGTTTGGTCGCAGCATCGACGAAACCGATGCGGGCTTGCTCAACCTAGCCACGGGCGAGAGTTTGGCGTGCCTCAATTACCTGATGCACCGCGGCGCGGTGACGCGCACCTTCGATGACGCAGGCGTTGCCATTTACCAAGCAGTTTGAACGTTGATGTCATCCTCTCCACCACCGACAAGGACTTCTATGCCTCAGGTTCAATCGCAACTCCCTGTGTACAACTTTGAGCACCAAGTTGCCGTGGTTACAGGCGGGCTGAGCGGCATTGGCGCCGCCATTGCCGCCAGGTTGCAGCAATGCGGTGCGCAGGTGGTGGTGTGGGATCTGAATGCATCGGCCAAGCCTGGCGATGCACGCACCATGAAGGTCGATGTCACCAACGAGGCCTCGGTGGCGCAAGCGCTGGCCGACACCGTGTCGCACTTGGGTCGCGTTGACTTTTTGATCAACAGCGCAGGCTGGGCCGGGCCTACCATGCCCCTGGATGAGTTCACGCTTGAGGTGTGGAACCGGGTGTTGAATGTCAACCTCAATGGGGTGTTCTTGACCTGTCGTGCGGTCACGCCTGTGATGCGCAGCCAAGGCTTTGGCCGGATTGTGAACATCGCTTCGTTGGCAGGCAAAGAGGGCACACCCAATGCCTCGGCCTACAGTGCGGCCAAGGCGGGCGTGTTGGCGATGACCAAGTCTTTGGGCAAAGAGCTGGCCACCCACGGCGTGCGTGTGAACGCGATTGCACCGGCGGCGATTGACACACCGTTGTTGGCGCAAATGTCGCCCGAGCATGTGCAGATCATGGTCAAAAAAAGCCCGCAGCAGCGTTTGGGAACGGTGTCGGAGGTGAGTGAAATGACAATGTGGTTGTGCAGCGATGCCTGCAGTTTTCACTCTGGCGCCGTGTTTGATTTGTCGGGCGGGCGCGCCACCTATTGAATGTGTGGATGTTGATGCCTGTTAATTTTTCAATGAAAGTCTTTGTATGAGTCAATCAACGCGCCGTGTCTTGGTCACGGGTGCCACCAGCGGCATCGGCTATGCCATTGCTCAGGCCTTTGCAGCAGACGGTGCCACCGTGACCGCCACAGGCGCCACAGCCTCCGAAGTGGCACGTGCCCAAGAGGCATCCACTGCTGCCCATTTGGATTTTCAAATCCTCGATGTGCGTGATGATGCCGCGGTCAAACAACTGGTCACGGCCATGGGCGCTTTGGATGTGGTGGTCAATTGCGCGGGCATCATCCAACGCCAAGTGGAACTGGAGCCCGAAGCCTTTGCGCGCACCATTGACATCAACCTCAACGGCACCATGCGTGTGTGCGCTGCGGCGCGTGAAGGCTTGAAGTCGCGTGGCGGCTGCATTGTGAACACCGCGTCCATGCTGAGCTTTTTTGGCGGCGGCTTGGTGCCGGGCTACAGCGCCAGCAAAGGCGGAGTGGCGCAGCTGACCAAATCACTCGCGATTGCCTATGCCGATGACGGCATTCGCGTCAACGCCGTAGCGCCTGGCTGGATTGCCACACCGCTCACACAAGCTTTGCAAGATGACCCCGCGCGTGCCGCGCCGATTCTGGCGCGCACGCCCATGAAACGCTGGGGTACGCCTGACGATATTGCGGGCCCCGTGTTGTTTTTGGCCAGCCCCCAAGCGCGCTTTGTCACAGGCGTTGTGTTGCCTGTGGACGGCGGCTATTTGATTGCTTAGACGATTGCTTAACTCTTCAAGGAAGACATCCATGACACCCATCATTCAACACCCCGGCATCAAGGCCGAAATTGCCATTCCTGCTATTCCTGACGACGAGCGCGTGTGGGTGCCGCAAGCGCCCGATGTGTGGTTTCGTCCACTGCTGATGAACACTGTTACGGGCAGTTGGTGCAATTTGTTGCGCGTGCGCAAGTCGGGCGTGTTGTCCAGGCACATTCATCCTTCGTGGGTCACAGGCTATGTGATCAAAGGCGCCTGGCGTTACCTGGAACACGATTGGGTAGCCACCGCAGGTTCGTTTGTGTATGAACCTCCAGGCGAGATTCACACCTTGGTGGTGGACGAGGTGGTGGGCGAGCCCGAGATGATCACCCAGTTCAACATCCACGGCGCCATGATTTATTTGGACGACAAGGGCCAAACCACAGGCTATGAAGACGTGTTCACCAAAATCGAGATGTGCCGCAAGCACTACACTGAGGTTGGACTGGGCGCGGACTACATCGACCAGTTCATTCGCTAAGCAAAGAGACAATTCCCATGCACAACACCCGACGTCAATTTGGCAAAACCCTCTTGGGTGTGGCCGCCGGTCCTTTGGTTTTTTCCTTGCCCAGCCAAGCTGCGGTGTATCCCGAAAAACCCATCACCTTCATTTGCCCTTGGCCAGCGGGCGGTACCGCTGACCAAACCATGCGCGCCCTGTGTGCCGCGGCGGGCAAGGAGTTGGGCCAGGCCGTGGTGGTGGAAAACAAAGTGGGTGCCTCGGGCATGATCGGCTTGAAGGCCATGGCCGCTGCCAAGCCGGATGGCTACACGATCGGTCAAATTCCAATTTCTGTCACCCGTTTTTCACAACTCGGTTCGGTGGCGATTGATCCGCTCAAGGATTTGACGTACCTGGCACGCACCTCAGGCCAGACCTTTGGCATGGCCACCTTGAGCGGCAGCCGTTGGAAAACATTGCAGGAGTTGGTGGCTGAAGCCCGTGCCAACCCCGGAAAAATCACCTATGCCCATGCCGGCGTGGGCGGTGCCACGCATGTGGGCATGGAAGAGTTTGCCTTGGCCGCAGGCATCAAGTTGAACCACATTCCTTTCAAAGGCGGTGCTGACGCATTGCAAGCGGTGTTGGGTGGCCATGTGGACGTGTTGGTCGATTCATCGTCTTGGGCGCCTCATGTGGAAGCCGGAAAAATGCGTTTGCTAGCCACCTGGGGCGAGCAGCGCGTGGGCCGCTTCAAAGATGTGCCCACTTTGAAAGATGCAGGCTTCAATGTGGTGGTCGATGCCCCCAACGGCATTGGCGCCCCCAAGGGTTTGGACGCGGCCGTGGCCACCCGCTTGCGACAAGCGTTTCGCGTAGCGGTGGCGAGTGACGAGTTCAAGCAAGCCTGCGACAAAATTGACGCACCGGTGCTTTATTTAGACGGCCCGGACTACGAACGTTATGTGGCACAGGTCTATAAAAAAGAGACCATGCTGATTGACAAATTGAAACTCAAAGAACTGGTGAAGAACTAAGTTATGCCCTTGATCCGTCTGCACGCCAACGACAGTGTTTTGATCGCCAAACGACCGCTCGCCCTGGGCGAGCAAGTTGACGCATGGGGTATCAAGGTCAAGGCCCAAGTGCCGGCTGGCCACAAGATTGCGCTGCGTGCGATTGCGGCAGGTGAAAGGATCCTCAAGTACAACACCGAAATCGGTGTGGCCACGCGCAACATTGCGGCGGGCGAGCATGTGCATGGCCACAACTTGGCGCTGGCGGATTTCTACCACGACCCTGCGTTCGGCGCCGACGTGAAGCCTGTAGATGTATTGCCTGCGTCTGAACAAGCACGCTTCATGGGTTATGTGCGCCCGGATGGCCGCGTGGGCACACGCAACTTCATTGGTATTTTTTCTTCTGTGAATTGTTCGGCCACGGTGATTCACAAAATTGCGGCGCATTTCACGCCCGAGCGACTCAAGCCCTATCCCAACATTGATGGGGTGGTGGCGTTTGCGCAAACCACGGGTTGCGGCATGGCGTCGCCCAGCCCACATTTCGATTTGCTGCGTCGCACGATTGCAGGCTATGTGCGCCATCCCAACCTGGCGGGTGCCTTGATTGTGGGCTTGGGTTGCGAGCGCAATCAGGTAGCAGATTTGGTGGCCTCGCAAGCGTTGCGCCCTAGCGTGTTGATGCAAACCTTGGTCATGCAAGAAGTGGGCGGCACGCGCGTCACGATTGCAGCCGGCATTGCCGCGGTTGAAAAGATGTTGGCTGCGGCCAATGATGTCAAGCGCGAGCCAGTGTCTGCCAGCCATTTGTCCATCGGCTTGGAGTGCGGTGGCTCCGACGGTTTTTCGGGCATCACCTGCAACCCTGCATTGGGCGCCGCAATGGATATTCTGGTACGCCACGGTGGCACAGCCATCTTGTCGGAGACGCCCGAGATTCACGGTGTCGAGCACATGCTCACACGCCGTGCGATCAGCCCCGAAGTCGGGCAAAAACTGCTTGATAAATTAGCTTGGTGGAGCGAGTACACACGCGGCACCAATGTGCAGTTCAACGGTGTGGTCGGGCACGGCAACCAGCAGGGCGGGTTGGCCAATATTTTCGAAAAATCTTTGGGCTCGGCCATGAAGGCTGGCTCCACGCCCTTGCAAGCGTTTTACGAATACGCCGAACCCATCACCCACAAAGGCTTTGTGTTCATGGACTCACCCGGGTATGACCCGGTGGCGGTGACCGGACAAATTGCCAGCGGCGCGAATCTGATTTGCTTCACCACGGGACGCGGGTCGATGTTTGGTTCACGTCCTGCGCCGACCATCAAGCTCGCCAGCAACAGCGAGATGTATCGTCGTCTTGAAGAAGACATGGACATCAACTGCGGCCGGATTCTCGATGGCGAAGCATCGGTGCAAGAGATGGGGCAGCTGATTTTTGAGCAAATCCTCCAACACGCTTCAGGTGAACCCACCAAGAGCGAATTGTTGGACTTGGGCGACCACGAGTTTGTGCCTTGGCATTTGGGCGTGGTGAGTTGAAGTCGTTGTCCATCGAAAACGACAAATCGGAATGACATGATGAAAACATGGATCGCTGTATTTCTAATCTGCTGTTGCGCATGCGTAGGTGCGCAAGACAAATCGAGCCAGCGTAACGTTGAAGTCATCCTTCCGTATGCCGCAGGTGGCGGAGTGGATGCCATGGGGCGTGCGTTTGCACGTGAGGCTGCCCAGCTCACGGGACAAAGCTGGGCGGTTGTTAACCGTGATGGTGGCGCTGGTGTGATTGGCTTCACCGCTTTGTCGCGGGCGCCGGCTGATGGCCATACCTTGGTTTTTTCGCCAGCGTCGCCCTTGACCAATGCCCCGTTTTTGATGAAAGCCATGCCTTATCGCAATGAGCAGATCGAACCGGTGTGCCAGGTGTTTGAAAACGTGTTCACCATTGCTGTGCGTCAAGACTCGCCCATCAAGTCCATGCAAGATCTGGTGGCCCGTGCCAAAGCAGCGCCAGGCACCTTGTCTTACGGGCATGCAGGCAATGGTTCTGTGCCGCATCTCGGCGTTGCTGCGGTTGAAAAAGCGCTGGGCATTGAATTCAATGCCATCCCGTTTCGTGGCGATGGTGCCTTGCTGCCCCAGCTGATGGGCGGGCAATTGGATTTTGCAGCACCTGCGCTGTCGTCGATCAAAGGCAAGGGGCTGCGTGTGTTGGTGGTGCTGTCTGAAAAACGCCATCCGTCCATGCCTGAGGTGGCCTCGCTGTCAGAGCTGGGCTACCCGGCCGTGATTCCTGGTTTGAATGGCTTGTATGCACCGGCAGGAACACCTGCGGACACGTTGGCCAAGTTGCAAAGCCTGTGTCAAAAAGTGCTGGAGACCGAAGGCTTCAAGCAAACCGCTCAGACACTGCAACAAGTGCCGGCCTACTTGAATGCTGAGCAGTTCAAAGCGCGTATTCAAAGTACGTATCGCCTGCACTCAGATTTGGTGCCGCGTTTGAATCTGGAGAAAAACTGACATGAACCTCCCACCCATTCGGCGCGTGGTCACGGGTGATGATGCGCAGGGCGTGTCGTCGATCGTGGCAGACGGACCTTCTCCTGCTGTGCGTCTGGTGCCCGAGCGTCCTGGGTATCGGGTGACGAATTTGTGGTGCACCCAGGCGTCGCCTGCGTCTGTGCATGCCCCCGATCGAATTGCTGAGCACCAAGGTGTAGCGCCACCGCCAGGCGGGACTGTGCTGCGCATCATCGATTTCCCGCCAGAGCCCAAAGACCCGCAAGTTTTGGAGCAGATGTTGCATGCTACCTTTGGCAGCATGTACCGCGACGCACAGCATGCGCCCAAACCTGGCGAGCATCCGGGCATGCACCGCACAGCAACGGTCGATTACGCGCTGATGCTAGAAGGCGAGCTGGTGGCCATCATGGACAAAGGGGAAACCACCTTGCGTGCGGGTGATGTGTTGATCCAGCGTGGCACCAACCATGCGTGGGCCAATCGATCAGGACAAGCCGCGCGCGTTGCGTTCATTTTGGTGGATGGCAAAGCCTCGTAGGGTTTGATCAGCTGATCTTCGCCCAGGCTTCTTTTTTTGTCAGTGTGCGGGCCGCAGCAATGGCTGGCAACTGACTTGCACGCGGGCGTGATTTGCCCGCCTCCCAGTGGTAAACAGACTGGGCAGAGACGCCAAGCAATTTACCCATTTGTTCGGCCGACATGGCAAATTTTTTGCGCAATGTGGCGAAGCCACCTGCACGAAAGCGCAGTCCTGTGGCGGACGCTTTGACTTCCAACGCTGGCTTGGGTTGGTTTTTGCTCAGTCTTTTGAGGCTGGTTTCTAAACTGGCAATGTGGCGTTTCAAAGCCGCAATGTCAGAACGGTACTGCGCCGAAGCTTTTTTAAGTTGCTTGGTTTCTGCGCGCACTTCTTTTTTAGCGATGCGTGAAATTTCAGCTTTGAGTTGATCGACAAAAGTAGCCATAAATTGTTTCAGTCTTGTAGGTATTGCAGCATGTTAGCCCTGAATCATCGGGTGTGATTCAACGCAAGGCCAAGCTCAGTTGGTCTAACAACTCAGCCCAATCGGCATCGTTGGCCAATTGTTCTTTGATGAAGTGGCTTTGGCTAGGCGTCCAAAACGCAGCATCTTCGATGCGTGTGGACGCGTTCATGGGGCGGTGTGCTTTTAAGAACGATTCGATGGACTTGCGGTCATTGGCCAGTCCGAGTTGTTTGAACAGTTCAGCCAAGGTGTGATGGGTTATTTCCATGGTTTGAAACCTTTGAGATGAAGCACAGGGGGAGCAATGCTTGCATATCTTGGGTTGTCTTGTAAAGCGGATAACCCTTTCAATGAATCCTATCTAGCTTTAAGCGTCATCACGTATCTGAGGGGCTATTTGTTATTTATTCCACGCTTATTTTTTCATCTTTGACAATTTTGGCCATGGCGGGAATTTCTTTTTTCATCCACTGTGCCAATTCCTGCGCGCTCATGTGAGAGGGCTCTGCACCCAGTGTGCTCAGGCGTTCTTTGATGTCTGGCAAAGCTGTGATGCGGATGACTTCGGCATTGACTTTGTCGATGATGGCTTTGGGTGTACCTGCAGGAGCCAACAGACCTTGCCAGCTTCCGGTTAGAAACCCGGGCAGCGTCTCTGCAACAGTCGGTACATCGGGCAGCTGGGAATTACGCTTGTCACTGGAGACCGCCAACAGTTTGATTTTTCCCGACTTCACATGAGGGTAGGTGGCCACCATGCCGTTGAAGGTGACATCTACTTGGGCGCCAATCAGATCTGTCATGGCTTGTGAGCCCCCTTTATAGGGCACATACCCCCAGTCAATGCCGCTGCGCTTGGCAAACACCACGCCAGCCAAGTGTGTGGCACTGCCCATGCCAGCGGCTGCGGCAAAGTTGACTTTTCCTTTTTGCGCTTTGGCATAGGCAATCAATTCAGCCGTGGTGTTCGCCGGTATTTGGCTGCTCACGACCAACAGGTGCGGTGAGTAAGCCACCATGGAGATAGGTGCAAAGTCATTCAACACATTGAACGGTAATTTATAGAGCGCCGGGCTGATGACCAAATTGCCAATGTCCATCAATGCGAAGGTGTAGCCATCAGGTGCCGATTTGGCAACCACATCCGCACCCAAGTTGCCACTCGAGCCTGGGCGGTTTTCTACCACCACAGGTTGCCCCCAAGCTTCGGTGATCTTCACGCCGATCATGCGCGCCAGCACATCGGATGTGCCTCCCGCAGGAAAGGGCACCACGATTTTGATGGGTTTATTGGGGTAGTTGGATTGCGCTTGCGCGGGGACTGGCACCAAACCAAACAGGCTCAGCAAAGCCGCTGTGATGCGGAGTGTGTGGGGCAAAATTTTCATGCGCTGTTAGAAATTAAGAAAACACAATCATGCCGCGTGCATTGCGACCTTGCGCCAAGTCTTCAAATGCTTGCGGTGCTTGCTCTAAAGGGTAACGGTGGGTGATGAGTTCGTCCAGCTTTAATTGGCCATTGCGGTAGAGCGACATCAAGCGCGGAAAGTCTTCGCGCGGGCGGGCTGAGCCGTAGTAGCTGCCTTTGAGGGTTTTTTCTTCCAACGACAGAGTGACTGTTTTGAGTGTGGTGGTGTCTTGTGTGCTGGCTACGCCCACCGACACGGCGGTGCCGCCTTTGCGTAGCGCACCATAGGCTTGTGCCACCACGCTGCCCAAGCCCACGCATTCAAAGGCGTAATCGGCGCCGCCACCGGTGAGTTTTTTCAAGGTTTTGACGATGTTGTCATCGTGGCTGGCGTTGAGGGTGTGGGTGGCACCAAACAGGCGAGCCAGTTCCAATTTGTGGTCCGAGCGATCCACCGCCACGATCATGGCGGCACCAGCGATGGCGCAGCCTTGGATGGCATTGAGTCCAACACCGCCTGCACCAAACACCACAGCGATGGACCCTGCCGTGAGTTTGGCCGTGTTGATCACAGCGCCAACGCCTGTCATCACGCCGCAGCTGATGAGTGCGCAGCATTCCATGGAAATGTCGGGTTGATCGACTTTGACCAGGTTGTCCATGTGCAGCGTGGCGTACTCAGACATCACGCCGCAGCCGCACAAGACGTTCAACGCTTGGTTGGCCATGTCAAAGGTGCGCACCGTGCCATCAGGCAGGGTGAACGCGGTGCGGCTGTTTTGATCACACAGCTGGGGGCGGCCCGTGGTGCAGTAGCGGCAGTGTCCGCACATGCTGACGAATGAGGTGATCACGCGGTCGCCCACCGCCAAGCCTTTCACACCTTCACCGACCGACACGATGCGACCGGCACCCTCGTGGCCCAGTACAACGGGTGGGGGCAGGGGGATCACACCTTTGGCGGTGGACAAATCGCTGTGGCACACGCCACAGGCTTCCATTTTGATCATGACCTCCCCATGGCGCGGGGCCTCGACCCAAATGTCTTCAACGGTGACGGTACCAGAGTGATCTCGGGCAATAACGGCGCGGGATTTTTGTCGCATAAGAGGAGGGAGTGGTTTTTGGCCAAGCTTAAGTGGCCTAGGTAAGCCAGAAAATCGTCGCAAGCGACGAATTGCAGGCAAACTTGCGGTTGAAACAAGATTTCCACCCCGCATCCCCTATGGAGACCCCCACATGAACAGTCGTATGAAATTTTTGATCGCTTGCGCCATGGCGCTCAACAGCTTGTGGGCGCAAGCTCAAACCGCACCGGTGAAGGTGCAGTGGTTGGGGCAAGCAGCTTTCAAAATCACTTCGCCAGCAGGGAAGGTCATCATCACCGATCCGTGGCTCAAGGCCAATCCTTTGACCCCGGTGGAGTTCAAAACGCTGGAGAATTTGGGCAAAGTCGATGTGTTGTTGGTCACGCATGGCCATTTGGACCATTTCGCCGATGCACCAGCCATTGCCAAGCTCAACCATGTGCCGATGTATGCGCCGGGTGACATGAATGCTTCGGTCGTGGCATTGGGTATCTTGCCGCCTGAGCTTGCGCCGCGTTTTAACAAATCGGGTGTTGTGGAGCCTAGCCCAGGTATCCAAGTGACACCCGTGCATGCCGAGCATTCGTCGGTCATCAACTGGAAAAATCCGGCGACCAACAAAGACGAAATTCATGTCGGGGGTGAACCGGTGGGTTTCATCATTGAGATGGAGGATGGGTTCAAGATTTACCACATGGGTGATACCGGGCTGTTCAGCGACATGAAGTTCATCGCCGATTACTACAAGCCAGACTTGGTGTTGATTCCAATTGGCGGCAACTTCACCATGGGTCCGAAAGAAGCCGCCTATGCCGCGAATGAGTTGATGAGAATTCCTAACGTCATCGCCATGCACTATGGTGCCAATCCACTGGCAAAAGGCACGTTGGCTCAATTCATGGATTTCATGAAAAGCCCCAGCATCAAAGTGCATCCGCTCAAACCCGGCGAGACGGCCAGTTTTCAAACGAAAAAATGATGGTCACCCGCCGTGAATGGTGTGAGAGCTCGCTTAAATGGTCATGCCACCGTCAACCGCATAAGTTTGCCCTGTCACAAACTGCGCTTCATCACTGGCTAAAAAAACGATCACAGGGGCAATTTCTTCTGCTACCGCGAGACGTCCCATGGGTTGGCGTGCAATGAAATTTTTGCGGGCCTGAATCGGATCGTCATAAGCATTGATGCGGTCTGCCAAGGATGGCGTGTCAACGGTGCCCGGGGCAATGGCATTGCAACGAATGCCCTGGGTCACATAGTCTGCTGCCACGGCCTTGGTCAGACCAATGACGGCCGCTTTGGAGGCCCCATACACAAAGCGGCTGGCCAACCCTTTGATGCTGCTGGCAATGCTGGCCATGTTGATGATGCTGCCGCGTCCTTGTTTGAGCATCTTGGGCAGGACAGCTTGAATGGCCCAAAACTGTGCGCGGGCGTTGAGGTTGAATGCCATGTCCCAGTCTGCGTTGCGCGCATCCAAAATCGTTCCGTTGTGGACCACGCCTGCGCAGTTGAACAACACATCGACCACGGGCAATGGCGCAAAAAATTGCTCAATCTCGTCTTGCTTCATGACATCGAGCAAGGCCGTTTGAATATTGGGAATCCCCGACAAGCTGGCCAGTGCTGCTGGGTTGATGTCGGTGGCCCAAACCTGCGCGCCTTCTGCAGCCATGGCGAGCGCGGCTGCTCTGCCAATGCCTTGCCCGGCAGCGGTGACGACGACGACTTTGTTGTTTAAGCGCATAAGTATCCCGTGGGTGAATCAAGCCTCATAGCTCTGTCGCAGCATTGTCTAAAAAGCGTTGGCAAGCGCACAGGGCGTAAACCCTCAATCACATCACAGGTCCCAAAACTTTCAACCACTTGGTGGCCGGTAATGGCCAGCGTGCCTCAATCGCCTGAGCTTGTGATTGCAAGGCGGGTTTGTCAAACAAGCGAGGCTGACGCCATGCCAACACCACTGTGTTGCCTGCTGCGGTGGGTTTGAAGCACCAGACGCCATCAGCACCAAACGCTGCTGTGATTCTTTTCAGACTTTCGTCCGTGTTGCAAGCCTGACCAAATAGGTTCACCACCATGCACCCTTCGAGGCGGAGTAAGTCACGACAGTCACGGTAAAAATCTTCGCTGTCGAGCACAGGACAAGCGGCCTCTTGGTCGTACAAATCGACTTGGAGTACATCGATGTGCCCATGCCATGTGGCTTGGCGTACGACATCGGCTGCATCCGCCAGCAGCACCTGTAATTTGTCATCATCCGCAGGCAGATGGAACCACTGTCTGCATGTGTTGATGACCTGTGGATTCAATTCAACTGCGGTGGTCTGCATGTTCAATTGCGTGTGGCAAAACTTGGTCAACGACGCGGCACCCAAGCCCAGCTGCATGATGTGTTGATCACACACGCGATCTAAATCAGCCAACAACAACCAAGCCATCATGCGCTGTTGGTAGTCGAGATGGATTTCAAAGGGTTTGCTGATCTTCATCGACCCTTGCACGGCAGGGCTTGCAAGATGCAAAAAACGCATGTCACCGTAGTCGAAAAAATTGACCCCCGGTAAATGGCCTTCACCTGGCGTGGGCTTCTCCATGGCGGGATGTTGCAGCGTAGAAAACGCACGTGTTTGTTTTTTTGCCAACGACGCGCCAAACCAAATAGCTCCTAAGCAAACTATCAAACCACCCGCAAGATCTAGGGCGGAGAAACCACTTGCCACATCCAGACTGAGCATGCGCCACAGATCCATTTCCATACTTTCTATTGCGTTGACCGATGGATCTATTATCAAGAGAGATGGTGTGTCGAGGGTAATTCCAAAGAACTAGTTGACTCCTGCGAGGTGTTCAAGCCCATAGCAAGGGATATCGCGGGGGCGGTCCTGTATGCTGATTCGATACCATACATACTTTCTACTGAGAAGTGAGTGTCTAGGATGCTTGAAGCCGTAGCCTATCAAGACGATATTTCAGGCGTTTGGGTCGATGTGTTGACGCCACTGAAAACTGATTTCAATGTGGATGTGGTGAGGTTATGTGCGCATGTGCGAAATCTGTCTGCCAAAGGCATGCAACGATTTGCTGTTTTTGGGTATGCAGGCGAGGGCGCTTGTTTTTCTAGCGCCGAAAAACTCAATGCGCTGACGCATCTCATCCAATCGGGCGTCTCGGCGCAAGATGTGATGTTGGGCGTGAGTTCAACCACCATGGCCGATGCGGTGCAACTGATCCGAAGTGCGCATGATCTAGGCATTCAGCGCTTCTTGGTCACGCCACCTTTGCATTACCAACCTATTGGGCAAAGCGCCATGTTGGCGTTCTTTCAGCAACTGATTCGACAGGTCAATTTGAGCCATTGGCAGCTGTACCTGCATCAGTTGGGTGGTGCTTCGCGGTTGGATGTGCCTGAAGCCACCATCAATGAATTGAAGCGGGAGTTTCCATTGGTGGTCAGAGGCGTGGTTGATCAAGACATGCATCCGTCACACACGCTCGATTTGATGCGGGCATTCAGGTCGGAGCTGATTGTGATTCCGACGCACGAAGCTAACGTGGTGGTGTTAAAACCGACGGTGGTTTTATCTGCGTTTGCAAACTTGATTCCGCTGGTGATCAAGCATCTTTTGTCCCACGACATGGGGGCGCAAACGACCGTCATCAGTGGCATGAAAGTTCGAAAGCCAGATGACCGGGTGACCGAGTTGATGGCCGCCATCGGCGACCAACCCATGATCGCATCGCTGAAACTTTTTCTGTCGATGCACTTTCGTCAAGCCGACTGGGAGCTGGTTCGTCCCCCTCTCATGGGCATCAGCCCCAACGCACACGAGGCCTTGTTAAAGTCATTCAAAAACTACAACCTGCTTGCAAATGAATAAACGGGGATAGCATGGACTTTCAAAACACTTGGTATGTGATTGAGCGGCACAACCGTTACGAAGCGGTGTCGCATGAGGTGCTGTGTACGTTTGCTGAAGACTCTTACAGCATGCTCCAAAATTTTGAAACCCACCATGAGGCTTTGGTGGAATTGCGTCGTTTGATTCGCATTGAAATCGACGAAACCCAACAAAAGCTCATGGCTAACACGCCTCCAAAGTTTTAACGGCGTGCTTATTCTCGAGGCACCAGAAAGTTACCCGCCGAAAATTTGACCGGCGCACAGTTGGGGTCAAAACTCACGCCTGCGGGGTCTAACCCATCTTTGACGCGTTGCAGTTGCAGTTGGAGCAGGCGACGCAACTTCACGATCCCAATGTCTGACTGAGCCAAGTGTTCTTCCGAATGGTGAGCAATGGCACCTTGGCTGACCATGGCTTCGTAGTCGCCAGGGAATTGTTGGTGTTCTTCTTCGGTCAGCTCTTCCCACAATTTGCCGTTCAGGCGCGAGCGCATCTTGACGAGCTCACCTTCTTCTTTGACCCGTCCGACGACATAAATCCGAAACGAATGGTCATCGATGGGTAAGACCCATCCCAATGATTCCACCATGCCATAGCGTCCGATGCGCGGACTGGGGATGACGCGCAGCGTGGGTAAACCGGCTTCGCTGATGCGACGCAAGGTTTGGCCATCGGGCAAGTCGCGCAGCGAGATGGTGCGCACACTGTGTTCTTGGGTGTCCCAGGTCACCTTGGGCATCACGGCCATTTGTTCGACAAACTGCGTCCCGCTGAAGGACGAATGCAAGATGACCACATGAAAGGGGTCAACCAAATTCTCGTAGTGTTGCAACCAATTGCAGGGAATGATTTGCGGACCACCACCGCCAATGCTGTGGTCGTTGACTTCTAAAAACTCGCCTTCTTCCAAAGTTTCTAAACATTCGTAACGGGGCAGAACAGGTTTTTTCTCGGGTGGCCCCATATAAGCCCAAATCAAGCCATAAAGCTCTTGCACCGGGTACCAAGGCTGCCGTACTTTGTGACGGTGTTCATCACTGCCAGGTTCGCAGGGGCGTTCCAAGCAATGACCCTCTGCATCGAACAGCCAGCCGTGGTAGCAGCAACGGATGCCCTTGTCTTCCACCTTGCCGTAAAACAAGGAGGTGCCGCGGTGTGCGCAGTGTGGATAGACCAAACCTGGACGACCTTTTTTGTCTCTGAACAAAATCAAGTCTTCACCTAACACGCGGACTTGGCGTGGTGTGTGGTTGGCATCGCTGAGGATGCCAATGGGATGCCAATAGCGACGTAACAGTTCCCCCATGGGGGTGCCACGGCCCACTTGGGTCATTTCTAAATTGGAGGTGGGTGGAGGCTTGTGATAAGCCGTCCCCGTATCCACATGGATAGGGATGGTGCGTACGGGGGTGGATGGTGATTCGCTCATGTGATTTCCTCGGCTCACTTAAATGCCAGCCGCTTTGATCAGTTCAGACACACGGGGATAGTCAGCTTTGAAAACCTCCATGAATTGTTGCGGTGTGTTGCCCAACGGCTCGAAGCCAAAGCTGATGAGTTTGGCTTGCACCTCTGGCATGGCGGTGATTTCGCGCAGCGCGGTAACCCATGTGTTTTGCAGTTCAGTGGGTAAGTTCGCCGGTGCGTACATGCCGATCCAGCTGTCTACATCAAAGCCTTTGAAACCTTGCTCCGAGAAAGTGCTGATCTGAGGCATGGTGGAGACACGACGTGTGCCTGCCACCCCTAGCACCTTCAGTTTTCCGCCTTGCACTTGAGCCCGTGCTGTCGACGGGTTGGCCCAGGCGAAATCGAGCAATTCACCCAACAAATCGTTGTGTGCCGCCGCTTCTGATTTATAGGCCGCATGGACCAACTGGGTGCCCGACTGTTGTGCGAGCAATTCACCGAACAGATGGGCCGAAGATCCGTTACCCCAAGTGCCATAACTGAGGCTACCTTTTTTCTTCGCGTATTCAACCAAATCTTTGAGGTTGTTCAGCGGTGCATTCGCACGCACCACCAGCATCGGCCCGCCGACAGCCAGCATGCTCAACGGGCTAAAGCTTTTGATGGGGTCGTAGGGCAGTTTGGGTTGCAAGATGGCGTTGTTCACATGCGTGAGGGGCAAGGTCATCATCACGGTGTAGCCATCGGGCGCTGATTTGGCGACATAGTCGGCTGCAATGATGCCGCTGGCACCAGGTTTAGGGTCCACCACAATGGCTTGTCCCCAGCGTTGCTGAAGCTTGTCGCCGTAAATTCGGGCCAAGGTGTCAATCGGGCCGCCAGCGGTGCCGAAGGGCACGATCTTGATGGGGCGATTGGGAAAACCTGTTGCGCCTTGAGCCCATGCAGCAGTGTTGGAAACAGCCCCTAATGCGGCGAGAAGTGTGCGACGTGTCAATGACATGCAATAGCCCTGATCGGAAAGTGGCTCGATTATTTGGGCTTGGCATGTGTTCTCAAGAGTGATAACCCTCAACCGGGCCGAGCATGCGACCGAAAAAAGAAAATCCCACGCGAGCCCAAGGCTTGCGGGGGATTATGAGAAGTCACCAGGGTTACATCGTATCGATGAAACTGCGCAGTTTGTCACTGCGGCTGGGGTGCTTCAACTTGCGCAAAGCCTTGGCTTCAATTTGACGAATGCGTTCGCGCGTGACGTCAAACTGCTTGCCTACTTCTTCCAAGGTGTGGTCGCTGGTCATCTCGATACCAAAGCGCATGCGCAGCACTTTGGCTTCGCGTGGCGTCAGGCCATCCAAGATGTCTTTGACCACATCACGTAAGCCTGCTTGCATCGCAGCTTCGATCGGTGCGGTGTTGACGCTGTCTTCGATGAAGTCGCCCAAGTGGCTGTCGTCATCATCACCAATCGGTGTTTCCATCGAGATCGGCTCTTTGGCGATCTTCATGATCTTGCGGATCTTGTCTTCTGGAATTTCCATCTTCTCGGCCAAGACGCTGGCATCTGGCTCGAAACCAAACTCTTGCAAGTGTTGGCGGCTGATGCGGTTCATCTTGTTGATGGTCTCGATCATGTGCACAGGAATGCGAATCGTGCGCGCTTGATCGGCGATGGAGCGGGTGATCGCTTGGCGAATCCACCAGGTGGCGTAGGTTGAGAACTTGTAGCCGCGACGGTATTCAAACTTGTCCACGGCCTTCATCAAACCAATGTTGCCTTCTTGGATCAAGTCGAGGAACTGCAAACCACGGTTGGTGTATTTTTTGGCAATCGAAATGACCAAGCGCAAGTTGGCTTCGATCATTTCTTTCTTGGCATGACGTGAGGCGGCTTCGCCTTGGTTCATGCGCTTGTTGATGTCTTTGAGTTGCATCAACGGCACCACCACGCGCGACTGCAAGTCGATCAGGTTTTGTTGCAGCTCTTGCACGGGCGGAATGAAGCGGCCCATGGTGGTGGACCAGGGCTTGCCAGCGGCCGCTTGTTTTTCAACCCACTTCAAGTTCAGCAAATTAGGGGGGAAGTCTTTGACGAAGGTGGCTTGTGGCATGCCGCACTTGTCGACAATGATGCGGCGCAGTTCGCGTTCTTTTTTACGCACTTCGTCCACTTGTCCGCGCACCATGTCGCACAGTTTTTCAATGGTTTTAGCGGTGAAGCGAATGCTCATCAGTTCGGCAGTCAAGGCGCTTTGCGCTTTGAGGTAAGCCGGTGTGCCGTAGCCTTCTTTGTCGTAGGTCTTGCGCAGTTTTTCGAACAAGACGGCCATGCGGTCGAATCGTTCCAAGGCTTGGTTCTTCAACTCTTCCAATTTCTTGGTCAGTGCTTTGGAGCCACCTTTGCCATCGTCATCGTCTTCTTCGTCGAATTCGTCGAAGTCTTCTTCGGCCACATAGTCGTCGGCTTCGTTCAAGTTGTTGAAGCCGTCCACCACCGTGGAGATCACCACCTTGTCTTGGCGAATTTCTTCGGCCATGCCCAAGATGGCGGCAATGGTGGCAGGGGAGCCGCTGATGGCTTCCATCATGTCCATCAAGCCGCCTTCGATGCGCTTGGCGATTTCGATTTCACCTTCGCGCGTCAGCAACTCCACGGTACCCATTTCGCGCATGTACATGCGCACGGGGTCGGTGGTGCGGCCGAATTCGCTGTCCACAGTGGACAGCGCGGCTTCAGCTTCTTCTTCGGCTTCTTCTTCGGTGGCTGCGGTGGGCGCGTTGTTGTTGAGCAGCAGGGTTTCTGCGTCTGGGGTGTGTTCGTACACCGCGACACCCATGTCGTTCAACATGCTGATCACGACTTCGAGTGTTTCGGCGTCGACCAACTTGTCGGGCAAGTGGTCAGAAATTTCACCGTGCGTCAGATAGCCACGTGTCTTACCGAGTTTGATCAGGGTTTTCAGGCGCAAGCGACGCTTTTGCATGTCTTCTTCAGACAGCACGGTTTCGTCCAAACCAAACTCTTTCATCAAGGCACGTTCTTTGGCCTTGCTGATCTTCATGCGCAGGGGTTTGACCTTTTCTGCGCCGGCTTCTACGACGGGTTCGCCTTCGAGGTCAGCTTCGATGTCACCGAGGTCTTCGTCATCGGTGCTGACTTTTTTGCCTTTGGCTTTGCCTGCCTTTTTAGCCGGGGCTTTTTTGGCAGCTGCTTTGGGCGCGTGGGCCTCGACGGCTGCGACTTTCTTTTTCGGTGCTTCGGCTTTGGCTTTCACCGCTTTGGCGGCGGGTTTGGCAGCAGGCTTGGCTGCAGGTTTGACAGCAGCTTTGGTCGCAGAGGGCTTTGATTTGGAGGCAGGCACTGGTTTGGCTTTCGTTGCAGGCTTGGCGGCTGGTTTAGCCGCCGATTTGGCAACGGGCTTTGTGGCTTTCGTAACTGCTTTGGCAGCGGCTTTGGGGGCCGTTTTCGCAACAGGCTTCTTGGACTTGCGGTCAACAGGCATGAAAACTCCTAGACATCAAAGAAACAAATACACAGCGCCACAAAACCCGGCGCATAGAGAAACAGAAAAAAGGGGAACTCTTACAGGCAAGTTGTATGGGCGAACATTTGGAATGCAATCCTTGCGGTAATTTGGCGAGTCGTGCGCTTGTGTCACGGTTGGCCGGGCCCGGAGGTGTTGCTGTCGCGCTTGCTGAAGAGAGCGGATTATACCATCAAACCGAGGCCATCCCATGGCCAAGGCGCATCAATCCTGGCTTTGCGCAGTGCTGGGGCTGTTGAGTTCAAGCTGACGGCGGCGTGTTTGCAGGGCGCGGTAGCGCTGCAAGGCTGTGGGGTCGTCTTTGGCCGCTTCGATGGCTTCGGTTTCTTGGGCCTTGAGGTTTTCAATCAACATGCGGTTGAGCATGCCGCGCAGTTCTAGCGCCGCCTCTTGGGCTTGTTCTTCGGGGGAGGCGGCATCCGGCATGGGTTTGCCATCGTCGTCGAGCAAGGGTTTGAAGGCCGTGGCCATGACGCGCAAGGCCATGTCTTCAAATTCTTGTTCGCGCAAACCCTCGCGCAGCGCGCCCCACGACTGGTTGCCGTGTTCGTGGTGCTGGTGATCGATCCACACAAACAAGGGGCCGTGGGGAGGCGCCAGATCGCACAACAGGTTGTGGTCTTCGTTGGAGAGTTGTTCCCAAATCTCCATGTTCGACAGCAAGACACGCGCTGCATGGTCGGCACGTCCTGCGGGAATTTGGCGTGCGCCACGTTTCCAATTTTGCGGTGGCCGTTCACGCGGTTTGAATTTGGAGGATTTTCTGAATTCACCGGTGCGGGCTGTCGTGCTGGTCGGGGTAGGGGGAATCCACAGGTCTTGCAGCTCGTGGGTGCCCAAGTCGGCTAACTCAGCAATTTCGCTCAGCAATTGGCGCTTGAGGGCGCCATCGGGCAAGGCCATCCACATCGGCTTGGCATTGCTGGCCATGTGGGCGCGGCCTTCTGCGGTGTGCAAGTCGCAGCCTTCGCGCGCCACTTCAATCAAAAAGCGGCTCAGGGGCATGGCTTCGGTCACGCAATGGGCAAAACCTTCTTTGCCGAATTCGCGGATGTAGCTGTCGGGGTCGTGCTCGGCGGGTAAGAACAAAAACTTCACGCTGCGCACATCGGTGGCATAGGGTAGGGCGCCATCGAGCGCCTTGCGGGCGGCACGTCGGCCTGCGCCATCGCCGTCAAAGCTGAACACCACGCTGTCGGTGAAGCGAAACAACTTTTGCACATGGTCGGGCGTGCAGGCGGTGCCCAGCGTGGCCACCGCGTTGGGAAAACCCAGCTGGGCCAACGCCACCACGTCCATATAGCCTTCGGTCACCAGCACATAGCCCGCATCGCGCAGGGCGTTGCGGGCTTCAAACAGGCCATACAACTCGCGGCCTTTGCTGAACACCGGGGTTTCGGGGGAGTTGAGGTATTTGGGCGTGCCTTCACCTAAGACGCGGCCACCAAAGCCAATGCACTCGCCCTTGACGTTGCGGATGGGAAACATCACGCGGTCGCGGAAGCGGTCGTAGCGTTTTTCTTCTGAGCCGTCTTCTTGGTTCACGATGACCAAGCCGCTTTCAGCTAGTAGGGGGTCTTGGTAGTCGGGAAACACGCTGGCCAAGCTGCGCCAACCTTCAGGCGCGTAACCCAAACCAAACTGCTTGGCGATTTCGCCGCTCAAGCCCCGGCCCTTGAAGTAGGCAATGGCTTGGGGCGAGTTGCGTAAATGTTTGCGGTAGGCCTCACCGGCTTTTTCCAGCACATCGGTGAGTGTGGCTTGTTTTTGGCGTTGCTCTGCGGCGCGCGCGCGGTCTTGGGGCGAGATGTCTTCTTCGGGCACTTGCATGCCGACGTTTTGCGCCAGGTCTTTGACTGCTTCTACAAACGTCATGCCGGCATGCTCCATCAAGAAGCCGATGGCGTTGCCGTTTTTACCGCAACCAAAGCAATGGAAAAACTGTTTGGCAGGGCTGACAGAGAACGAGGGAGATTTTTCGCCGTGGAAGGGACACAGCCCCATGAAGTTGGCGCCGCCCTTTTTGAGCTGCACATAGCGGCCCACCACCTCGACCACGTCAACGCGGGCGAGGAGTTCTTGGATGAAAGACTGGGGGATGGCCATGGCAGGGAAAAACGTGGAGGGTCGATTCTAGGCAGACCCTCCGGCTTTTCCCGTCGTGACCTGCTTATTTCGGTGCCAAGCGAATGGCGCCGTCCAAGCGGATGACTTCGCCATTGAGCATATCGTTTTCAAAAATATGCAGCGCAAGCTTGGCGTAGTCTTGGGGCGTGCCCAAACGAGAAGGGAAGGGCACGCTGGCAGCCAGAGTGTCTTGCACGTCTTGGGGCATGCCAAACATCATGGGGGTGCCAAAGATGCCGGGGGCAATGGTCATGTTGCGAATGCCGTTGCGGGCCAAGTCGCGGGCAATGGGCAAGGTCATTCCGACCACGCCACCCTTGGAGGCGCTGTAGGCGGCTTGGCCAATTTGACCGTCGTAAGCCGCTACAGAAGCGGTGGAGATCATCACACCGCGTTCGCCCGTGGCTTCGGGCTCGTTTTTGCTCATGGCTTCAGCGGCCAAGCGGATCATATTGAAGCTGCCCACCAGGTTGACGGTGATGGTTTTGTTGAACACATCGAGCTTGTGCGCGCCGTGTTTGCCGACAGTTTTTTCTGCGGGGGCGATGCCTGCGCAGTTCACCAGGCCCATCAATTTGCCCAAGGACACGGCCTTGGCGACCACGGCTTGGCCATCGGCTTCGCTACTGACATCGCATTTGACGAAGGCGCCACCAATTTCGCGCGCCACGGCTTCGCCTTTGTCGGCTTGCATATCGGCAATCACCACCTGGCCACCGTGTGCGGCCAAGGCGCGTGCGGTGCCTTCACCCAGGCCTGATGCGCCGCCGGTGACGATGAAAACTTTGCCTTTGATGTCCATGAGGGTCTCCTGAAGAATGAAAGTGTGAAAAGGTTGAGTTTACGTTTACGTAAACGTCAATTATGCGGGATTGCCGCATCCGGGACAATCACTCTTTTTCGGAATTTCCTCAAAGGACGGTTTGGATGATCAGTTGTCGTTGGTTGCTGGGTGTGAGCGTGGTCTTGGCTTTGGTGGGGTGCGCCACGCAGGCCCCCGTGGCACCTGTGGTGGGTGGGCCAGCCCCAAGCGCTGAAACGCCTGCGCCCAAACGTCCGCCCAAATTTGGCCTGGCCTTGGGCGGTGGTGCAGCACGTGGTTTCGCCCACGTAGGGGTGATTCAGGTGTTGGAAGAAGCCGGTCTGAGGCCTGACTTGGTGGTGGGCACCTCGGCAGGCAGTGTGGTGGCGGCGCTGTATGCCAGTGGCAAAACCGGGGCGCAGTTGCAGCAAGTGGCCGAGACCATGGAAGAGGCCACCATCACCGACTGGACCGTGCCCTTGCTGGGTCGCGGCATGATGCGCGGCGACGCCTTGGCGCGTTATGTCAACAGCAAAACCGGCGGCCAGCGGATTGAAGATTTCAAAATGCCGCTGGGCATTGTGGCCACCGACTTGCACACCGGCCAGGGTGTGCTGTTTCAGCGTGGCGATGTGGGCACGGCGGTGCGTGCCTCGAGTTCGGTGCCCTCGGTGTTTGAACCGGTGCGCATCGGTAACCGTGAATTTGTAGACGGGGGTTTGGTCTCGCCCGTGCCCGTGCGCTATGCCCGTCAAATGGGCGGTGAATACATCCTGGCTGTCGACATCTCCAGCGTGCCTGAAGCCGGCAAAACCGGCGATATGTTTCAAATCTTGATGCAAACCTTCACCATCATGGGCAAGAGCATCAACAGCTTTGAGTTGCGCGAGGCTGATTTGGTGGTGCGTCCCAACTTGGGCAATGTAGGTAGTGCCGAGTTCAGCGCCCGTCGCCGTTCGATCGAAGCAGGGCGCCAGGCCATGTTGCAAGCCCTGCCCAAACTGCGTGCCGCTTTGGCAGCGCAGTGATGCAAGCGGCTTGATAAAGGCGAGCCGATAAACGGGCCAATAAAAAAAGGGCCCGTCTTGCGACGAGCCCTTGAAGGGATCCTGCACCCGATGGTGACGAAGGACCCGAGGAGACAACTGTTACAAATTAACGCTTCTTAGAAGCGGTTTTTGTGGCCTTGACAGCAGTTTCTGTCACGGTTTGGAAGTTGGTTTCAGCGATGTCAGCAGCTTGCTTGACCGCTTTTTGCACAGATTCCACAGCGTTGTTGCCAGCGCTCACGGCTTGCTTGAAGAAAGCCACAGCAGACTCAGAGCCAGCAGGTGCGTTTTTCAAAGCAGCGTCGATGTAGTTCACGAAAGCTTGTTGGCCTTCAGCAGCCTTGCCTTCGAAAGCTTTGCTCAGGTCAGCGCCAGTGCTTGAAGCGATGTCATAGATGTGGCGGCTGTAAGCAGCAGACTTCTCAGCCAAAGGCTGCAACAAACCAGCTTGCAAGGCCAACAGTTCTTGAGCGTCTTTCACGCTCAACACGGCTTTGGCGTGGTCGGCAGACTCAGTCAATGCAGCGCGTGCAGCAGTCAGGTTCAATTCCACCAATTTCTCAACGCCAGCAAAAGCTTGGTTGGTCAAACCAAACAGGTTGTTCAGGTTGGCTTTGTTTGTGGCGGCGATTTGTTCAACGTTCAACATAGGGTGCTCCAAAAGTTAAGAGAGAGATTGCAAAAAATGTTGCGATGCAGCATTGGGATGAAGTTTAGGGTTATCCCGGGGTTTTGCAAGAGGTTTGAGGCCTTTCGGGCTCTGTTTAGAGGCGGCTTTCTAAAACCCGAGGCTTGTCGGTCTTGGCGACAATGGAGCCTTGATTGATGCGGCTTCCAAGGCTTATGCGCGCTTTTTATTCAGACCAATTTGTACTGCCTTTGCCCGAAGGACACCGTTTTCCCATGGCCAAGTACCGCTTGTTGCGGGAACGTTTGGCCCAAGAAGTTCCGGAGATCGAGATGCTGGCCGCCCAACCCGCAACCGATGGCGAGCTGGCCTTGGTTCACACGCCTGAGTACATTCAGTCGGTGGTGCAGGGCAGTCTGAGCGCGCAAGCGCAGCGCGAGATTGGATTTCCCTGGAGCCCGGCCATGGTCGAGCGTTCGCGCCGTTCCGCAGGGGCTACCGTGATGGCCGCGCGTGCGGCCCTTTGGGGTGGCGAAGGCTTGGCCGCCAATTTGGCAGGCGGCACCCACCACGCCTATGCCGACCATGGCAGCGGCTTTTGTGTGTTCAACGATGCGGCCGTCGCTACCCGCTTGATGCAGGCTGAGTGGGGGCGCCGCTATGTGCGGCCTTTGAAGGTGGCCATTGTTGATTTGGACGTTCACCAAGGCAACGGAACGGCGCGTATTTTTGCCAACGACCCACAGGTGTTCACGCTCTCGCTGCACGGGGCGCGCAACTTTCCATTTGCCAAAGAAAGCAGCGACCTGGATGTGGAGCTGCCCGACGGCTGTGACGACGATGCTTACCTGGAGGCCCTGGACCAGGCCTTGATCACGGTGGAGTCCCGCTTTGACCCTGATCTGGTGATTTATCTGGCAGGTGCCGACCCGCACGAAGGCGACCGGCTGGGGCGGCTCAAACTGAGCTTCGATGGTTTGGAGGCGCGTGACCGCCGTGTGTTTGACTGGGCATTCACCCGTCGCTTGCCTTTGGCCTTCGCCATGGCTGGGGGTTATGGGACGCACATTGAAGACACGGTCCAGGTGCAAGTCAATACCTACCGTGTCGCCCAGGCGTACTGGCGACGCTGGCAAAATCGTGCCCAATGACTTCCACGCCCAACCCCCGTCCCCAAGCCGAACCGCGCAGCGCTTTCAAGGTTTTTCGTCGCATCGACACCCGGTGGATGGACAACGATGTGTACGGTCATGTCAACAATGTGGTCTATTACAGCTGGTTCGATACCGCGGTGAATGCCCATCTGATTGAGCAGGGCGCGCTGGATATCCATCACGGCCAAAACATCGGCCTGGTGATCGAGACCCAGTGCAATTACTTTGCACCCTTGGCGTTTCCGCAAATCATCGAAGCCGGGATTCGTGTGGCCAAGCTGGGCTCGTCCAGCGTGCGCTACGAGGTGGGTTTGTTTGCCCAAGGGGAAGAAATGTGCGCTGCTCGTGGGCACTTTGTGCATGTGTATGTGGATAAAGAAAACCGTCGGCCTGTCCAGGCCCTGCCTTTGAACTTGAAAACTGTCTTGGAGAAATTGGTATGAGCACCCCGCAAAATAACGTTGCCGCTGTAGACCACGTGATGAACTCACGCATGTCGGCCCGCGCCTTCACCCAGCAGCCCGTGTCACGTGCGTTGATTGAAGAAATTTTGCAGGTTGCCAGCCGTGCCCCTTCGGGCACCAACACCCAACCTTGGAAGGTCTATGTGTTGCAAGGCCCAAGCCGCGACAGCTTGGTCGAGAAGGTGTGCGCGGCACATGAAGCCATGAGCCACAACCCAGAGCTGGCCAAAAACTACCAAGAGCAATACGACTACTACCCTGCGAAGTGGGTCAGCCCCTTCATTGACCGCCGCCGTGAAAACGGTTGGGGCCTGTACGGTTTGCTGGGCATTGGCAAGGGCGACAAAGAAAAAATGCACTTGCAACACCAACGCAACTTCAAGTTCTTCGATGCGCCGGTGGGCCTGATGTTCACGGTCGATCCTGTGATGGGCCGTGGCTCCATGTTTGACTACGGCATGTTTGTGCAAAACATCATGTTGGCCGCGCGTGCGCGTGGCTTGCACACCTGCCCACAGGCGGCATGGAACCACTTTCACAGCATCATCTTGCCGCACATTGGCGCGGGCGAGGGCGAAATGTTGGTGTGCGGCATGGCCCTGGGTTATGCGGACGAGAGCGACAAGGTCAACACCTTTGTCACGCCACGCGTGCCTGTGAGTGAATTTACCCATTGGGTTGCATAACCCGAACGACTGACACAGATGATCATCACGAGCCTGCTCGACACCGATCTTTACAAGTTCACCATGATGCAGGCGGTGCTGCATCAGTTTCCGAGCGCGCAAGTCTCGTACAAGTTCAAGTGTCGCAACCCAGGCGTGGCCTTGGCGCCTTATGTGCAAGAAATTCGTGACGAAATTCGCTCGCTGTGCAGCCTGCATTTTCAAGATGCCGAGCTGAACTGGTTGCGCAGCTTGCGCTTCATCAAGAGCGATTTTGTGGATTTCTTGGGTTTGTTTCGCCTGAACGAAAAATACATTCAAGTCCAGGCCTTGCCCAATGGCGAGATTGACATCAGCATTCAGGGGCCGTGGCTGCACACCATTCCGTTTGAGATTCCGGTGCTGGCCATCGTCAATGAGGTGTACTTTCGCAACACGCAAAAAGTGCCCGACTTTGTGGAGGGGCGTCGTCGCCTGGATCAAAAAATCGAAGCGCTGCACGCCGAGCGTTTGAGCGATTTGAAGATTGCAGACTACGGCACCCGCCGCCGTTTTTCCAAAGCTTGGCATGAAGAGTTGCTGCGTGTGTTGGCCTCCAAATTGGGTACCGGCACGCATGGCCAATTGGCGGGGACCAGCAATGCCTTGTTTGCCATGAAGCTCGGACTCACGCCCTTGGGCACCATGGCACATGAGTATTTGCAGGCCTGCCAAGCGCTGGGCCCGCGTTTGCGCGACAGCCAAGTGTTTGGTTTTGAGACCTGGGCCCGCGAATACCGGGGCGACTTGGGCATTGCGCTCAGCGATGTGTACGGCATCGAGCCGTTCTTGCGCGATTTCGACATGTACTTTTGCAAGCTGTTTGATGGCGCGCGCCACGACAGCGGGGACCCATTCACCTGGGGCGAACGCATGATTGCGCACTACCGCAACAACCGCGTGGACCCCATGACCAAAACGCTGATCTTCAGCGATGGTTTGACGGTGGAGCGCATCATTGCGCTGTACCAGCAGTTCCGGGGGCGTTGCCAATTGGCCTTTGGCATTGGCACCAACCTGACCAATGACCTCGGCTACGAGCCGCTGCAAATTGTGATCAAGATGGTGGAGTGCAACGGACAGCCCGTGGCCAAGTTGTCAGATACGCCTTCTAAGAACATGTGTGAAGACCAAAAGTACTTGGCTTATCTGCGGCAGGTGTTTGACATCGAACAGCCGACATAAACAGGCCATGAAATACATCCACATCGGGGTTTTGTTTGCCATCGCTTGGGCGCTCAATGCGGTGGCGCCTGGGCTGCTGGCGCATTTCAGTGGGTTCGACGGTGTGGACGCTGCATTGGCGGCTTCGCTGTGGTGTGCCGGAATTTTTTTGGTGTTTGGATGGGCGTGCAGTCGTGCAGCAGAGGGGACCTTGTTTCCTAGCTTCACCCTGCAATTGCTGATCGGCATCGTGCTGCACGATGCCTTGGCGCCTTTGTCGACGGAGCTGACGTTATCGGTCGTGGTGTGTACAGCGTTGGCTGCGATCATTTTGAAATCAGGCGGCGATGAGATTGAGCGCCAAGACTTTTTGCGCATCGCGTTCCCCACGGTCATGATGGCGATTGGGGGTTACTTGGTGACCTTCTTGGTCATGTTCCCATTGCTGCTCTGGCTGGGACTGGATGGCAAAACGGCGGCCTTGTTGGCCGCCATCATTGGTTCGACCGACCCCGCCGCCTTGATTCCAACTTTGAAACAGTTGGTGTTCAAAGCACCCTTCAAACGCGTGGCCAATTTATCGGTGGCGGAGAGTGCTTTGAACGATGCGGTGGGGGCCATCTTCGTGGGCGCAGTGGCGACCATGGTGGTGTCGGGCGCTTCGCTGGATAACTTGACGAGTTTGACCACAGGCTTGTTCAGTGGTGACAACCTCTTGCATCTGGGGCAACAATTCTTGTTTGGGATCGTTGCGGGTGTGTTGGGTTGGTGTGGCATGTATGCGTTTGAGCGTTACAAATCGCGCCGACACGAAGCAAAAACACCCGAAGCGCCTTATGACTTCGCGATGGTGTTGGCCGTCCCTTTGCTCACCTTTGTGTTGGCGCAGGCCATGCATGGCAATGGGTTTTTGGCCGCCTTCGTGGCTGGGTTGTTGGCCAACTTCAACCATGGCACGCATTACTTTCACGGCTTGTTGCATCATCTTGAGGTCAAAATTGAGAGCGTGGCCAAACCCACCATCTTCATGATGGTGGGGCCGTTTGTGGCGATGGGCGACTTGATGGACACGGCGTGGTTAGGGTTGTGCGTGGCCTTGTTGTTCATGGGGGTGGCACGGCCATTGGCGGTGTTGATTTCTTTGGCACCAACGTCGATCAGCCTCAAAGAAAAATTGTTTCTGTGCGCTGTGCGTGAAACTGGCGTGATTCCCGTCGTGTTGGCTGTGATCACGGTGGCCCAGTTTCCCGATCTGAGCTTGCTCATGCCCTTGACGGCCTGGGTGGTGATTTGGACCCTGACCCTGTTGCCCGCCATCACGGCGTGGTGGGCACAACATTTGCAGATGCTTGAACATGCATCAACCTCTATTTCTGATTGAAAGACTGATCTATGAAACACAAAATCATCGTCGCTTGCCCTATTTTTGAAGAAGTGCTGGCGCGCTTGCATGAGCACTTTGACGTCACCGACAACCAGGCCAACGAAGTGTGGACCAAAGCCGAATGGACGCACAAGTTGTCACAGCACACGGCGGCGTTGACCACTGGGGCCGACCCGGTCGATGCCGAGGTGTTGGCTGGCTGCCCACAGCTCAAGGCGGTGGCCAATATGGCCGTGGGCTACAACAACTTGGATGTGCCGGCCATGACGGCTCGCGGCATCCAAGCCAGCAACACCCCCGATGTGTTGACCGAAACCACGGCCGACTTTGGTTTTGCCTTGTTGATGGCCACGGCGCGCCGCATCACGGAGAGCGAACATTTCCTGCGCCGTGGCGAGTGGAAGCAATGGCGCTACGACATGTTTGCCGGCACCGAGGTGCATGGCAGCACGCTGGGCATTTTGGGCATGGGGCGCATTGGCCAAGGTATTGCACGTCGTGGCGCGCACGGCTTTGGCATGAAGGTGATTTATCACAACCGTTCACGCTTGAGCCCAGAGGCAGAAAGCGAATGCAAAGCCACCTATGTGAGCAAAGAAGAATTGCTCAAAACCGCCGACCATGTGGTGTTGGTGGTGCCGTACAGCCCGGCATCTCATCACACGATTGGCGCGGCTGAGCTGGCCCACATGAAACCCACGGCCACGCTGATCAACATCGCGCGCGGTGGCATCGTCGATGACGCGGCTTTGGCCGTGGCCTTGCGCGAGCGCCGCATTGCCGCCGCAGGTTTGGATGTGTTCGAAGGCGAACCCAAGGTCCATCCAGATTTGTTGACCGTGCCCAATGTGGTGCTGACACCGCACATCGCCAGCGCGTCTGTGACCACCCGCATGGCCATGGCGACCCTGGCGGCCGACAACTTGATCAGCTACCTGACCCAAGGCAAATCGATCACGCCGCTCAACACCGTAGGCGCATGATGGAAGTCTGGATCGCCGCCGGTGTTGGCGTCTTCAACGCCTTGTTGCTGGTGGTGCTGTTGCGCCGCCCCAGTGGCAGCAACGAGGCCTCCAACTTGGTCTTGCAGCAGAGCCTACAAAGCATGCACGAAAAGCTCGAACGCATTGAGCGTGAGCTGCGTACCGAAATTGCCGAATCGTCGCGGGGCGGGCGCCAAGAGTTGACGCAAAACCTGGCGTTGTTTCAGCAAAGCCAAGTGCAGCAACTCACGCTGATGCAAAAAAGCATTAGCGACACGCTGAATCAACAGCTGCAGCAATTGCAAAAAAGCAATGCGGACAAGCTGGACGAAATGCGCCGCACAGTGGACGAAAAGCTGCAAACCACCTTGGAAAAACGCTTGTCCGAGAGCTTCAAACAAGTGGCCGAACGTTTGGAGCAAGTCCACAACGGCCTGGGCCAAATGCAAAAACTGGCCGATGGTGTGGGCAGCTTGCAGCGCGTGCTGACCAACGTCAAAACACGTGGCATGTTTGGTGAGGTGCAGCTAGAAGCCTTGCTCGAACAAGTGCTGACGATTGAGCAATACGCCAAGCAAGTCGAGACCAAACCCCGCAGCAACCAACGGGTGGACTTTGCCATCCGCTTTCCAGGCCGAGGCGGCGCAGATGGCGAACCTGTGTGGCTCCCCATCGATGCCAAGTTTCCGCGCGAAGACTACGAGCGCTTGCTCGACGCGCAAGACCGTGCCGATGCCATCGCGGCTGAAATTGCCGCCAAGGCATTGGAAACGCGGATTCGCACCGAGGCCAAGAGCATTGCCGAAAGCTACTTGGCGCCGCCGCACACCACCGACTTTGCGATTTTGTTTTTGCCCACCGAAGGCTTGTACGCCGAGGTGTTGCGCCGCCCCGGTTTGATGGACAGCTTGCAGCGCGACTACCGCGTCACGCTGGCAGGCCCCACTACCTTGTTGGCCATGCTCAACAGCTTGCACATGGGTTTTCGCACCCTGGCGTTGGAGCAGCAAGCTTCGGAGGTCTGGAAAGTGTTGGGCGCCGTCAAAACCGAATTTGAGCGCTACGGCGATTGGGTGGAAAAGGTACGCGAGCAAGTGCAAAAAGCAGCCGACACCTTGGACCGTGCCGACACGCGCAGCCGCCAAATGCGCCGCGCCTTGAAGAACGTCGAAGCCTTGCCCGAAGGCGAGGCCCAAGCGCTGCTGCCCAAGTTTGACGAGGCTCTGGACGACACGGACGCCAGCGTGTGAAACGTGAACTCACCAAGCTGATCGCAGGTCAAGTGTGTTTGCATGCCTGCATGGCGGGCATGCGCATGGCGGCCCCGTTGATGGCCTTGCGCAGTGGCCAGAGCGAGGCGGCCGTGGGTGTGCTGCTGGCCTTGTTTGCCTTGACCCAAGTGTTTTTGGCCTTGCCCGCAGGGCGTTACGCCGATGTGCATGGTCTCAAGCGTCCCGTGCTGTGGAGTGTGTTGATGGGCTCGGTGGGCGCGGGCGCAGCGGCCCTGTGGCCGATTTTTCCGGTGCTGTGCTTCAGTGGGTTGATGACGGGGGGGGCGACAGGCGTCGCCATCATTGCCTTGCAGCGCCATGTGGGCCGTGCGGCACAAGGGGTGGCCCAGATGAAGCAGGCCTTCAGTTGGCTGTCGATTGCGCCGGCGTTTTCCAACTTCATCGGACCCTTCACCGCGGGCTTGCTGATTGACCACGCGGGTTTTGAATGGGCCTATGCCGCCATGGCCGCTTTGCCCCTCGTGGCCTGGCTGTGGATTCGCCAAGCCCACGAATTGCCCAAGGTCATCAAACCTGAAGGGCATGAAAAAAACAGCGCCTGGGATTTGTTGAACGAGCCCATGTTCCGCCGCTTGCTGTTGGTGAATTGGTTCTTGTCGGCGTGCTGGGACGTGCACACCTTTGTGGTGCCGATCTTGGGCCACGAGCGTGGCTTGAGTGCTTCGGCCATTGGTTCGATCTTGGGCGGCTTTGCGATTGCCGCTGCGTTCATTCGGTTGATGATGCCTTTTGTGGCGGCACGTTTGCAGGAGTGGCAAGTCATCACCGGCGCCATGCTCATCACCTCGTGCATGTTGGCGGTGTACCCGTTCACCGACACGGCCTGGTTGATGGGGTGTTGCTCGGTGTTGTTGGGTCTGTCCTTGGGCGGGGTCCAACCGATGATCATGAGCACCTTGCACCAGATCACGCCTGAGCACCGGCACGGCGAAGCCCTGGGTTTGCGCCTGATGGGCATCAACGCGTCGAGCGTGTTGATGCCCATGTTGTTTGGTGCCGCAGGCACCGTGATTGGCATCAGCGGTGTGTTTTGGTGTGTGTCGGCGATAGTGGGCCTGGGCTCACACAGCGCGTATTCGCTCAGAGTTCATAAAACGCACGAATAAAGTCCCAGGCTTCATCGACGCTGTCGCAGTATCGGAACAAGTCCACGTCTTCGGGCGAGATCACGCCTTCTTCCACCATCACCTGGATGTTGAACAAACGTTTCCAGTAGCTGCTGCCGAACAACACAATCGGCACCGGTTTGGCTTTTTTGCATTGCACCAAGGTGAGTGTTTCAAACAACTCATCCATCGTGCCAAAGCCGCCCGGGAAAGCGATCAAGGCCTTGGCGCGCATCATGAAGTGCATTTTGCGCAGCGCAAAGTAATGGAATTTGAAGCTCAGACCGGGCGTGATGTAGGGGTTGGGGGTTTGCTCATGGGGCAGGGCAATGTTCAGGCCCACGCTCATGCCACCGGCTTCGCTGGCTCCGCGATTGGCGGCCTCCATGACACCAGGACCGCCCCCGGTGCAGATGTACATTTTGTGGCCATTGTGTTGGGTGGCGTTGTACTTGGTGATCAGATGCCCCAAGGCGCGTGCTTGCTCGTAAAAACGCGCGTTGCGCACCAGCGTCTGCGCTTGGGCAATGGCTTGTTCATTGCCGCTGTCCTTGGCCAAGACCAAGGCCTTGTGCGCATCTTCTTCGCTGCGAAAACGGGCGCTGCCAAACACCACCACGGTGTGCTCAATGCCCAGCGCCTGTTGCGCAATGTCGGGCTTGAGCATTTCGAGTTGAAAGCGAATGCCCCGTGTTTCGCGGCGCAATAAAAACTCAGGGTCGGCAAAAGCGAGTCGGTTGGACTCGGGAGACAAGGTGTCACCGGGCAGGTGTTGCGCCTTGAGGGTTTCCCAAGCTTCTGCGATACGTCGGTCGTGAGGGTCAAGCATTCCATCCATGAGGCGATGTTAACGGCAGGACGGACGCGCCCATGAAAAAAGGCTCCCAAAGGAGCCTCTTGATGTGGTCAACCTGGTTAGGTTTAGACGCGCTTGCGGTATTCGCCGGTGCGTGTGTCGATTTCGATTTTGTCGCCTTGGGCCACAAACAAAGGCACAGCCACTTCGAAGCCGGTTGCAATTTTGGCGGGCTTCAACACTTTGCCGGAGGTATCGCCTTTGACAGCAGGTTCTGTCCAAGTGATTTCGCGGGTCACGTTGGTGGGCAATTCGACCGAGATGGCTTTCTCGTCGTAGAACACCACTTCGAGTTCCATGCCGTCTTCCAAGTAGTTCAGGGCGTCGCCCATGTTGCTGGCTTCGACTTCGTATTGGTTGAAGTCGGCGTCCATGCAGACGTACATCGGATCAGCGAAGTAAGAGTAGGTGCACTCTTTCTTGTCCAAGATCACTTGGTCCATTTTGTCGTCGGCCTTGAACACGACTTCGGTACCGAAGTTGGCGATCAGGCTTTTGAGTTTCATGCGAACGGTCGACGAGCCACGACCACCACGTTGGTATTCGGTGCGAAGGACAACCATGGGGTCCTTGCCGTGCATGATGACGTTGCCGACGCGGATTTCTTGAGCGGTTTTCATAGGATGAGGTTCTTGTGGGTGGAATGTGGCCCGTGCAGCTCAAGCTGTCCGGGGTTCGCAAAGCCACTTATTTTAGCGTTTTTGCGCCACAAACCCCAGCAATTGGCGGGTGAGATCGGTTTGAGCGCATAAAAGTTGCCGCGTTTGCTGGCTCCAGACCCGCCAATTGTCAAGCGCGATGCGGGGTAGGCCGGGGTGTGAGGTGTTGGGCACGCCATTCCAAGCGAGGTGAAAAGCGATCAAGTCTTGAGGCATCTGCAGCGCTTGGCAGAACGCCATGAGCTTGTTGTGATGCGCCAAATCGTCTTGCGGGTAGATGTGCCACACAAACGGTTGGCCTGCCCACAGGGCCCGTACCAGCGAGTCTTCACCACGCACAAAGTTCAAATCGCAGGCCCACAGCAGGTGATCAAACTCGGTTTGGCTCAAGTAGGGCAGTTGGCTGATGTGCAGCTTGCCAGCACCCGTGCTTGGCATGTTCAGCTGCGCCAAGGCCTGTGCCACGGCACGCTGTGGCCGACCCGGGGTCACCAGCAAGCGCGTGTGAACCTCGCTTTGGCTGAGGTCTTGCAGCAAAGCGGCCAAGGCGGGTGGTTCGTAGCAAAACAAGGAAATTACACGTTCATGGGCGGTGATGGGGGTGTCCAGAGGCAGTGATGCCAGCCAGGCGCTGCGGTCAAACGCAGCTTGGCGCGCCAGCAAATCAGGTTCTCGCAGCAAGCCACCGGTGCCGGGGGTGAAGCCTGGAAAGAAAAACCACTTGGTCAGACCACGAGCCGGGCCACTCATCACGGGCGAAGGCAGGCCGTGCGAACGGGCCACATAGCCTTCGGCGCTGAGGTATTCGAGGTTGATCCACACCGGCGGTGTGCCTTGCGCCATCAGGGCTTGAAAGGCTGGGGGCAGTTCGCAGCCAAAGGCTTCGACCACCACATCGCCCACCTGGAACGCAGCGTCTTGGGCCAGTGCTTGCAGGGTGGCGTCGTTGGGCCATGCATGCACCGCAACGCCCGTGCAGCCTTGCGGTGCCATCCATGCCAGGGCCGATGCGTCGTCGACCCACAGGCGCACGCTGTGACCTCGTTGGGCGAGGTCGGCGCACAAGCGCCAGCACACGCCCAGGTCGCCATGGTTGTCGATGACGCGACAAAAAATATCCCAGCACAGGACATGGGGTGGCGAGATGGATGACGATGGGCTGGGTTTCACGCTGCAGATTGTCCACAATACGGGCATGTCCCAAAACCCGTCAGACGCTACGCCACGTCACCCAGCCGAGCTGTTAGAGCTGGTAGCCAGCTTGCCGGCTCTGCCAGGCGTCTACCGCTACTTTGATGCGCAAGAGCAGGTGTTGTACGTGGGCAAGGCCATCAACCTGAAAAAACGGGTATCGAGTTATTTCCAAAAAGACCATGGCGGCACGCGCATTGGCCACATGGTGAGCAAGATTGTGCGCATGGAGACCACGGTGGTGCGCTCTGAGGCCGAGGCGCTGCTGCTGGAAAACAACCTCATCAAAACGCTCAAGCCCAAGTACAACATCTTGTTCCGAGATGACAAGAGCTACCCGTATTTGAAGATGACGCGTGGTGTGGCGGTGAAGGCCGATGAGGCGCCTAAGCAAGCGACTGAGCACGGTGGCTTGGTCAACGCCAGTGCAGCTAAAAGTCTGAGCCCCAGCCCCCAACAAGTTCCCCGTGTGGTGTATTACCGCGGTGCGGTGGACAAACGCCACGATTACTTCGGTCCTTATCCCAGCGTGTGGGCGGTGCGCGAAGCGATTCAGTTGCTGCAAAAAGTATTTCGCTTGCGCACCTGTGAAGACACGGTATTCAACAACCGCACGCGTCCGTGCTTGCTGTTCCAAATCAAACGTTGTTCGGGGCCTTGTGTGGGCCACATCTCGGTGGGCGACTATCAGCGCGATGTGGACAGCGCTATGCGCTTGCTGCGCGGTGAAACCCAAGAGGTGATGGCGGGCATCGAGGCACGCATGATGGCGCATGCTGAGAAGCTGGAGTTTGAACAAGCCGCCGAATTGCGCAACCAAATGAGCGCGCTCTCTAAAGTGCTGCACCAACAAGCGGTGGACACGGTGGGTGACCAAGACGTGGACATCCTCGCCGTGAAAGTGCAGGGTGGCAAAGCCTGTGTCAACTTGGCCATGGTGCGCGGGGGACGCCATTTGGGTGACAGACCTTACTTTCCAGTCCATGTCGACGATGCCGAGCCTGCCGAAGTGCTGGAGGCATTCCTGAGCCAGCACTACTTGGATGTGCCGGTGCCTCCCGCGCTCATCACCAGCCACGCGGTGGACAAAGAGCTGCTGCAAGCGCTGACGGAACAAACAGGCGTCAAGATCACGGCTGTGCACAACCCACGCGAGCAGCGTCGGGTGTGGCTGGAAATGGCACAACAAAACGCTGATATTCAACTGGCCCGCTTGCTGGCCGAAGAAGGCTCGCAACAAGCACGCACCCGAGCGCTGGTGGACGCTCTTGATTTGGCACCTGAAGATTTAGAGCAATTCCGTGTGGAGTGCTTTGACATTTCGCATACCTCGGGTGAATCCACCCAGGCCTCGTGCGTGGTGTTTCACCACCACAAAATGCAGAGCGCCGAATACCGCCGCTACAACATCGACGGCATCACGGGGGGCGACGACTACGCCGCCATGCGCCAGGTGCTGGTGCGTCGCTACAGCAAGCTGGCCGAGGCCGTGCGTGCGGGCGAGGGCAAGCTGCCCGATCTTGTGCTGATTGACGGTGGCAAAGGTCAAGTGTCGATGGCGCGTGAGGTGTTTAAGTCGCTCGGGCTCGACTTGTCGCGCATTGTGGGCGTGGAAAAAGGCGAGGGCCGCAAAGTGGGCTTGGAAGAACTGGTGTTTGCCGATGGCCGCGAGAAGGTTTACTTGGGCCGTGACTCAGCGGCCTTGATGTTGGTCGCGCAAATACGGGATGAGGCACACCGCTTTGCCATCACCGGCATGCGCGCCGCACGTGCCAAAGTGCGTGTCGGTGGCAGCAAGCTTGAAGAAATTCCAGGCGTAGGGCCGAAGAAGCGTGCCAAGCTGTTGCAACGCTTCGGTGGCGCGCGCGGCGTGGCCGATGCCAGCGTCCAAGACTTGTGCACGGTGGAAGGCATCTCGGAAGAGTTGGCACAAACCATTTACAACGCCTTGCGTTGAAAACAAGAAAGAAAAAGTGATGAACACATTCACCCGCCGCAACTGGCTGGCTACTGCTGGGTTGACTTCTCTCAATGGGTTGCTCCCCAGTGCTTGGGCGCAAAGCGCTTGGCCCAACAAACCATTGCGCTTGGTGGTGCCGTTTGCACCGGGCGGGAGCTCAGAAATTGTGGCCCGCGCCGTAGCCGCAGAAATGGGCAAGGGCCTGGGGCAGAACGTGTTTGTGGACAACAAGCCCGGTGGTGCAGGCAATATCGCGATGCAAGAAGTGGCCAACAGCCATGATGAACACACCTTGATCTTGGGTCACATCGGTACCTTGGCGGTCAATCCTTTCATCTTTGACAAGCTCTCCTACGATGCGGCGCGTGACTTCACGCCCATCACCTTGGTGTCCAAAGTGCCGAGCTTGTATGTGGTGCATCCTGACTTGCCCGTGAAGAACCTCAAAGAGTTTGTGGCCTATGCCAAAACCAAACCGGGTCAACTCAACTATGGCACGGCCGGTAATGGCAGCGCAGGCCATTTGGCCTTTGAGTATTTGAAGATGGCCACTGAGACCTTTGTGTTGCATGTACCCTACCGTGGCACAGGTCCCATGCTGACCGATTTGATGGCCGGTCGTTTGCAAGCCAGCGCGGCCGGTGCACCTGCGTTGATCCAATTCATCAAAGCGGGCAAGTTGCGTTGCATTGCCACTGGCTCTAGCACCCGTTTGTCACAACTGCCCGATGTACCCACGGTGGCGGAGCAAGGCTACAAGGGTTTTGAAATGACGCAGTGGTACGGCTTGATGGCCCCGAGCAAATGGGCCAAAACCAATTTGGCCAAGCTCGAACTTGAGGCGGTCAAAGCAGGCCGCAGTGCGCATGTGAAAGAGAAACTCGCGGCGGACAATGCCCTGGCCATTGGCAGCACGGGGGCCGAGTTTGAAGCTTTCATCAAGGTGGAGCAAGCCCGCTGGAAGCAGGTGATTGCACGGGCGCAAATCAAGCCCGAAGGCGTGTAATTTCCCTAAGGCGCGAGGGTCTGGGTTAGGTTAAACCTGGACCACTTCCAGCAAACGGTCCAAGCCACCTTCATTGATGGCGATCATGGCTTGTTCGCGCACTTTGGGCTTGGCGTGGTAAGCCACCGATAAGCCCGCTTCGCCCATCATGGGCAAGTCGTTGGCGCCATCGCCCATGGCAATTGCTTCGTTTGGCTTGATGCCCATCTGTGCGCAGATGTGCAGCAGCATCTTGCGCTTCTCGGCTCCATCGCAAATATCGCCCCAGTCTTGCATGGCCACTTGCCCGGTCAGATGACCGTCTGCAATGTCGAGCACGTTGCTGCGAGAAAAGTCAATATTCAACATTTCACACACACGGTCGGCAAAAAAGGTAAAGCCACCGCTGACCAATAACACTTTCATACCTTGTGCTTTGCAGGTGTCGACCAGTGTTTTGGCACCTGGGTTCAAACGCAGGCGCTGTTCAAACACCTCGTGCAGGGCTGTTTCGGGCACACCTTTGAGCAAGGCCAAACGACGGCGCAAACTGTCTTTGAAGTCGGTGATTTCACCGCGCATCGCTGCTTCGGTGATGGCTGCCACCTCGGCCTTGCGGCCTGCGGCATCGGCGATTTCGTCAATGCACTCGATGTTGATGAGTGTCGAGTCCATGTCAAACGCGATGAGTTTGAAGTTTTGGAGTTTGAGTGGGGCGGTAAAACCTTGAACGACCAAACCAGGAGCGAATTCTTGTTGCATGAATGAATTTTATGACTGGGCTTCTACTGCTTTAGCGGCAGGTGCCGTGGGGGTTCCCAGCGAGCGCAATACATCGCGCACCATTTGCGCACGGGCTTGGGGCTCGGGTAACTCACGCTCGATGCGCAAACGGTCGTTCCCTGCGAGTTTGATGTGCTTGTTTTTTTGCACCAACTCGATGATGCGCATGGCGTCAAACGGTGGATTGGGCTTGAAGCTGATGTGTGTCACACCGGGTGCAGCGTCTACCTTGGTGACGCCATAGCTGCGGGCTTGCACGCGCAGTCGATGCACATCCATCAAGGTTTGCGCTTGTGCAGGCAGTTTGCCAAAACGGTCCACGATTTCTTCAAGCAGCGCGTCAATTTGGTCGCCGGTTTTGGCGGTGGCCAATTTTTTGTAGAACGACAAGCGCAGGTGCACATCGCCGCAGTAGTCGTCGGGCAACAGGGCGGGGGCGTGCAGGTTGATTTCGGTGGTGGCGCTCAGTGGGCTGAGCAGGTCGGGTTCTTCGCCATTTTTCAACGCGCGTACGGCCTCAGACAGCATTTCGTTGTAGAGCTGAAAGCCCACTTCCAGCATGTTGCCGCTTTGGTTTTCGCCCAGCACCTCACCGGCGCCGCGAATTTCAAGGTCGTGCATGGCCAGGTAAAAGCCCGAGCCCAGCTCTTCCATCTGCTGAATCGCATCCAAGCGTTGCGACGCTTGCTTGGTCAGGCCTTGGGTGTCGGGCACCATGAGGTAGGCATAGGCTTGGTGGTGGCTGCGACCCACACGGCCGCGCAGCTGGTGCAGCTGGGCTAAACCAAACTTGTCAGCGCGGCTCATGATGATGGTGTTGGCGCTGGGCACGTCAATGCCCGTCTCGATGATGGTGGAGCACAGCAGCATGTTGTAGCGCTGGGCCACAAAGTCGCGCATGACGCGCTCCAGCTCACGTTCAGGCATTTGGCCGTGGGCCACGGCAATGCGAGCCTCGGGCAGCAGTTCTTCCAGTTGCGCACGGCGGTTCTCGATGGTGGCGACATCGTTGTGCAAGAAATAGCATTGGCCACCCCGTTTGAGTTCACGCAGCACGGCTTCGCGGATGACGCCATTGCCTTCGTTGCGCACAAAGGTTTTGATGGCGAGGCGGCGTTGTGGTGCGGTGGCAATGACGCTCAAATCACGCAGGCCTTCCAGCGCCATGCCTAGCGTGCGCGGTATCGGCGTGGCTGTGAGTGTGAGCACATCTACCTCGGCGCGCATGGCTTTCATGGCCTCTTTGTGGCGCACACCAAAGCGGTGCTCTTCGTCGATGATGAGCAGGCCCAGGTCTTTGAACTTGACTGACTCACTCAGCAATTTGTGCGTGCCCACCACGATGTCCACTTGGCCTTCCGCCAAACCTTTGGCGGCCGCAGTGATTTCTTTGGCTGATCGAAAGCGGCTCATCTCAGCAATTTTGATCGGCCATTTGCTGAAGCGGTCCACCAAGGTTTGGTAGTGCTGTTCGGCCAGCAAAGTGGTGGGGGCCAAGAAGGCCACTTGTTTGCCACCTGTCACGGCCACAAAGGCGGCGCGCAAGGCCACTTCGGTTTTACCAAAGCCCACATCGCCACACACCAAGCGGTCCATGGGGCGAGGGCTGATCATGTCTTGCATGACGGCGTGGATGGCGGCGCGTTGGTCAGCGGTTTCTTCAAAGCCAAAGTCGTTGGCGAAGGTTTCGTAGTCTTGCGGCGAGTAGCGGAAGGGGTGGCCTTGGCGTGCGGCGCGGCGGGCGTAGATGTTCAGCAGCTCGGCAGCGGCATCGCGCACTTGTTCAGCAGCGCGGCGTTTGGCTTTGTCCCATTGGGCGGAGCCGAGTTTGTGCAGCGGCGCTTCGTCGGCGCTGACGCCGGTGTAGCGGCCAATCAGGTGCAGCTGGCTCACCGGCACATAAAGCACGGCGTTGTCGGCGTATTCGAGGTGCAAGAACTCTTGCAAGGCAGGCGAGCCATCGGCGTTTTTTTCGCCCAAGTCCATGTTGATGAGGCCGCGGTAGCGGCCAATGCCGTGGGCGTTGTGCACCACGGGGTCGCCGAGGTTGAGTTCGGACAAATCTTTGATGAGCGCTTCGACATCGCTGACTTGTTCTTGTTTTTTGCGGCGGCGGGTGGTGGCGCCGACGGCGAACAGCTCGGTCTCGGTGATCAGGTCTAAGCCCGCTTCGGTCCAGCTAAAGCCCACTTGCAGCGCGGCGGTGGCGATGCCGATTTTTTCTTGGCTCGTTTCAAACTCAGCCAACGAGTCAAACGCAGGTGGGCTGACGTTGGACGAGCGCAAGAAGTCCAGCAAGCTTTCGCGGCGGCCATCGCTTTCCGCCAAGATGAGCAAGCGGTTGGCGGTTTTGCCAGCGTGCGCTTGCAGCTTTTGCAGCGGATCTGCCGCGCCGCGCACCACGGTGAGATCGGGCAGGGTTTGGGCAAACGCGTTGTCGATGACATCGGTCACGTGCGGGCGCAGCGCAAACTGGGCGTAGCTGTTGGCAGCAGCGTAGAACTGTTCGGCGCTCAAAAACAAATGGGTGGGCGGTAAGGCGGGGCGTTCTGGATCGCCTTGCACGAGCCGGAAGCGATCTTGCGTGTCTTGCCAAAAGCGTTGGAACACGGGCTCTAAGTCGCCGTGCAACACCACGGTAGCTGATGTGCCCAGGTAGTCAAACACCGTGGCGGTTTCTTCAAAGAACAAAGGCAGGTAGTACTCGATGCCGGCGGTGGCCACGCCATTGCCAATGTCTTTGTAAATGCGGCTCTTGGTCGGGTCGCCATCGAGCATTTCGCGCCAACGGTTGCGAAACAGCGCACGGGCTGCGTCGTCCATTGGGAACTCACGGCCTGGCAGCAAGCGCACTTCGGGCACGGGGTAGAGGCTGCGTTGGCTGTCGGGGTCGAAGGTGCGGATGGAGTCGATTTCGTTGTCAAACAAATCGACGCGGTAAGGCACCAGTGAGCCCATGGGGAAGAGGTCAATCAAGCCGCCGCGCACCGCATATTCGCCGGGGCTGACCACTTGCGTGACGTGTGTGTAACCCGCCAGCGTGAGCTGTGATTTGAGCTTGGCTTCGTCCAGCGCCTGCTTCACCTTGAAGTGAAAGGTGTAGCCCGCTAAAAAGGCGGGGGGGGCAAGGCGGTACAAGGCTGTGGTGGCCGGAATCAGCACCACATCGGCATCACCCTGCGAGATGCGCCACAAGGTGGCCAAGCGTTCGCTGATGAGGTCTTGGTGAGGCGAGAAGCTGTCGTAAGGCAGCGTTTCCCAGTCGGGGAACAGCACACAGCGCACGTCGGGGGCGAAGAACGCCATTTCGTCTTGCAAGCGCTGGGCGTCGACCGCATCGGCGGTGATGATGGCGACGCGTTGTTGTTTGTTTTTTTCGCGCGCTCCCAGCTGTGCGAGCAGCAATGCGTCCGCAGAGCCGACAGGGCGGGGCATGGCAAATCGTTTGCCGGGACTCAAAGAGGGCAGATGCATTGGCGTAATTCTAGAATGGGGGGCGGACCCAGCGTCCACTCAAAGCTCTATGTCCTCACACACCTCTGCCTCTCCACGCTTTTATGTCGTCATCCCTTGCGCTGGCTCAGGCAGCCGCGCGGGTACGGTGCAGCCCAAGCAGTACCAACGCATTGCAGGCTTGCCCATGGTGGTGCACACCTTGAAAGCGTTCGACAAGGTGTCGCGCATGGGGCGCGGTTTGCTGGTGTTGGCGCCGGATGATGAACAAATGCGCGAGGTACTGCTTGCGCATCCACAACCCCTTTTTGATGTGGCGTATGTCGGGGGGGAGAGTCGCGCTGACAGTGTGTTGGCGGGTTTGCGTGAACTTCGCACGCAAGGTGCGCACGATACGGATTGGGTCTTGGTGCACGATGCGGCACGTTGCTTGGTGACAGCCGAGCAGATCAACGCCCTGATGGATGCTTGCCAAAGCGATGTTGTGGGCGGTTTGCTAGCCCACAAATTGGCCGACACTTTGAAGCAAGAAGTTTCGGGGCGTGTGGCTCAAACCGTCGATCGATCAGACAAATGGTTGGCTCAAACGCCACAAATGTTTCATCTCGGAGGTTTGATTCAAGCGTTGGAATCGGCGGGCCCCTCGGCCACTGACGAAGCCAGCGCGATAGAGGCTTTGGGCCTATCGCCGAAGCTGGTGTCTGCCAGTTCTCACAACTTCAAAGTCACTTATCCTGAGGACTTCGCCTTGGCGGAGGCTATTTTGAGCACACGATCACATGACTGAACAAATCGCAAAGCCCCCATTTCGCGTCGGTGAGGGCTGGGATGTGCACGCCTTGGTGGAAGGCCGCCCTTTGATGTTGGGCGGGGTTCGGATTGAACACACGCATGGGCTGTTGGGACATTCCGATGCCGATGTTTTGCTCCATGCCATCACCGACGCCTTGTTAGGCGCCGCTGCATTGGGCGATATCGGACGGCATTTCCCCGACACGGACGCGCGCTTCAAAGGCGCTGATTCTTGGGTGTTGTTGCAACACACAGGGCGTTTGATCCGAGAGGCGGGCTACCGCATTGGAAATATTGACAGCACGGTCATTGCGCAGGCGCCCAAGCTGGCAGCCTTCATGCCTGCGATGTGTGAGCGGATTGCTCAGGCTTTGGAGATTGAAACGCAGCAGGTCAATGTCAAGGCAAAGACCGCTGAAAAAATGGGCCCTGTGGGCTTGGGTCAAAGCATGGAAGCGCGCGCGCTGGCCCTGATTTACTAGGTCTTGGCGTTGAGGGCTGCCAAGCCTTCCACGACTTCACGGATGACGCGGCGATGCTCCGGCTGCAGCGTGAAGTAGCGGGAGATGAGTTGTTGGTCCACCAAGTTGATCTTTTCATCTCTGGCTGTCTCGTCCGTGGGGCGCGGTGGCGGTGTGCCAAACAGCAGACCTTCGGGCGAGATCTTTAGCCATTTGGATAGCACCAAGAGCTTGTCCTGTTTGGGGATGGAGACGCCCATCAACCAATTACGTGCAGCGTGAGAGGAAATTCCTTCCCCCCAGTAGCGCAGGTTGAATTCGTTGGCGACCACCGTGGCAGAGACGCGAACACCTGCATCTTTCAATGCGGCGCGGAACCGTTCTGCGAATTTTCCATTTTCTTTAGCGTAGGTTTGTGTCATACCTCTAAGGTAAAAGAGATTTACCGTTTTGAGTTAATTAAAACTAAAAATGTATTTAAACATAAATAAATAGAATTAATTTAAAAGACGGTAAATCTTTCTTGAGGTTTTTTACTGTGCTGCCCAGCCGCCGTCCATGTTCCAGGCCACACCGCGCACGTTTTGAGCGGCATTCGAGCAGAAAAACACCGCCAATTCACCCAGTTCTTCTGGGGTGGTGAATTGCATGGACGGTTCTTTTTCACCCAGCAAGAGTTTGATGGCTTCGTCATTGGAAATGCCGAGGGCTGCGGCCTTCGCATCGACTTGCTTTTGAACCAAGGGGGTGAGAACCCAGCCTGGACAAATGGCGTTGCAAGTCACCCCTGTGGTGGCGTTTTCAAGCGCCGTCACTTTGGTGAGGCCCACGATGCCATGCTTGGCGGCGACGTAGGCAGACTTTTGCGCCGAGCCAACCAAACCGTGAACCGATGCCACGTTGATCACACGGCCCCAATTGGCCTTCTTCATATAAGGCAGCGCTAGGCGCGTGGTGTGAAAGGCGCTGCTGAGGTTGATCGCAATGATGGCGTCCCAGCGCTCGGTGGGAAAGTCTTCGACTGAGGCAACGTGTTGAATGCCAGCGTTGTTGACCAATATGTCGACCCCTCCGAACGTATCAGCGGCAAACTTCATCATGGCTTCGATGTCTGAGGCCTTGCTCATGTCTGCGCCGTGGTAAGCGACCTTCACGCCCAGGGCAGAGACTTCAGCTTGAGGGCCTTGGGCATTGCCAAAACCATTCAGGATGATGTTGGCGCCTTGTTGGGCCAAGGCTTTGGCGATACCCAAACCAATGCCGCTGGTCGATCCTGTGACCAAGGCTGTTTTTCCGATGAGTGTGCGTGCAGACATTTCAAAACTCCATATCAATTACGATGAGAACCTAGAGACATTATGAAGTTTCTTGTTGTCGCTTAACTGAATCGATTTTTGGCCTTTATGAAACATAACTCAGGCAACCCCATGCCTTCAGTGCTGAGCGCAACCTTGCAGGATTTACCCGATCAGCCGCAGGCTCTTTTGCGCGCACGTGCATTTGCCGAGCCTTTGCTAATCGGGGCCACACTCGACACGGGCGAAGACGTCTTGTCGCACGCCGATGCGGTGTCTGTGATCTTGGCTCAAATTGGTGGTTCACAAGCCATGCAGGCGGCCAGTTACTTGGCTTATGCCTGCGAATACCTCAACAAGCCTGAAGAAGTCATCACCAAGGCGTTTGGGGCGACTTATGCCGATTTGGCGATCGAAACCACCCGTTTGGTACGTGTGCAGCGCCAGGCACGTGCCGTGGCGGCAGATGCACCGGTGAAGTCTTTGCAAACCGAAAACGTGCGCAAGATGTTGCTGGCGTTTTCGCGTGATTTGCGCGTGGTCTTGCTGCGTTTGGCGTCTCGCCTACAGACTTTGCGTTATTTCGCGGCCAGCAAGCAGCCTGTGCCCCATGGGTTGGCGCATGAGTCCTTGCATGTGTTTGCACCGCTTGCCAACCGATTGGGGATTTGGCAAATCAAGTGGGAAATGGAGGATTTAGCGTTTCGCTTTTTAGAGCCAGAGACTTACCGCCAAGTCGCAGGATGGTTGGATGAAAAGCGTGTAGAGCGTGAAAACTACATGATCCAACTGCGCAATCAGTTGGAGCAAGAGCTGATCTCTCAAGGCATTCACGCCAGCGTGCAAGGGCGGCCGAAACATATCTACAGCATTGTCAAAAAAATGCGCGGCAAGTCGCTTGATTTCGCCCGCGTGTTTGATATCCGTGCGCTGCGTGTGGTGGTGCCCACTGTGCCCGATTGCTATGCCGCCTTGAGTTGGGTGCATGCCCACTTCACGCCCATTGTGGAAGAGTTCGATGACTACATCGCGCGGCCCAAATCCAACGGGTACCAGTCCTTGCACACGGTGGTGCGCGATGCGCAAGAGCGGCCGATTGAAATTCAAATTCGAACCCGGGAGATGCACGAACATGCCGAACATGGCGTTGCAGCGCACTGGGCGTACAAAGAAGCAGGGGCCAAGGGCTATTCGGGTGTTTCCGCATCGGGTGCCTATGACGCCAAGATTGCGGTACTGCGTCAGTTGCTGGCCTGGGAGCGAGACCTGGCGGCGGGGGATGCGCAAGGAACTGCTAGTCGCGCCACCACCGATGCGCTGAGCGATCGCATTTATGTGTTGACTCCTGATGCAGCCGTTGTGGAGTTGCCCCAAGGTGCGACCGCCGTGGACTTTGCCTACACCTTGCACACCAATTTAGGCCATCGCTGCCGAGGCGCGCGTGTCGATGGCGCCATGGTGCCGCTGAATACACCCCTGAAAAATGGACAAACGGTGGAAATCACGGCCGTCAAAGAAGGCGGCCCATCGCGTGATTGGCTCAACGCCGAGCTGGGATTTTTAGCCAGTTCACGTGCAAGGTCCAAGGTGCGTGCTTGGTTCAACGCGCAAGCGATGCAAGAAACAGCGGCGCGCGGTCGTGAGGCGGTGGAAAAACTCTTGCAACGTGAGGGCAAGACGGCCATCAAGTTGGATGACCTGGCGTCGCAGCTGGGTTTCAAGTCTGCAGATGCTTTGTTTGAAGTGGTAGGCAAGGACGAGTTTTCCTTGCGCAACATTGAAACGCTGTTGCATCCACCCGAAGCGCCCAAAGCGGCAGATGACTATGTACTGCTGAAGAAAGCCAAGCACTCAGAAAAAACCACACGCGGTGGCGTGTTGGTAGTGGGGATTGACTCCTTGCTCACCCAATTGGCACGTTGTTGCAAACCTGCACCTCCTGATGACATCCGAGGTTTTGTGACCCGCGGCAAAGGCGTCAGCATTCACCGGGCCGATTGCGCTAACTTCCATCAAATGGCTGCGCGCAGTGGCGATCGGGTGATTGAAGTGGCTTGGGGTAAATCTGACGCCTCGCAAGCGTCGGTGTATCCGGTGGATGTGTACATTGAAGCCTTTGATCGGCAAGGGCTGCTGCGTGATATCTCGGAAGTGTTTGCGAAAGAAAAAATGAATGTGATTGGTGTGCAAACGCAATCCGTCAAAGATTTGGCCTTGATGACATTCACCGTTGAGGTGGGTGACTCCAGCCGATTGACCAAAGTGTTGGGTTCGGTACGCGATGTCAAAGGCGTTCGTTCGGCGAGACGGCGATAAACCTGCTATACTTTCAGCTTCGAACAATGTAGGCGCGTAGCTCAGTTGGTTAGAGCACCACCTTGACATGGTGGGGGTCGTTGGTTCGATTCCAATCGCGCCTACCAATTTGTTCCCCGTCCAGCCCGGCACTGTGATACCAGTGGCGGGCTTTTGTTTTCCATACGGGAGCTGACTCATGAGCAGCAAAAAAAACACCACGCACACAGATCAAGATGTGGGGCGTGTGATTAAAAAATACCCCAACCGTCGGCTGTATGACACCTCGTCATCCAGCTATGTGGCGTTGGCGGACATCAAACAACTGGTGATGCAAAACGCACCGCTGGTTGTACGTGACGCCAAAACGGGTGAAGACCTCACGCGCAGTATTTTGTTGCAAATTATTTTGGAAGAGGAGTCCGAAGGGGCGCCGATTCTGACGGAACGGATGTTGGCCAACATCATTCGTTTTTATGGTCACGCCATGCAAGGCTTCATGGGGACTTATTTAGAAAAGAATGTCCAAACCTTCATGGACATGCAAACGCAGTTGGCCGAGCGATCGAAAGATTTAACGTCTCTTCCCATGATGTCCAATTTGATGGGCAGTTATGCAGAGCAGTCTCAACATGTTTTTGTTGAAATGCAAGAACAGATGCAAAAGCACATGCAAAAACAAACCGAACAAATGTTAGATGTGATGGGGTTGAAACGCTGATGAGTGAAGTCACTACACCCAAAGTCGGCTTTGTCAGCCTTGGCTGTCCCAAAGCATTGACCGACTCAGAATTGATCTTGACCCAGCTCAGTGCTGAGGGTTATCAAACATCCAAAACCTTTGCGGGCGCTGACTTGGTCATCGTCAACACTTGTGGCTTTATCGACGATGCTGTCAAAGAAAGCCTCGATACCATTGGCGAAGCACTGGCTGAAAACGGCAAAGTGATCGTCACAGGTTGCTTGGGCGCACGCGCCGCAGAGGATGGCGAGAACCTGGTGCAGCAAATTCATCCGCGTGTGCTGGCTGTCACAGGACCGCATGCCACGCAAGAGGTGATGGATGCGGTGCATGCGCATTTGCCCAAGCCCCATGATCCATTCATCGACCTGGTTCCAGGCGCGTTTGGCGAAGCCGGTGTCAAGCTCACGCCCAAACACTACGCGTACTTGAAAATCAGCGAAGGCTGTAACCACCGGTGCACGTTTTGCATCATCCCATCGATGCGTGGTGATTTGGTGAGTCGTCCGATTGGCGATGTGCTCAAAGAAGCACGCGCTTTGTTTGAGGGCGGCGTCAAAGAGCTGTTGGTGATCAGTCAAGACACCTCCGCGTATGGCGTGGACGTCAAATACCGTACCGGTTTTTGGGATGGTCAGCCCATCAAAACACGAATTTTTGAGCTGACCCAAGCATTGGCGCAGTTGGCTGAAACCTACGGCGCATGGGTGCGTTTGCACTATGTGTACCCGTACCCCAGCGTGGATGAGATCATTCCGTTGATGGCCTCGGGTCGTGTCTTGCCTTATCTGGATGTGCCATTCCAGCACAGCCATCCCGATGTGCTCAAGCGCATGAAGCGTCCGGCCAGTGGCGAGAAGAACTTAGAACGCATTGCACGTTGGCGCGAGTTGTGCCCCCAAATCGTGATTCGCAGCACCTTCATCGCGGGGTTTCCTGGCGAGACAGAAGAAGAGTTTGAACATCTGCTCAATTTTGTGCGTGAAGCCGAGATTGACCGCGCCGGTTGCTTTGCCTACAGCCCCGTGAATGGGGCTGTAGCGAACGACATTCCAGGCATGTTGCCGCAAGAGGTTCGCGAGGCGCGTCAAGCGCGCTTCATGGCAGTGGCTGAGGAAGTCTCAGTTGCCAAGCTCAAGCGACGTATAGGCGATACCTTGCAAGTTTTGGTGGATTCCGCGCCAGCCAATGGTCGCAAAGGTGGTGTGGGGCGCAGTTATGCGGATGCCCCAGAGATTGACGGTGTGGTGAAGCTTTTGCCGCCCGAAAAACTCAGCAAAGTGTTGAAGGTCGGTGAATTCACACGCGCCAAAGTAGTTGCCACGGATGGGCACGACTTGGTTGCGTTGCCGATTTGATGAAAAATCCAACATAAAAACACAAAAGTCACCATGAAGGTGACTTTTATTTAACTTATATTGGTGCCCAGGAAGGGACTCGAACCCCCACGAAGTTACTCGCTAGTACCTGAAACTAGTGCGTCTACCAATTCCGCCACCTGGGCATCTCAGGAAAGAAAGGTATTGTATCAAAAATTCTGCAACAACCAGTGGTTTACTGGAAGAGTTTGAAGGAACTGTCTCGGGTCACCGCGATGGTCACGGCTTTGTGCAACGTGATGATGGTGCGCCAGACATCTACTTGCCGCCGAACGAAATGCGCGCTGTTTTACATCGCGATCGCGTCAAAGCACGCGTGGTGCGATTCGATCGCAAAGGTCGTCCAGAAGGACGTGTGGTTGAAATTCTCGAGCGTTCATCGCAGCCCATCATTGGCCGACTGCTGCAAGAAAGCGGTGTTTGGTTGGTCGCACCAGAAGACAAACGCTATGGCCAAGATGTTTTGATTCCCAAAGGCGCGACAGCGCGCGCAACCACCGGACAAGTGGTGGTGGTGGAGTTGACGGAGCCGCCCAGTTTGTATGGTCAGCCCGTCGGACGCATCAAGGAAGTGTTGGGCGAGGTCGATGACCCAGGCATGGAGATTGAAATTGCGGTGCGCAAATACGGTGTACCGCATGAGTTTTCAGATGCTTGCCTGGCCTTGGCCCGCGGCTTGCCTGACAAGGTGCGCGCCCAAGACAAGAAAGGTCGTGTGGACCTGACCGATGTGGCCTTGGTCACCATCGACGGTGAAGATGCGCGTGACTTTGACGATGCCGTGTATTGCGAACCCACCAAAGTGGGGCGTGGCAAAGGCTGGCGTTTGTTGGTGGCCATTGCGGACGTGAGCCACTATGTGGAAACCGGCAGTGCCATCGACATCGACGCCTACGACCGTGCCACCAGTGTGTATTTTCCGCGCCGCGTGATTCCCATGCTGCCGGAAAAGCTCTCCAACGGCCTGTGTTCTTTGAATCCGGATGTTGAGCGTTTGTGCATGGTGTGCGACATGCTCATCACGGCCACGGGCGAGGTGCATGCCTATCAGTTTTACCCGGCCGTCATGCACAGCCATGCGCGCTTCACCTACACCGAAGTGGCTGCCATTTTGGCCAACACACGCGGGCCAGAAGCTGCCAAGCGCAAAGACCGCGTTGAGGACTTAATGAACCTGCACGATGTGTATGGCGCCTTGCTCAAAGCGCGTCACGTGCGTGGTGCGGTCGATTTTGAAACCACCGAAACACAAATTGTGTGCGACGACAGTGGTCGGATCGAAAAAATTGTCCCCCGTGTGCGCAACGATGCGCACCGCTTGATTGAAGAGGCCATGTTGGCGGCCAACGTCTGCAGCGCCGACTTTATTTTGCAAAGCAAGCACCCTGGCTTGTTCCGTGTGCACGAAGGTCCCACGCCCGAGAAAAAAGACATTCTCAGAAATTACCTCAAAACCACGGGCGTTGGCATGACGATCACGGACAACCCCAAACCGTCCGAGTTCCAGGCGATTGCCGATGCCACCAAGGACAGGCCGGACGCTCAGCAAGTTCACGCCATGTTGCTGCGTTCGATGCAGCAAGCGATTTACACCCCCATCAACAGCGGACATTTCGGTCTAGCGTTTGAGGCCTACACCCACTTCACCAGCCCAATTCGTCGCTACCCCGATTTGCTGGTGCACCGCGTGATCAAAGCGATTTTGTCGCAACGCCGTTACCAATTGCCTGTGCTGCCAACGCCTGGTGAGGCCCATGCCAAATTGGCTCGGCGTTTGGCCTCACGCGTGCGTGAGCCTTCGCAAAAGTTGGAGCAAAAACCGCAAACCACCCCAGATCAACAAGCTTGGGAAGCTGCGGGCTTGCATTGCAGTGCCAATGAGCGCCGGGCTGATGAGGCCAGTCGCGATGTGGAAGCCTGGCTCAAATGCAAATACATGCGCGAGCATTTGGGTGAGGAATACGGCGGCGTTGTCACCGCAGCCACAGGTTTTGGTTTGTTTGTCACCTTGGATGCGATGTACGTCGAAGGCTTGGTGCATATCACCGAGTTGGGCGGGGAGTATTTCCGCTTTGACGAGGCGCGCCAAGAGCTGCGTGGCGAGCGAACCGGCATTCGCTATGCCATTGGCACACGCGTGCGCGTGCAGGTGAGCCGTGTCGACTTAGACGGCCGCAAGATTGATTTCCGTTTGGTGCGTGAAGGCGAAGACTTGGCATTGCGTCCAAGCAAAGACAAAGAGCCTGGCAAATCACCGCTGCAAAACTTCAAGGCTGCGGTGAAAAAAGCATTCACCAAAGTCGGCGGTAAATCGGGTCAACCGGGCAAGGGTGGGGCGGCAAAGTCGGGCCCTAAAAAGAACGCTGGGCCTAAAAACCGTCGTTCGCGCAAGTAACTCAGCCTAGCGATGCCGCCAGCAAAGCGGCATCCAACGCGGGGCCTGTGGCAGGCCACGCGTCGGCCACACTGCCGTGCTGGCGCACGGCATCACATGCCGCCTCGAAGGCTGTGGCGCCTTGTGCCAACTTGGCACCGATCAAGCCTGCCAACACATCGCCCGTGCCAGCCGTGGCCAGCCGGGCATTGCCGGTTGGATTGATGACCGGCACCTGTGCCGGGTGCGCCACAACGGTTCCTGAGCCTTTGAGAACGACCACTGACTGAGTTTGGGTGGCCAGCTGTTGTGCTGCCTCAAGGCGATGACTTTGTACCTCTGCGGTGCTCTGTCCAAGCAAACGCGCGGCTTCCAAGGGGTGGGGGGTCAGCACCGTGGCTTGACCGCGTGCCGAACGCTGTTTGAGCAAGCCTTGCAAAGCCAGGTCTTGTGCGATGGCGTTCAAGGCGTCTGCATCCAGCACCAGCCGTGCGGCGGTGGAAATCACGCGAGGCAAGGCCGCGCGCACGGCGTCTGCGCCACCGCAGCCGCACACGACAGTGGCGGCTTTGAAATCCAAACTGTCGATGTGTCGCACCATCAAGCACGGGTGTGTGGCGCTGACAGCGCTGTGACTGGCGGTGTCGAGCAATGCCGCAAACACACGTCCAGCCCCACCATGCAAGGCAGCCAAGCTGGCCAGCACCGCAGCGCCAGACATGCCCGGCGCACCACCGACCACCATCACATCGCCAAAGCTGCCTTTGTGGCTGCTGTGGGCACGTGGGGGCGTTGGGGCGTGCGAGGCTTGCAGCCAAGCCGTGGGTGCCATGTCGTGGGGTATGTCAACGCCCAAGTCGTCAAACCACACTTGCCCAGCCGCATCGCGACCGTCGGCCGTGAACAGGCCGGGTTTGAGTGACAGCAGGCTGAGGGTATGGCGAGGTGCGTTGGCCAAGGTGCCCGCGCCAGGGCATAGCCATTGACCGGTATCGGCCATCAACCCGGATGGCACATCGATGTTGAGCACAGGAACTGTTGCCTGGTGAATGGTTTCTAACCAATGGGCCATCACGCCGTCTGGTGCGCGTTGGCAGCCAATGCCGAGCAGGGCATCGATGGCGAAGTCAAAGTCCGTCGGTAGTTCGTTCTGAAAATGAACGCCGGCTTGCAGCGCACGTTGGTAGGACAGTTGCGCATCTGCTGGGAGCGTGGCTTCGCGCCCCAGCCATGTCACCGTGACGCGCTTGCCCCAATGATGCAAATGCATGGCCGCTTCTAAACCGTCGCCACCATTGTTGCCAGGGCCGCATGCAATCCAGATGTGGCGTGCGTGTGGCCGGATGGCCAGTGCCAATTGCGCCGCTGCGCGCCCCGCGCGTTGCATCAGGGTGTGTGCTGGCCATTGCGCCTGAGCCCGCGCTTCTATCGCGCGTGTGCTGGATGCGCTGTAAAGCGGCCAAGCACGATGACCATCAAGGCTTTGGATGACAGGCAGATAGGGCACGGTGTTTAAGCGGGTTGCAGACGTTCAAGTCCTAGACCTTGAAGATTAATCTCCGAGCTGCGCCCGCTGATACCGTCTGCCACGATGCGTGCGCTGCCACACGCCAAGGTCCAGCCACTGGCGCCATGTCCCACATTGAGCCAAACCCCGGGAATCCCGCTGGCACCCAGAATAGGCGTGCCGTCCGCCAGCATGGGGCGTGCTCCCTTCCAGATTTGCACATTCTCTTGCGTGCGTGCGGCACCTGGAAACCAGTCGTTCAACACGCGGTACAAGGTTTTGATGCTGGCGGGGTCGTGTTTGTGGGGATGGCCGCCAATTTCAGAGCCGCCAGAGACGCGAATGCGTTGCCCCAGTCTTGAAATCGCGACCTTGTAGCGTTCATCCATCACACCGCTGCGAGGGGCGTCCAAGGGTTCACGAACAGCGGCACTCAGAGAGTAGCCATGCACCGCGGCCAGTGGAATGCGCAAACCGAGTGCACGGGTCAAAGGTGCACTGGCAACTCCCGCGCAGACCACCACGGCATCGAATGTTTCACCAGGATCTTGCGGTGCGCAGCGCACGGTTCGCGGCTGATTCGGCGACAACGCTTGCACCTGCGCATTGAAATGAAACTTGGCTCCCAAAACCTCCGCCTCGCTTTTGAGCATCAGCGTGAATTGACGGCAGTTACTCACTTCATCATCCGCAAAATGAAGGGCTTCGACCAACGGTGTTTCCGGGTTCAAGGCGGGTTCAATCGCGCAAGCCTCTTGTGCCGTGAGAGATTTGATGGTGAGTCCTGCGTCACGCATGACTTGCAAGGAGGGGGCGATCAATTGACGCTCGCGCTCAGACCGCAGCAAGACCATGTAGCCCGGTGCCCTGTCGTGCGCCAAGTTCAAGGTGTTACCGAGGGCTTGCATGCGTTGTTGGCTGTACATCGCAAGTCTGAGCATGTGCTCACGGTTGCGTCCGAATGTGGCGCTGTCGCAGGCTTTCCAAAATTTCCAAAGCCAGCGCAGCTCATGCCGGCTCAAGCGGCCGATGCGCAGTGGGGTGTCGCGATGCCACAGATGTGCGAACAAATGGCGAGGCAGGCCGGGACGAGCCCAAGGTGCGGCATAACCGGCAGACACGACACCGGCGTTGGCAAAGCTGGTGGCTTCTGCGGCTGCGCTGTTGCGCTCAAACACTTGGACTTGATGACCTTGCGCGGCCAACTCATACGCTGTGGTGACCCCGATGACGCCTGCGCCAATGATGGCAACTTTCATGCGTGAGAGCTCTCGCAGAATGGGAGGAGGGGGTGTGGATGCATGGTGCGCTGTGCTAGAATCTTTGGGTTTTCCCGAATTCAGGCCGAAATGCCTGGGACGGGCTAAACATCACTCGCAAACCAGTCCATTCAAGGTGTTGCCGGGGGTCTTTCTGAGGAATGACTTGCGGCGATGAAGGACTGGATTTTAGACCCAACCTTTGGAGTAAAAACTATGTCAGTCACAATGCGCGAAATGCTGGAAGCCGGCGTCCACTTTGGTCACCAAACCCGCTTCTGGAACCCCAAGATGTCTCCTTTCATCTTCGGTCACCGCAACAAAATTCACATCATCAACTTGGAAAAATCGTTGCCGATGTTCCAAGAAGCGGCCAAGTTCGCCAAGCAATTGGCTGCCAACCGCGGCACCATTTTGATGGTCGGCACCAAGCGTCAATCGCGCGAAATCGTGGCTGCTGAAGCGCAACGCGCTGGCATGCCTTTCGTTGACCAACGTTGGTTGGGCGGCATGTTGACCAACTTCAAAACGGTCAAAACCTCGATCAAACGTCTGAAAGACATGAAAGTCCAGCAAGAGGCTGGCTTGGACAGCTTGTCCAAAAAAGAACAACTGATGTTCAAGCGTGAAATCGAGAAGCTTGAAAAAGACATCGGCGGCATTCAAGACATGGCCGTGTTGCCTGATGCGATTTTTGTGATCGACGTCGGCTACCACAAGATCGCCATCGCTGAAGCCAAGAAATTGGGCATTCCTTTGATCGGTGTGGTGGACTCTAACCACTCGCCCGAAGGCATTGACTACATCATTCCTGGCAACGATGACTCTTCCAAAGCGGTCACCTTGTACGCCCGCGGTATCGCGGACGCGATCTTGGAAGGCCGTGCCAACGCCGTGAACGACGTTGTCAAAGCCGTCACCGAAGGTGACGACGAGTTTGTTGAAGTCGCTGCTTAAAGCCTCTGCCAACTCGGAGAAGGGGCTCCTGCAGCCCCTTTTTCACACCTGAACTGAATTCGAACTGAACTGATACGGAGAAATTGAATGGCTGCTATTACCGCAAGCATGGTCGCTGAACTGCGCGCAAAGACCGATGCCCCCATGATGGAATGTAAAAAAGCATTGACCGAAGCCGATGGCGACATGGCCAAAGCCGAAGAGTTGTTGCGCGTCAAGCTCGGCAGCAAAGCAGGCAAGGCCTCTAGCCGTGTGACGGCCGAAGGCGTGGTGACCAGCTACATCAGCGGCAACACAGGTGCTTTGCTGGAAGTCAACTGCGAAACCGACTTTGTGACCAAGAACGACAGTTTCTTGGGTCTGGCGCAAGCTGCTGCTGAGCTGATCGCCAAGCACAACCCCGCTTCGATCGAAGCCATGGGTGCTTTGGCCTATAGCCAAGACGGTTTTGGCCCTACGCTCGAAGACGTGCGCAAAGGCCTGATTGGCAAGATCGGTGAGAACATGAGCTTTCGCCGTTTCAAGCGTTTTGAAGGTGCCAGCAAACTGGCCGCTTACTTGCACGGCACCCGCATCGGTGTGGTCGTTGAGTTTGATGGCGATGAAACAGCGGCCAAAGACGTTGCCATGCACGTGGCAGCGATGAAGCCTGTGTCTTTGACCAGCGCCGATGTGCCTGCTGAGTTGATCGAAAAAGAGCGTTCAGTGGCCACGGCCAAAGCGGCTGAGTCTGGCAAGCCTGCAGACATCGCCACCAAGATGATCGAAGGTTCTGTGCAGAAATACCTCAAAGAGGTGTCTTTGTTCAACCAACCTTTCGTCAAGAACGACAAGCAAACCGTGGAGCAAATGCTCAAGGCTGCCAACACCCAAGTCAAATCATTCACCTTGTACGTGGTGGGTGAAGGCATTGAAAAGAAGGTGGACGACTTCGCCGCAGAAGTTGCGGCACAAGTCGCCGCTGCCAAGCAGTCAGCCTAATTTCAAAAGGGGAGCATGAGCTCCCCTTTTGACGTCACCCTCGCTAAACTCACACCACACACATTTCAAGGAGCCCCACATGACCTCACCCCAGCCAGCCCACAAGCGTATTTTGCTCAAGCTGTCCGGCGAGGCCCTGATGGGCGACGATGCGTTTGGCATCAATCGTGCCACGATTGTTCGCATCGTGGACGAAGTGTCCGAGGTCATCAACCTCGGAGTGGAAGTGGCGATTGTGATTGGCGGCGGCAACATCTTCCGTGGTGTTGCAGGTGGTGCTGTCGGTATGGACCGCGCCACAGCTGATTACATGGGCATGTTGGCCACGGTCATGAACTCGCTGGCGCTGGCCGACACCATGAACAAAGCGGGTTTGACCGCGCGTGTCATGTCTGCCATTGCGATTGACCAAGTGGTGGAGCCGTATGTGCGTCCCAAAGCCTTGCAGTACCTCGAAGAAGGCAAGGTGGTGATTTTTGCAGCCGGTACCGGCAACCCGTTCTTCACCACTGACACAGCCGCCGCCTTGCGTGGCGCCGAAATTGGCGCCGAGATGGTGCTCAAGGCCACTAAGGTCGATGGTGTGTACAGCGCCGATCCCAAGAAAGATCCGAACGCCACGCGTTACAGCGAAATCAGCTTTGACGACGCGATTGGCCAAAACCTCGGCATCATGGACGCCACTGCGTTTGCGTTGTGCCGCGATCAAAAATTACCGATCAAAGTTTTTTCTATTTTCAAGAATGGGGCGCTCAAACGTGTGGTGTTGGGCGAAGACGAAGGCACCTTGGTTCACGCGTAACCCTGGTTTCTTTCGTACCTCTTTCATTCTTTGCCACAGGAGCATTCCATGACCATTGCTGACATCAAGAAAAACATCGAAGCCAAGATGGATCAATCGATCGCGTCTTTCAGCAACAGCTTGACCAAAATTCGCACCGGTCGTCCCAGTCCCGCGTTGCTGGATACGGTGCAAGTCGACTATTACGGCTCCATGGTGCCGATCAGCCAAGTGGCGAATGTGTCCTTGCTGGACGCCCGCACCTTGAGCGTGCAACCTTGGGAAAAGCCCATGGGTGCCAAGATTGAAAAAGCCATTCGCGACAGCGATCTGGGCTTGAACCCTTCGTCCATGGGGGAGTTGATCCGCGTGCCCATGCCCCCCATGTCTGAAGAGCGTCGCAAAGAGCTGACCAAGGTGGTGCGTACCGAGGGCGAGAACGCGAAAATTGCGGTGCGCAACTTGCGCCGCGATGCCAACGAGTCGGTGAAAAAACTGGTCAAAGACAAGTTGGCTTCTGAAGACGATCAAAAACGTGCCGAAGCTGATATTCAGAAATTCACGGACGCACACATTGCTGATATCGATAAATTGATCGCCAGCAAAGAACAAGAAATCATGGCGGTTTAAGCGCCGTATGTTGAAACAACGCGTCATCACGGCTCTTGTCTTAGTGGCGCTTTTGTTGCCCGCAATTTTTGCCGCCCATGCCGAGCCTTTGGCGGGACTCACCTTGGTGTTGATTGCGGCGGGCGCCTGGGAGTGGGGGCGTTTGAATGGTTTGGCCATGCGAGGCGCGTTGCGTGTGGCGGCCGTGTGCCTCACCCTGTGCTTGTTCACATGGTCGGCGGCTTGGGCCTATCGCGTGCCAGCTTTGTTGTGGCCTTTGACAGGTGCCTTCTGGGTCTTGGCAGGGGCTTGGTTGTTGCGTCACGGATTACAAGGTTGGCCCACGGTCTCTCGTGCCTTGCGCTTGGTGGCGGGCGTGGTCGCCTTGTGGTTGACTTGGTTGGCCATGTACCAAGCCAAGGTGATTGGCATCAATTTCTTGCTGTCCTTGCTGTTCTTGGTCTGGATGGCTGACATTGCCGCTTATTTTTCAGGCCGCACCTGGGGGCGCCGCAAATTGGCGGTGGCCATCAGTCCTGGCAAAAGCTGGGAAGGTGTGTGGGGCGGCATGGTGGGCGTCTTGTTGATGGCGTTTGCATGGGTGTGGGTGGACACGCAATGGGCTATGGACAGCCCCAGCTTATTCACACAGTTGCAGGTACGTGGCTGGCCCTTTATGGTCTTGGCCACTGTGTTTTTGGTGGCCATGAGCGTGGTGGGCGACCTGGTGGAGTCTTTGGTCAAGCGCAGTGCAGGCATGAAAGACAGCAGCCAATTGTTGCCAGGCCATGGAGGGGTGTTGGACCGTGTCGATGCCTTGCTTCCGACCTTGCCCCTGGCACTGATGTTGGTGCAATCACTCTGATGCCACGCGAAACCTCACCACCTCAACGCGTCACGGTCTTGGGCTCCACAGGCTCTATTGGGACCAACACCCTGGATGTGATGGCCCGACATCCCGAGCGCTTCGAAGTTTTTGCGCTCACGGGTGCGACACAAGTGGATTTGATGCTGCGCCAGTGTGCGCAGTTCAAACCCCGCTTTGTGGTGATGGCGCATCCACCTGCTGCACAGGCCTTACAAGAGCGATTGCATGCAGAAGGTCTGTTGACCCAAGTGCTGACCGGTCCCCATGCCCTAGATGAAGTCTCAGCCCATCCCGATGTGGATGTGGTGATGGCGGCGATCGTGGGGGCAGCAGGTTTGTCGCCATGCTTGGCTGCTGCACGTGCAGGCAAGCGCTTGTTGTTGGCCAACAAAGAAGCCTTGGTGGTGGGCGGCGAAGTTTTCTTGGATGCGGTGAAGCAGGGGGGGGCGACGCTGTTGCCCATTGACAGCGAGCACTCGGCAATTTTTCAGTCACTGCCTGAAGATGCCAGCACCTGGGACGCGCGTGTTGAAAAAATCATTCTCACGGCGTCTGGCGGTCCGTTTCGAACCCGTGCGTTGAGCACCCTCAAAGAGGTCACGCCCGAGCAAGCGTGCGCCCATCCCAACTGGGTGATGGGTCGAAAAATTTCAGTCGATTCGGCCACCATGATGAACAAAGCGCTGGAAGTGATTGAAGCGCGTTATTTGTTCGGTTTGCCACCCGAGCGGCTGGAGGTGGTCATCCATCCGCAAAGCATCATCCACTCGATGGTTCAGTACCGCGATACCTCGGTGGTGGCTCAGCTGGGCACACCAGACATGCGCGTGCCGATTGCCTACGGCTTGAGTTGGCCAGAGCGCATGGTGTCGGGTGCGCAGGCCTTGGATTTTCATGCGCTCTCCGCCATGACCTTTGAGGCCTTGGACGACCACGGCCATCCGGAACGCTTTGCGGGCATTCATTTGGCGTGGGATGCTTTGCGTGGTCCACGCGGTACGACGGCGGTCCTCAATGCTGCTAATGAAATTGCCGTGGCTGCATTTCTAGAACGCCGTATCCGTTTTGACCAAATCCACCACGTCAATTCTGAGTGCATGGCGCAATTGCAACCTGCTGCACCACATCACTTGGATGATTTACTGGCACTCGATGCCCAAGCGCGTGCCCAAGCGGAAGGTATTGTTCATCGCCTGGTGCGTGCATGACCTTGTTGGCCTTCTTAGGGGCTTTAGGGCTGCTCATCACCGTTCATGAGTGGGGGCACTACCGGGTCGCGGTAGCCTGCGGGGTCAAGGTACTGACTTTCTCCATCGGCTTTGGTCCGCCTTTGTTGCGCTGGCGATCACGCCAACCGCGCCCGGGTCAAAACACCGAGTTTGTGATTGGCTTGATTCCCCTAGGCGGCTACGTCAAGATGTTGGACGAGAACGAAGCTGAGGTCGCGCCAGAGGAGGCGGCCATGGCGTTCAACCGCCAACCTTTGTGGGCGCGCACGGCCATTGTGTCGGCAGGGCCGCTGGCCAATCTGTTGTTAGCCGTGTTGCTGTATGCCGCCACATTTTGGATCGGGCAATACGAGACACGTGCCCTGGTCGCATCGCCTGTGGCCGGATCGGTGGCAGATCGGGCAGGCTTGAAAAGCGGCGATTTGATTGTGCGTGCAGGCACATCGGCCGAGTCATGGCAAGACATCGCCTCTATGGAAGACTTGCGCTGGTGGGTCTTGCAGCAAGACTTGGCGCAGGACCGTCTGTGGTTCGAGGTCAGGTCCTCATCAGAACGGGGCACACAGGTGCTCAGCCTCGAACCTGTGTCCACTACCGACGCGGTCAATCCAGCCCCCTCAGGGCTGCTTGCTTTGGGTATCACCGGGGCACGGAGCCGTGCTGTGTTGGGCGACTTGGCTCCTGAAGGTGCAGCTGCCCAAGCGGGCTTGCAGCGTGGTGATGAGGTGCTGCGTATCGATGGTCGTGTGGTGCAAGATGCCACAGCCCTACGCACCATGGTGCGCGAAAGTGGTGCGCGCCAAGCGCCAGCCCCGCAAAGCTGGCAGGTGCAGCGTGGTCATCAAGACGTGTTGACGATCAGCGTGACGCCGCAGTGGGTGCATGACAGCACACAACCATTCGGCCGTATTGGCGCCCAAGTCGGTGAACCGCCTGCCAAACACTGGGTGCAATATGGCCTGATCGAGGGCTTGTCGCGTGCCGTAACACGCACAGGCGAGATGGTCTGGATGACGGTGTCGATGTTGGGACGTTTGGTGACAGGTCAAGCCTCGCTGGATCATCTCAGTGGTCCGTTGACCATGGCTGATTACGCAGGGCGAACCGCCAGCTTGGGGTTAGGGGCTTATTTGTCCTACCTCGCCTTGCTCAGTGTGAGCCTAGGCGTCTTCAATCTCTTGCCATTGCCCGTGCTCGATGGAGGGCACCTGTTGTATTATCTTTATGAAGCCTTCACAGGGCGCCCTCCCGCAGCTCAATGGCTTGATGTCATGCAGCGTGTGGGACTCGCTTTCTTGGTCGCGCTGATGGCGTTTTCTCTTTTCAACGACGTGGTTCGCCTGGGTTGGCTGAGTTAAACCACGACCAATCAACCCATAGGCTCTGAAGTTTTCTGTTCATGAACAAGCAACTTTCTCGATTTCGTCGCACCACTTTGTCACATGTCGCAGCCTTGATGGTTGGGGCCGGCTTGGCTTTTCAAACCTGGGCGGCAGACCCGTTGACCGTTCGTGACATCCGTGTCGAGGGCCTTCAACGCGTGGAGCCCGGCACGGTGTTCGCCTCTATCCCCTTTCGTGTGGGGGATGACTACACCGAGGAAAAAGGTGCTGCCGCCATTCGCAGCTTGTTTGCGCTAGGGCTGTTCAAAGATGTGCGGATTGAAGTCAACGGCAATGAATTGGTGCTGATTGTCGAAGAGCGTCCAAATATTGCGACCGTCGATTTCATTGGTACCAAAGAGTTTGACAAAGATGTGTTGCGCAAAGCCTTGCGTGACATTGGCTTGGCAGAAGGGCGCCCGTTCGACAAAGCCTTGGCTGATCGCGCGGAGCAAGAGCTCAAACGCCAATATGTCAACCGCAGCTTGTATGGCGCAGAGATCATTACCACCATCACTCCCACAGACCGTAACCGTGTGAACTTGTCGTTCACAGTGATCGAAGGTGATTTGGCCAAAATCAAAGAAATTCGTGTGGTGGGCGCCAAAGCGTTTGACGAATCCAAGTTGTTGGATCAATTCGATCAAAGCACAGGCAACTGGCTAAGTTGGTACACCAAGTCAGACCGCTATTCACGCACCAAACTCAACGCTGACTTGGAGACCTTGCGCGCCTGGTACATGTCGCGTGGTTACCTCGAGTTCCGTGTGGACTCTACCCAAGTTGCGATTTCGCCCAACAAGCAAGACATCAGCATCACCATCAACATCACGGAAGGTGACCGTTTTGTGGTGTCTGAAGTGGCTCTGGACGGTTACTACTTGGGCAAAGACGATGAGTTCAAATCGTTGGTCCAAATCAAAGCGGGTCAGCCCTACAACGCAGATGATGTGGCCAAAACCACCAAGGCTTTTAACGAATACTTTGGCAATTTTGGTTTTGCCTTTGCCCGCACCGAAGTTCGCCCGGACATTGACCGCGCCACCAACCGCGTGAAACTGGTTTTGGTGGCCGACCCGTCACGTCGCGCCTATGTGCGACGCATCAATATCGTAGGCAATAACCGTACACGCGATCAAATTGTGCGTCGCGAATTCCGTCAAATGGAGTCCTCTTGGTATGACGGCGAAAAAATTCGCCTGTCCCGTGACCGGGTCAACCGCTTGGGTTATTTCAAAGACGTGGAAGTTGATACACAAGAGGTCGCTGCATCGCAAGATCAAGTCGACTTGAATGTGAACGTGGTCGAAAAGCCCACGGGAATGTTGACGCTCGGCGCAGGTTTTTCAAGCGCCGAAAAAGTGACGTTTAGCTTTGGTATTCAACAAGACAACGTGTTTGGTTCGGGGCAGAACCTGGGGTTGCAAGTCAGCACCAGCAAATTTAACCAGTACTACGTCATCAACACCACCAATCCTTATTTCACCGATGACGGGGTGTCTCGCACATTCGAGTATTACCACCGTTCAAGCAAACCCTATGTCGAGCAAGGTGGCGACTACCGCTTGATCACTTCGGGTGCAGGGGTGCGATTTGGTGTGCCATTCAGTGAGTTGGACCGTGTCTTTGTAGGCGCCTCACTCGAGCAGACAGAAATTGTTCCGGGAACCAATTTGCCCGCTTCTTATTTGGCCTATGCCAACCATTTCGGTTACACCACCAAGACTGTCCCGCTGACTGTCGGTTGGGCGCGCGATGGTCGCGACAGCTATCTCAATCCCACCACAGGCAAATTCATTCGCTTGAACAGCGAAACCGGTATGTCAGGTGATACCCGTTACGTGAAGATGGGCACGCAATACCAACAGTACTTTGCGTTGAGCAAGCAATACACCTTTGCGTTCAATGCTGATTTGGGGTTAGGCAAAGGTCTGCAAGGTCAGCCATACCCTGTATTTAAAAATTACTACTCAGGTGGTTTGGGGTCTGTGCGTGGCTTCGAGCAAGGCACCTTGGGGCCCCGAGATATTTCTGGCATCGTGGTGGGTGGTCCTAAAAAGATCACCATCAACTCTGAGTTCTTGATGCCTTTTCCAGGCGCAGGCAACGACCGCAGCTTGCGCTTGTACGGGTTTTACGACATGGGTAACGTCTATGGTGAATTTGACAAAATTCAGCTCAACCAGTTGCGCAGTTCCTATGGTGCAGGCCTGAGCTGGGTTTCACCGATGGGACCCTTGCGTTTTGCCTGGGCGCGTCCTGCACGGTCCTTCACAGGCGATAGAATCCAGAGATTGCAATTCCAGATTGGGACATCCTTCTGATGAACACTTTTTTTCGTAATGTTTCCTTGACCCTTGTGTTGGGCCTGTCGGCTTTGTGTGCGCATGCGGACGAGATTCGCATTGGTTTTATCAACACCGATCGCATTTTCAAAGAAGCGAATACAGCCAAACAAGCCCAAGCCAAGTTGGAGCAAGAATTTTCCAAACGCGATAAAGATCTCAATGATGCTGGTGGTGCATTGAAGGCCGCTGTTGAAAAGTTTGAACGCGAAGCGCCCACCCTGTCTGAGTCGCAACGTCTGTCACGTCAAAAGCAATTGGGTGAGCAAGACCGTGAATTTCAACGCAAGCGTCGTGAGTTCCAAGAAGAACTGAATGCGCGCAAAAACGAAGAATTTCAACTGGTGCTCGAGCGCGCCAATCGCGTGATCAAACAAGTCGCTGAGACCGAGAAATACGACCTCGTTTTGCAAGAGGCTGTCTATATCAGCCCCAAGCACGACATCACTGACAAAGTGCTCAAGGTCATCAACGCGGCCAAATAAGTAGCCGTGGCACTGCGTCTCGGCCAAATCATCGACAGTCTCGGGGGTAGCCTGCATGGCGATCCCGAGACACTGATTCAAAAACTCAGCCCGCTGGACACTGCCCAAGCCGATGCGCTGAGCTTCTTAAGCAACCCCCAATACCAATCGCAACTCGCCAACTCTTTGGCGGCGTGTGTCATTGTTTCTCCTGCGATGGAAGCCGTCGCACGTGAGCGTGGCGCGTGCATTGTGGCGGCCAACCCCTACCATTACTTTGCCAAGCTCACCCAGTTGTGGCGTCAACACTTGGCCCAGGGCGATGAGCCGTTGGTGCATCCCAGCGCGGTGATTCACCCCAGCGCCATCGTGCATCCGACTGCGCGCATTGGCCCCTTGTGCGTGATTGAGCGGGGCGCACAGGTCGGCGCGCAAACTTGGCTCAAGTCACGCGTCACCTTGGGTGAAAACTGCCGAATCGGTGAGCGTGGCATCGTCCATGCCGGCGTTGTCATTGGTGCGGATGGCTTTGGCTTTGCGTTGTTCGAAGGCCGTTGGGAAAAAATTGAACAACTCGGTGCCGTGCGCATTGGCAATGATGTGGAAATTGGCGCCAACACCTGCATTGACCGAGGTGCCCTGGACGACACCATCATTGAAGATGGCGTCAAGCTCGACAATTTGGTGCAAATTGGTCACAACGTCCATGTGGGCGCCAACACGGCCATGGCCGGTTGTGCAGGCGTGGCTGGCAGCGCCCGCATTGGTGCCAATTGCACCGTGGGTGGCGGTGCTGTGGTGTTGGGGCATTTGCAACTCGCCGACGGCGTGCATATTTCAGCTGCTTCCGTCGTGATGCGCTCCATTCGTCAACCCGGTCAGTACAGCGGTGTGTTTCCTATCGACGACAATGCGTCCTGGGAGAAAAATGCTGCCACTTTGCGTCAATTGCATCGCTTACGTGATCGCATCAAATCTCTTGAATCAGCTTTTGAAAGTCAAAAAAAATGAGCATGGACATTCACCACATCTTGAAGCAGTTGCCACACCGTTATCCAATTCTGTTGGTGGACCGTGTGTTGGAAATTGAAAAAGGTAAAAGCATCAAGGCGCTCAAAAACGTGACCATCAATGAGCCGTTTTTCACCGGTCACTTTCCCCACCACCCTGTGATGCCAGGTGTGTTGATTTTGGAGGCCTTGGCCCAAGCCGCCGCCTTGTTGGCATTTGACACCTTGGGTGCTGCGCCCGATGACAAGACCGTGTATTACTTTGCCGGCATCGACGGTGCGCGATTCAAGCGCCCTGTGGAGCCAGGCGATCAACTGACTTTGGAAGTTGAATTGGACCGCATGAAAGCGGGCATCTTCAAATTCAAAGCACGTGCCAAAGTGGGCGATGTGGTGGCGACAGAAGCCGACCTGATGTGCACCATGCGCTCTATTGCTTAAACACCCACACGTTCAACCAGCCAACGATGAGCCTGATTCACGCCACTGCGATTGTTGACCCCAAGGCCGAGCTCGATAGCTCGGTTCAGGTGGGGCCTTACACCATCATCGGCCCCCATGTCCGTATCGGTGCCGGTACCACGGTAGGCCCACATTGCGTGATTGAAGGTCACACCACGATTGGCAAGGACAACCGAATTTTCCAGTTCAATTCGCTCGGTGCGATTCCGCAAGACAAGAAGTACGCAGGCGAGCCTTGTGAGCTGATCATTGGCGACCGCAACACCATCCGTGAGTTTTGCACCTTCAACATTGGCTCGCCCGGAGATGCGGGTGTGACCCAAGTGGGCAACGACAACTGGATCATGGCCTATGTGCATTTGGCCCATGACTGCATCGTGGGCAACCACACCATCTTCGCCAACAGCGCGCAGTTGGCAGGCCATGTGCATGTGGGCGACTGGGTCATCTTGGGCGGCTTCACTGTGGTCCATCAGTTTGTGCGCATTGGCGCGCACAGCTTCTCGGCTATGCATTCCTTGCTGTTTGCCGATGTGCCGCCCTTTGTGATGTGCCAAGGCCAACCGGCTGAGCCGCGTTCCATGAACTTTGAAGGCTTGCGCCGTCGCGGTTTTTCTGCCGAACGTATCAGCGCCGTGAAGGCCATGCACAAAGCCTTGTACCGCGATGATTTGACCCTCGAGCAAGCCAAAGAGCGCATTGCCACCTTGACGCAAGATAAGCCAGAGGCTGCCCCCGATGTGGCCATGATGCTGGACTTCTTGAACCACACCTCGCCGCAACGCGGCATCATTCGCTAAACCCCATGGCTGAGGCCCTGTCTTTCTCGCTCGTCGCAGGCGAGGCCTCGGGCGATTTGCTGGCTGGCCTGTTGCTCGGCGGCATGCGAGACAAATGGCCCGACATGCACAGCGCAGGCATTGGTGGCCCGCGCATGGCGGCCCAGGGCTTTGAACCTTGGTGGCCCTACGAGAAACTCGCGGTGCGTGGCTATGTGGAAGTGCTGCGCCACTACCGAGAAATCGTGGGTATTCGCAAGCAGCTGCGCGAACGCTTGCTGGCCCATCCACCCAGTGCATTCATCGGTGTGGATGCGCCTGACTTCAACCTCGATTTAGAACGCGATCTCAAAGCCCAAGGTATCCCGACAATTCATTTTGTGTGCCCATCGATCTGGGCCTGGCGCGCCGACCGTGTGGAGAAGATTCGCCAAAGCGTGGACCATGTGTTGTGCATCTTCCCGTTCGAGACCGACTTGCTGGCCCAGCACGGCATTGAGGCCACCTATGTCGGCCACCCTTTAGCCAAAAATATTCCCGATGTGCCTGACCGTGCCGCTGCACGCACGGCACTTGGTTTGCCGCAAGATGCCACTGTGGTGGCCTTGCTGCCGGGCAGCCGCAGCTCTGAAATTGAGTATTTGGCGCATCGTTTTTTACAAGCAGCGCAGCGCATGGCCAAGCAGCAACCCGGCTTGCACTTTGTGTTGCCCGCCATGCCTGCGTTGCGTGCGCGCATCGAAGCCATTGCGAAGGATGTGGGCGAGGTGCCCAATCTCGTGGTGCTCAACGGTCAATCACACACCGCATTGGCGGCTTGCGATGTCACGCTCATTGCTAGCGGCACGGCCACCTTAGAGGCGGCCTTGTTCAAACGCCCCATGGTGATCGCTTACAACATGAACTGGCTGAGCTGGCAAATCATGCGCCGCAAAAAACTGCAGCCTTGGGTGGGTTTGCCCAATATTCTTTGCCAAGACTTTGTGGTGCCCGAGCTGCTGCAAGACGCCGCCACACCTGAGGCCTTGGCGCATGAGGTCTTGCAATGGCTGAATCATCCTGCAGCCACCGAGGCTGTTCAACAACGGTTTGCGACGCTGCATGACACGCTGCGTCGTAAAACCCCCGCACTGGCCGCCGATGCGATCGAAAAAGTTCTTGCGCGCTGAACAAGCCGCCCTTGTGTGGGATGCCCCAGGTTTGATCGCCGGGGTAGATGAGGCCGGCCGTGGCCCACTGGCTGGCCCCGTGGTGGCCGCTGCTGTGATTTTGGATGACTTGAACTCGATTGCGGGCTTGGCCGATTCCAAAAAACTCACCGCCTTGAAGCGCGAGCGTTTGTACGACGAGATTCGCGCCAAGGCTTTGTGCTGCTCCATCGCCGAAGCGACGGTGGAAGAGATTGACGAACTCAATATTTTGCAAGCCACCCTGCTGGCCATGCGCCGTGCCGTGGAAGGCTTGCGCCTGAAGCCAAGCAAAGTCTTGGTGGATGGCAACCGTTTGCCCGTGCTGGACGTGCTGGCCGAAGCCATTGTCAAAGGTGACAGCAAAGTGCCAGCCATTTCTGCCGCTTCCATTTTGGCCAAAGTGCACCGCGACCGCTGGTGCCAAGAGTTGCACGCGCAGTATCCGCAGTATGGCTTTGATGGCCACAAAGGCTATGGCACGGCCGCGCACTTGCAAGCCCTCCAAGAATACGGCGCCACACCTTGGCACCGCAAATCCTTTTCACCGGTGGCCGAGGTGTTGAAATGAACCTGATCACCTCGCGTGACAACCCCTTGGTGAAAGACCTGCGCCGTTTGTCACAAGACAGCACGGCCTACCGCAAGCTAGGCCGCGTGTGGTTGGAGGGGGATCATCTGTGTCGGGCCGCTCTCACGCGTGGGGTCAAGCCTGAGCAGGCGGTGTTTGCGGAGTCGCTCTGGGCCATGGCGCCGCGCGAATGGACGCAAGCTGCTGAGCGAAATACCGTCTTGCCCGACGCTTTGTTTGCCGAAATCAGCAGCCTAGAGTCGCCCGCAAAAATGGGTTTTATTTTGGCTGCCCCTGCATCACAGGCAATTCAGGCCACCACTGCGACCGTCGTGTTGGACCGCGTACAGGACGCTGGCAATGTGGGGTCTATTTTGCGCAGTGCCTCTGCGTTTGGCTTTAAACAAGTGTTGGCCATCAAAGGATCGGCGGCACTTTGGTCCCCCAAAGTGTTGCGCGCGGGTATGGGCGCGCATTTTGGGCTGCACTTGGTCGAAGGCTTGAGCCCCGAGGATTTGGAGATCCTGGACATACCTTGGGTCGCCACCAGTTCCCACCAGGGTCCGTTTTTGCATACCTTGTTGGCTCAGTCCCAGCTGCCCATGCCGTGCGCATGGCTCATGGGCCATGAAGGGCAGGGAGTTTCACCGGCCTTGGCCGAGCGTGCCGCGGTGCATGTGCGCATTGCACAGCCGGGCGGGGAAGAGTCGTTGAATGTGGCATCTGCTGCGGCCATTTGTTTGCACGCCAGTGCCACCTGCGCACAGGCTTAAATCACGCCCACCCACTGGGGAAAACCAGGGCCTCGGATATAATGGGAGGCTTTCCCGCATCAACCTGTACGCCCCAGCTCAAACCTAGGCAAATTCCTCGAACAAAGCAGCCAAAGAGACACGTTCTCTTGTGAGCGCTGAGGCGTACCCGAACTATTCCGGAGAACCCAGTGCTTTTGTCTCTTCAGGGAACCTTCCCGCCCGCCATCTTGGCGCTCGCAGACGGCACGGTCTTTATCGGCAACTCGATCGGAGCCCCTGGCTCTACCGTCGGCGAAGTGGTGTTCAACACCTCACTCACCGGCTACCAGGAAATCCTCACCGACCCCAGCTACTGCCAGCAGATCGTCACCTTGACGTACCCGCACATCGGCAACTATGGCGTCAACGTGGAAGACATCGAAGCTGACAAAGTCCATGCTGCTGGCTTGATCATCAAAGACTTGCCTTTGGTGGCCAGCAACTTCCGCTCTAGCCAAACCTTGTCGGCCTATTTGGCCGATGCAGGCACGGTGGCCATTGCCAACATCGACACCCGTCAACTCACACGCATCTTGCGCACCAAGGGCGCGCAAAACGGCGCCACCGTGGGTTTGGCCAAAGGCCAAGAAGTCACACAAGCCGTGATTGATCAAGCGGTGGCCGCAGCCAAAGGCGCGCCCAATATGGCCGGTCTCGATTTGGCGCAAAAGGTCACGGTGTCCAAATCGTATGAGTGGACGCAAACCGAGTGGACACTGGGCGAAGGCTACGGCAACTTGACCGCGCCTAAGTTCCATGTGGTCGCGTATGACTTCGGCGTGAAGAAAAACATCTTGCGCATGTTGGCCCAACGCGGTTGCAAAGTCACCGTGGTGCCCGCCAAGACGCCTGCTGCTGAGGTGCTCAAGCACAAGCCCGATGGCATCTTCTTGTCCAACGGCCCTGGCGACCCTCAGCCTTGCGACTATGCGATTGCTGCAGCTGCTGAGTTGATTGAAACCGGCATTCCGACATTCGGCATTTGCTTGGGTCACCAAATCATGGCCTTGGCCAGCGGTGCGAAAACTTTCAAGATGAAGTTCGGCCACCACGGTGCCAACCACCCGGTGAAAGACCTCGACTCCGGTCGCGTGTCCATCACCAGCCAAAACCACGGTTTTGCGGTGGACGAAAAATCACTGCCCGCCAACTTGCGTGCCACCCATGTGTCGTTGTTTGACGGTACCTTGCAAGGCTTGGCCCGCACCGACAAACCCGCGTTTTGCTTCCAAGGTCACCCTGAAGCATCGCCCGGCCCACACGACATTGCTTACCTCTTTGACCGCTTCATCAAACTGATGGAGGCGAAATAATCATGCCAAAGCGCACCGACCTTAAAAGCATCCTCATCATTGGCGCAGGCCCGATCATCATTGGTCAGGCCTGTGAATTCGATTACTCCGGCGTGCAAGCGTGTAAAGCTTTGCGTGAAGAGGGTTACAAAGTCATTCTGATCAACAGCAACCCTGCCACGATCATGACCGACCCGGCCACGGCCGACGTGACCTATATCGAACCCATCACTTGGCAAACGGTCGAGAAGATCATTGCCAAAGAGCGTCCTGATGCCATCCTGCCCACCATGGGTGGCCAAACTGCGCTGAACTGCGCCTTGGACTTGTGGCACCACGGCGTGTTGGCCAAGTACAAGGTCGAGCTGATTGGCGCGACGCCTGAAGCCATCGACAAAGCCGAAGACCGCTTGAAGTTCAAAGACGCCATGACCAAGATTGGTCTGGGCTCGGCGCGTTCCGGCATTGCTCATAGCATGGAAGAGGCTTGGGATGTGCAAAAGCGCGTGGGTTTCCCCACCGTGATTCGTCCCAGCTTCACCTTGGGTGGTACAGGCGGCGGCATTGCCTACAACCCTGAAGAATTCGAAGTCATTTGCAAGCGTGGCCTGGAAGCCTCGCCCACCAACGAGTTGTTGATTGAAGAATCCTTGCTCGGCTGGAAAGAGTATGAGATGGAAGTGGTGCGCGACAAGGCGGACAACTGCATCATCATTTGCTCGATTGAAAACTTGGACCCCATGGGCGTGCACACCGGTGATTCCATCACCGTGGCCCCTGCACAAACCTTGACCGACAAGGAATACCAAATTTTGCGTAACGCCTCGTTGGCTGTGTTGCGCGAAATTGGTGTGGACACCGGCGGCTCGAACGTGCAGTTCTCCATCAATCCCAAAGACGGTCGCATGGTCGTCATTGAGATGAACCCACGTGTCTCGCGTTCATCAGCGTTGGCTTCTAAAGCCACAGGTTTCCCCATTGCGAAAGTTGCAGCGAAGTTGGCGGTGGGTTACACGCTGGACGAGTTGCGCAACGAAATCACGGGCGGTGCCACACCTGCATCGTTCGAACCTTCGATTGACTATGTGGTCACGAAGATTCCACGTTTTGCGTTTGAGAAATTCCCAACCGCCGACAGCCGCTTGACCACCCAAATGAAGTCGGTGGGCGAGGTGATGGCCATGGGCCGTACCTTCCAAGAGTCCTTCCAAAAAGCCTTGCGCGGTTTGGAAGTGGGCGTGGACGGCATGAACGAAAAAACCCAAGACCGCGAAGTGCTCGAGAAAGAGCTGGGCGAACCCGGCCCCGAGCGCATTTGGTATGTGGGCGATGCCTTCGCCATGGGCCTGAGCGTGGACGAGGTGTTTGCCTTGACCAAGATCGACCCTTGGTTCTTGGTGCAAATCGAAGAGATTGTGAAGATCGAGTTGGAACTCGAAACCACATCGCTCGATGCCATCACCGCCCAAGAGTTGCGCGCCTTGAAAAAGAAAGGCTTTTCGGACCGCCGTTTGGCCAAGTTGCTCAAGACCACCGAACACGTGGTGCGTGCACGTCGCCATGAACAGGGCATTCGTCCCGTCTACAAACGTGTGGACACCTGTGCGGCCGAGTTTTCGACTGATACGGCTTACATGTACTCGTGCTACGAAGGTAACGGAAACGCCTTCGGCGTGGGCGACGCTGAGTGCGAAGCTGAACCTACCAACAACAAAAAAATCATGGTGCTCGGCGGTGGTCCAAACCGCATTGGCCAAGGCATCGAGTTTGACTACTGCTGCGTGCACGCCGCTTTGGCCATGCGCGAAGACGGCTATGAAACCATCATGGTCAACTGCAACCCTGAGACTGTGTCGACCGACTACGACACCTCGGACCGTTTGTATTTTGAGCCCTTGACGCTCGAAGACGTGCTTGAAATTGTCGACAAAGAAAAGCCTACTGGCGTGATCGTGCAATACGGTGGTCAAACACCGTTGAAATTGGCTTTGGGCCTGGAAGCGGCTGGCGTGCCCATCATCGGCACCAGCCCCGACATGATTGACGCGGCCGAAGACCGTGAGCGTTTCCAAAAATTGCTGCAAGACCTTGGCTTGCGTCAACCGCCTAACGCCACCGCTCGTACCGAAACCGAAGCGCTTGAAAAAGCTGCTGAGTTGGGCTATCCCTTGGTGGTGCGTCCCAGCTATGTGTTGGGTGGCCGTGCGATGGAAATCGTGCACGAACAACGCGACCTCGAGCGTTACATGCGTGAAGCGGTCAAGGTGTCGAACGACTCGCCCGTGCTGTTGGACCGCTTCTTGAACGATGCGATTGAGTGCGATGTGGATTGCTTGCGCGACCCCGAAGGCAAGACCTTCATCGGTGGCGTGATGGAACACATCGAACAAGCCGGTGTGCACAGCGGTGACTCCGCGTGCTCCTTGCCGCCTTACTCTTTGTCAGAGGCGACTGTGACCGAACTCAAGCGCCAATCTGCCGCGATGGCCGGTGCTTTGAATGTGGTCGGATTGATGAACGTGCAGTTCGCAATTCAGCATGTCGATGGCAAAGACGTGATCTATGTGCTGGAAGTCAACCCACGCGCATCACGCACCGTGCCGTATGTGTCCAAAGCCACCGGTATTCAGTTGGCGAAGGTCGCCGCGCGTTGCATGGCAGGCCAAACCTTGGCTTCGCAAGGCATCACCCAAGAAGTGACACCGCCTTATTTCAGTGTCAAAGAAGCGGTGTTCCCCTTTGTGAAGTTCCCGGGTGTGGACACCATTCTCGGCCCCGAGATGAAGTCCACCGGCGAAGTCATGGGTGTGGGCAAAACATTTGGCGAAGCCTTTGTGAAGAGCCAGTTGGGTGCAGGCACCAAGCTGCCTCGCGCACGCGATGCTGATGGCAAACCCACAGGCAAGGTGTTCATCTCGGTGAAGAACAACGACAAAGCCCGTGCGATTGAAGTGGCCCGTCAGCTCGAAACCTTAGGCTTTGCGCTGATCGCCACCAAGGGCACGGCCTCGGCCATCAACGCTGCTGGCGTGGCGTGCGAGATCGTGAACAAAGTTACCGAAGGTCGCCCACACATCGTGGACGCGATCAAGAACAACGAAGTGGTGTTGGTCATCAATACCGTGGAAGAGCGTCGCAACGCGATTGCCGATTCGCGCCACATCCGCACCTCGGCATTGCTCAACCGTGTCACCACCTTCACCACCATTGCCGGCGCAGAAGCTGCCGTTGAAGGCATGAAGTACATGGACAAGTTGGATGTCATTTCGGTGCAGGAAATGCACGCTCAACTGACAGCCTAAGGACACACGATGAGTACAGTTCCTATCACCAAGCGTGGCGCAGAGAAGCTCAAAGAAGAGTTGCACAAACTCAAAACCGTTGAGCGTCCTAACGTCATCGCTGCCATTGCCGAAGCACGTGCCCAAGGTGACTTGAGCGAAAACGCTGAGTACGACGCAGCCAAAGATCGTCAAGGCTTCATCGAAGGCCGCATTCAAGAAATTGAAGGCAAGTTGTCGGTGGCACAAATCATTGACCCTGCCTCACTGGATGCAGGCGGACGCGTGGTGTTTGGCGCCACCGTGGCTTTGGAAGACGAAGACACAGGCGACGCTGTGACCTACCAAATCGTGGGCGAGGACGAAGCCGATTTGAAATTAGGCCTCATCAACATCAGTAGCCCTATTGCCCGTGCCTTGATTGGCAAGGAAGAGGGCGATGTGGCCGAGGTGCAAGCCCCGGGCGGTGTGCGTCACTACGAAGTGGTCAAGGTTTCTTACCTGTAATTACCTCATGGCGCGGCTTCAGCTTTTCTTAGCCGCGCTGTGGTGGGGCAGCCTGATGGCAGTGGGCTTCATGGTCGTTCCCATGTTGTTCGTGCATTTGGAAACACCGGCCATCGCGGGGCAAATGGCTGCGCGCTTATTTGCCGCCCAAACGTGGGTCTCAGTTTTTTGTGGCGTGATGCTGTTGCTGGCGGCTCAGCGTCAAAACAGGGCAAACCCACAAACCCCGTCTATTTGGGTGATTGCAGGCTTGCTGTTGGCGGTGATGCTCGAGGTGGCGATCAAGCCCCACATCGTGGCTCGAGATAATTTGGCGCTGTGGCACAACCTCGGGTCACTGGCCTATGTGCTGCAGTGCGTGTGTGCGGGACGGGCTTTGTGGCAACTGTTGCCACAGACTGTTGCTGCGGCAGAGCCCGAGGCAGATGCTTAACGAGGGTTGAAGAGGGGGCTTAACCCAGTGTGCGCTTCTTGACCGACACCTTTTTCTGCTTGGCGCGTTTGACTTGACCGCCAGAGGTCAGACGTTGGTTGCCCAAGACGCGCAAGGTTTTCACTTCAGGGCGTTGGCCGCCACGGCTGCTGTACTTCAACACTTTCACATCGCGTGGACCGGGCATGCGGTCTTCATCGACTTCACGCATTTTTTCGGGCTGCGGACGCCACAGCACAAACAACTTGCCAATGTGCTGAATGGGTGCAGCGTTGAGTTGGTCTGCCAGGGCGACAAACATGGCTTCACGTGCTTGGCGGTCATCGCCCAGCACGCGAATTTTGATCAGGCCGTGGGCATTGAGCGCCATCTCGGCTTCTTTGATGACTGCGGGCGTGAGGCCGTCGTTGCCAATCATCACGACAGGGTCGAGATGGTGCGCTTCGGCGCGGTGAATTTTGCGTTGTGCAGGAGTGAGTTGAATTGCAGACATGCAGGTATTATCCCCCTCGCCGGTACCGACGCACAAAGGGTTGAATTGAAAGTTAAAACGCAAAGCAAAAAGGTCAACAAGTCTTGGCTGAATGACCATGTGAACGACCCTTACGTCAAGTTGGCGCAAAAGGAAGGTTACCGTGCGCGCGCAGCCTTCAAGCTCAAAGAAATTGATGAGCAACTGGGGCTGATCAAACCCGGCAACGTGGTGGTTGACTTGGGCTGTGCCCCGGGCGCTTGGAGCCAGTATGTGCGTCGCCGTTTGTCGCCGGAGGGCGCAGCGGTGGGCGATTTGAACGGCACCATCATTGGCTTAGATCTGTTGCACATGGAACCTGTCGAGGGCGTCACTTTCTTGCAGGGTGACTTCCGTGAAGCCGAGGTGTTGGCGCAGTTGGAAGAGGTCTTGCAAGGGCGCATTGTTGACGTGGTGGTCTCTGACATGGCGCCCAATTTGTCGGGCATTGAATCCACCGATGCGGCCCGTATTTCGCATTTGGTGGAGCTGGCGGTGGAATTTGCACAAAAGCACCTCAAAACCGATGGTGCTCTGGTGGTCAAGGTGTTTCATGGCAGCAGTTACAGCCCCCTGACCAAGCTTTTCAAACAGACTTTTCAAGTGGTCAAACCGATCAAACCCAAGGCCAGCCGCGACAAATCAAGTGAAACCTTTTTAGTTGGTATGGGCGTGAAAAATCGCCAGATTACAAATCCTTGATCCACCAGGGGCTGATTCACGTGAATAAAGCGTGACGGGCGCTTGAAAGGCCTAAAATCAAGCCCATCTAGGTACAACTCGTACTCTTTTTTTCTCGGAGCCCACATTGAACAATCAATGGTTCTCAAAAGTCGCTGTTTGGTTGGTGATCGCCTTGGTGCTGTTCACCGTGTTCAAACAATTTGAAACACGTCCCGGCGCAGGCAATGGTTATGTGGGTTATTCGGACTTCCTCGAAGAGGTTCGTGCCAAGCGCATCAAAACCGCCACCATCCAAGAAGGTCAAGGCGGCACAGAAATTGTGGCTGTCACCAACGACGACCGCAAACTGCGCACCACAGCCACCTACCTCGACCGTGGCTTGGTCGGCGACTTGATCGCCAACGGCGTGAAGTTTGACGTCAAGCCCCGCGAAGAAGGTTCTCTCTTGATGACCTTGCTGGTCAGCTGGGGCCCCATGTTGCTGTTGATCGGTGTTTGGGTCTACTTCATGCGCCAGATGCAAGGCGGTGGCAAAGGCGGTGCGTTCAGCTTTGGCAAAAGCAAAGCCCGCATGCTCGACGAGAACAACAACCAAGTGACATTTGCCGATGTGGCGGGTTGCGACGAGGCCAAAGAAGAAGTCAAAGAAGTGGTGGACTTCTTGAAAGACCCGCAGAAGTTTCAAAAACTCGGCGGTCGCATTCCACGGGGTTTGCTGTTGGTGGGACCTCCCGGTACCGGTAAAACCCTGCTGGCCAAAGGCATTGCGGGCGAAGCCAAAGTGCCGTTCTTCAGCATTTCAGGCTCTGACTTTGTTGAGATGTTTGTTGGCGTGGGTGCAGCCCGTGTGCGCGACATGTTTGAAAACGCCAAGAAGAACGCACCGTGCATCATCTTCATTGACGAGATCGATGCTGTGGGCCGTCAGCGTGGTGCCGGTTTGGGCGGCGGCAACGACGAACGCGAACAAACGCTGAACCAAATGCTGGTTGAGATGGATGGTTTTGAGACCAACCTGGGTGTGATCGTGGTGGCCGCCACCAACCGTCCAGACATTTTGGACGCCGCCTTGCTGCGTCCTGGCCGCTTTGACCGCCAGGTCTATGTGACCTTGCCCGATATCCGCGGTCGCGAACAAATTTTGAATGTGCACATGCGCAAAGTGCCGATTGGCCAAGACGTCAACGCCAGCATCATCGCCCGCGGTACGCCCGGCATGAGCGGTGCTGATTTGGCCAACTTGTGCAACGAAGCTGCCTTGATGGCCGCACGTCGCAATGCGCGCGTGGTTGAAATGGTCGACTTCGAAAAAGCCAAAGACAAAATCTTGATGGGCCCTGAGCGCAAGAGCATGGTCATGCCCGAAGAAGAGCGTCGCAACACGGCTTACCACGAGTCGGGCCACGCCTTGATTGGCAAGTTGTTGCCCAAGTGCGATCCGGTGCACAAAGTCACCATCATTCCGCGTGGCCGCGCCTTGGGCGTGACAATGAGCTTGCCTGCGCAAGACCGTTACAGCTATGACCGTGAATACATGCTGAATCAAATCAGCATGTTGTTTGGTGGTCGTATTGCCGAAGAGGTGTTCATGAACCAAATGACCACCGGTGCCAGCAACGACTTTGAACGCGCGACGTCGATTGCACGTGACATGGTCATGCGCTATGGCATGACACAGGCCTTGGGTCCTATGGTCTATGCGGAAAACGAAGGCGAAGTGTTTTTGGGCCGCTCGGTGACCAAGACCACCAATATGTCCGAAGCCACCATGCAAAAGGTGGACTTGGAAGTGCGCAGCATCATCGACACCCAATACAACTTGGCCCGTCGTTTGATCGAAGAAAACGCCGACAAAATGCACGCCATGGCTAAGGCTTTGTTGGAGTGGGAAACCATCGACACCGAGCAGTTGGACGACATCATGGCCGGGCGCGAGCCACGTCCACCGAAAGACTGGACACCACGCACACCGTCTTCGGGTGGCGATGCAGGTAGTCCGCCTGCGGTGCAAAGCGATGCCGCGCCTACTGCGGCGTGAAGCAGCGTGATGCGGCTTGAGCGAATTGATCATTATGAAAACGGGGCGTGAGCCCCGTTTTTCTTGGACGAAGAATGTTTTGGAAAACCACCCGCTTTGACATTGACCTGACCACACCTCAGGTGATGGGCATCGTCAACGTCACCCCCGATTCGTTTTCAGACGGCGGCCACCATGACACGCTGCACACAGCGCTTAGGCATTGTGAACAGCTGATTCGAGACGGTGCGCACATCCTAGATATTGGTGGCGAGTCCACCCGTCCTGGCGCACCAGCAGTCTCGCTCGAAGATGAGCTGGCTCGTGTGTTGCCGCTGGTGCGTGAAGCCTTGCGTTTTGGCGTGCCCATTTCTGTCGATACCTACAAACCACAGGTCATGCAAGCGGTGTTGGATGCTGGGGTCGATATCGTCAACGACATCTGGGCTTTGCGCCAACCCGGTGCGCAAGCCGTGGTCGCCGCGCACCCAAGCTGTGGTGTGTGTTTGATGCACATGCATGGCGAACCCCAAACCATGCAGACCTTGCCCATGACGGGTCAGGCCCTGCCTGCCGTGATGTACTTTTTACGTCAATCGGCCCAAGCTTTGTGTGCCCAAGGTGTGGCTGCGCAACGCATCGTGCTTGACCCGGGCGTTGGCTTTGGCAAAACTGTGGCACAGAACTTTGAACTCTTGGCAGGCCAAGCGCCCTTGTTGACACTGGGCTATCCGCTGCTGGTGGGTTGGTCGCGCAAATCGTCCTTGGGGGCGGTGACGGGCTGTGAGGTAGGGGAACGCATGGTGCCCAGCGTGGCTGCCGCTGTATTGGCTGTTGAGCGTGGCGCCCGTGTGGTACGGGTGCATGATGTGGCGCAAACGGTTCAAGCTCTGAAAGTTTGGAGCGCTGCGCGCTGATTTTCAGCGCAAGCTTTGCGACAATCGATGTCTATGAAGACAACAACCAAAGAGAACAACGAGATGACACGCAAATACTTTGGGACAGACGGTATCCGTGGCACGGTGGGTCAAGCCCCCATCACGCCTGACTTTGTGCTGCGTTTGGCGCATGCTGTGGGTCGTGTGCTCAAGCAAACAGAAGCGCACCCGACGGTGTTGATCGGCAAAGACACCCGCATTTCCGGTTACATGCTGGAGTCGGCGCTGGAATCGGGCTTTAACTCAGCCGGCGTGAACGTGGTCTTGCTTGGCCCCTTGCCTACGCCGGGGGTGGCCTACCTCACGCGGGCACAGCGGGCTAGCTTGGGCGTGGTCATCAGTGCCAGCCACAACCCGTTTGCCGACAATGGCATCAAGTTCTTCAGCGCCCAAGGCACCAAGCTGAGTGACGCATGGGAACTGGCCGTGGAAGCTGCCTTGGATGAAGCCCCGGTCTGGGTCGACTCTCCCAATTTGGGCAAAACCCGTCGCTTGGACGACGCCGCAGGCCGCTACATCGAGTTTTGCAAAAGCACCTTCTCCAACGACCTCACGCTCAAAGGCTTGAAGGTGGTGGTCGATGCCGCGCACGGTGCGGCCTATCACATCGCACCCAAGGTGTTTCATGAGCTCGGCGCCGATGTGATTGCCATTGGATGCAGCCCAGACGGACTCAACATCAACCACGAGGTCGGCGCCACCCATCCCGATGCCTTGGTGCGCTCGGTCAAGGCCAACCATGCAGACTTTGGCATCGCACTCGATGGCGATGCAGACCGTTTGCAAATGGTCGATGCCCAGGGGCGCCTTTACAACGGCGATGAGTTGCTGTACCTGATGACCGATGACCGCTTGGCCAACGATGAAGTGGTGCCTGGTGTGGTCGGCACCTTGATGACCAATATGGCCGTGGAAGTGGCGTTGAAAAAACGCGGTGTGCAGTTTGTGCGTGCCAAAGTGGGCGACCGCTACGTGCTTGAAGAGCTGGCCAAACACCAATGGATTTTGGGTGGCGAGGGCTCAGGCCACTTGCTGGCCTTGGATAAACACACCACCGGCGACGGTTTGGTCAGCGCTTTGCAAATCTTGCAGACCTGTGTGCGCAGCGGCCGCAGCATGGCGGACTTGTTGAAAGACGTCACACTGTTTCCGCAAACCCTCATCAATGTGCGCTTGCGTCCTGGCCAAGAATGGCAGTCCAACCTGGCCATGCAAGACGAAACCAAAAAGGTGGAGGCTGAATTGGGCGACAGCGGTCGCGTCTTGATTCGTGCCAGCGGTACCGAGCCTTTGGTACGTGTGATGGTGGAAGCGCGCGATGCCACCCAAGCCCAAAGCTGTGCGCAGCGCATTGCCAATACCTTGTCGGCCTGAGCGCATGAAACGCTGCCTTCTGATAGCCGCATGGACGTGTGTGTGCGTGGCGACGCAAGCTCAAGACCTTGCACCTGAGTACAAGCTCACCACAGGTGTCTATGCCTTATCAGGGGGAGGGCTGCCCAACAGCCATGGCGCGGACCTGAACCTGCGTCGCACATCGGATGTCGGTAATGTGTGGGCAGCCTGGTACCGCTCACCCGAACAAGATGTATCGCAACCGCGCTTGGGTTGGGATAGCAGTTACGGTGTTTCTTCTTGGCGCATTCAGCCCTCAGTTCAAATGGCATCGAGCGGTTTTTGGGGCGGCAGTTTAGGCGTCGAGACAGGCGACAGTTGGTATGTAGGGGCAGGCTTTGGCCGCACCAATTTGCACCCGTACACCAACCTCAACTTTGATCCCAATGATGCATGGATGACCTCGGCCGGTTACCGCTGGTCGTCGGTGCAATCGCTTGGATTTCAAATCGTGCGCGATAACCGCCAAAACCCGGATCAGCAACATGTGCACGCGGTGTATCGCATGGGTATGCCGCATGGTCAGCGCCTGACCGTGGATGTGCTGTTCAAGAGTGGTTTGGTGGAAGATCAATTCACCCGCCGCACAGGCTTGAGCGTGACCTATGACTGGCCACAGTTCTTTACCCGTGTGGCCTACGACCCCATCATCAACTTCACGCCACAAACCATGTGGCGCGTTTCAGTGGGTACGCGGTTTTAAGCGCGCTCGTACCAGTCTTTGCTGCGGTTGACGACCTGGACCACAAGCAGCATCACCGGCACTTCAATCAGCACACCCACCACCGTGGCCAATGCGGCGCCAGATTCAAAACCAAACAAGCTGATGGCGGCTGCCACGGCGAGTTCGAAAAAGTTAGATGCCCCAATCAAGGCCGATGGGCAGGCCACGGCGTGCGACTCTCCCAATTGACGGTTGAGCCAGTAGGCCAGGGCTGAGTTGAACAAGACCTGAATCAAGATCGGCACGGCGAGCAAGGCAATCACCAGCGGCTGTTTCAAAATGGCTTGGCCTTGAAAGGCAAACAACAACACCAAGGTCGCCAGCAAGGCGGTGATGGACCACGGGCCGATGTGTGCCATGACGGCTTCAAATCTGGCTTGACCTTTGGCCAACAGCGCTTTGCGCCACAGCTGCGCCAAGATCACAGGTATGATGATGTAGAGCACCACCGAGGTCAGCAAGGTATCCCATGGCACCGTGATCGCAGACAGCCCTAACAAAAATGCCACCAGTGGTGCAAAGGCCACCACCATGATGGCGTCGTTCAAAGCCACTTGCGACAGGGTGAACAAAGGGTGCCCGTTGGTCAGGCGGCTCCACACAAACACCATGGCCGTGCAGGGTGCAGCAGCCAACAAAATCAAACCCGCGATGTAGCTGTCGATTTGCTCTGAGGGCAGCAACGGCGCAAACAAATAGCGGATGAAAAACCAACCCAACAAAGCCATAGAGAACGGTTTGACCAACCAGTTCACAAACAAGGTCACGCCAATGCCTTTGATGTGCTGACGCACTTCGTGCAAGGCGCTGAAGTCGACCTTCACGAGCATCGGAATGATCATGACCCAAATCAGCAGGCCCACAGGCAGGTTGACTTGAGCTACCTCCCAGCTGCCGATGGTTTGAAAGACCTCGGGCATCCATTGGCCCAGCGCAATGCCGACCACGATGCACAGGGCTACCCAAGCGGTGAGATAGCGTTCAAAGAAATTCATGCGGCATCCTGGCTGAGCTGACGGGCGGTGTGTTGCAACATGGTTTTTTGTAGCTTGTCAGCAGGCAGGTCCACCAAGAGCTGCAAGCGCTTTTGAATCATGTAGAGCGTGTTACGAAAGGCGATCAAACGGTCTTCATCCGTGCCTTCCACGGCAGAGGGATCTGCATAGCCCCAGTGTGCAGTGGCGGGTTGGCCGGGCCAGTAAGGGCAGACCTCACCCGCAGCGTTGTCACAGACGGTGATGACCAAGTCCATGTGTGGGGCATCGGGTTTGGCAAATTCGTCCCAACTTTTGCTACTCAGGTAAGAGGTCTCAATCCCAGCGGACTTCAACACTTGAATGCCTAAAGGGTTGGGTTGCTGGTTCTCACGTGGGCTGCTGCCGGCTGAGTAGGCCTTGAAATGCGTGCCACTGCTGCCTGTGGCGATGTGATTGAGCAAGGCTTCCGCGAGGATGCTGCGCGCCGAATTGTGCGTGCACAAGAAGAGAACGTTCAAAGTGGTCATGATTGATGTGACGGGTTGAAAGTGTGAAAGATAGAGAAGAAGTTTTTCAAGCGTGTGTCAGACTCAGCAGCAACCCCGGGTTGCTGAGCAGCAAGAGCCCGCTTTGACGCGAGGCTTGTCCGCTGTCTTTGTGGCCGCATCAGTGGTCGCCCTAGCTTTTGCCTCAGCAGGTGCGCAGCAAACGTCCATGGCCAAGCACGCGGTGTGTTTGAGGCCGGTGGTCAGCATGAAGGTTTGACCGTCACTGCTAGCCGAAATCACAGGGTATTGCGACACCACACCTGCCTCATGTTCAATCTCAACCGGCAAATCAAGCGAAGGCAATACGTCACCCGCCATGCGCAAAATATGGGCGAGCTTGGTCGTGTCTAGGCGATGGTCCACATCACTGTGGATCCAGGTTTGCAGCAAGCAACTCTCGGTTTGACGCAGTGTGCCGCCGCAGTCCATGAAACGTTTGGCCATGTGGCCGACTTCGGTGATGTGAAAGTGACTTGCCACTGCTTCACCATTGGGTAAAACAATACGCAGGTGTTGGTGCGCATGCGCTTCTAGCAAACCCAAGAATTGTTCGACGTTCATCGTTGTTCTCCAGTGAATTAACAGCAAACTTTGGAGGCTTCGGGCACCACAGCACACGATTGGCCTTGGCAACAGTCTTCGCTCAGGTAGGTCAACACCTCGTTCATGCGTGCAAATTCAGCGCGATAAATCAGGTTGCGGCCACTGGCCTCGGCGCTGACCAAACCCGCATGGCTCAAGGCCTTGAGGTGAAACGACAAAGCGCTGGGAGCGAGCTGGAGCAGGGCACCTAAGGCGCTGGGCGTCAGACCTTCTGCGCCTGCCACCACCAAGGCTCGGAAGGCGCGCAAACGCTGGCCCTGTGCCAAGGCGGCCAAGGCTTGAACGACTTGGGCTTCTGGCATTTGATTGTTTTTCATATTTCAATAATACTTGAAATATTGAAGTAATCAAACAATTCATCTGTCACAGATTCGTCACAATGCCTGGCTAAAGTTGCGGCTGTTCTTACCAACTGAAGGAATCACATGAACACGAAGCGCACTTTCATCAAATCCGTGGCTGCTGCTGCCATGGCCACGTTAGCGATGGGTTCGGCCTTGGCGGCTGACATCACAGGCGCGGGCGCGACCTTTCCTTTTCCGATTTACGCCAAGTGGGCAGAAGGCTACAAAGCCGCCACAGGCAACGGTTTGAACTATCAATCCATCGGTTCTTCAGGTGGTATTCGTCAAATCAAAGCCAAGACCGTGACATTTGGTGCAACCGATGCGCCTTTGTCAGGTGAAGACCTCGACAAAGAAGGCTTGGTGCAATTCCCCGCCATCATTGGCGGCACCGTCCCTGTCGTGAACTTGGAAGGTTTCAAGCCCGGTGAATTGCGTGTCACAGGCGCGGTGTTGGCCGACATGTTCTTGGGCAAGATTGCCAACTGGAACGACCCCAAGATTGCTGCGTTGAACCCAGGTAAGAAGTTGCCAGATCAAGCCATTACTGTGGTGCACCGTGCGGATGGTTCGGGGACTACCTTCAACTTCACCGATTACTTGACCGCTGTCAGCAAAGACTGGTCAAGCACGGTGGGTAAGGGCGCTGCCGTGAAGTGGCCTGCACCTACATCGGTGGGTGGCAAAGGCAACGAAGGTGTGGCCGCTAACGTCAACCGCGTCAAGGGCTCTTTGGGCTACGTGGAATACGCCTACGTGAAAAAGAACAACATGACCTACATGCAGTTGCAAAACGCAGATGGCAAATACGTCGCACCCGATGATTTGACATTCGCCGCAGCGGCTGCCGGTGCTGACTGGATGAGCGTGCCTGGTATGGGTGTGTCCATGGTCAATGCCAAGGGTGCCAACAGCTGGCCCATCAGCACAGCCTCATTCATCTTGATGTACAAGCAGCCTGCTGACAAAGCTGCCGCGGCAGAAGCCATCAAGTTCTTTGACTGGGCATTCACGAATGGCAAAAAGATGGCGCAAGATCTCGACTATGTGGCCTTGCCTGACAGCTTGACCACGCAAATTCGCGCCAAAGTGTGGACACAAATTCAAAAGTAATTTTTGAATGACATGAAAAATTTCCGTCGGTCTTCTCTAAGAAGTTCCGACGGATTTTTAGTTTTTAGAAGTAAGGTGCTGCAATGAGTCTAGGGTCTGTCATGAGCTCAAACATCCCGTCGTTTCAAGAGTCCGATCAAGTCGTCAGCAAAGACATGGTTGCGATCGCTCACAAGCAGCGGATTCAAGACTTCTTTTTCCATCGCATCACCCAAGCGTTTTCTTTGCTGGTGTTGATGGCCTTGTTGGGCATCATCATTTCCTTGTTTGTCAATGCGTGGCCCACTTTTCAGAAGTTTGGTTTTCACTTTTTAGCCCATGTGGAATGGGACATCGTGAACGAAGACTTTGGTGCTGCGATTGCCATTGTGGGTACGGTGGCCAGCGCCACGATTGCTTTGTTGATTGCAGTGCCCTTGGCTTTCGGTGTGGCCGTGTTCTTAACCGAAACCTGCCCCGTGTGGCTGCGTCGCCCATTGGGTACATCGATTGAATTGTTGGCGGCTGTGCCGTCCATCATTTACGGCATGTTTGGCTTGTTTGTGTTTGCGCCTTTGTTTGCTGACTACATCCAAGTGCCTTTGCAAAAAATACTGGGCGGCATGCCCTTGGTCGGCTTCTTGTTTGGCGGCGCCACCAACGGCATGGGCATCTTGGCAGCCGGCATTGTGCTGGCTTTCATGGTGTTGCCTTTTGTGGCCGCTGTGATGCGTGATGTGTTTGAAATAACGCCACCGATTTTGCGTGAGTCTGCCTATGGCTTGGGCTGCACCACCTGGGAGGTGGTGCGCCAAGTGGTCTTGCCTTATACCCAAAAGGGTGTGATTGGCGGCATCATGCTGGGCTTGGGGCGCGCACTGGGTGAAACCATGGCCGTGACCTTTGTGATTGGCAATGCCAACCGCATGCCGACTTCTTTGTTCTCGCCCGGCACATCGATTGCGTCTGTGTTGGCGAACGAATTTGGTGAGGCAGAAGCCTTGCACTTCTCCACCTTGTTTGCGCTCGGTTTCTTGTTGTTCGTGATCACCTTTGTGGTGTTGGCGATGGCCAAGATGATGATCTTGCGTGCCGAAAAAGCCAAAGGCAACTAAGGAGTTTTTATGAAAATGAATCAACAGCTTTATCTGAAACGCCGCATCACCAGCTTGCTGGGCTTGGCGTTTTCTATGACGGCCATGGCCATCGGTCTTGCTGTGTTGCTCTGGATTTTGTATGTGTTGTTCTCTAATGGCTTGTCTGCGTTGGACAGCCACTTGCTCACCAGCGACACGCCTGCCCCTGGCACAGAAGGCGGTGGCTTGCGTAACGCGATTGTCGGAAGCTTGATGATTGTGGGCTTGACCGTCTTGGTGGCCACACCCGTCGGTATCTTGGCAGGCATTTACTTGACCGAATACGGCGATGAAAGCAAAACCGCAGAGTTGACTCGTTTTGTGACGGACATCATGCTGTCGGCCCCCTCCATTGTGCTGGGCCTGTTTGTGTATGCGATTGCAGTGGCCACAGTCGGAAACTTTTCGGGTTACGCCGGCAGTTTGGCTTTGTCCTTGATTGCGGTGCCTGTCATCATGCGCACCACAGAAAACATGCTGCGCTTGGTGCCCGGCAGTTTGCGCGAGGCGGCATTTGCGTTGGGTGCGCCACGTTGGAAGGTGTCCACCTTCATCACCTTGCGTGCGGCCAAGAGTGGCGTGATGACAGGCTTGTTGTTGGCGGTGGCTCGTATCAGCGGTGAAACAGCGCCCTTGCTGTTCACGGCCTTGAACAACCAATTCTTCAGCACCAATATGGGCGCACCAATGGCCAACTTGCCGGTGGTGATTTTCCAGTTTGCCATGAGCCCTTATGACAACTGGGTGCGCTTGGCTTGGGCTGGTGCATTGCTGATCACCTTCACCGTGCTGGTGTTGAACATTCTGGCTCGCGTCTTCTTTCGCGAAAAAGTAAGCGCCTGATTTTTGTCTGTAGGTCCGCTTAACCCACATTGGATTTAAAAATGTCTGAAAACAAACTTGACACAAAAAACGCGATCGAAGTCCGTGATTTGAATTTCTTCTACGGCAAGTTCCAAGGCTTGCGCAATGTCACCATGGACATTGCGGAACGCAAGGTCACCGCATTCATTGGTCCCTCCGGTTGCGGTAAGTCAACCCTGTTGCGCACTTTGAACCGCATGTACAGCTTGTACCCTGGCCAACGCGCCGAAGGTGAAATCAATTTTTATGGCCAAAATATTTTGGATCCAGGTCAAGACTTGAACCTGCTGCGCGCACGCATCGGCATGGTGTTTCAAAAACCCACACCATTCCCCATGACGATTTACGACAACATCGCTTTCGGTGTGCGTTTGTATGAAAAGCTCAGCAGCAGCGAAATGGATGACCGCGTGGAGTGGGCCTTGACTAAGGCGGCTTTGTGGACCGAAGTCAAAGACAAACTGGGTCAAAACGGTTTGTCACTCTCTGGTGGCCAGCAGCAACGTTTGTGCATTGCACGCAGCGTGGCCGTGAAGCCTTCGGTTTTGTTGTTGGATGAGCCAACTTCGGCCCTGGACCCCATCTCTACCGGCAAAGTCGAAGAGTTGGTGCACGAGCTCAAAGCCGACTACACCATTGCCATCGTGACCCACAACATGCAGCAAGCCGCCCGTTGCAGCGACTACACCGCTTACATGTATTTGGGTGAACTGGTGGAGTTTGGTGAAACAGAACAAATCTTCTTCAAACCCAATAAAACTGCCACCGAAGACTACATCACCGGCCGCTTTGGCTAAATCGAAAGAGAACCATGCCTGATAAACACTTATCTTCCCAATTCGATTCAGACCTCAACAACATCTCCTCCCACGTGATGGAGCTGGGTGGTTTGGTGGAGTCGCAAATTCGCCAAGCGGTGTACGCCTTGTCGCAATTCAATCCTGAAGCGGCCGAAGACGTGATCGTCACTGAAAACCGCGTCAACAGCCTGGAAGTTGAAATCGATCGCGAAATTGCCTCCATCATCGGTCGCCGCCAGCCCACCGCACGTGACTTGCGTTTGTTGATGGCGATGTCGAAAACCACGGCCAACTTGGAGCGTGTGGGTGACGAGGCCGCCAAAATTGCGCGCATGGTCAAATCCATCATCGACAGCGCCGCGCCACGTTCCTTGCCCTCCAGCGATTTGCGTTTGTCTGCCGACTTGGCTTCGGGTTTGTTGCGCAAAGCCTTGGATGCTTTTGCACGCTTAGACATTCCCATGGCCGTGAGCATCTTGCGCGAAGACAACGAAATTGACAAAGAGTTCGATGGCTTTGTGCGCAAGCTCATCACTTACATGATGGAAGACCCACGCACCATCTCTGCCAGCTTAGATTTGTTATTCATTGCCAAAGCGATCGAACGGATTGGTGACCACTCCAAAAATATTGCCGAGTTCATCATCTACATCGTCAAAGGCGAAGACGTGCGTCACACACCTTTGGCAGATGTTGAATCGTCCATGGGCTAACCGAGAAGTTTTTGTCAATGAAAATTGCACGTGTTTTGGTCGTTGAGGATGAACCAGGAATTGCCGAGCTGATTGGTGTCAATTTGCGCCATCACGGCATGTTGGCTGTGTTAGCCAGCGATGGAGAAGCTGCGCAAAAAGAGATTGATGAGGTGTTGCCTGATGTGATCTTGCTCGATTGGATGTTGCCTGGCCAAAGTGGTTTGGTTCTGGCGCGTCGTTGGCGCAATGATCCGCGTACAAAAACCACGCCAATTTTGATGCTCACCGCGCGTGGTGATGAGCCGGACAAAGTCGCCGGTTTAGATGCAGGCGCGGACGACTACATCACCAAGCCTTTTTCAACCCAAGAATTGCTGGCACGCATCCGTGCTGTGCTGCGTCGTCGTGCACCCGAGCAAGCCAGCGATCTGGTGCAGCTGGGGCAATTGCAGCTCGATGGTGCAACGCATCGGGTCAGCTTTTGCGATCAGCCCATCAAGCTAGGCCCCACCGAATTCAAATTGCTCAACTATTTGATGCACCATGCAGAACGTGTGCACAGCCGCAGCCAGTTGCTGGATCGTGTGTGGGGTGATCATGTGTTCATCGAAGAACGTACGGTGGATGTACACGTCAAACGTCTGCGTGAAGCGTTGGGTGAAGCTGGTGTTATGGTAGAGACTGTGCGTGGTGTAGGTTATCGTCTGACGGCTGCTGCGCTCACCAACCGTTAAGGTGAATGGATCGTGCTCTGGCGTTTCCTCAGTCTATTGTTATTGCTATTGCTTGGTAGCTTCGTTGGCTTTTTTTGGGGCTTTCTCAAACATGTCGATGTGGTGTGGGTCTGGCTGCTAACAGGGGCTTTGCTGGCTGGGTTGCTTTGGTGGATCTTGGATGCCGTGCGCGGCTTGCGTGTGGTGACCTGGCTGCGTTCGGGTGATTTGGGGATCGCACCACAAATGATGGGCTTGTGGGGCGAAGTCGTTGAGCGCGCCCGCCGCTTGCTGCGCGAACGAGAGCGCGCCTTGGATGCCAGCGAGCAGCGCTTGAAAGACTTTTTGTCAGCCATTCAGGCGTCGCCCAACGGGGTGGTTTTGTTAGACGCCCAAACTCAAATTGAATGGTGTAACCAAACGGCGGCTGATCAATTGGGCATTGACTCTCAGCGTGATTACATGCAACGTATTGGCAATCTGTTGCGTGATCCGGTGTTTACGGCTTACATGGCTCAAAGTGACACCACCCAATCGGTGGTCATGGAAGGGCGGGGCAGTCGTGCAGAACGCCCCCTGCGTGTGTCCGTGCAACGCCATCGCTACGGTGAAGGCAAGCAACTTTTGTTGACGCGTGATGTCACCTTGGTGGAGCAGGCCGAGGCCATGCGACGAGACTTTGTGGCCAACGTCTCGCACGAAATTCGTACGCCCTTGACGGTTTTGTCTGGCTTTGTTGAAACACTGCAAACATTGGATTTGGCGGCAGATGACCAGCAACGCTACCTGGCGTTGATGGCAACCCAAGCCCATCGCATGCAAACCTTGGTCGATGATTTGCTCACGCTCTCTCGTTTAGAGGGCAGTCCAGTCCCAGGCTTTTTCCATGAGCTTCCGTTGTCGCGGTTGATGAAAGCTTGTGAGCAAGAGGCGCAAGGCTTGTCTGCTTCGCTATCTGCTGAAGGACATGTGCAAACCATTGCATTTGTGATGGATGAGGCATTGACCCACAGCGTTCTTTTGGGTGAAGCACGTGAGTTACAAAGTGCCTTGTCCAATTTGGTGAGTAACGCAGTGCGCTACACGCCGGCAGATGGTCGCATTCAAGTTTCTGCACAAGCCACCTCTGACGGTGGATTGCAAATTGAAGTTCAAGACTCAGGCGCTGGCATAGCCGCAGAGCATTTGCCACGATTGACCGAGCGCTTTTATCGCGTCGATCGAAGCCGATCGCGTGAATCAGGAGGCACAGGCTTGGGGCTGGCGATTGTCAAACATGTGATGCAACGCCATGGCGGAACCTTGTCAATTTCCAGTGTCCTCGGGCAAGGATCTAGCTTTCGGTTGATCTTTCCGGGTACAAGGTGGCGTGCGGTAAAGACGGCATAGGTAGCGCAGCATGAGAGTTTTTCGTATTAATTCTCACGTTGTTTCAGAATCTGCTGCGTTTCCACAAGAAATCACGGCAGATGAATTCATTTGGATGGCATTCGCCAGGCGTGAATTTGAGGTGCTTCAGCTGGAAATTCAATCCACACTCGAGCGTTTGTGTGGTTCTCAAATTATGGATTTGCATATCTCCGATGTACTGAACAACCAATTGCCATCCCACTACGACTACACCTCCGATTACAACTTGATGGTGTTTCGCCGCTTGGCCGCAGGTCAGTCTGAATCAGACTTGTCACGTCCGGGGGAGATCTTGCATCGCTCACGAGACAAAGGTGGCCCGCCTGTTCTGCACCGCATTGATACCAGTCCTGTGGCCTTTGTGGTGTTTGATCGCTTGGTCCTGACAGTGCATCCCACAGACTGCACCATTCGGGACAGTTTTGCATCACGCCTGTTGGCCGCGGGGCGTGCCACCGCGAATCAACAGGCTTACCGGATGCCGTTAAATCCACCCGATTTGATGCTGCGTGTCATCAGCCAAATGGTCGATGGTTATCTGAATTTAAGACGCGAACTCTCTCGGCAATTGGACCATTGGCAAAGCGAGCTCATCAACCCAAATACACGGTTTAACAACTGGAGTGCTTTGTTAGATGCGCGCTTGTCGTTGCACCATTTGGACGAAATTTGCGAAGACCAACGCGCCGCCATTCAAGACTGGATTGATGCCCTGAACACAGCGGCGGAGCCCCATGCATCTCAGCCTCGGGCTTTGGAACTACTTAAGGTTCGTAGCCGTGACGTGCTGGAGCATATTGAGCGGGTGGTTCACCATGTGCGTCGCTTGGAGCAAAGCGCAGAAACCGCCGTGCAAATGCATTTCAATGCCCAGAGCAACCGTACCAATGACATCATGCGCACACTGACGGTATTGACGGCCATCTTTTTGCCGCTGAATCTGATTACCGGATTCTTCGGCATGAATTTTGAAAACTTTCCAGTGCTCCATAATGAAAATGGCCTCTGGTGGACCCTGATCAGCATGGGCTTGTTGGGCGTTATTCTGGTGGTTTTCTTTTGGCGCAAACGCTATTTGGGCGGCTCGCGCTGAGTGGTTGCTCAGTAGGTTTCTAGTTTGATGATGCAGTTGCCGTAGTCAATTGTTCAAGTTGTTGGCAGACACTGCGGTGAGACAAATGCGCCAAGGTTCGGCGCGAATGTCCTTCTGACGAAATACACGATCCCAGATGTACATCCACCGTCATGGCGCGCGCTTTCATGATGCGGTGCAATGACTCTAAAAATCCCATCTCACCGACAAAAGCGGGGGTTAAGCACAAAGCACCTGTGTGCGGGTCTACATAGCGCAATGCAATGGGTTGAACATGCACTTGGCGATGAATGGCCGCCTCAAACAAATTGGCATGAAACAAACTGACGGCATGGCCTTCACTGCTGGTGCCCTCTGGAAAACCTGCGACACGATAGCCATGGTGCAAGGCGTTCGCCACATCGTCGACCATTTTTTTGGCTGAACTGGGTGAGCCGCGATCGACAAAAACGACGCCACATGCTTTGGCAATGGTGCCCACCACAGGCCATTGCCCCACCTCTCTTTTGGCAACAAAGACGCTGGGGTGCAGCGATTGAATCACCAACACATCGAGCCATGACACATGGTTGGCCACAACAAGATGGGGCACTTCTTCAAGAGGATGTGTCGCCACCACGCGCACCGCAACACCCATGAGTTGCAGTGTTTGGTCTGACCATGTGCGAATGGCTTCGAGTTTTTGCTCACGCGTGTAACGCGGAAATTTCACCCAAAGAATAAAAAATGCCTGAATAAAAGCACGAATAAGAAGCGCGTATTTGATCAACATATCTGGTTCATCAGCTTAGTTGAGACGTATGACAGCTGTGTGACGGTCAAGAATGAATGTCACCAAAAATTCATGATTTCTTCTTTGTCTTGTCACGTGATGTTTGAACAATTCATGCATCACTTAAGTCAACGCATCACGTCAAACCAAAGGACTGAACATGAAAGAACTGCCTAACCCCACGATGCCGCTCTCGTTGATCGATGTCCCACGGGGGTCACTTCATCGACACGATCCTGAAGCTCAAAAAATTTCTGGAACGTCGCAAAGTGCAAAAAATGGCCCGAGCCTGAGTGTTGAATGGGCCAAGCATCAAGACCAAGTGCGTGAAGCGCAGCGTTTGCGCTACGAGGTATTCGCCACCGAAATGGGCGCGCGCTTGAAAGACAGTATTCCAGGCCATGACATTGATTTGTTTGATGACTTTTGTGAGCACCTGATCATCCGCGATGAGGTGACAGAGCAAGTGATTGGCACCTACCGCGTGCTGACACCTGCACAAGCCAAGCGCATTGGCAGCACCTACTCAGACCTGGAGTTCGATTTAACCCGTTTGCGTCAGTACCGCGAACGCATGGTGGAGCTGGGGCGCAGCTGTGTGCACCGCGACCACCGACATGGCGGTGTGATCATGGCTTTGTGGGGTGCATTGGCCGAGTTCATGGTACGCAACAAGTTGGATGTGATGATTGGTTGTGCCAGCATTCCCATGCTTCACCAGGGCGTGGTGAGTGGTGAGGTAGCTGCCAGCATTTGGCATCAACTCAAACAAACACATTTAGCGGGTGTTGAAAACCAAGTGACACCACGTTTGGCTTTACCCGTCGAGCAATGGGAGGTGAATGATGCGTTTGAACCTCCTGCCTTGATCAAAGGTTATTTGCGCTTGGGTGCCAAAGTGTTGGGTCCGCCGGCTTGGGATCCTGACTTCAATACGGCTGACCTGCCCATGTTGATGAAGATCAACGACATGCCTGCGCGTTATCGCAAACACTTCTTGGGTGTTTGATGCACTACCGGGCCATCTTCATCTCTGATTTGCATTTGGGGACACCCGGATGCCAAGCCGATGCTTTGCTCGATTTTTTAAAAGAGCACACCAGCGATTATTTGTATTTGGTGGGTGACATTGTGGATGGATGGCAGTTGCGGCGTAAGTGGTATTGGCCGCAAGCGCACAACGATGTGGTGCAAAAAATGTTGCGCAAAGCACGCAAGGGTTGCCGCGTGATTTATGTGCCCGGTAATCACGATGAGTTTGCGCGTGGATTTTTAGACCATCAGTTCGGTGGCATTGAAGTGGTCGAAGATGCCGTTCATTTGACCGCAGATGGTCGTCAACTGTGGGTGATTCACGGTGACTACTTTGACGCCGTGGTACAGCAAGCGAAATGGCTGGCTTATGTGGGGGACTATCTGTATGAATTCACCCTCAAGCTCAATCGCTATTTGAACAATTTACGTGGTCGTTTGGGTTTGCCTTATTGGTCCTTGTCGGCTTACCTCAAGCACAAGGTAAAAAAAGCATTGAACTATGTGACTGATTTTGAAAATGCCGTGGCACAAGAAGCCGCCAAGCATGGGTATCAAGGTGTGGTGTGTGGTCACATTCATCGGGCCGAAATTCGGGAAGTGAATGGCGTTTTGTATTGCAACGATGGCGACTGGGTAGAGAGCCGAAGTGCCTTGGTAGAGCACATGGACGGTCGGTTGGAATTGAGCTATTGGAAACCTGAGGCGTCTGGGGTTCAAAAACCTGTTTTGATTAAAGTCGCATGAAAATCGCACTCATCACAGACGCATGGCGTCCTCAGATCAATGGCGTGGTCACCACCTTGGTCGAGTTGGTCGATCAACTCAGCGCACAGGGGCATCTGGTGGAGGTGTTTCATCCGGGGCTTTTTCGAACGCGTCCTTGCCCGGGTTACGCAGGAATCGATTTGGCTGTGCGTCCTTTTGCGCAATTGCAAAAGCAATTGCAAGCGTTTCAGCCTCAAGCCATTCACATCGCCACCGAAGGCCCCTTGGGTTGGGCTGCTCGCAAATACTGTTTGCGACATGAGCTGCCATTCACCACAGCCTTTCACACGCGATTCCCTGAGATTTTGAAAGCGGCTTTGCGTGTCCCTTTATGGCTTGGGTATGCGCTGTTTCGCCATTTTCATCGTCCCTCGGCCGGTGTGATGGTCCCCACGCAAGGGGTGATGCGTTTGTTGGATGGCAAAGGGTTCAAAAACCTGCGTAGCTGGACCCACGGTGTGGACATGCGCTTATTCAAGTATGCCGAACAGGTGCAGCACCATCCTTCCTTGGCCGATTTGCCGCGTCCCATTGCGCTTTATGTCGGGCGCGTGTCTTACGAAAAAAACATTGAGAGCTTTTTGGCCATGCCATGGCACGGCAGCAAGGTGGTCTGTGGTGTGGGCCCCTTGGAGGCTCAACTCAAAGCGCGCTTTCATGATGTGCGTTGGTTGGGGGTGTTGCCACGCGATGAGTTGGCTGAGGTGTATGCCAGCGCCGATGTGTTCACTTTTCCAAGTCGCAATGAGACGTTTGGATTGGTGATGTTGGAGGCCATGGCCTGTGGCACCCCTGTGGCCGCTTATCCCGTCGATGGTCCTTTGGAGGTTTTAAGACCTGATGAAGCCTATCCACACGTACGCAAAGGTGGTGTGTTAGATGATGATTTGGCCCAAGCGAGTCTGAAAGCATTGCACATACCCCGTGCCCAAGCGCGTTCGCAAGCATTGACCTTCAGCTGGGATGAGGCGACTCGTTTGTTTGAGCATCATTTAGCCCCTATACCTTCTGAAAAATTGCTCTCCAAAGTCACGTCTGGGCAACAGCATTTTTTAAAAAATACGATCAGCGATGGCGTGTTTGAAAAACATTTGAAATCTACGCATCGATTCAAAGACTATTTGCAAGTGCGCGAAAAAATGTTGTCAGACCTGTTCACAGATGTTCGTCGCCAGTGGGCTGATGAAGTGGGGCATTTGGTCAGCATCAACCACTTCGAAGGAGCAGACCCTGCTTTACGCGTTTTGTGCAAAACAGTAGCGACCGAATTGGTGATTGACATTCAATTTCCATCAGGCGGTAGCGACTACAAGGTCATCTGCTGTGGTCAAAATTTCATTTTTGAAAATCCGCAACGACTGTCACACTATTTGCAAGAGCAGTTGCACCAGGTCTATTCCAGCGATTATTTGACGACTTGAGTTTGAGTGACGGCATCTTCACCAAACTGTCATAAATGACAGCGACACTTGCAAGCAAGGATTACAGGTGTTTACATGTCCATTTCAATTTCTAAGAGTCAAACCCATGTTCAATTTAATCCCGTGGAGTGGTTAGACCGTGACCTCAGCTTGTTAGCGTTCAACTCGCGTGTATTGGATTGGGCCAAACGTCCAGAAGTTCCGTTGCTCGAACGTTTGCGGTATTTGTGCATCGTGTCGTCGAATTTGGATGAGTTCTTTGAAGTCCGAGCGGCTTTGCACTCCAGTGTTGAGAATCCCAAAGCCGCATTGGATGCCAAAGGTGCACACGCCCAGCATTCATTGAGTCAAGTAGCACACGCTTTGGTCGCAGAGCAATATGCCTTGTACAACGATGTGCTCACGCCTGCGTTTGCCAAAGAAGGCGTGTACATTTTGTCGCACGGTGAGCGCACCTTGGCCCAGCACCGATGGGTGAAAACATTTTTTGAAAACGAAGTTCGTCCTTTGTTGTTGCCTGTGGTGTTGGATCCTGCGCATCCATTTCCCCAAGTGGCCAACAAATCGCTCAACTTCATCGTGCGCTTGTCTGGCAATGACGCATTTGGTCGCGATAACGAAATTGCCATTGTCAAAGTTCCACGCAGCTTGCCACGCTTGATCCGTTTGCCTGACAAACTCTCAGGCAAGCGCATGCTGTTTGTGTCGATTTCCAGTGTGATTCGTGCGCATTTGAAAGATCTTTTCCCGGGGCGTGATGTGGGCGATTTTTCACAATTCAGAGTCACACGCCATTCAGATTTGGCGGTCGATGAAGAGGATGTGAAAAACTTGCGAACCGCCTTGCGCAAAGGTTTGGTGCACCGCAACTACGGGCAGGCTGTGCGTTTAGAGGTCTCCGCTGGATGCTCCGAGCATTTATCGAATTTCCTGCGCCATCAGTTTGAGCTTCCTGAATCTGCTTTGTACCGTGTCCACGGTCCTGTGAATTTGGTGCGTTTGAACCAATTGATTGATTTGGTGGATAACCCCAAATGGTTGTTCCCCAGTTACGTGCCCTCATTTCCGCACCAAATGACAGCCAACACGCCTATTTTTGAGCAGCTCAAATTGGGTGATGTGTTGATCCATCAACCCTATGAAAGTTTTGAGGGTGTGCTCGCATTTCTGCGCGAAGCCGTGCGTGACCCCCATGTGTTGGCGATCAAGCAAACCATCTACCGAACCGGTGCCGATTCAGCCTTGATGGAGTTATTGCGCGAAGCCGTGCAACGCGGTAAAGAGGTCACTGTGGTGGTGGAACTCAAAGCGCGCTTTGATGAAGAGGCCAACATCAATTGGGCCGAAAAGCTGGAGTACATCGGGGCACAAGTGGTCTACGGTGTGGTGGGCCTCAAGACACATGCCAAGATGTTGCTGGTATCGCGCCGTGAAGGCCGAGTCATTCGTCGTTACGCCCATTTATCGACGGGAAATTACAACCCCCGCACCGCCAAGCTGTATACCGATTTGAGCCATCTCACCTGTGATGTGAAGTTGACGCAAGACATTGAGAACGTCTTCAATTTACTCGCCAATCAAAGCAAGATTCCTCGTTTGAACAAGCTCATGATTGCGCCGTTTCATTTGCAGCGCAATTTAATCGAGTGGGTTGACAAGGTCGCGGCTGCTGCGGCACGTGGCGTGCCTGGGCGCATTATTTTGAAGATGAACACGCTCACAGACGAAAAATTAATGGATGCATTGGTCCGTGCAGGGCAGGCTGGCGTGTCGATTGACTTGATCATTCGTGGTGCCTGCATGCTGCCAGCCCAGCGACCAGGCGTGACAGACAACATCCGTGTGCGTTCCATCATTGGTCGTTTTCTGGAACACTCGCGCGTTTTTTATTTCCGTACAGGGGCAGAAGAGAAGGTGTATTTGTCCAGTGCCGATTGGATGAACCGCAACATGTTGCGACGCGTGGAGCTGGCTTGGCCTGTGGACGATCCAGTGTTGCGACAGCGGGTGGTAGACGAATGCTTGGTCGCCTATTTGCACGACAACATGGATGCCTGGATTTTGAATTCAGACGGCCAATACACACGCGCTGTGGTGACCAAAGGGCGGTCCATGAAATCCAGAGTAGCCCATGGTGCGCAAGCGGCCTTGATGGACTTGTACGCAGCCAAAGTCTAAGGAGAAGACGATGGATTTGATCCTGTGGCGCCATGCCGAAGCAGAAATTGCGCAAGAGGGCTGCGATGATTTGTCTCGACAACTCACCCCCAAGGGTGAGCGACAAGCAGCACGCATGGCGTCTTGGCTTGATCGTCATTTGGCCGAGGGGACGCGTGTGTTGGTCAGCCCCGCACGCCGCACAGAGCAAACGGTTCAACCTTTAGGACGCAAATACAAGTTACGCGATGAGTTGGTGCCTGAGAGCAGTGCCGACGATGTGCTGAGCCTGGTGAAGTGGGATCCGAGCACCGGGCCACAAAGCAAGGGCTCTTTTTTATTGGTCGGTCATCAGCCCTATATCGGTGACATTGTGTCGCGTTTGCTGGGGATGAATGAAGCCTCCTGTCCTGTGCGCAAAGGCTCGGTGTGGTGGTTGCGAACACGCGTGCGTGAAGGACATGTACAAACAATTTTGATGACGGTGGCCAATCCTGAATTGGTGTCACGAAGCTGGGAAGCGAATTGATCGTTTGTCACGACTTCGTCAAAAGACCGCATTACGCTTGGCTCATCTGATCGACAACTTGGATTCACCTGAGGTCTTTATGAACACGCCCAAACAACTCTCGCGCCGTCATTTGCTCAAAATCATGGGAGGCGCACCTATGTTGCCTTTGGCAACTTACAGTGAATGGGCGCAAGCCGCTGGCAAGGTGAGCACACCCACTGCCAAATTGCGCAACGTGTCGTTTCGGTCTATGCCAGCCCCCTCGTTGGCCAACCCTGCCGAAATGGCAACCATGCAAGTTGGCTCTACGTTGACTGCAAATTTTTCAGATGGCCATGTGCGTGAATTTTCCTTGTCGTATCAGCCATTTTTTATCTCTGGTGATTTGGTGTCGGATGGACAAGGTGGGCAAATTCTTTCCGGCGGCTATTTTGATATCCATAACAAGCCGATTATTGACCGCACGGTTGCAGGAAAAGAACGTCAATATTTTTCAGATGGGCCTGATGGCACTTCGTTGTTGAGCGTTCCACATGCCAAAGTCCAAGGCGTCAAAGGAAAACCTGTTTTTGCTGTGGTGCAATTTGAATACACCTCGCGCGCACAAGACGGCGTCACGCCCATGTATGGCCGACTCCCATCGCCGATTGCTGTGCTCACACTCGATCAAGATCCCCAAACAGGTCATCTGAGTTTGGTCAAGTACCACAACATTGACACCAGCAAAGCACATGGTCTATGGATCACCTGTGGCGCCAGTCTGTCCCCATGGGGAACCCATCTTTCCAGCGAAGAGTACGAGCCCAACGCCTTCACGGCAGCCAGCGATCCACAGTTCAAGGCCTTCAGTGACAACTTGTATGGCGATGAGACGCTTGCCAATCCTTACCACTATGGCCACTTGCCTGAGGTGACCGTGAATCCCGATGGCACGGGTTCGATCAAAAAGCATTACTGCCTGGGGCGTTTGTCACACGAGCTGGTGCAAGTCATGCCAGACAACCGAACCGTGCTGATGGGCGATGACGCAACCAACAGCGGATACTTCGTTTTTGTTGCTGAGAAAGAAAAAGATTTGTCAGCAGGCACTTTGTATGTGGCCAAAGTAGGGCAGGGGTTCAGCGTTGACCCTGATGCACCGGCTGCACCACTGACTTGGATCAAATTAGGCTCTGCCAGCAGCCACGAGATAGAGCAATTGGCGAATCGTCTCAAAGCCACTGACATCATGGAGTTGAAGACATCTGATCCACAAGACAGCAGTTTCACACGCATTGTGGCCAATGGCAAGGTGGAATGGATCAAACTCAAACCCGGCATGGAGAAGGCCGCTGCGTTTTTAGAGACCCACCGATATGCCGCCTTGTTGGGGGCGTCGATGGGCTTTTCGAAAATGGAAGGCACCACCGTCAACATCCAAGATAAAGTCGCTTATTCAGCCCTGCAAAACTGCGTGGCTTCGATGGTTGTTGGCAATGCCGCCCATGTCCCAGGCCATGGTGTGGGCATTGGCTCGGCGTTGAATGCAGGTGCTGTGATGGCCTTGAACCTCAGGGGCGGCTTGCGAGACACACAAGGTCATGCCATTCGCAGCCAATGGATGCCTGCCGATATTTGTGCCTTGATTACAGGCAAAGACATTGCTGCAGATGCCCTGGGCAATACCGCAGATCCAGAAAGAATTGCCAACCCTGACAATTTGAAGTTTTCAGAAAAAATGCGCACCTTGTTCATTGGTGAGGACAGCAACCAGCATGTGAACAACTTCTTGTGGGCCTACAACATTGACACGAAAGCGTTGTCACGGGTGTTGTCGGTACCCTCTGGCGGCGAATCCACCGGTTTGCATGCTGTGGATGAACTCAATGGTTGGACCTACATCATGAGCAACTTCCAACATGCGGGAGATTGGTTGCCGATTCACAGCCATGTCAAGGCCACGCTCGATCCATTGATCAACGCGGCCTACAAGAACAAGGCTGGTGCAGCCGTTGGTTATTTGACGGCAAGGCCTATGCAAATCAAGCTGCAAGCAGACTGAGTTCTTGCGACGTCCAGTCGTGAAAAAAAAGCCACTGATGATTCAGTGGCTTTTTTTAACCCATCAGAAATAGAGAGAGATCAGCGCGCTGTTAGAAAATCGCCAACATTCAAGATGATCAATTCGTTGTCATCGGCTTTGTTGGGTTCGCGGCTGCTGGAGAACGGCAAATTGTTGTCGTTGCCTACAACAATGTGGTGGGCATCGACAACATCTACGTTTTCGATGGTGAAAAATGGAAAGGTGAACACACCGTTGTCCAGAGGTTTGCGCGCTACTTTGTGCGGATCTGCAATGTTCAGTAAATCGACATAGCCCATTTTTCGCATCGGGGCGTTCACATTCGCATCCGTCATTTCAACTTTGTAGACACGCTTGAATTTGGGCAAATCGTGGAAACAGTTTGGCTTTTTGCCATCGGTACATGCGTGGGCAGATACACCTTCACCATTGTCTCGTTCAATGATCATGCCTGTGGTGTCGTCAATCATGTTGAAATCGCCAATTGCATGGTGGTTGGCTTCCAGCACATATTTCCAATGACGCCCGGTCCATTGACCTGCTTTGACATCAAACTCCAACACGCGCAAGTACTGCTTGCCATCCATCATTTCATAAGCCTTGGCCTGCTCATCCCACAAAGCGCCTTCAAGTAAGGCATACAGCTTGCTGCCATCTTTCGACGCGGCCATGCCTTCGTAACCTTTGGAGCGACGTACCTGAAACTTCACCGAGTCAGTCGGAACACCGGGTGTGGTGACTGCAGGATGATCGGGTGAGCGCACCACTTTTCCATCTACCAATGTCTCGTGCACGGCCAAGACCTTGCCGTTCATGTCTGCTTGGATCAGAAACGGTCCAAACTCATCGCCAATCCACAATGAACCGCCTGCAAATTGAAAGCTTTCGGTGTCGAAATCAGCGCCTGTCAGATAGCGTTTTTGGCTGCCTTCCGTGACGATGTGAAAGGGAACCTTTTTATCTGGATCATGCAAAAAGATGGTGTTCAAGCGGGTGAACCGATTGGTTTTGAAGTCCACTTTGTAGTGGTTCAAATACAGCATGAAATCGGGCGAGTTGGCTTTAGAACCCGCACCGTTGTCTGTCAACAGCCAAAAAGTACCATCTGCCATGCGTTTGATACCGGAGTGGCCTTGAATCGGTTGACCTTTGAAGGGCAAGAACACACCGGTCGGGCGATCAAATGACATGCCCTCGATGCTGCCTATTTTTTCAACGCGTTTGCCGGTGGTGAACTTGCCGCTGGTTTGCAAATGTGCAGGGGCATCGTGCGGTGCTGCAATCATTGTTTGTGCAGGCAAGACAGCGTGATCTGTCAACGTTGCTTGAAAAGCAATTTGTGCATGGCTTGCCAGTGGTAGTGCAATGGCGATGCATGCTGAAACCAAAATGTTGCGATGAGGCATGAAAAAACTCCTTGGATAAACGGTGTTTGATCATGCAGATGGAATGTGTCGATTTCGTGTCTTTGAATCAGGCAAAAGAAAAGCCCTTGCGGTTTCGCAAGGGCTTTGTGACTCAGTCAAAACTTATTTGGCGCGTGTGGGACGACCTGTTTTGATGGTTGGCACATTGCTGAGTGCCGCTTTGAATTGAATATCGCTCATGGCGGCCAGCGCTTTGATGCCAGCGCGCAGCAGCTCACTCTTTTTGACGGTTTGACCCAGTTTGCCGCCACGCAGCTTGAGGCTGTCAATGACCACGTACTCGTCCTTGGGGATGGTGAAGCTGTCACGCACCAGCTTAGGCTTTTTGACCTTGCTGGGCTTGGTGGTTGGTGCGGGCTTGGTGACGATTGTTTTAGGCTGAGGCGCCGCTGTTTTGCTGACCTTGCGAGGTGTCACTTTTTTAACGCTGGCCTTGGCTTGTGCCGAGGTTTTTACGGGTGTTTTGGCAACAGTTTTAGCAGTGGATTTTTTCACTGTCGTCGTTGTCGCAGTTTTTCTTGTGACCATGGTGAATTCCTGAGAAAGTTGAAATGTGTAAACAGTATATATCGTTTACATAATTCAGTCAGTCTTTAAACTGTCATGAAATTGAAACTCCAAGGAGACTTTTGCCACGCCAAACTTTCTTGTCGTAGCAGATGGACAGACTGCGGATAGCGAACCATCCAATCAGCGTCAGACGACAGGGTAAAGCTTCGCTTGGTTGGGTTTTGTGTCAGTTGCAGGTTCTTGTGTTCTGGGTCTTTGCGCGCATGGCAAAGAATCACGGATAAACGCAAGGCCAGTAGCAGCTGTGCGAATTCCGGTTCATCAAATTCGGTCTCCAGTTTTTTAAGCTTACCGCGATGTCCCAGAACCAACAATCCCAATCGATGCAGCTCTTGCATGCTAAAGCCCAGCATGTCGGCGTTGTCGAGGATGTAGGCGCCATGCTTGTGGTAATCGCTGTGCGAAATCGCCATGCCCACTTCATGCAAATTGGCCGCCCAACCCAATTTGCGCTTTAAGCGTGTGAGCGTGTGGGTTTCTTCGGTGTCATCGGAGGGGATGATTTTTTCAAGAAAATGTTCTGCCACCTTACGCACACGTTGGCCTTGCGCAAGGTCTACACCGAATTTTTGTGCCAGACGTTGTATCGACAAATCACGTGCATCCGAGTCGTGATCTTCACGTTCCACCATTTCATACAACACGCCATGGCGCAGTGCGCCTTGGGCCACGTGCAGGGTCTGAATTTGGAGTAAATCCATCAGCGCGCGCAACACGCTGACGCCGCCCCCAATCACTGCACGTCGATCTTCTTTCAAGCCTTCGAGTCGAATGTTGTTAGCGTTGCCTGCGCGTAAGAGACACTTGACCAACCAATCCAACCCATCGCGACTGATTTCACCTTCAGTCCAACCCGATAAGGCCAAAATGTCAGCCACTGCGCCCACCGTGCCGGATGCGCCATACGCGGTATCCCATTGATGACGTGGGTAAGTGGTGATGGCTTCTTCAAGCACAGCCTGTGCGGCAATTTCTGCCCGGTAAAACGTTTGTTCGGTGAACTCGCCTTTGGGGAAATATGTCATTGACCACGCCACGCTGCCGACCCGAAACGATGCTGTTTCTGTCGCGTGCATGCCACGTCCTAGCACCAATTCCGTTGATCGACCACCAATGTCGATGACCAAGCGACGTTCATCGCTGTGTGGCAGCAGGTGGGACACACCTTGGTAAATCAAGCGCGCTTCTTCGGTACCGGCAATGACCTCAATCGGGAAGCCCAATATCTCGCAGCCACGTTGAATGAATTCGTCTCTGTTTTTTGCTTCACGCAAAGTTTGGGTGGCAACCGCACGAACCTGAGATTTTTTGAATCCTGCGATGCGCTCTGCAAAGCGCGCCAAGCATTCCCATCCACGGGTCATGGCCTCAAGCGACAGGTTACGGTCTTGGTCAAAACCATTGCCTTGTCGGACGGTTTCTTTCAAATACTCAATACGCTGGATTTGTCCATGTTCATAACGACCAATTTCAAGCCGAAAGCTGTTGGAGCCCAAATCAATGGCTGCCAGAAGTGTGCCGTGGTTCATGAAACAATATTATCTTTTTTATATGACAGATTTGTGTCATTTGCATGAATATAGGGCGAATGATTGGCTGTCATGTCACAGAGCTGTCATGACCGTCATCTAGAGTAGGGGTCTGTCATTTTTGAGGCGATGGCAATGGGCGTTAAGTCGCTGTGCTATGCCTACCTACAATCCTCGCTTAATTGTTTTATATTTGAAGTCTCTTTCTTGATGCGCATGTCCGTTTTGAATCGTTGGTTGCTGCTTGCTGTGTACGGTGTCACAGCGGCCAGCGCTTGGGCGCAAGCACCCGAGACAGAAGGCACATCTGCGCGTTACCAGCTGACTTACAACTGGCAGCGCCACGGCGCCTTCAATGCAGCGTACAGCGGTGCCAACAGCATCACCCCAACTCCAGAGAAGATGTACACCTTCAGCGCCACCGCCCATTGGGGTTTTCGGCCCTGGCAAGACGGTGAGTTGTATTTCAATCCTGAAATCACCCAAGGCGTTCCGTTCACTAGCAACTTGGTCGGTTTGGGTGGATTCACCAACGGTGAGATCACGCGTGCAGGTGGGAGCAATCCCAAGTTGTATCGTCAGCGTTTGTTTGTGCGCCAAACTTGGAATCACGGCGGTGAGCAAGAAGCGGTGGCGTCCGATTTCAACCAGATGGCAGGCTTGGTCGATAAAAACCGTTTTGTGTTGACTGCAGGCAACTTTTCGAACCTCGATGTGTTCGATGACAACGCGTATGCCAAAGACCCACGTACCCAATTCATGAACTGGGGCAACTGGACCTATGCCGCCTATGACTATGCTGCCGATGCCCGGGGCTTTGGTTGGGGTTTTGCAGGAGAGTGGTACCAAGACAACTGGGTGCTGCGCTTTGGCCGCATGACCGGGCCGACAGAGCCCAACGCGTTGCCCGTCGACTTTGCGCTGGGTCGCCACTATGGCGATCAAGTGGAGCTAGAGCGTGCCCACGTTCTGGGTGACCAACCAGGCAAGTTGCGCATATTGGCGTGGCGCAATCGGGCCGTTCTCGCCAGCTTCAACGATGCCACGCAGTGGGTACAGACCAATGGTTATCGCGCAGGCCCGGATGCCTTGATTGCTGTGCGCAATGGCGAAAAAATCAAATACGGCCTGGGCTTCAACGTCGAGCAAGCGATCAACTCGAACATCGGATTTTTCTTGCGCAGCATGAAAACCGATGGTCGTACCGAGACCTATGCGTTCACGGAGGTCGATGGCTCACTTTCCACGGGCTTGGTGTTCAAAGGTGGCTTATGGGGCCGCGCCGATGATGCGGTGGGCGTGGCCTTCATGCGCAACACCTTGTCCACAGACCGCCAGCGTTTCTTGCAAGCGGGCGGTGTGTCGTATTTCATTGGCGACAGCAATGGCGCGGGCGGCACGATCAATTACCGTCCCGAACAAATTCTGGAAGCTTTTTACAGCTACCAACTCACGCGCGGTACGTGGCTGACTGCAGATTACCAGTGGATTCAAAACCCGGCGTACAACGCAGACCGTGGCCCCATGCGCGTGTACGCCGCGCGTTTCCACGCCGAGTTTTAAACCCGAATCTGTTTTTGGTAAGACGCGCGCCACAGCACCGGCAACAACAAGCCTGCTGTGACACACAAGGCCAAGCTGCTGGTTTGCCAAAACGCGATCGGTGACTGGGTCACTAACCAAGGCAGGGCGCTGGCGTCTAACACCTCGTAAGCCACGGCATAGCCGCCTGCCAAGCCCATGCCCCACAGCAATACCGTGTAGCTCACCAACGGTAACAAGGTGATGCGGTAGCTGCGTAAAGCGAACACGCAAAATACCTGTATCGCATCGGCAAAGTGGTACAGGGCGAGCCACAGCAACAAGGCGCTGGCCAAGGCCGCAACCTCCGGCGATTGGGTGTAGAGCGCAGCAATCGCATCACGCGCAAGCCACATCGCTGTGGCTAAGCCAAGGCTCAGCATCAGCACCAGCCCCAAACCTGTTCGCAGCACTTGGCGTGCGCGTTGAGGCTGGCCTGCACCCAGCCAATAGCTCAAACGCGCACTGCTTGCGATCGACAACGCCAAGGGCACCATGTAGAGCACGGCCGCCATATTGGCCACGATTTGATGGCTGGCCGAGGCCACCACGCCCAAGCGCGCAATGAAGAGCGACATCATGGTGAAGGAGGTGACTTCCACCCCAATGGCCAAGCCGCTGGGCAGGCCCAAGCGCACAAAACGCATCAGCACCTGCCAGTTCGGTGCTTCCATGACGGCCCAAATGCGGTAAGGGCGGTAAAAGTCTTGGGTGCGCAGCAGCCACAGCGCAAGGCCGAGCATGAGGTAGTTGACGGCCAAGGTGGCCCAGGCACAGCCTGCCAAACCCAAGGGCGGGAACAGGCCAGGAACACCCAACACCAACACAATCGACAGCGGCACTTTGACAGCCAATGCGCCTACTTGCACCCAAGTGACCAGTTTGGGTTTGCCCAGGCTTTGGTTGAGCGTGCTGTACATGCGAAACAGCAAGGAAGCTGGAACACCGAAGGCCACGATCAGCAGGTACTCGCGCACCTCGGCTTGCAAGACCTCGGGCACGCGTGTCCAGTTGAGCAGCGGGCCTGGAAAGGCCAAAGCTGCCATGCCCATGACAGAAGTTAGCAGGCACAGATAAAGCGCTTGCCGAACCGACTGACCTACAGCCACGTTTTTGTTGGCGCCATGTAACTCAGCCCAGACCGGCAGCAGCGCTTGCAACATGCCCATGAGCGAAATATGCACCGTGATGTAGGTGGCTGACCCGACCGACAACGCCGCCAGCGCCGTGTCGGCAAAGCGGCCGGCCACCACGGTGTCGGTGATGCCAAACGCCATCACGGCCAATTGCCCGACCAAGACGGTGCCTGCATGGCGCACGATGGTGCTGCGCTCGGTGCTCATCCCGTCACACTCACGGTTGACGACGGCGGTACAAGGTCACGTCTTCGTCGTTGTCCGAAGGGCGGCGAATGGTTTGAATGCGCCGCCATTCGTTGACCCGTGCCACTTGAGGCAGGTCAGGGCGCAAGTCGTTGTCAACCAACAGCCACTCGCAGGCCGCATGTTGCGGTGCTTCGGCGCTGTCCAGCGGTTTGATGTCAAAGCCGCCGTGGTAGTGAAAGGCCGTCATTTGGCCCACGTCCAAGCCGTAACTCATCATGCAGGTGGCGGGCGCTGTGCTGTGTTGGGCCATGATGGTTTGAATTTGACGCACCCAGGGCGCGTAGCTGCGTGCAAAGTCGAGCAGCGGCAACCACAAGGTCAGCAGCAACAGCCAGCACAGAGCCGCGCCACCGGCAGGCAAGACCACGCTTTTCCACAAGGCGTGGCGGTGTTTGCCTACGCGCCAGAGCACCAGCCAAGCCCAAGCCACCGTGGCTGCCAAGGCCGCGATGAAGGCGATTGCGCCAAAGCTGGGCACAAACCCCGGCGCCAAACGTGCCACGTTGGCGGCCGGCTGTGCGGGCCAGCCGGTTTGCATGGCAATCCAGACCACCCAAATGATGAAGGCGCAGCCCGAGAAAAACAGCAGGGTGAACCAATCGATGAAAGCCGCCACACTGCGTCGCAAAGTTGGCAGGGCAAACGCGGCCAAGGTAGCCAGTGGGGGCAAGGCCAACAGCAAGGTGCGATCAGCCGAGACGGTCAGCAAGGCGGTGACCACGGCCAGCAGAGAGAACCACATGGGCAGCACCAGGTGCCGGCTCCAGTGCAGCGAGGTCCATTGCCGACGCCAGCGCCACAGTGTCCAAGCGGCCAAGGGCCACACAGGCCAGGTGAACCACACCAACAAACGCCCCAGGCTGCGCCATTCGGCCACGTCGTTGTGCAACGGCATCAAACGCCAGTGCCAGACATCCAAGGCGGTGGCCAAGCCTGCCACAGCCAAGCCGATCAACAGCAAGCCCAGCGCATGGCGGCGACCTGTTTGGGCCGAAGTGCTTTCACGGTCTAGTAAACACAACAAGCCGCTGCCCACCGCCATCAACACGGCGAAGCTGGGAGCGCCGCTCAGGCACAGGCCGATCAAGCCCACGCCCAATGCACTCAGGCTGTAACGTGGGTGGTAGGGCAGGGCTGCGACACCAAAAAAAGCACAGCCCACAAACGCGAGCTGCGCCAAGATGGGGCTCGCTTCGTGCGACAGCAAGGCCAGCCCCAAGCTGGCAATCAGGGCCAACACGGCACCGTCGGCGATGGTGCGTGCGTAGTCTTTGGGTTTGGCTTCACCACCAAACGCAAAGGCCACGGGTTGCGCTTGCGGGCTCAGGGCCAGGTAATAAGCGCCGTACCAGGTGCTGGCTAAGGTCACGCCTAGCAGCATGGCAAAAGGCAGGCGCGATGCCAAGCCCGCAGACATCCAGCTGGGCGCGATTTGAATTGCCCAGGCTCCTAGCCAATAAGGCAAGAGCGCGTCCAAATCGGGTGCTTGCCCCCAGACCAAGGGGTTGAGCCAGCTGCTGCTGCCTTCGGCCAGGGCCAGCATTTGGGCGAAGGCGGTGAACTCGTTGCCTTTCCAGGGTTCGCGGCCAATCAGGCCGGGCAACACATAGGCGGCACAAAACAACCACAAGGCCACACGCGGCAGGCGGCGAACAGCACTTTGGGCAACGATGGCAGGGGTGGGGTCAGTCACAGCGTCAGAGTGTGGCACGAGTTAAGAAACATGGGGCGAAAAAAAGGCAGCTCCGTGTGACGGGCTGCCCTTTGTGAGTGAGCGAAACGCTTACTTGGCGATGGTTTTGCCGTATTTGTTGCGGAAGCGCTCGACGCGACCACCCATGTTGTCCACAGATTTTTGTGTACCGGTGTAGAAGGGGTGCGATTCGCTGGTGGTGTCCAGCTTGAACAAAGGCAACTCGCGGCCATCGTCCATCTTCACCATTTCTTTGGTGTTGGCGCATGAACGGGTCACAAATTTGAAACCGTTCGACATGTCCATGAAACACACTTCACGGTAGTTGGGGTGAATGCCTTCTTTCATTGTCTTTTCCTTTTCAGCTGCGGTAGCCACGCCAACCTATTTCGACGCACTTTCCGCAAAACGCGTTATTGTGCCACAAATTCAGGCAGATTCAACGCAAAACCCCCAGCGCAAAGGGCAGGCTGAGCATACCCAGCAAGGTAGACAGGGTGACCAAGCCCGCCACGTAGGCGCCGTTGTAGCCCATGCGGTTGGCCAGCACATAGCAACTCGAGGCGGTGGGCAGGGCGGAAAACGCCAGCAACACGCTGGTTTGCACCGCATCGAGTGCAAAAACTTGAGCCAGACCCCAGGCCAACAGTGGGGCTATGAAATGGCGAATACCCAGCACGCCCACCGCCAGTGTTTTGGCTTTGGCCAAGTGCCCAAACTGCATGCCAGCGCCTGCCGCCATCAGCCCCAAGGCCAGCGAGGCCGCACCAATGCGTTGCAAGGTGGGGTCGATCCAGTTGGGAATGTGCAAGCCCAGGATGTTCGCCAGCAAGCCCGAACCTGTGGCAATGATCAGCGGATTGCGCGCCAGTTCACGCCAAAACCCCCGCTGGCCGTGCCGCGCCATGGGCCACACGGCGGCTACGTTGAAGAGCGGCACGCACACGCCGATCAACACCGCGATCAGCAGCAAGGCTTGCGGCCCAGCAATCCGGTCCGCCAGCGCCAGCGCAATGAAGGAGTTGAACCGAAACCCCACCTGGGCGCTGCCTGCATGCAGCCGGGTGTCAATGTGTCGACCAATGAAGGGTAAAAAAGGCAGCGCGTACGTCACGCCTATGGTGCCTATGCCTAAGAGCAAGCCGGCCATGATCAGGTGCGAGGCGGCTTGCAAATCCAAGGGTGTGCGCACGATGGAATGAAACAGCAGCACAGGGAATAAGAAGAAATACACCAGGCTCTCGACCTGTTCCCACACCGTGCGGTTGAGGGCGGTGTACCGGCACACCAAATAGCCACAAAGGATGAGCGAAAAATCGGGGAAGAGGAGTTGAGCGTAATTCACGGGACAAAGAATAACCGCAGTTCAAATCTCTGGCATGTAGGTTGCGTATACGATTGCACTTTGGGTCTCTTGCCTTTTGAATTCAACAAGGAGTTTGTACATGCAACGTCGTCATTGGTTTGCGCTCACGCTGGTTGCTGCAGCGGGCTCGGCCCTCGCGCAGGGCTATCCCAACAAAGCGATTCAATTGCAGGTGCCGTTTGCACCCGGTGGGACCACCGACATCATTGCGCGCACCATTGCAGAGCCTTTGGGCAAGGCTTTGGGGCAAACCGTGGTGGTGGTCAACAAGGCCGGTGGCGGTGGCGTGGTGGGGGCCAATGAAACGGCCAAGGCCGCGCCAGACGGTTATTCGCTGGGTTTGGCCACGGTGTCAACCACGGCTGCCAATCCTGCGATTAATACCAAGATTCCCTACAACCCCTTGACGGATTTCTCGCCCATCATCAACGTGGCGGCGACCCCCAACATCATTGCGGTGCATCCCACGTTTCCTGCCAAGGACTACAAAAGCTTTGTGGCTGAGGTCAAACGCTCACCCGGCAAGTACTCGTATTCGTCCTCGGGCACCGGCGGCATTGGCCACTTGCAGATGGAGTTGTATAAAAACTTGAGCGGCACCTTTGTGACGCACATTCCCTACCGTGGTGCAGGTCCCGCCCTGAACGACACCGTGGCTGGTCAAGTGCCGATGATTTTTGACAACCTGCCTTCTGCCTTGCCCTTCATCAAGGACAACCGCTTGGTGCCCATTGTGGTGGCTGCGCCTCAGCGCTTGGCGGTCTTGCCCAATGTGCCGACCTTCAAAGAGGTGGGCTTGGAGCCGGTCAACCGTATGGCCTACTACGGCATCTACGGCCCCAAAGGCTTGCCCAAAGACATCGTCGACAAAATCAATGCAGGCGTGCGCAAGGCCTTGGAAGATCCTGCGGTGCGCAAACGCATTGAAGACACGGGCTCATTGATTGTGGCCAACACGCCCGAGCAGTTTGCGGCTCAAATCAAAGCCGAGTTTGAGGTCTACAAGCGCGTGGTGAACGAGCAAAAACTCACATTGGATTGATCGTTTGGCCACGCGCCCCGTCCTAGCTGCATCGGCCGATGCCCATGTCGATGTGTTCATCGACGCGCTGTGGCTGGAAGAGGGCCTGTCGGCCAATACCTTGGCTGCTTACCGGCGTGACTTGAACTTGCTGGCGCAGTGGCTTCAGGGGCGCAATGCGTCACTGCTCGCGGCACAAGAAGCCGATTTGCACGACTACTTTGCCCACCGCCACGCTGACACCAAAGCCACTTCGGCCAACCGCCGCTTGACGGTGTTCAAACGCTTTTACCGCTGGGCCTTGCGTGAACGCATGATCACGGTGGACCCCACCCTGAAACTCATGGCGGCCAAACAGGCCATGCGTGTACCTAAAACTTTGACGGAGCTGCAAGTCGAGCGACTGCTCAATGCGCCCGATGTGGCCACAGCACTGGGGCTGCGCGACAAAACCATGTTGGAGCTGATCTACGCCAGTGGTTTGCGTGTGAGCGAGTTGGTGGGCCTCAAGACCCTGCATGTGAGCTTGAACGAAGGCGTCTTGCGCGTCATGGGCAAGGGCAGCAAAGAGCGTTTGGTGCCTTTTGGCGAAGTGGCGCGCGACTGGTTACAGCGTTATTTGGCCGAGGGGCGCCCCGTCTTGCTCAAAGGCCATCCAACCGATGCCCTGTTTGTGACGGTGCGTGGCAAGCATGCGGGCGAGGCCATGACGCGCGCCATGTTTTGGCAGCTCATCAAACGGTATGCCTTGTTGGCAGATATTCATGTGCCGATTTCTCCGCACACCTTGCGCCATGCGTTTGCGACGCACTTGCTCAACCACGGCGCCGATTTGCGGGCGGTGCAAATGTTGCTCGGGCATGCGGATATTTCGACCACTACCATTTACACCCACATTGCGCGCGAGCGCCTGAAAACCTTGCATGCCACGCATCACCCGCGTGGGTGATGATGCCTATCAGCCCAGCAAGTAATTCAGCTCGACCTCGGTGAAGCCAGCTTTTTTGCGGGCTGCGGTGTTGAAAGGTGGCTTGAGCTTGGGCGCGTCGTAGCGCTGAACCAGTTCGCCGTACAAAGGCACAGGGTCCAGGCCGCGTTGTTCGCACAAAAAGCGGTACCAGTGGTTGCCGATGGCCACATGGCCCACTTCGTCGCGCAAGATGATGTCCAAAATCTCTACCGCCCGCATGGCCCCAGGGCTGGCGGCTTTGCGCAGCTTGGTTTGAATCAAGGGCGTGGCATCGAGCCCACGCGCCTCCAGTGTGCGGGGCACCAGCGCCATGCGTGCCAGCACATCGTTGGCGGTTTTTTCGCACATCTGCCACAGACCGTCGTGGGCATCAAAGTCGCCATAGGCGTAGCCTAGGCTTTGCAGGTGGGTGTGCAGCAAATCAAAGTGTTGCGACTCTTCAAACGCCACCCGCAGCCAGTCCTCGTAAAAGGCCTCAGGCATACCGCTAAAACGCCACACGGCGTCCAGTGCCAGGTTGATGGCGTTGAACTCGATGTGGCACACCGCATGCAACAAGGCCGCCAAGCCCTCGGGTGTGAACGGTGTGCGGGAGGGTACTTGGGTGGCGGGAATCAAGCGTGGCCGCTGGGGACGACCAGGAAGTGAAGACGCAGGCGCAGGTTGGAGGTTTGCTTCGGTGTCGAGCTTGCAATCTGCGCGTTGGGCCCAAAGTGATTGGGTGGCTTCTACCTTTTGGGCGGGATCAGACAAGCACAGGGCATAGAGGGCGTGAGGACGAAGCTGCATCCCTACAATTGTAGAAATACCGCAGCTCTTGAAGGAATTTTCATGGCCATTTACGAATTAGACATTCACACCCCTCAGATCGACGACTCGGCCTGGGTCGCAGACAACGCCCAAGTCATGGGCGAGGTGGAAATGGCTGCGCACAGCAGCGTGTGGTTCAGCGCCGTGGTGCGGGGTGATTCAGCCAAGATTTCAATTGGCGAGGGCTCTAATGTGCAAGACGGTAGCGTCTTGCACACCGACACGGGCATTCCACTGGTCATTGGCAAGCATGTGACGGTGGGCCACATGGTGCAGTTGCACAGCTGCGTGATTGGTGACGAGTCCCTGATTGGCATTGGTGCGATCGTGCTCAACGGGGCCAAGATCGGTAAAAACTGTTTGGTGGGTGCGGGCTCGTTGGTGACGGAGGGAAAGGAATTCCCTGATGGTTCGATGATTTTGGGTAGCCCCGCCAAGGTGGTGCGCCAACTCACGCCTGAACAAATGGAAGGGCTGCGCCGCAGCGCGCGCCACTACATGGAAAACACAGAACGCTTCAAAGCGGGTTTGAAGAAAATTGCCTGATGTCTCAATTGCATAAATTTTTGTTTGATGGCTTGCCCGTGCGTGGCATGTTGGTGCAGCTCACCGACGTGTGGCAAGAGGTGCTCAAGCGCCGCGCGGCCAATTTAGAAACCGGTGCCTATCCAGAGCCCGTGCGCCACTTGCTGGGCGAGATGACGGCAGCGGCGGTGTTGATGCAATCGAACATCAAATTCAACGGCGCTTTGGTGATGCAAATTTTTGGGGATGGCCCTGTCAAGCTGGCGGTCGTCGAGGTGCAACCCGATCTGAGCCTGCGTGCCACGGCCAAAGTGGTGGGTGACTTGGGGCAGGCACAGACCTTGTCCGAGATGGTCAATGTCCACAACGAAGGCCGCTGTGCCATCACGCTGGACCCTAAAACCAAAATGCCGGGCCAACAGCCTTACCAAGGCGTGGTGCCTTTGTTTGACGACCAACGCCAAAAACTCGACAAGTTCAGTGAGGTGCTTCAGCACTACATGCTGCAAAGTGAACAGCTCGACACCACGCTGGTGTTGTCCGCCAATGACACCACGGCCGCAGGCTTGCTGATTCAACGCTTGCCGATCAAGGGCGAGGGCAACCTGGCCGCCAAGGCCAGCATGGAAGACGAAGACGAAATTGGTCGCAACGAGGACTACAACCGCATTGCCATCTTGGCCGCCAGCCTCACGCCTGATGAGCTGTTGAACTTAGACGCTGACACAATTTTGCGCCGCTTGTTCTGGGAAGAAAACTTGGTGCGGTTCGAGCCCTTGACGCCCAGTTTTGCGTGCTCATGCAGCCGCGAACGTGTGAGCCACATGATCCGCGGCCTGGGCTTGGCCGAAGCCGAAAGCATCTTGGCCGAGCGCGGTGAGATTGAAGTTGGGTGCGATTTCTGTGGCAAACAATACCGCTATGACGCGGTGGATGCCGCGCATATTTTTGCGCCGTCGACGCAGCAACCTCCGTCTTCAGACGCAGTTCACTGAGAGCCAGCGAGCCTTCACGCAGGCTTGATGCGTTTCAGTGCTGCTTGGCCAGCAAGCGGCTGAACAGCTGGTGTTCGCAATCGGCATCGCCACAGCTTTCGCAGGTGCCGCTCCAGCGGGCTGGGGGAGTTTGCCGAATTTGCGCTCCGATCGCTACCAAACCCTGTGCGTGCGCTTGTTGCGCCAGGCCGAACAAAGCGTTTTCTACACGTGCACGGCCTAGGCCGTACACCACCTGAAAGCTCAGGGTATGTGCGCTCAGCGCTTGTCGAATCGTGTCGTCAGCCTGCTGCTGTGTGGGCGTGGCGGGGCCCAGGTCTAAACCACACAACAAAATCAAATCATCACGTTGGAGTTGCTGCAAAGGCGCATCGTCGCTGACGTGTGCTGTCACACCTTGGGCATTGAGCGCTTGCCTTAAAGCGAGGGTGAGTTCGGTTTTGCCCGTCTGGGGCGCGCCAAGAATGGCGACTTGCATGGGGTCTGACTAGCGTGCAATTTGCACGAAAATTTCATTCGGCTTGACCATGCCGATTTCTGCGCGGGCACGTTCTTCCACCATTTCCAAACCGTCTTTCAGGTCATGGAGTTCGGCACTCAGGCGGTCATTGGCCAGCTGCGCCGCAGCGTTTTGCTGCTTTTGATCTTGCAGCGCTTGGCGCAGGCGCATCACATCGGGCAAACTGCCGCGACCAAACCACAGCTGGCCCTGCAGCACAAGCAACAGGGCAATCAGCACGAGATGGAGTGGGCGCGACATTTTGGTGGTCAGAATGTGTGGCGATTAACGCAGATTGTAGAAAGCCGAACGGCCTGGGTAAACCGCTACGTCGCCCAAGTCTTCTTCAATGCGCAAGAGCTGGTTGTACTTGGCCATACGGTCCGAGCGGCTCATGGAACCGGTTTTGATTTGACCCGCGTTCAAGCCCACGGCGATGTCGGCAATCGTGCTGTCTTCGGTTTCGCCTGAGCGGTGGCTGATGACGGCGGTGTAGCCCGCGCGCTTGGCCATCTCAATCGCTTCGAAGGTTTCTGTCAAGGTACCGATTTGGTTAATCTTGATCAGGATCGAGTTGGCGATGCCTTTGTCGATGCCTTCTTTGAAGATCTTGGTGTTGGTCACGAACAAGTCGTCACCCACGATTTGCACTTTCTTGGCCAAGCGGTCGGTCAAGACTTTCCAGCCGTCCCAGTCGCCTTCGGCCATGCCGTCTTCGATGCTGATGATGGGGTACTTGTCGCACCATGTGGCAAGCATGTCGGTCCATTGCTGCGCCGTCAATTGCAGGCCTTCGCCCGACAAGTGGTACTTGCCGTCTTTATAGAACTCGCTGGCCGCGCAGTCCAGACCGATGGCGATTTGCTCGCCGGCGGTGTAGCCCGCAGCGGCAATCGCGTCCAAGATCATTTGGATGGCAGCTTCATGGCTGGTGACGTTGGGGGCAAAGCCGCCTTCGTCGCCCACGGCAATGCTCATGCCTTTGTCGTGGATGATTTTTTTCAATGCGTGGAACACTTCAGCGCCGTAACGCACGGCTTCGCGGAAGGTGGGGGCGCCGACGGGGATGATCATGAACTCTTGCAAGTCCAGGTTGTTGTTGGCGTGGGCGCCACCGTTGATCACGTTCATCATGGGCACAGGCAATTGGTTGCCGTTCATGCCGCCAAAGTAACGGTACAGGGGCAAGCCAGACTCTTCAGCCGCTGCACGGGCCACAGCCATCGACACAGCCAACAAGGCGTTGGCGCCCAAGCGGCTCTTGTTGTCGGTGCCGTCCAAGTCGATCAAGGTCTTGTCCAGGAAGGCTTGTTCGGAAGCGTCCAAACCCAGCACGGCTTCAGAAATTTCGGTGTTGATGTGCTCTACGGCTTTCAACACGCCTTTGCCGAGGTAGCGGCTCTTGTCGCCGTCACGCAGCTCAATGGCTTCACGGCTGCCGGTCGAGGCGCCAGAGGGCACAGCGGCGCGGCCCATGGTGCCGGATTCCAACAGCACATCACATTCCACCGTGGGGTTGCCACGGCTGTCCAAAATTTCGCGGGCGACGATGTCAACGATTGCGCTCATTTTTCTTCCTAGTTTTAAGTTTAAAAATCAAACACCTTCAACGGCGATCAAGCGCATGATGGCCGCGCCTTCGCGGGCAGCGCGTGCTTTGCCGTACTCGGGGGAGTGGTAAAAGGCTTTGGCAGCTTCGAAGCTCTTGAACTTCACCACCACCACACGTTCAGGCACCCAGTCGCCTTCGAGCACTTCGACTTGGCCGCCACGCACGCAGGGCTCGGCGTCGTGGGCTTGAAAAGCGGCGGTCGACCACTTGCGGTACTCCTCGTACTGCTCGGGGTTGGTGACACGAACGTTGGCGATGATGTAACCCGATGCCATGGCAGTTCCTTTCGCGTGCTCAGACGCCAAAATTGTTTTCGAGAAAAGCGTTTTTCTTGGTCACACGGTCCAGCGCGACCAAGGTTTCCAACAAAGCTTTCATATGCTTGAGCGGCACGGCATTCGGGCCGTCTGACCATGCCTCATTCGGGCGAGGGTGCGTTTCCATGAACAGACCCGCCACACCCACGGCCACGCCAGCACGGGCCAACACGGGCACCATTTCGCGCGCACCGCCACTGCTGGTGCCTTGGCCGCCTGGTTTTTGCACCGAATGCGTGACGTCAAACACCACCGGGGCGCCCGACTTGCGCATTTCGGCCAAGCTGGTCATGTCGGCCACCAGGTTGTTGTAGCCAAAGCTCACGCCGCGTTCGCAGGCCAAGAAGTTGTCTTCGGGCAGACCCGCTTCACGCGCAGCGTCGCGGGCTTTGTCGATGACGTTTTTCATGTCCCAAGGGGCAAGGAACTGGCCCTTCTTGATGTTCACCGGTTTGCCCGATTGCGCCACGGCACGGATGAAGTCAGTTTGGCGGCACAAGAAGGCAGGTGTTTGCAACACATCGACCACGCTGGCCACGGTTTTGACCTGCGATTCGTCATGCACATCGGTGAGGATGGGCAGGTGCAACTGGCGGCGCACCTCGTCCAAAATTTTCAAACCTGCATCCATGCCGACACCACGCTTGGTGCTGCCAGACGAGCGGTTGGCTTTGTCGAACGAGCCTTTGTAGATCAGCGGAATGCCCAAATCTGTGCAAATTTCTTTGAGCTGGCCAGCCACATCCATGGACATTTCCAAGCCTTCAATCGAGCAGGTGCCTGCGATCAAAAAGAAGGGCTGGTCCAGGCCGACGTCAAATCCGCAAAGTTTCATGGCGTTGTCCAGTCTGTGTGGGGTTAGGCCTTGGCCTTGTGGTCAAGGGCCGCCTTGACAAAGGCGTTGAACAGCGGATGGCCGTCCCATGGGGTGGATTTGAACTCGGGGTGGAACTGCACGCCCATGTACCAAGGGTGCACGGTTTGTGGCAACTCCACGATCTCGGTCAATTGCTCGCGTTGGGTCAGCGCCGAGATCACCAAGCCCGCTTTGCGCAAGGTGTCGAGGTAGTTCACATTGGCTTCGTAGCGGTGGCGATGTCGCTCGGTCACCACATCGCCGTAAATTTTGTGGGCCAAGGTGCCAGGGGCCACGTCGGAGCTTTGTGCGCCCAAACGCATGGTGCCGCCGAGGTTGGAGTTGGCGGTACGGGTTTGGATGCTGCCGTCCGCGTCTTTCCACTCATTGATGAGGGCGATGACGGGGTTGGGGCCGTCTGGCACGAACTCGGTGCTGTTGGCGTCTTTCAAACCAGCCATGTGGCGGGCGTATTCGATGGTCGCCACTTGCATGCCCAAACAAATGCCCAGGTAAGGCACTTTGTTTTCACGTGCAAACTGGGCCGAGGCAATCTTGCCTTCGACGCCGCGAATGCCAAAGCCACCGGGGACCAACACGGCGTCGAACTTGGCCAGTTGGTTGACGTTGTCGGGGGTGATGAATTCGGAGTCGATGTATTCGATCTTCACGCGTGCATGGTTTTTCATACCGGCGTGACGCAGGGCTTCGTTGAGCGACTTGTAGCTGTCGGACAGGTCGACGTACTTGCCCACCATGGCAATCGCCACTTCTTCTTTGGGATTAGCCACTTCGTGGACCAAATCGTCCCAGCGTTGCAGGTTAGCGGGTTGGGCGTTGATGCGCAGCTTCTCGCACACCAAGCGGTCCAGCCCTTGCTCGTGCAGCATGCGTGGCACTTTGTAGATGGTGTCCACGTCCCACATGGAGATCACACCCCACTCAGGCACGTTCGAGAACAAGCTGATTTTTGAGCGCTCTTCTTCGGGGATGGGGCGATCCGCACGGCACAGCAGGGCGTCGGCTTGGATACCGATTTCCCGCAGCTTTTGGGCGGTGTGTTGGGTGGGCTTGGTTTTGAGCTCGCCAGCCGCTGCAATCCAAGGCACGTAGCTCAGGTGCACAAACGCGGTGTTGTTGGGGCCGATTTTCAGGCTCATCTGACGCGCGGCTTCGAGGAAGGGCAGGGACTCGATGTCACCCACGGTACCGCCGATTTCGACGATGGCCACATCCACCGCGTCTGGCGTTTCGTAAGCCGCGCCGCGCTTGATGAACTCTTGAATTTCGTTGGTGATGTGGGGGATGACCTGTACCGTCTTGCCCAGGTAGTCGCCGCGACGCTCTTTGTCGAGCACGCTTTGGTAAATCTGGCCGGTGGTGAAGTTGTTGGCCTTTTTCATGCGCGTCGTGATGAAGCGCTCGTAATGGCCCAAATCGAGGTCGGTTTCTGCGCCGTCTTCGGTGACGAATACCTCGCCATGCTGGAAGGGCGACATGGTGCCGGGGTCTACGTTGATGTAGGGGTCCAGCTTGATGAGGGTGACTTTGAGGCCGCGCGATTCAAGGATGGCGGCGAGTGAAGCGGCTGCAATTCCCTTACCGAGGGAAGAGACGACACCGCCGGTGACGAATACAAATTGGGTCATGCCAGATCGGGAGTTGGATCTCCCGGTAGGTGGAAATCGAAATTATAGGCGCTCTGCTACATTGCGAGTCATGTCAGATCTGTCAAATAAACACATCGTTCTGGGCTTGAGTGGGGGCATTGCGTGCTACAAAGCGGCCGAGCTGTGCCGTGCTTTGGTCAAGGCTGGCGCCTCGGTGCAAGTGGTGATGACCGAGGCGGCGGCCCAGTTCATCACGCCCGTCACGCTGCAGGCCTTGTCGAATCGTGCGGTCTATGTCTCGCAGTGGGATGCCCGCGAGCCCAACAACATGGCGCACATCAATTTGAGCCGCGAGGCCGATGCCATCCTGGTTGCCCCCGCCAGTGCTGATTTCATGGCCAAACTGCTGCATGGCCGGGCCGACGATTTGCTCAGCCTCATGTGTTTGGCCCGCCCCATCGACAGTGTGCCGTTGATCTTGGCCCCGGCCATGAACCGCGAAATGTGGCTGCACCCCGCCACCCAACGTAATATGGCGCAACTCAAAGCCGACGGCGCCCATGTGCTGGATGTGGGGCAGGGCGAACAGGCCTGCGGCGAAACCGGCGATGGTCGGATGCTGGAGCCAGAAGAAATTTTGCAAGACCTGGTGGCCTTCTTTCAAACCAAGGTGTTGGCGGGTCAGCATGTGCTGGTCACCGCAGGCCCGACCTATGAAGCCATGGACCCGGTGCGCGGCATCACCAATTTGTCCAGCGGCAAGATGGGCTTTTCAATTGCCCGCGCCGCCCGCGAAGCAGGGGCAGAGGTAACCCTGGTGGCCGGACCGGTGCATTTGCCCACCCCGCGTGGCGTGCAGCGTGTGGATGTGCGCTCGGCGCTGGACATGCAAGCGGCTGTGGCCGCGCATGTGGACGCGGCGTCAGTGTTTGTGGCCACCGCTGCTGTGGCCGACTGGCGTGTGGCTGAAGTGGCGGGACAAAAAATCAAGAAAGAGGGTTCGGGTCAATTGCCGCAACTCAGCTTTGTCGAAAACCCAGACATCTTGGCCGGTGTGGCCCAGTCCGCCCGTGCGAAAAGCGGCGCTTTGTATTGCGTGGGCTTTGCGGCTGAAAGCCACGACTTGCTGCAACACGCAACCACCAAACGCGAACGCAAAGGCGTACCGCTGTTGGTGGGCAATATTGGCCCGGCGACGTTTGGCTTGGACGACAACGCTTTGTTGTTGGTCGATGCCCAAGGTGCGAAAGAGTTGCCGCATGCCAACAAGCTCACACTGGCGCGTCAGTTGGTGGCTGAAATTGCCAAGCGGCTGAAGGTGGCTTAAAAAGGGGCTCTAAAAGGGATTAATGGCAGCCTAAATTTTTTGCGTTTTCTCTGACAGCTCAGTCGCACTGTTTTTCACTTTTAATTTCAACGTTTTCCATTTCGAATTCACCATGAAACTCGACGTCAAAATTCTCGATCCCCGCATGACAGAGCATCTGCCGCAGTACGCCACCCCCGGCAGCGCAGGCTTGGATTTGCGGGCCTGCTTGGATGCGCCCATCACCTTAAAGCCCAACGCCTGGCAACTGGTGCCCACAGGCATTGCCATTCATTTGGCCGATCCGGCTTATGCGGCGCTGATCTTGCCGCGCTCAGGCTTGGGTCACAAACACGGCATTGTGTTGGGGAATTTGGTGGGCCTGATTGACAGCGATTACCAAGGCCAGCTCATGGTCAGCGCTTGGAACCGCAGCGATGTGGCGTTCACCTTGGAGCCGATGGAACGCTTGGCCCAGTTGGTCATCGTGCCTGTGGTGCAAGCCCAATTCAATGTGGTGAACGAGTTTGCGGCACCCACCGAGCGCGGTGAGGGTGGTTACGGCTCGACGGGCAAGAAATAAATCAGTGCAGTAAATCGTTGCCTGGGGCTTGTGCTTCAATTTTGAAAAAACCGGTGCCTAAAGTGCCGCGCTCAAGTTCGTCTTGCGTGGCTTCGCGCACCGATTGCACTTCGAGGTGAATGCGAATCGCAATACCCGCCAAGGGGTGGTTGCCGTCTAGCACCACGTGTTCGGGGTAGAGGTCGGTCACGGTGTAGAGCACGTCTTGCGGCGCGTCGGGGTTGCAGCCCGCGGGCAGGGCATGGCCTTCGACCGTGTGGCCTTCTTCCAATTCTTTGGGAAAGCGCGAACGCGCTTCTAAGAACACCAGGCTTTCGTCATAGTCGCCAAAGGCTTCTTCGGGTTCCAGGTGCAGGTCGATTTGGGCTCCCACAGAGTGACCTTGCAAGGCTTCTTCAATCTTAGCCAGCAAGTCGTCGCCACCCACCAAAAACTCGATGGGACTGTCCAACTCGTCAAGCACCTCGCCCAAGGTGTCTTTCAAGGTCCAAGTTAAGCCGACCACGCAGTGTTGAGTAATTTCCATAGGGCAAAATTGTCGCACGATGAATGTCAAACACCCTTTAACTCTGCTTGGCGGTATCTCTGCCGCCGAATTCATGCAACGCTATTGGCAACGCAAACCTCTGTTGGTGCGCCAAGCCATTCCTGCGTTTTCTCCCTTGCTCAGCCGTGCTGAATTGTTTGACCTGGCCGCGCAGCCAGAGGTGGAGTCTCGTTTGGTGATGGGCGAGAACCAGGGGCAACGCGATTGGTCCATGCAGCGGGGGCCCTTCAAACGTCGCGAGATCCCTCAATTGACCGAGCGGGATTGGACCTTGCTGGTGCAAGGTGTCGATTTACACGATGACCGCGTGGCGGCCTTGATGCAGCAATTTCGCTTTGTGCCAGACGCCCGTTTGGATGACGTGATGATCAGCTACGCCAGCGACAGTGGTGGCGTAGGCCCGCACTTTGACAGCTACGACGTGTTTTTGCTGCAAGCCCATGGCCAACGCCGCTGGCGCATTGGGCGACAAAAAGATTTGTCACTGGTGCCCGATCTACCACTCAAAATTTTGGCCAATTTCGAGCCTGAGCACGACTATGTGCTCAACCCCGGCGACATGCTGTATTTGCCACCACGCTATGCCCATGACGGGGTGGCGGTGGGCGAGTGCATGACCTATTCGGTGGGTTTTCGTGTGCCCCAAACCGGTGACTTGGCGCGCGAAATGCTGATGCGTTTGAGTGAAGGCGCTGATGATGCCGCGGGTGGCGATTTGTACAAAGATGCGACCCAACCTGCCGTGGCCAAACCGGCGGCGATTCCTGAGGCCATGCAGGACTTTGCCAAATCGGCCATGCAGCGTGCGCTCAAAGACCCCTTGGCCTTGCCACGTGCCTTGGGCGAGTATTTGACTGAGCCCAAGGCCCAAGTGTGGTTTGAGGCCAGCAGCACGCCGCGCAAGCTCAAGTCGGTTCGTTTGGACCGCCGCAGCCGCATGATGTATGACCGCCACCATGTGTTTTTGAACGGCGAAAGCTGGCGCGCTGCGGGTGAAGATGCCGCGCTGATGCGTCGATTGGCAGATATCCGAGAGCTGACAGCACAAGATTTGGCGCAAGCCAGCACGGGTGCTTTGACCCTGTTGATGGATTGGTGTGACGACGGCTGGCTGCACGCAAATTCGTAATTTTGAGACCGATTGACGCCTCGCTGACAGCTCTGATTGTTTTGCATAGGATTTACCCTATAATTAGTGGCTGAGTTAGAAGGGCTCGAGTCCATCAACTCGGTTATGGTGCAAACCGTGACAATTTCCGGAAATTGTTTTCATCCCCCCTCAAAGGAAAATTAACATGAAAAAATCGCTCCTGTTGGCGACCCTCCTGGCTGCTGCTGCTCTCGTTGCTTGCGGTAAAAAAGAAGCTCCTGCTGTTGAAGCCGCTCCTGCTGCTCCTGCTGCCGCTGAAGTTGCTTCGGCACCTGCTTCTGACGCATCTGCACCTGCTGCTGACGCTGCAAGCAAGTAATCAGGCCTCGCGCTGATTCAAAAGCCACCTTCGGGTGGCTTTTTTTATGTCATACCGTGAACCACGGCGTGCCTTGGTCTGGGCTGGCCACTTCAATGTCCAAGGCCTGGCAACCTAAAACGCCACATAAACTCTCACGTGCCAGTTCAGGCGTGTTGTTGCGCTCGCTCAAGTGCGCAGCAATGACATGTTTGAGGTTGGCATGCATCACCTGCTGTAACAAATCGGCCGATGCCTCGTTGGCCAAATGCCCCCAAGCGCCGCCAACCCGTTGTTTGAGAAATTGTGGATAGGCGGATTGCTGCAAAAGCGCAGTGTCATGGTTGGTTTCAATCTGTAGTGCATGGCAGCCTTGCAGCGCTGCCACCACATGGGGGGTGACATGCCCCAAATCAGTCACCAGTCCGAATTGACGGTCGCCATCGCTGCAGCGCAGCTGCAGGGGTTCGCGCGCATCGTGTGGCACTGTGAAAGGCGTGGCTTGCATGTTGCCCCATGCCATGACGTGTCCGTCACGTGCCGTGTGAACCAAGCTTTGCAGCGCGTCCCACTGCGGGTCTTGCACTGCCAGCCATGTGCCTTGGCTCATCCAAATTGGAATCGGGTGACGTTTGAGGACGCTGCGCGCGCAGCCAATGTGGTCGCCATGCTCATGGGTGATGAAAATCACATCCAGTTCGGCAAGGGACGTGCCCGCTGCTTCGAGTCGCAGCTCTAAATCACGCAGCCTCAGGCCGCAGTCGATCAAGGCACGGGTGGTGTGTGCGCCACTCTTGGCCTCGACCAAGGTGGCATTGCCTGAGCTGCCACTGCCCAGGTTTTTAAAGCGCAGCACGGCGCAGCCAATACACGGTGGGCTTAACGCAAATCGTCAGCCAAGAGCTTCAAGATCTGTTGTGTGATTGGGCTGTTTTCGAGTTGGCCGGCAGCGTTTTGCACACTGACTTCTGATTTGCCATCCGCGGTACTGAGCTTGATACGGTATTTCACCGGCCCGGTTTCAGGCGTGGAGCTGCTGAACATTTTGCTGAAGAAGCCTTTTTCTTCAATGTTGGTGTTCACATAGCGGACAAAGTAAACGCCTTGTGCGCGATCGCGATCTTCGACGGTGAACCCTGTACGGTCAAGGGCCAAGCCCACACGTCGCCATGTGACATCGAACGAGTCAGGCACGAGCAAGACATTGCCACTGGCTCGTGCGACCACCGTTGCACGCGTGGGGGTAGCTGAGGTATTCGCGAAACTCGCTTTCGCTTGTTCGGTGGAGACACCCAGTTTGATCATCAAACGTGTGAGGAATTCAGCTTCCAATTCCTTGTCGTTAGGGCGGGGCTGCCAAATCGTACGACTCTTGTTTTGATCGGCGTACTCTTCGCTCAAACCGCGATGGGTCACAAAAATATCGACGCCACCGCTGCTGTTGCGCTCAATCCGGGTGCGGAATTTGTCGCGCTCTCCGGTGGAATAAAAACTGTTTAAAACCTTGCCCAGGGTACGGCGGATGAAATCTTGTGGGAGCTTGGCGCGGTTTTCGGCCCATTCGGTTTCCAGCAATCCCAGTTGCTGTTGATCCACCACGTATTCAAAGCCGTTTTCTTTCCAAAACGCATGCACGATGGGCCACACATCGTCGGCAGAGCGATTGACCACCAACCAACGTTGCTGTCCATCGCGCTCAATGCGTGCTTCGTTGACCTGTTTGGCCGCTGTGTTGGAGACGGCATTGCTTGGGCGCACCCCCATGCTGCTGGCTGTGACCGAGCCGCCGGGCACGGAATAGCGTGTGTCGCGGGTGAGTTGGGTCAGATCAGGTGGAATGTCGAGTGTGACGGTCTTGGCCGCACCATCGGTTTTGTAGTTGACTTTGTCGCTGTCCATCAAAGAACCGCAAGCGCTCACCAAACTGAGCAAAGACAGCGCAATAGACAGGCGCGTAAATGAGAAAGAAAACTTCACAGCGATGGCCTTTGTCGAGATCAGATCAAACCCGCAGCGCGCAAAGCGCCTTCAACCACGGGTTCGTTGGCGGAGGAAAGTTCGGTCATGGGCAAGCGCAAGGTGGGGCCGCACAGCCCCATGCGGTGCATGGCCCATTTCACCGGAATGGGGTTGGCTTCCACAAACAGGTGTTTGTGGACAGGCATCAACTTGAATTGAATCTCCATGGCGCGTTTGACGTCGCCTGCAATCGCAGCAACACACAATTCGTGCATCAAGCGTGGGGCCACGTTGGCCGTCACGCTGATGTTGCCTTGGCCGCCACACAGCATCAAAGCCACCGCAGTGGGGTCGTCGCCAGAGTAAATGGCAAAGCCTTGGGGCACATCACGGATCAGCCATTGGGCGCGTTCGATGTTGCCGGTGGCTTCTTTCATGCCCACGATGCCAGGCACCTGGGCCAAGCGCAGCACTGTGTCGTGCGCCATATCAGCCACTGAGCGACCGGGCACGTTGTACAAAATCACCGGCAAGTCCACCGCTTCTGCAATGGCCTTGAAGTGGCGGTATTGGCCCTCTTGGGTGGGCTTGTTGTAGTAGGGCACCACTTGCAGTTGGCAATGAGCGCCAACTTTTTTGGCGAACTTGGCCAGCTCAATCGCTTCAGCTGTCGAGTTGGCACCGCAGCCCGCCATGATGGGCACGTGGCGCTCGGTGTGCTTGGCAGCTTGCTCTACGGAGACGCGGATGATTTCGCAGTGTTCTTCCACATTGACGGTGGGGGACTCGCCGGTGGTGCCCACCACGCCGATGCAATCGGTGCCTTCGGCAATGTGCCAGTCGATGAGCTTGCGCAGATTCGGGTAGTCGACGCTGCCGTCTTCATGCATGGGGGTGGTCAAAGCCACGATGCTGCCGGTAATGGGTGTCATGTCCGCTATGGGGTCAAAGGGAAAAAAGCCATTCTAACGAGTGTGGTGTGTCAATTTGACGCATCACAGTGGGTAGCGAATGGGGTGAATGGGATGGGCGGGTGATCGCACTGCCACGATGCGCTGTACAAAACGATCTGGCGTGGTTAAAAAACCTTCTTCAAAAGCCACCACGTGCAGGTCACGGCAGACCTCCAGCAGTTCACCGTGTCGCAGCAAGAAGTCTGGGCGCGATGGTTTGCCCACGGTTTCGTTGCCCTGGGCAAAAGTTTCGTAAATCAACACACCGCCTTCGGCCAAGCAGCTCAGCAACTGGGGCCACAGGGCGCGCCACAAGTAGTGGGTAACGACGATGCCACCAAAGCGGCGATCAACCAGGGGCCAGGGCGCGTTTTCCAGGTCGGCACACAAGGTCTCGCCCCACGGGGCGCAGGCGGCCAGTGCCTCTGCGTTGTGGTCTACCCCCAGCACCGAATGACCCAACGCTGCTAGGTGACGCATGTGTCGTCCATGGCCACAGGCCAGATCGAGGACTTGGCTTTTGGGGGCAATCAAATGGGCCCACCGTGCCACCCAAGGCGATGGGGTTGGTGTGCTGTGTGGCGAGGCTGTCATGCTTATTTTTGAGGGCTTTTCAAGGCGGCCCAGGCCATTTTTTCCACCAAACCAGGGGCGATCAGTTTGAGCCAGCGCCCGAGCTTGCCTTGCCAAGTCATCACCACTTCGCGCTCGCGTGCCCACATGCCTTGCAGAATCAGCGCTGCGCATTCGGCCACCGGCATGGCGCGGTCTTCTTTGAGGCCACTGGACCCTGCCGTTTGACCTTTGGCGTTGAGGCCGTTGACGCGGATTTGCGTGTCAACGACGCCCGGGTAAGCGGTGGTGACGCTGACACCCGAACCCAGCAATTCAGCGCGCAGGGCCTCAAAAAACCCCGTCATGGCGAATTTGGATGCGCTGTAGGCCGTGCGCCCAGGCACGCCCACCAGCCCTGCCAAAGAGGCCATCGCCACGATGCGGCCCTGGCGCGCACGTATATGGGGCAACGCGGCATGGGTGCACCAGACGCTACCCCACAAGTTCACCAGCATCAGCGACTCGTACCACGCCAGGTCATCGGCATGCACCTCGGACAGCATGGCGTGGGCGGAAACGCCCGCGTTGTTGATCAGCACATCGATGCCACCGCATTCGGCCACCGTGGTGTCGATCAATTGGCGGCATTGCTGTGGGTCGCTCACATCGGTGCGAATTACACGCACGCTCGCGCCCAAGGCTTGGCACGCCGCGGCGACTTGTTGGAGCAGGGCTTCTTGACGCGCTGCCAAGACCAGCTGCACATCGGGGCCCAGCTGCTTGGCCAGTTGACGCGCCAGCTCTGCGCCAATGCCGTCGGATGCGCCGGTGATGAGGATGGTTTGCATCTTAGAAACAGCTCCACATTTGGTTGGCCAAGGTCATCAAAAACAAGGGCTGCAAGTACAAGGACAGCACGCTCAGCAAAATCAGCGTGCAGAGCACGCCGATCAGCAACGTGCGCCAATGGCTGCGCCACTTTTGCATCATCAGGCCGTAGCGGTGTGGTGGCCGCGTGCAATGGCGGTTTCACGCACGGGCAAGTTCACGCCCGCAGCAAAAATGCCCAAAGCGATCGAGATGTACCAAACGACGTCGTAGCTGCCGGTTTGGTCGTACAAGTAACCACCCAACCACACGCCCATGAAGCTGCCAATTTGGTGGCTGAAGAACACAAAGCCGCCCAGCATGGACAAGTGCGCCACGCCAAAAATTTGCGCCACCACGGCATTGGTAGGAGGCACGGTGGAAAGCCACAAAAAGCCCATCACAGCCGAGAAGACGTAAACACTCAGGGGCGTCAGCGGCGCCAGCAAGAACAACACGATGGCGACCGAGCGTGAGAAATAAATGAACGACAAAATCTTGCGTTTGGCCAGCCGCTGGCCCAAGCTGCCGGCGATGTAGGTGCCAAACACGTTGAACAAACCAATCAAGGCCAGTGCGATGCTGGCCACTTCGGGCGCCATGTTGTGGTCGCGCAAATAGCTGGGCATGTGCACGCCGATGAACACCACCTGAAAACCGCAGACAAAGTAGCCCGCCATCAACAGCTGAAAACTGGGGTAGGTGAAGGCCTCGCGCAGCGCATGCAAGATTGATTGGTCGCGATGCGGCGTGGCACCACCCGCAAAACTCGGCTCACGCAAGCCGAAAGCGAGTGGAATCACCATCAAGGCGGCGAGTCCCAACCACACCAGGGCCTCTTGCCAGCCGAGGGTGCTGATCAGGTAGCCCTCAGTGGGCACCATCAAAAACTGGCCGAATGATCCGGCGGCGGCGGCGACGCCCATGGCCCAGGATCGTTTTTCAGCGCTCACGTTCCTGCCAATCACGCCGTAAATCACGGCATAGGTGGTCCCGGCTTGCGCAATGCCAATCAGCACGCCTGCCGTCGCAGTGAACATGGCGGGCGTGGCTGAATACGCCATGCCGATCAAACCCAAGGCATACATCACGGCACAACTCACGATGACGCGAAAGGCGCCAAAGCGGTCGGCCAACATGCCCGAAAAAATGCCTGAAAAGCCCCAGGTGAGGTTTTGAATCGCAATCGCCATCGCGAAGTTTTCGCGGGTCCAGTTTTGCGCTTGGGTGATGGGCTGCAACCACAGGCCAAAGCCGTGGCGCACGCCCATGGACAAGGTGACGATGGCTGCCCCGCAGGCCAGCACTTGCCACATGGGCAGTGTTTTGTTGGTATGAGTCATATCTAGGACTTTACCTAATGCGCCAAAGACAGGCTGTCGCCAGGGTTTGAAGACGGGGATTTCAGGGGTATGAATCGCTTGACTGTGATTTCATCCAGTGGTCGATTGGAATCTGTCTACAATCCCGCCCCATGGCAACAAAGCAACCCACGACACCTCCCCAGTACTCGGAAGGCTCGATTCGCGTTCTGAAGGGACTCGAACCCGTCAAGCAGCGTCCGGGCATGTACACCCGCACCGACAACCCCTTGCACATCATCCAAGAGGTGTTGGACAACGCGGCTGACGAAGCCTTGGCCGGGCACGGCAAAAAAATCAGCGTCACGCTGCACAGCGATGGCTCGGTCAGCATCGAAGATGATGGCCGTGGCATTCCGTTTGGCATGCACCCGGAAGAAAAGGCGCCCGTGATTGAACTGGTGTTCACCCGTTTGCACGCGGGCGGCAAGTTCGACAAAGGCTCGGGCGGCGCGTACAGCTTCTCGGGTGGTTTGCATGGCGTGGGCGTGAGCGTGACCAATGCGCTGGCCAAACGCATGGAAGCCACCTCGCACCGTGAAGGCCAAGTGGCCCGTTTGGTGTTCTCGGGCGGCGATGTGGTGGAAAAACTCAGCACCCGCAAACAAGAATCTGGCGACCGCAAGCAGGGCACCACCGTGCGCGTGTGGCCCGATGCCAAATACTTTGAATCCTCGGCTTTGCCGATGAACGAGCTGGTGCATTTGTTGCGCAGCAAGGCGGTGTTGATGCCCGGCGTGAGCGTGACGCTGACAAATGAGAAAACCAAAGACACGCAAAACTGGCTCTACAAAGGTGGCTTGCGCGACTATTTGATGCAGACCCTGCACGGCGACCCCGTCATTCCTTTGTTTGAAGGCGATGGCTATGCCGACAGCAACCATGACAGCTTTGCTGAAGGCGAGGGCGCGGCCTGGGCCGTGGCTTTCACCGAAGACGGCCAGCCTGTACGCGAGAGCTATGTCAACCTGATTCCCACCAGCGCGGGTGGCACGCACGACAGTGGCTTGCGTGATGGTTTGTTTAACGCGGTGAAGAGCTTTATCGAGCTGCACGCTTTGCTGCCCAAGGGCGTGAAGCTCTTGCCCGAAGACGTGTTTGCCCGTGCCAGCTATGTGCTGAGCGCCAAGGTGCTCGACCCACAGTTCCAAGGCCAAATCAAAGAACGCCTCAACTCACGCGATGCCGTGCGTTTGGTGTCCAGCTATGTGCGACCCACCATGGAGCTGTGGCTCAACCAGCATGTGGAGTACGGCAAAAAACTGGCTGAGCTGGCCATCAAAGCCGCACAAACACGCCAAAAAGCAGGCCAGAAAGTCGAGAAGCGCAAAGGCTCTGGCGTGGCGGTATTGCCAGGCAAGCTGACCGATTGCGAAAGCAAAGACATTGCGCACAACGAAGTGTTCTTGGTCGAGGGCGACTCTGCGGGCGGCAGCGCCAAGATGGGCCGCGACAAAGAAAGCCAAGCTATTCTGCCGCTGCGCGGCAAGGTGCTCAACACTTGGGAAGTTGAGCGCGACCGTTTGTTCGCCAACAATGAAATTCACGATATTTCGGTGGCCATTGGCGTGGACCCCCACGGCCCCAATGACAGCCCTGACATGAGCGGCCTGCGCTATGGCAAGGTGTGTATCTTGTCGGACGCGGACGTGGACGGCTCGCACATCCAAGTGCTGCTGCTTACGTTGTTCTTTCGTCACTTCCCCAAGCTCATCGAAGCCGGCCATGTGTATGTGGCGCGCCCTCCGTTGTTCCGTGTGGACGCACCGGCGCGTGGCAAAAAGCCTGCTACTAAGGTCTATGCCTTGGACGAGGGCGAGCTCACGGCCATCCTCGACAAGCTGCGCAAAGACGGCGTGGCTGAGGGCAAGTGGAGCATCAGCCGCTTCAAGGGCTTGGGCGAGATGAGCGCCGAGCAACTGTGGGACACCACCTTGAACCCCGACACCCGTCGCCTCATGCCCGTGCAACTGGGCTTGCTGGACTTTGCCACCACCGAAGGTTTGATCACCCAACTCATGGGCAAGGGCGAAGCCGCCGCACGCCGTGAGCTGATGGAACTGCATGGTGATTCGATTGAGATTGACGTATGACCGATTTGTTCACCCCTGACGTCGTCACCCCCGAGGCAGACGACGACCAAAGCCTGGGCCGTTACGCCCAACGCGCCTACCTGGAATACGCGCTGAGCGTGGTCAAAGGCCGCGCCTTGCCCGATGTGTGCGATGGCCAAAAGCCCGTGCAGCGCCGCATTCTGTATTCGATGTCCCGTATGGGCTTGGGCTTTAGCGGCCCCAACAACAACACAGGCGCCAAGCCCGTCAAGTGCGCCCGCGTGGTCGGTGACGTATTGGGCCGCTACCACCCCCACGGCGACAGCGCGGCCTACGAAGCGCTGGTGCGCATGGCACAAGACTTTGCACAACGCTACCCGTTGATTGACGGCCAAGGCAACTTTGGCTCACGCGACGGTGACGGAGCTGCCGCCATGCGCTATACCGAAGCGCGCTTGGCCAAAATCACTTCTCTGTTGCTGGACGAGATTGACGAAGGCACGGTGGACTTCCAGCCCAACTACGATGGCTCAACCGAAGAGCCCAAGCAGTTGCCCGCACGCTTGCCGTTTGCCTTGCTCAATGGCGCCAGCGGCATTGCGGTGGGTATGGCCACGGAGATCCCCAGCCACAACCTGCGCGAAGTGGCCGATGCCTGCGTGGCACTCATCAAGTCGCCCAAACTGAGCGACGAAGAGCTGTTGCAAATCTTGCCCGGGCCCGATTACCCCGGCGGCGGCCAAATCATCAGCAGCAGCACCGACATTGCCGATGCGTACCGCACAGGACGCGGTTCACTCAAAGTGCGCGCCCGTTGGGTGATTGAAGACTTGGCCCGTGGCCAATGGCAGTTGGTGGTGAATGAGCTGCCGCCTGGCGTGAGCAGCCAACGCGTGCTGGAAGAGATTGAAGAACTCACCAACCCCAAGGTCAAGACCGGCAAGAAAGCGCTGAGCGCCGAACAAACCCAACTCAAAGCCACGGTGTTGGCTGTGTTGGACGTGGTGCGCGATGAATCGAGCAAAGATGCCCCTGTGCGTTTGGTGTTCGAGCCCAAGACGCGCACCATTGAGCAACAAGAACTCATCACCACCTTGCTGGCGCACACCAGCTTAGAAACCTCGTCGTCCATCAACCTCACCATGGTGGGCATTGATGGTCGTCCTGTGCCCAAGTCGATGCGCGAGATGTTGACCGAGTGGATTGAGTTCCGCTCTGGCACCATCCTGCGTCGCTCGCAGCACCGCTTGAGCAAAGTGCTGGACCGCATCCACATCTTGGAAGGCCGCCAGCTGGTGTTGCTCAACATCGACGAGGTGATTGCCATCATCCGTCAGAGCGACGAGCCCAAACTGGCGCTGATCGAACGCTTCAAATTGAGTGAGCGCCAAGCCGAAGACATCTTGGAAATTCGCCTGCGTCAGCTGGCGCGTTTGGAAGCCATCAAGATCGAGCAAGAGCTCAAAGAGTTGCGCGACGAACAAGCCAAGCTCGAAGACATCGTGGGCAACCCCTCGGCGCTGCGCCGCTTGATGGTCAAAGAAATCGAAGCCGACGCCAAAACCTTTGCCGATCCACGCCGCACGCTGATTCAAGAAGAGAAAAAAGCGGTGGCCGAAGTCAAGGTCATTGACGAGCCGGTGACCGTGGTGGTCTCTGAGAAAGGTTGGGTGCGTGCACGCACCGGCCATGGCCACGAAGCCAGCGCCTTTGCTTTCAAGGCAGGCGACGGTTTGTACGGCACGTTTGAGTGCCGCACGGTGGACACTTTCATCGCGTTTGGCTCGAATGGTCGTATCTATTCGGTGCCCGTGTCGGCTTTGCCCGGCGCGCGCGGCGATGGTCAGCCGGTAACCACGCTGGTTGATTTGGAATCTGGCACCCAACTGCTGCACTATGTGGCGGGCCCCGCTGGCGCGACATACTTGCTCAGCAGCTCGGGTGGCTATGGCTTCATGGCCAACATCGAGCACATGATTTCGCGCAACAAAGGCGGCAAAGCCTTTATCACCGTGGGTGAGGGCGAAACCGTGTGCCGTCCATCGCCTGTGAGTGGTGGTTCGGGTGCGCAACCTGTGGCTGCGGCCACCCATGTGGCGTGTGCGTCCACTGGGGGGCGTTTCTTGACCTTTGAGTTGTCTGAACTCAAGATGAATGAAAAGGGCGGTCGTGGCTTGATGCTGATTGACCTCGAAGCCAAAGACGCCTTGGCTGGTGCTGCGGCCTACACCCGCAGCGTGCGCATCGAAGGCATTGGCCGAGGCGGCAAGGCGCGCGAAGAAACACTGGAGATTCGCAGCTTGAACAACGCCAGGGCCGCACGCGCCAAAAAGGGCAAGGTGGCGGATTTGGGCTTTAAGCCCAATGCGGTGATTCGCGTCGAGTGACTGTGACGCGGGAGCGTGCCCTAGGTTTCTGGGGTACGCAGATCAGGGGAGAAACAAAAATGCGGCTCTATGAGCCGCATTTTTATGGGTGTGTGTTTAAGCTTTCGCTTTGGCCGCTGCGGCAGGTGCTGCGGGGTCGGCTTCTTTTTTCGGTGGGCTGCAATCGAAGCACACAAACATGGACGAACCCAAGATGCGTTTGAAAGAGCCGTTGTTACGGGGTTTGTGAACGCCGCACTTGATGCAGCTCATGGTGTCTCCGGTACGACCTAGACCTTCGAAAGGCGAACCGCCTTTTTTGGATTTGTAGCGCAAACCGTCATTGGAAATTTCTGTTTTTTCTGGGCGTGACATCGTTTTTGTTTTCTTAGACAAAAGCGTATTTTCGCAAATTTATCAACCGTCTTTCAAAAAGACAGGAAAAAGCCTGAAAAACTAGTGAAAAAATCGCTTGCTGAAGCGTAAAACAGCAGGGCCAAAGCGTTTGGAGAGGGTTTGGCGGTGTTTGGCGAACAGCACATAGCCCGGTTGCAGGACGGGTTGCAGCCAAGGCCTGGACAAAAGCCAGGCCAATTTGTGCAGTTTGGCCAGTTTGTAGGCCTGCGCAAACACAGGCACACCCACCAAATAGTCGCCATTGGCCAAGCGGCCGTGAATTTGCGCCATGGCGGCATCGCAGGAAATATGGTGCGCTTGGGCGTCAAAGCCTGCTTGAGTCACATCCACAAAGCCCAGTTTGCCATCTGCATTGCGCGTTTGTAAAAACTCAATCTCGGCTTGGCACAGCGGGCACTGGCCGTCGTAGTAAAGCGTGAGTTCAGGTGCGCTGGGCATGACAGGGGATGTTGAAAAACCAAACAATAATGTGATGTCTTGAGGCTAGCACACAAGGAAAAACCTATGCATCCCGTGTCTTTGATTGAATGCTTGGCGCAGCTGCAACGCGGCGACACGACGTCTGAACGATTGGTGGAACAAGCGCTGTTAGATGCGCGAGCACCTGCCGCCGCGCATGTGCTCACCCATGTGTTTGCCGACACCGCGCTGGCGCAAGCCCGTGCCGCCGATGCAGCACGTCGCTCGGCACCTGCTGGGCATGGCTTGGGCGCATTGCATGGCTTACCGATCGTGGTCAAAGACAACTTCGACCTGCAAGGGCGTACCACGATGGCGGGCACGGTGGTGTGTGGCAGCGACGCTGTCGCCACGCACGATGCACCCGCGGTGGCACGTGTGCGTGATGCCGGGGCGGTGATTTTGGGGCAAACCAATATGAGCGAGTTTGCGTTTTCTGGCGTGGGTATCAACCCCCATTACGGCACACCACGCAACCCGTCGGATCCAGCGCATGTGCGCGTGCCGGGAGGGTCGTCTTCTGGGTCTGCCGTGGCTGTTGCCTTGGGGCTGGCGGTGGCGGGCTTGGGTTCCGACACGGGCGGCTCGATTCGAATTCCTGCCGCCTTGTGTGGCTTGGTGGGCTTCAAAGGTTCGCAGTCGCGCATTCCTTTGCAGGGGGTGATGGAACTGTCTCGTTCGCTCGATACAGCCGGGGCGATCACACGCACCGTGCAAGACAGTCTGTGGGTGGACGCGGTCATGTCGCAGCAGCCGCTGAATGTGGCCGCGGCCAATTTACGCGGCATGCGCTTTGCCGTGCCACAAACATTGGTGTTGGATGAGTTGGAGCCTGCGGTTGCGCAAGCGTTTTCAAAAGCTATATCGCGCATTTCAGCGGCAGGCGCTGAGGTGGTGGACATTCCTTTTACCGAGTTGGCAGAGATTGCACCGCGCAGCCTGCCCGGTGGTTTTTCCCCAGTGGAGGGTTTTGCCGCACATCACGCGCGCATTGCCCGTGCGCCCGATCGGGTAGACCCGCGTGTGATGGCGCGTATGGCGCTGGGCCAGGGCGTGAGCGCCATGGATTACATCGGTTTGGTGGATCGTCGCCGCGAATGGATTGCCCAAGCACAGGCCGTGTTGCAAGGGTTTGACGCCATGCTGTGTCCCACCGTCCCTTTGTTGGCACCTGAATTGGCGCCACTGTTGCAAAGCGATGATGAATTCTTCAAGGCCAACCGCTTGTTGCTGCGCAATCCGTCGATGATCAATTACATGGACGGCTGTTCGTTCAGTTTGCCCTGCCATGATGAGAGCGATGTGCCTGTGGGCTTGATGGTCTCATCGGTGAACGGACAAGACGCGCACTTGGCGAGCATCGCCTTGGCGATTGAGCCACTGATCCGCGCTTGATCAGCCCAAGACCTGGAGCACATGCGTCAGGTCAGGCCCGGTGAATGTCGGGCGTGGTCCCAAGGTTTCAAACGGTAAATGTTGACGATTGACCCAAAAGGTCTGAAAGCCAAACCACGTCGCACCCAGCACGTCCCAGCCGTTGCTCGAGACAAACAAAACCTCGTGTTTTTCTACCTCAAAGCGCTGTTGCACCAAGGCGTAGCTTTGGGGTGTGGTTTTGAATTGGCGCACTTCCTCGACTGAGATCACATGGTCCAGGTAAGCGCTCATGCCGGCGCTTTTGACGGCGCTGTGCAGCATGTCGGGGTTGCCGTTGGACAAAATCGCGCAGGGCAGCCCACGCGCTTTCAGTGTTTGCAGCACCGCCAGGTTTTCGGGAAAAGCTTGCAGCTGTGCGTATTGGGCCAACAACTGTTGGCGCGCTGTCGCGCTGAGTTCCAACTTCAAGCGTTCGCAGGCGTATTGCAGTGCCAGTTCGGTGATGTCCCAAAACGATTGGTAATGCCGACTGCCTTGCGGGTTGAGAGGATCGCAGAGTGAAATGAGTCGGCTGTACTCGATCTGCTTATCACGCCACAGCACCGACAGGGCAGGGCCCTGGCCGGGGAACAGTTGTTCGGCCAGGGCGCCGACCGAATACACATCAAACAGGGTGCCGTAGGCATCAAACACAATTGCTTTTGTCATGGTTGAACTTTACCTCTGAGATATGGATGATTTGGCAGCGTTGGAGGACAATGGAACTTATCTTGTCTGAGGAGGTTTTATGCGCTTGGCTTCTCAATTACGCACGCTGAGTTTGGGTTTGTTGTTGATCGCTTGTTTGCCCGCAGCACAAGCCCACGGCCCGCGCGGTTATGGCTACGGCTACCGCCACGGCTGGGGGCCAGATCCTTGGTTGGCTCCGTTAGTCGTGGGCACTGCGGTGGTGGGGACCAGCATTTATTTGTCACGCCCTGTGCAGCCTTCCACCGTGATCATCACCAGCCCTCCCGCCGTGGTGGTGAACGGCGTGCCCCAAGCCCCCAACAACTGGGTGACCGCAGCGCCAGGCCCCGCGCCGGTGGCCGAGGCTTACTTTTGCCGTGACTCTGGCCAGTACTTTCCGATGGTGCAAACCTGTCCAACCCCTTGGTTGGTTGTGAATACTCGGTAAAGATTCGACAAGGCCTGTCATCCAAGCGCGATGGGACTGCGTTGTAGAAGGGACCGTGAGGTCGTTGTTCGCAACCCTGAAAGTGAGTCCGTCATGAAACGTCTTTCAAGCCTTTTAGCCTGTTTGTTGGCGTGTGCGTTTGTGCTGCCAGCCCAAGCGCATGGTGGTTTTGGACATGGCGGTGGCTATGCTGGGGGCTATGGTGGTTATGGCGGCTGGCACGGTGGCGGTTACCGCCACGATTACTACCGCGGTTCCTGGGGCAACAACTGGGTCGCACCCGTTTTGGGGGCAGCCTTGGTGGGTGCCGCCTTGTACGCGGCCAGCACCCCCAGCTATGTGGTGCAACAGCCCCCCGTGGTGGTCATGCCCCAGCAAACCTTGCCCCCTGCACGGGTAGCGTATTTCTGCGGCACGTCGCAGCAGTATTACCCCAATGTCCCAAGTTGCCCCGTGCCTTGGCAGCTGGTGAATTACTAAGCAAGCTGAGGTTTACAGGGTCACGACTTCTTTGTGACCCTCGCGGGTGGAGTAGCGCACCTTGCCGCCCAGCGACTCCACCTCCACGCGCGCGCTGCGCTCACCGTACACACGGTTTTTGAGCCAGGCCAGCTCTTCTTTCAGTTCTTTCTCGCCCGACACCACACGGCTCCAGCAGCGCAACTCGGCCGACCAGCGGTAACCACGTGCTTTGAGCATGTCTTTGGTCTCAAACGGCGAACCCAAGGCATAGACTTTTTGCTGGGCTTGGTTCAAGGTTTCAAGCAGGGCCAACAGTGCGGTTTGTTGGCTTTGCGGCAATACTTGGTTCAGCAGTTCCAGCAGCGCCCAGCAGTCTGTTTCTGCCCGGTGTGCTTCATAAAAAAAGCCTTGGGTGCTGAGCAAATACTCGAGCTTGGCAGAGCCAAAACCTTCCTCACGCCAATCGATGTCTTTGATGCTGCACGCCCAGTTGAGCTGTTGAAACAACGGCCAACGCGTTTCGACAAACGGGCGGTCAAAGGCGGCATTGTGGGCAATCACCACGTCCACGTTTTTCATCAATTCCGCCACACGGGCGTCGTCAATGCGGCGACCTTGCACCATGGCATCGGTGATGTGATGCACCGCAATCGAGACAGGGGGGATTTCAAACCCTGGATCCTCCAGTTCGTCGAACACATCGGTGACGCGGTAGATCACACCCGTGACCGGGTCAAACTCAAACACCAACATGCCGAGTTCGATCACGCGGTCATTGACCGCATCAAAGCCCGTGGTCTCGGTGTCGAGCACCACGCCTTTGCGTAGCTGCTGACCTGGGGCGGGTGTGTTGAACACCTGGCGTGGCACCAAGCGGCGTAAGACGCGGTAGTCAGGATGTTGTTCGAGTTGTTGGGCCATTTGTTCAATGCCGAGTGTTTCAATGGCGAGTGGTTCGATGTTTTGTGTCATGTTGAAAAATCAAAAAAGTCAGGCGTGATCGGCTTGGGTGGCGTTGCGTTGTGCCACGGCATGGGAAAAGAACAACCCTAAGCCCACCACAAAGGTCGCCACCGCGCCCATCACATAGGCCGATGAAAAATGTGTCATCAACTGTGCCAGTGACAGCACGCCCAGGGATTGACCTAAAAACAAAAAGCCAGCAAACAAGGTCACCCCAGTGGCACGCGCTGTAGGCACCATTTGGGTGGCTTTGGCCTGCATGGTGTTGTGGAACATGGCAAAGCTAAAGCCCGCCACAAAGCAGGCCGGAATGGCCAGAGGCCACCAAGGGCTGAACGCAATCACCACAAAGCTGCTGCCTACCCCGATGCCGCCAAAACGGGCCAAGCCCGCCTCGCCCAAGCGGCGGATGGCGATTTTGGCCGACGCCATGTAAGCCATTCCACCCAAGCCAAACAAGGCCGTGGTGGTGCCTGCCAGTGTCAACGACATCCCATGTGTGTGATGCAGGTGCGATGCGGTGATGGCCAGCAAGCCAAAAATCGACGCACCTTCCAGCAAAGCCACGCTCAACAGCGTACGTGCCCAAACATCGCTGGCCACCTGTTGCAGTTGTTTGAAAAAACCAGCGGGTGCGTGGCCCGGATGAGGTGCTGTTTCCAAATGGCCTTCATGTCGCCAGAGTAAAAAACTCACCGCACTGAACACGACAGCCATCAGCACAAAGGCCCAACGCCAGCCCAAGGTGTCGGTCAACAAACCACCAAACAGCTGGCCTGCCGTGATACCCAGCATGGTGCCCAGGCCGACACGGGCTAGCGTTTCTTGTCGCTGCTGGTAGTGCACGGTGTCGCCGACCCAGGCCAGCGAGATGGGAATCACGGCTGCCGCAGCCAGCGCGGTGCCAACACGCGAGGCCACCAAAAATTCCAAATTCCCGCTCAGTGCCGACAGCACACATCCCACGCTGCAGCCCAGCGTGGCCAGGATGACCACGCGGTACTTGCCCCAACGGTCACCGACGGGGCCGTAAAAGAGTTGCATCAGCCCGTAGACGATGGCAAACATGGAAATGACCTGGGCCGCTTCGCTGATGGGGACGTTGAACACGCGCGAGAGCTCGGGCAGCATGGGGTCGCAAATGCGTTGCACTGCCATGCTGGCAAATGTGCCCAAGGACAACAGAAAAATCGCCCGACGGGTGGCGGGCGACAGCTCGTGCGAGGTGTGGGAGGGGGCGTGGTGTGAGGTCAAAGCTTGGCGACTTTACTACGAGGCTGAATGGGGTGGTTCGCCAGCGGTCTTGAAAATGACAATCGGCATAAATCAATTATTTGCCTTTTGAATTATTAAAAACATCAAATTTGCCGTTTAGCATTCCCGCATGAAAAAAAGATGGTCTGTGGGTGCCTTGCTGCTGAGCGGCGTGTTGTTTCAAGCCTTGGGCACATGGCGTGGTGGTGGCGAGATATGGGGCGTTGCGCATGCCAACCCCGGGGCGGGGGCCCAAGTGGAAGTCTTGGGCGTTTACTTTTCACCACCGGCTGGGTCCGCCGCCGCCATTGTCAAAGCGGTCGATGCCAGCCAGCATGAGGTGTTGGTCCAAGCCTACAGCTTTACCCACAATGCGATTGCACAAGCGGTGTTACGGGCGCATGCGCGGGGCGTGGCGGTGCGTGTGTTGCTCGACCAAAAGAGCGAACAAACCAACCGCTATGTGGTGGATTTGCTGCGCCAAGGTCGTGTGCCCCTGCGTGGCGATGGCCAGCACGCCATTGCGCACAACAAGGTGATGGTGATCGATGGGGCGGTGGTCATCACGGGGAGTTTTAATTTCACAAACTCCGCAGAAACCAGAAATGCTGAGAATTTTTTGATTTTGAAATCCCCAGACTTGGCCCGTCTTTACAAAGCTGAATGGGACAAACACTGGAGCCATGGCGCAGAATGAGGATAGGCAGGATTTAGTCTGCCACCTCTAAAAGCGCACCTTTTTGGTTCAAAACGCTTGCCAACACGAGGTTTGTTCTTAAAATTCATGCCATGCTGCACTGCAACATAACGCAGCCCACTGGGGCAGGTTCAGAGCAGTTCCATTGACCTTTTGTTATTTTTGGAGATTTGAAATGAACCTGACCCCTGAACAAGTGATCGCTGCCAACAAAGCCAATTTGGAAACTTTGGTGGGTTTGACCAACAAGGCCTTTTCTGGCGTTGAGCAACTCATCGAATTGAACCTGGCTGCTGCCAAATCGACTTTGGCTGATTCACAAAAACAAGCCTCTGCTGTGTTGAGCGTGAAAGACGCCCAAGAGCTGTTGGCTTTGCAAGCCAGCCTGTTCCAGCCTTTGGCTGAAAAGGCTGTGGCTTACAACCGTCACCTGTATGAAATCGCAACCGGCACTGGTTCGCACTTCACAGGCAGCTTGGAAGACAAAGTGGCTGAAGCTCAAAAAGCTTTCCACGCCATGGTCGACAACGCTGCTAAAAACGCACCAGCTGGCTCTGAAGCTGCTGTGGCCGCTTTCAAAACCGCTGTGTCCGCTGGCAACAACGCCTTGGAGTCGGTTCAAAAAGCTGTCAAGCAAGCCACAGATGTGGCCGAAGCCAATTACAAAACATTGGCTGCCAATGCATTGAACGCTGGCAAGCCAGCCGCCAAAAAGCGTTGATTCAACGCTGACCCCTTCAGGTTTTCCAAGACCTCAAAACGGCACCTTCGGGTGCCGTTTTTTTATGGCCCCTATGAACCTTGTATGAACCTTGCCTGAACCTTCGTTGTTTTGGTTCTAATAGGGGGTGCGAAAGAGTGCCGTGAAACGAGGAGATCGAGGTTGGACAAAGTCAATGGCGTAGTGATTGGTGCAGGTGTGGTGGGTTTGGCCGTGGCACGTGCCTTGGTGCAAGCCGCCCCGGCAGACAGCCGCGAGTGGCTGGTGCTGGAGGCCGCAGACGCGATCGGCACCGGCACCAGTTCGCGCAACAGCGAAGTGATTCACGCGGGTATTTATTACCCACAAGGCTCGCTCAAAGCCACGCTGTGCGTGCAAGGGCGTGACATGCTCTACGCCTATGCAGCCGAGCGCGGCATCGGCCACCAACGCTGTGGCAAATTGATTGTGGCCACCCAGGCATCTCAGCTGCCAGCGTTGCAAGCCATCTTGGAAAAAGCCCATACCAACGGCGTCAGCGATGTGGTGATGCTCGACGCCGCCACTGTGCATGCCATGGAGCCCGCCTTGTCTTGTGTGGCGGCGCTGCACTCGCCGAGCACAGGCATTGTGGACAGCCATGGTTTGATGCTCAGCTTGCAAGGCGATTTTGAAAACGCAGGTGGCATCGTTGCCCTGGCGTCGCCTGTGCTGGGCGCTGTGTGTCTGGACGAAGGCATCGTGTTGCAGATGGCCGATGGCAGCGAGTTGATGGCCCAAACCGTGGTCAACGCAGCGGGTTTGACCGCGCCCTGGCTTGCCAAGAAGTTCCAAGGTTTGGCCCCGCAGCATGTGCCCCAAGCCTACTTTGCCAAAGGCAATTACTTCACCTTGGCGGGCAAGTCACCGTTCTCGCGCTTGATCTATCCCGTGCCTGAAGCGGCAGGCTTAGGCGTGCATTTGACGTTAGATCTGGGCGGCCAAGCCAAGTTTGGCCCCGATGTGCAATGGGTGAACAGCCCTGACGATTTGGTGGTCTCGCCCGAACACGAGCAACTCTTCTACACCGAGGTCCGCAAATACTGGCCCGCCTTGCGCGATGGTGCGTTGCAAGCGGGCTATGCAGGAATACGCCCCAAAATCTCTGGCTCGCAAGATGCGGCCGCAGACTTTTGCATCCAAGGTCCGGCTGTTCACGGCGTCAAGGGTTTGGTGAATTTGTTTGGCATTGAGTCGCCGGGTTTGACCAGTTCGTTGGCCATTGGTCAAGCCGTGGTGCGGGCTTTGCCGTAGGATCTGGCGCATGGATAAACGCTTGTTTCTCAGTGCTTGCTTGGCGCCGTTTCTGTTTGGCTGCGCCAGCTCGCCGCGCCAAACCATCACAGAAGCACCGAGCAGCGACGCTCCTTATCCGAACAACCCGGCCAAGCGCCAAGACGTGGTCATGCAAGCGATGGCCATGTTGGACCGCAACTATGTCTACGGTGGCAAAAAATTGCACACCGGTTTTGATTGCTCAGGGCTGGTGAGCTTTGTCTACCAAGAGTCCGCAGGCATTGCTTTGCGTGGCAACGCGGCACAGATGGCCAATGCCAGCAAACCCATTGAGCCCAGCCAAGCCCACCCTGGCGATTTGGTGTTCTTCAATACCTTGGGCAGTTCGTTTTCGCATGTGGGCATCTACATCGGGTCCGGCAAATTCATCCATGCAGCGAATGAAAAAACCGGCGTCAAAGCCGAGCGCTTGAACCATGTGTACTGGTCCAAGCGGTTTGAAGGTTATCGCACGATATTTGCCTGAGGCCGATGCATGCGATCAGCATGATCAGGCGCGGTCAGGTGTGATCAGGTGTGATCAGGTGTGGTCGCGAATCGCCAGGGCGGCTTCTTTCACCAGGGCCGGGCCTTTGTAAATCAAGCCGGTGTAGATCTGCACCACGTCTGCACCCGCTTGGATTTTGGCCACCGCATCGGCGCCACTCAAAATGCCGCCCACGCCAATGATCGGGAAGTTCGATCCCATGGCCGCACGCAACTGGCGAATCACGGCATTGCTTTTCTCGAACACGGGCGCGCCTGACAGGCCGCCGGTTTCGTCCGCATGGGCCATGCCTTGCACCGCATCGCGTGCGATAGTGGTGTTGGTGGCGATCACGCCCCACGAAGGCGTGCCTTCATGCACGCAGTGGCGCTTCAAGGTGGCGGCAATCACCGCCACTTGCTCGCTGTCCAGATCAGGCGCGATCTTGATGAACACCGGCACTTGTTTGTTGTGCTGTTGGGCCAGTTCGGCGCGGCGTTTGGCCAGCGTGCCAATCAGCGCGTCCAATGCCTCGTCGCTTTGGAGTTCGCGCAGATTTTTGGTGTTGGGGCTGGAGATGTTCACGGTCACGTAATCGGCATGCGGGTACACGCCGTCCAGGCAAATCAGATAGTCGTCCGCTGCGTTCTCGATGGGCGTGGCGGCGTTCTTGCCGATGTTCAGGCCCAACAGCATGGGCGTGCCTGACTTGCTGCGGAATTTGGCCAGTTTCACATTGGCCAAGAAAGCATCCAAGCCCTCGTTGTTAAAACCCAGGCGGTTGATCAGGGCGTTGGCTTGCGGCAGGCGGAACATGCGGGGCTTGGGGTTGCCGGGCTGGCCTTTTGGGGTGACGGTGCCCACTTCCACAAAACCAAAACCCATGGCCGCCAAGCCGTCGATGCAGTGGGCGTTTTTGTCCAAACCTGCAGCCAAGCCAACGCGGTTGGGAAAGCGCAAACCGGCCAATTCAATGGGGTCTTGCACCCGGGGTTGGCAGTAGGCCCAGGCCAGCGGTGTGTTTTGGGTGCGCGCCAGCATGGCCAGCGTGTGCTCATGGGCGGTTTCGGCATCCATGGCAAACAGAAAAGGGCGGGCGAGCGAATAGGGCAACAACGACATGGATAATCTCAAGCTTTGGTCAATACAACCCCGGATTTTCGCCCATGAGCACCCCACAACACGCAGCCCCCCTGACGCAAGATGAATTGAAGACCTTGGTGGGCCAAGCCGCCTTGCAATACGTGGTGCCCGGCGAGGTGGTGGGCGTGGGCACAGGTTCAACCGTGAACAAGTTCATCGACGCTTTGGCCACCATCAAGGACCAAATCAAGGGCGCGGTGTCGAGCTCAGTCGCGTCCACCGAACGCTTGCAAGCCCTGGGCATCCAGGTGTTTGAAGCGGCGGAGGTGGAGAGTCTGTCGGTTTACATCGATGGGGCCGATGAGATCGACCACCACGGCTATATGGTCAAGGGCGGTGGTGCGGCGTTGACGCGCGAAAAAATTGTGGCGGCCCAATCCAAGATGTTTGTCTGCATAGCTGATGAGAGCAAGTTGGTGGATGCGCTTGGCGCGTTTCCCTTGCCCGTGGAAGTGATCCCCATGGCCACGGCACGGGTGATCCGTCAATTCGCAGCCATGGGCGGCAGCGCCAACGTGCGTTTGAAAGATGGCCAGCCTTTGGTCACCGACAACGGCCAGCACATTGTCGATGTGACGGGCTTGAAAATCAGCAACCCTTTGCAGTTTGAAACCGAGGTCAGCCAATGGCCGGGTGTGGTCACCGTCGGTGTGTTTGCGCATCAAAAAGCGCAGGTGTGCTTGCTGGGAACGTCCACCGGTGTGAAGACGCTGAAGTTTGAAGACGGCGCAGCGCGCTGATCAAGCGTGCACAACGCACGTGCTTGGCCTATAGCTGTTTAAAAGGTGGCCATCCAAGCTGCGGTAGCGATCAATACCGCAGCCATGAAGCGGTTGAAACGCTGTCTGCGCAGGCCCGTGTGATTGGGGCCGTTGAGCCAGTTTCTCAGCATAGAACCAATGAGGGCGTAGGTGAGGTTGCTGATCAAACCAAAAGCCATCATGGCTGGCAAGACGATGGTCAGGCGTTGCAAGACATCGTCATGTCCTGCCAACCAACCGCTGACCAAGGTCAGTGCCAACATCCAGGCCTTGATGTTGACAAACTGCAGCAGCACGCCTTGCACAAACGTGATTTCCAAGCGTTCCGTCTGGGCGTTGGGTGATGTTGTGCTGCGCGCCAGCTTGATGGCCAACCACACCAGGTACGACACGCCAATCACTTGAATGGCGAACCGCAATTCGGGCCGCGCCACGATCAACGCGCCCACTCCGCCCGCACAAATGCTGAGCATCAGCCCCCAGCCCAGCGACACAGACGTCACAAAGGGCAAGGCATGCCGCAGGCCCCTGTTGGCCGCGATGGCGGTGGACAGGGTGGTGTTGGGGCCGGGCGTAAAGCTGGTGGCTGTGAGCAAGACCAGCAAGGCGGAGAGTTCAGCGGTTTGCAAATCAGGCCATGCCTTGGTGGCGCAACAAGGCGTCGAGTTGCGGCGCACGGCCACGGAAAGCTTTGAACGATTCCATGGCAGGGCGGCTGCCACCGGCTTCTAAAATCGCTTCACGGTAGCGGCGGCCTGTTTCCATGCTGGGTTCGCCGTCGGCACCTGCCGTCTCTTCAAACGCGGCATAGGCGTCGGCAGACAGGACTTCGGCCCATTTGTAGCTGTAATAGCCGGCCGCATACCCACCCGCAAAAATATGGCTGAAGGTGTGCAGCGTGCGGCCCCAGGCAGGGCTGGGCAACACGGCCACTTCGGCACGCACATCGCGCAGCACCTGCATGAAGTCTTGCGCTTTCTCGCCCTCGGTGTGCAAACGCATGTCCACCAGCGAGAACTCAATTTGGCGCAGGGTTTGCAAACCGCTTTGGAAGTTTTTGGCGGCCAGCATTTTGTCGAACAGGTCGCGGGGCAAGGGCTCGCCGGTGTCCACATGCGCGGTCATGTGGCGCAACACGCTCCATTCCCAGCAGAAGTTTTCCATGAACTGGCTGGGCAGCTCGACCGCGTCCCACTCAACGCCACTGATGCCCGACACATCACGTTCGTTCACTTGGGTCAACATGTGGTGCAAGCCGTGGCCACATTCGTGGAAGAGGGTGATGACGTCGTCGTGGGTGAGCAGGGGTGGCTTGCCACCCACGCTTTCCGCGAAATTGCAGACCAGATGTGCGACCGGGGTTTGCAAGGTGTTGGTGTCTGGGCGCAACCAACGGGCGCGCACATCGTCCATCCACGCGCCGCCGCGTTTGCCCGCACGTGCGCCGGGGTCCAGGTAGAACTGTCCTACCAGCACGGGCGGCAGGCCACGTGCGCGCGTGTCTTCGGTGTGGCGCTCAATGCGGTAGAACTCGACCGCTGGGTGCCACACGGGGGCGTGGTCGCGGCGAATGCTGACCTCAAACAAGGTTTCCACAATCTTGAACAAACCGGCCAGCACCTTGGGCGCGGTGAAGTACGGTTTGACTTCTTGCTCGCTGAAGGCATAGCGCGCTTCTTTGAGCTTTTCGCCAATGTACGGCCAGTCCCACGGCTGTGGGTCTTGCAGGTTCAGGTGCTCGGCGGCAAAAGCGCGCATTTCGGTCACGTCTTGTTCAGCGTAGGGGCGGGCGCGTTGGGCCAGGTCACGCAAGAAGGCCATCACCTCGGCGGGCGACTGCGCCATTTTGGTGGCCAGCGACACTTCGGCGTAGTTGGCGTAGCCCAAGAGCTGGGCTTCTTCTTGGCGCAGCGCCAAAATTTCTTGCACCCAGGGGGTGTTGTCTTGTTCGGTTTTTCCCGCCTGCACAGCTTCTGATTGATCAGAGGCCCGTGTGGCGTAAGCACGGTAGAGCTTTTCGCGCAGGGCCGAGCTGTGGGCGAACTGCATGATGGGCAGGTAGCACGGCATTTTCAAATTCAGTTTGTGACCCGCCAGGCCATCTTTCTCTGCCGCAGCGCGTGTGGTTTGCAGCACGTCGTCGGGCACACCGGCCAACTCGTCGGTGGTGACGATGGCCGACCATTGGTCGGTGGCGTCGAGTACGTTCTCACTGAACTTTTGACTTACCTCGGCTTGGCGCTCTTGAATCGCCGCAAAGCGTTCTTTGGCCGCGCCCACCAGCTCAGCACCCGAGAGCACAAAGTTGCGCATGGCCAAGCTGTGGGCGTGTGTTTGTTCCGCGTTCAAACTGGCCACATCAATCGCTTTGTACTTGGCGTACAAACGCTCGTCGGCACCTAAGCGTGTGTAAAACTCGGTGACGCGTGGCAGTGCTTCGGTGTAAGCCGCACGCAGTTCGGGTGTGTCGGCCACAGAATGCAAATGGCTCACGGCGCCCCAAGCGCGGCTGAGCTTTTCAGTCGCCACGTCAAGCACCGCCGCAATCGCTTTCCACTCAGCGGGGAAGTCCGCTGCGGTGACCTGCTCAAGCGCCGCATCCGCAGCAGGCAACAGCTGGTCGAGTGCAGGCGCAATGTGTTCAGGTTGGATGACGTCAAACAGCGGATGGTCTGAAAAGTCGAGCAGCGGGTTGGTGGCGTGTGTCATGTCAAAAACCTCAATGTTTCTCAGATAAGGCCCGTTGTGCCGATTCCAAGGTGTTGACCAACAACATGGTGATGGTCATCGGCCCCACGCCACCGGGTACCGGGGTGATGTAGCCAGCGACTTCTTTGACACCCTCAAAGTCCACGTCTCCGCAGAGCTTGCCTTCATCGTTGCGGTTCATGCCTACGTCGAGCACCACCGCGCCGGGTTTGACCATGTCGGCCGTCAGCACATTGCGTTTGCCCACAGCCGCCACGATCACGTCAGCTTGCAGGGTGAGGGCTTTGAGGTTTTGGGTGCGTGAGTGGGCCACCGTCACCGTGGCATCTTGTTGCAAGAGCATCAAGGCCATGGGTTTGCCCACGATGTTGCTGCGACCAATCACCACCGCGTGTTTGCCGCGCAAGTCGTAGCCAATGCTCTCCAGCATCTTCATGCAGCCGTAGGGGGTGCAAGGCCAAAAGCCGGGCATGCCCGTCATCAAGGCGCCTGCGCTGGCGATGTGAAAACCGTCCACATCCTTGGCTGGGCTGATGGCTTCGATCACTTTTTGCGCATCGATGTGGGCAGGCAAGGGCAGTTGCACCAAGATGCCGTGAATGCGATCGTCGTTGTTGAGTGCGTCCACGCGGGCCAACAAATCGGCTTCGCTCATGCTGGCGTCGTATTTTTCGAGCACCGAATGCAAGCCCGCTTCTTCGCAGGCTTTGACCTTGTTGCGCACATAGACCTGGCTGGCGGGGTTGTCGCCCACCAGCACCACGGCCAAGCCGGGTGTCAGGCCTTGGGCTTTGAGTTGGGCGGTGTCGGCGGCCACTTGGGCGCGCAGTTGTTTGGAAAGGGCGTTGCCGTCAATCAGTTGTGCAGTCATGGTCTTGTGTATACAGCGAGAAGGTGGAATTGAAAACGCCCGTGGTGAACGGGCGTTGTGGGAGGGGGTGTCGCGGCGAGCGTCTCAGCGCGAACTGTGGCGCATCAAGCCTTGGGTGCGTTTTGTCCGAGTGCTGTTTTGAGCAAATCGGCCACGGTGTTGGCATTGAGCTTTTCCATGATGTTGGCGCGGTGCGCTTCCACGGTTTTGATGCTGATGCCCAGGTCGTCGGCAATTTGCTTATTCAAGCGACCGGCCACGATGCGTTCCAGGACTTGGGCTTCGCGGGTGGTGAGCTTGGCCATCAGCGCATCGCGGCTGGCGGCTTGTTGGTATTCGGCAAATGCGTCTTTGGCGTGTTCGAGCATGCGCTCGACCAAGCTGACCAACTCTTCTTCTTTGAACGGCTTTTGGATGAAGTCCATCGCGCCTTTTTTCATGGTGTTCACCGCCATGGGCACGTCGCCGTGACCGGTGATGAAGACGATGGGCAGGGGGGATTTGCGTTCAATCAGTTTGTCTTGCAACTCCAAGCCGGTCATGCCACCCATGCGGATGTCCACAATCAAGCAGGCCACTTCGCGCGCATCGTAGCGGCTGAGGAAAGTTTCAGCGGAATCGAAGCAACGCACACGGTAGTCCTTGCCCTCTAACAACCATTGCAGTGAGTCGCGAACAGCTTCGTCGTCATCGACAACATAGACCGTACCTTTTTTGGGAATCAAGCTCATCAAAAAAACTCCAACCTTAGCGAGCCGGTATCCAGAAGGAAAAGCGACAGCCCGTGATTTCATCGGCATTGTAGAGGTTCTCGGCCTTCATTCGGCCTTGGTGGGATTCCACAATGCTGCGGCACAAATTCAGGCCAATGCCCATGCCTTCAGGCTTGGTGGAGAAGAAGGCTTCAAACAAACGCTCTAGCACTTCGGGCGCCAAACCTCGGCCGGTGTCGCTGACGCTGAACTCGATCACCGCTTGACCTTCTTCGGTGCGTGGCACGACCTTGAGCTCGACCTGGCGGCGGCTCAACGGGCGCTGAGCCGAGTCAATCGATTCCGCCGCGTTTTTCATCAGGTTGACCAACACCTGTTCGATCAAGATCGGGTCCACATGCAGCTTGGGCAAGCGCTGCGCCACCACTTGGCTCAGGCGCACTTGGCGTCGTCGCAGTTCAATGTCTGCAAGTTCAACGGCTTCAGCCACCATGGGCGCGACCTCGGCCATGGTGCGGTTGGGTTCGCTGCGTTTGACGAAGCTGCGGATGCGTTGAATGATTTGCCCGGCCCGTTGTGCCTGGTGGGCAGTTTTCTCCAGCGCCGTCAGCAAATCGGCTTCGCTCAAGTTGTTGGACTTGATGCGCGACACCATGCCATTGCAGTAGTTGTTGATGGCGGTCAGCGGTTGGTTCAGCTCATGCGCGACGCTGGACGCCATCTCGCCCATGGTGATCAAACGGCTGGCCGATTGGGCCCGCTCGGCTTGGGCTTGCGACTGCTCTTCAGCTTGGCGTCGGGGCGTGATGTCGGTGGCAATCACCATTTGCGCCAAACGGCCATCGACCCAGTTGAGGTAGCGCGAACGCACTTCGAGCCATTTACCCAATTGGGGGACAAAAATCTCGGCGTTTTCACTCGGCGCTGGGGTGGCTGTGGCGATTTCGTCACTTGGAAAGCCGGCGAGTGAATCGTCGGCATCTTCGCGTGTATCGAGCGTGCTGGTTTCTGCGGCTGTGGTTTGCGCGGAGGTGCGCGGCAATCCGGCTTGCGCCACCAAGTTCAGATGGCCTTCGGTGGTGGTGGTGAACCATTGGCGGTACAGCTTGTTGGCAAACAACAACTCTTGGCTGCCCAAGGGCGCGACCGAAACCGAGGCGTCCAAGCCTTCGAGCACGGTGGTGAAACGGTCGTGCGAGGCAGAGAGCTGCTCGCGAATGCGGTTGGGTTCGGTGATGTCGGTCATTGACGTCATCCAACCGGTCTGTTGGCCCCGCGCATCAATCAAGGGTGACACGTACAAGCGGGCATCAAAAATCTGGCCGTCTTTGCGTTTGACGCGCACTTGAAAGCCACTGGCGGTGGTGTTGCCTTCAAGCTCTTGCAATAACTTTTCTTGCAAGCTTTGACGATCTTCATCAGGCCAATATGGAAAAGGAGGGTCACGCCCCACCAGTTCATCTTCACGCCAACCCGTCATTTGGCAAAACGCGGTGTTCACATAAGTGATCCGACCTTTGAGGTCCATGGCGCGCATGCCCGTGAGCACGGAGTTTTCCATCGCGCGTCGAAAGTTCGTCTCTGCAATCAGGGCCTGTTGGGCTTGTACGCGCCGACGCGTGTGTTGCCAAGTGCCAATCAACATCCAGGCGGTCATCGCGCTGAGCAGGGTGACCAGCCAGAACATGCCATTGCCGATCAAACCTTGTGAGGTGCGGTAGGTTTGGGCATGCAAGGACAGGGCGTAGCCTACGGGTGTGATGGGCACCTCGTATTCATTGGTTTTGAGCAACCAAGGCAACACCTCCGTGACACGAGGACGGGCTTTGTTGGCTTGACCGGCCAGCACGTTGTTGTTGGCATCGCGCAAAGAGACTGCGTATTTGTTGGCAATCTCGTCGGGCACGGCATAGCGCAAGATGCCGTCCATGGTGTATTCGGCCATCACCACGCCTTCAAATTTGGCGTGGTTCATGATGGGCACTTGCACCTGAAGTTGGGTGATCGAGGCTTGGCTGGCGTGTGTGTAGGTGATGGGTTGCGAGTAGACGGGCTGACGTAAATCACGCGCCAAATCGAAAGTGCTTTGGGTTTCGGTGTGGCTGAGGGACTCGCCGACTTGATGGATGGCGCTGGGGCTGGCTGTGGCGCTGGCGTAGTTGGCCCGCACCCGGTTGCGCGCGTCCAGCCAGGTGAGGCTGGTCAGTTCTGGGGTTTGGTTGAGCAGGTTTTGCGCATCGCGTAAAAACCCTGCCGAGTTGGTTTCGTGGTTGGCAATGTCGCGGGCAATGCGCATCACTTGTTCTTGTTTGTCCAGCAGCCGCAAACGCAAGCGCTGTTGCGCGTATTCCACATCGCGTCGCACCACTTCTTGTTCGCGCTCCAGTTCTTCGTATTTCAAATACCAAAACGCACTGGTGATCGCTGCCATGAACAGCACCACCGCTGCCAAGGGCGCAATGAACGCATAGCGGTCTTGGCGGCTGGGCGTTTGCATGCGCCACCACTGGCGCCAGCGGTGGATCAACGGATAAAACAAGGAAGAAGAGCGGGTTTTGTTCATGGAACAAGGATTATGGTTTGGCTTTAAATTTCATAATAAGAAATCAACAGTCGCTATTTGAAATTTGTTAAAAATGTGCGAAACTTCGCTACATTCGAGTCATAACAAGTGCAACACATAGGAGACAAGCATGTCAGCACAACCGAACGATTTGCGCACTTTCGCCGCAAACGATACCGATAGCCAAGAAACCCGTGAATGGATGGACGCGCTGTCCGCCGTCATCAACGCGGAGGGCCCCGAGCGTGCGCACTTTTTGTTAGAGCAGTTGTTAGAGCATGCTCGCGAAAGCAGCATCGACATGCCGTTCTCGGCCAACACGGGTTACGTCAACACCATCGAACCTGATCAAGAAGCGCATTGCCCTGGCAACATCGAAATTGAAGAGCGCCTGCGCGCCTACATGCGCTGGAACGCGATGGCCATGGTGGTCAAAGCCAACCGCCACAACCCTGAAGACGGCGGCGATCTGGGCGGCCACATCGGCTCCTTCGCTTCATTGGCCCACATGTTTGGTGCCGGCTTTAACCACTTCTGGCACGCCGAGAGCGAAAACCACGGTGGCGACTGCTTGTACATCCAAGGTCACGTGTCACCCGGCGTGTACGCCCGCGCTTACCTTGAAGGTCGTTTGACCGAAGAGCAGTTGCTCAACTTCCGTCAAGAAGTGGATGGCAAAGGTTTGTCCAGCTACCCACACCCCAAACTCATGCCTGAGTTCTGGCAGTTCCCTACGGTGTCCATGGGCTTGGGCCCCTTGATGGCCATCTATCAAGCCCGTTTCTTGAAGTACTTGCACGCCCGTGGCATTGCCAACACCGAAAACCGCAAGGTCTGGGTGTTCTGCGGCGACGGCGAGATGGACGAAGTCGAATCTTTGGGTGCCATCGGTTTGGCTGCTCGCGAGAAGCTCGACAACCTGATCTTCGTGGTCAACTGCAATTTGCAACGTTTGGACGGCCCTGTGCGCGGCAACGGCAAGATCGTGCAAGAACTCGAAGGTGAATTCCGTGGCTCCGGCTGGAACGTGATCAAACTCTTGTGGGGCAGCGAGTGGGACAAGCTGTTGGCCCGCGACAAAGACGGCGCACTGCGCAAGATCATGATGGAAACGCTGGACGGCGACTTCCAAGCCTTCAAAGCCAACGACGGCGCCTACGTGCGCAAGCATTTCTTCGGCCGCGATCCACGCACCCTGGAAATGGTCTCGCACATGAGCGACGACGAAATCTGGGCCTTGAAGCGCGGCGGCCATGACCCACAAAAGGTCTATGCGGCTTACCACGAAGCAGTGAACCACAAAGGTCAACCCACCGTGCTGCTGATCAAGACCGTCAAAGGTTTCGGCATGGGCAAAGCCGGTGAGGGCAAGAACAACGTGCACCAAACCAAGAAGCTCACGGACGATGACATCCGTTACATGCGTGACCGCTTCAACATTCCGGTGCCAGACAGCGAGTTGTCGAAGATTCCGTTCTACAAGCCTGCGGACGACACTCCTGAAATGCAGTACCTGCACGAGCGCCGCAAGGCCTTGGGCGGCTATTTGCCACACCGCCGCACCAAAGCCGACGAGAGCTTCACTGTGCCATCGCTGGACATTTTCAAATCGGTCATGGAGCCCACCGCCGAAGGCCGTGAAATCTCGACCACCCAAGCCTATGTGCGCTTTTTGACGCAGCTCTTGCGTGACCAAGCCTTGGGCCCACGCGTGGTGCCAATTTTGGTGGACGAAGCCCGTACCTTTGGTATGGAAGGTTTGTTCCGTCAAATCGGTATTTACAACCC
>CANGIQ010000002.1 GCA_947453965.1 Comamonadaceae bacterium
CAACAGCTCAAGTCTGAGATCGACCGCACGGCTAAGACTACTCAATTCAACAGCATCAACTTGTTGGACGGGTCGTTCAAAAACAAATCGCTGCAAATTGGTGACAAAGCCAATCAAACTTTGAATGTGGGCATCGCTAGCTCTAAAGTGTCCGACCTCGGTTTGGGTACCAGTGCTGGTGGTGGGAACGTGTTCATCGGTGGTCGTTTAGGTTTTACTAATAGTGGAGGCACTATTTCGACATCGTTTAACAGCGGTGGTAGTTTGAGTCTGGTGATCAACGGCACCATCATCTCTAAGATCAAAGCCAATACCAGCGGTGCGAGTAATACTAATTTAGATATCAATGACGCCGTAGTCGCAATCAACAATTCAAATGCCGGTGTAACTGCTAGTGCATTCAACGAAGCTACAGCTGCTGTGGCAGGTAATGGTGTTATTGGTTCTACCAATGCATTGACTATCACGGTAACGACGATTGATGATGCAGCATCTCTGGCTATCAAGATTTCTAACACCAATAGCATGCAGGAAGTCGCTGACAAGATCAACGCGCAAGGTGGTGCAGCTACAGTGCAAGCGCGTATCAACGACGAAGGTAAGTTGGTTTTATTCAACAACTCTGGTGCTAAGTTGACTATCACTGACACTATTGGTGGCACCAGCACAGGTTCAAATGTTGCTGTCGGTTTCCACAGTGGTGACGTTTTCCAAGGTATGTTGAAATTAGAATCGCAAACTGATGCACCAATCAAAATCGGAACTTTGAGCAGCGCAGGTACCGTGTCTGCATCTGCGACCAATGCTGCTTTGAAGACATTGGGTCTGGTTGCTACTTATGGTATGCGAAGCGGTGACCTGGCGACAACATCACCTGGTTATTCAACTGAAAAGTTTGTTGATGCTTATACCTACGAAGGTGCTGCAATTACCGCGAGTACAACCAAGTGGGTTGCGGGTGAAATTAAAATCAACGGTGTCGATATTTATCGTTCCGGTCAAGAAACAGACACCACTTCTAAAAAGGTGCAGTTGATCAACTCTTTCGCAGATCAAACAGGTGTGTTTGCAGAGAAGGTGTCAAACTCTGATGGTGCGACCATCATTCGTTTGAACTCGGTCAACAATCACCCCATCAGTGTGGACTTGGGCAACAAAGCCTTGGGTAGTTCATATGGTGGTTTTGCCTCGCATGGTTTACGTGAGGTCAACGTGGGCGATGCCTACTATGACACTACTAAGCCTACGCTGGGCAATGGTGGTGGTTCGTCGATGAGTGGTTTGAATGTGTTGTCAGCGGCCTCAGCAGCAGACGCCATGAAGGCGATTGACAATGCGATTGAGCAGGTCAGCCAGTCACGTGCGCAATTGGGTGCTTACCAAAACCGCTTGAATGCGACGGTGAACAACCTGAGCAACGTTGTGACCAACACGGAAGCATCGAAGAGCCGCATCATGGATACGGACTACTCGAAAGAAACCACACAATTGGCAAAGAGCCAGATTGTTCAGCAAGCCGCCACAGCGATGTTGGCGCAAGCGAACCAGTCACCACAAATGGTGCTCTCGCTGTTGAAGTAAAAAGTGAAATGGCAGTTTAGGGCTGGGTGCGAAAGCACTCAGCCCTTTTTTGCATTTAGGCCATATTTTCCCAGCGCAGTGGCGTATTGGCTGCCACTGTTTGTTTGACAGAACGCCCTATGACACTGTCTAAATGCTTGGGGGCCAAACCAAAACCAGGTCGCACACTGCGAACAGATGCTTTCGTAATGACTTCACCTGCTTGCAGGTCCTTGACGAAATACAGCGAACGGCGAAATTGCACATTTGCTTGCTCACTGGGTTTCCTGCCGTAATCAATGCACCCCAATGCTTGCCATGCGGTGCGTGCGCCTTGACAGAGTGCAGTCAATTCGCTGGGTTCCAATGAAAAGCTGTCGTCAGGCCCGCCACCTTGGCGATCAAGGGTGAAATGTTTTTCAATGATGCAAGCACCCAACGCAACGCTCGCAATGGCGGTGGTGTTGTCTAACGTGTGGTCCGACAAACCTGTGGGCACACCAAAGCGTTCTTGCATATCGCGCAAAGTGCGCAGGTTGTAATCGGCGGCCGGTGCTGGATAGCCGCTGACGCAATGAAGCAAGGCCAAATCTTTGCAACCGCCTGAATAGGCAGCATCCACAGCCTCTTGAATTTCTTCGGCATCTGCCATGCCAGTGGAGATGATCATGGGCTTGCCTGTGCCTGCGACGTAACGGATGAGCGGTAAATCAATCGCTTCAAACGAGGCAATCTTGTAGGCAGGCGCATTCAGACTTTCCAGTAAATCGACAGCTGTATAGTCAAAAGGTGAGCTGAAGATGGTGATGCCAGCCTTCTTGGCATGCGCAAACAATGGCGCATGCCAGTCCCAAGGCATGTGCGCTTCCTGGTACAAGTCGTACAGGGTGCGACCATCCCAGAGTCCGCCCGTGATGCGAAAGTCGGCGCTGTCTGAATTGAGGGTGATGGTGTCGGGCGTGTAAGTTTGCAACTTCACAGCATCTGCACCAGCAGCTTTGGCTGCGTCAATGATGCGAAAAGCGTTTTCCAAACTCCCGTTGTGGTTGGCAGACATTTCGGCAATCACATAAGGCGGTGCTTCGTTGCCGATGGTGCGACCATCAATACAAAAAGTGGTGGGTAATGACATGGTTATCCTTCAGCGCATGAGGTGGCAAGCCACTCCCGACGCAATAAACCGAAACACAGAAGATCATGGTGGTGCGGCTGAACCCAGACCTGTTCGCGCAAACGGCCCTCCAATGTGAACCCAAGGCGTTCGTGAAATCGAATGGATGCGGCATTTTCTGCGATGACCTGACCACAGAGTTTGTGAACCTGCAACTCTTCAAAGGCAAAAGCAAGGGCGCGATGCCCCAGTAAAGTTCCCGAACCTTTGGGGGCATCGGGGGCCACATAAAAGCCCCAGTCCGCGCTGGCGTGTGGGCTGACTCCAGTGAAATGCACCAAACCAAAAGGGGAGTTTTCGTGTTCCACCAGCATGATCTTGCGTTGGGCGTTGTTGTTGGCGCGCTCAAACCATTGGCGATGCTCGTCCAAGGAGATCAGGTGCTGCGTCAGCATATGCTGACGTATGGCAGGATGGTTGCGCCATGCTAAGACCATCTCAAGGTCTTGGGTCTGCATGGGTCTGATGGCGCAAGATGTGTGTTCACGCATGAAACATCTCCTGTGCGACACGTTCAGTGCCTGAACCGTCTGTGATCTGCATGCAGGCCTGACGCATGGTCTGCCTCGATGTGTGATGTTGCAATTCGCGTATGTATTGATGCAGTGTTGCTTGCCAATCAGCATGCAGCTCGACCAAGTGGGCGGCATCTGCGGCCTCCAGAGCGAGTGCGCTTAAACGCTGATTGGGCGCCAAAACAAAATTGACCGATGGCAAACCCAGGCAGCAACGTTCGAGCGCAGAGGTTCCAGCTGCACCTATGGCGATATCGTGTGTACACATCAGTTCAACGAAATTGTCCGGATTTTGTAGCACGCGTGTTGACCAGTGCATTTGGTACGACATCTCGTTCACTTGGTTCAACCAGGGGGCAAACGGTCCCATAACGACTTGAATCTCGAGCATGACCGTGCTGTCCAATGCATCCAAAGCAGAAAGAACCTGGCCGGTGATGTTATCTTGATCGACGCCTCCCATCATCACCAGTATGCGCAAAGCAGCGCGCGTTCCATGGTCGGTGGGTAACGTCAGACGTGCCTGGCGAATCTCGTCGCGAATCAGGGCATAACGAGAACCTGCAAGCACTGTGCAATTCGCTGGGGTGAGGGATGTGTATTGCGCAGCTTGTCGTCCAGGGTTGGCATCAAGCAGCAAGTCACATTGGTGTGGACGGTTGGCCAAATCATCGATGACCATCAAGCGTGCCACACCGGGCGATAGTATGGCTTCCCACTGCTGATCGAGGCCGTAATGGTCAACCACCAGCCAGTCCACGGTGCGGTGGCCAATCGCCTGTTGGGTGGCTTGTGCATCAAGTCGCCAATGCGGCAACAGTGTTTCGGCATGAGGGCGTGTGTCCTGTTCTTGCAATTCAAGAGGCCACACCTCAAAACCATGATTTTTTAATAGCGCGTTTAAATGTCCCGCCTCTTGGGTGCACACAAAACTGCAAGTGGCTCCTTGGGCACGCAGCCTCTGAGCCAGACTCAGGCAACGCATCACATGGCCATTCCCAATGGCCAACGAGGCGTCGGTGCGAAACACAATCTGCATGTGGATCTGATTATTGTTTTTCCATCAAGAACCAGGTGATGTCGTCTTGAGGAAAGTTGGGGTCACGATGGTAGGCAAAACCGTAATCCAACAGCTTCATTTGAGGGTGGCGATCCATAATTTCCCCCGCAAAGTCTCGCTTGAACAAACGGTCGCTGTGGCCACGGTAGGGGATAGTTACAGGCGAAGGGTTGTAGTACTCGGCCACCAGCAAGTAGCGCTGGCAAGACTGCACCAGTTTGTCGTACACCGTGGGTAGCACATCGGGGTTGAGGTGAATCAGAACGCCTTTGATGAGTGTCAGATCCCAGGTGCGTGCAGGTTGGAAATCCAGCAAGGATGTTGGGTACACATGATCAGCTGTAATGGTATGTGCTAGCAAGGCTGCTGCCTTGGTGTTGATTTCGATACCGTGCGCATCGAGTCCGGGAAACAAGAGCTGCAGAGCTTTCAAGTTCATGCCAATGTTGGCGCCAAATTCGATGCAACTCTTCAAACCCCGTGCCTGCTTCAAGGCTTTCACAAAGAAGTCCAAATTCGCAGCCAACAGCGCATCACCCTGGTTACGGTGGATGTAGTCGTTGCCGAATTCGCCGGCCCAAAATTGTTCTTGTTCGGTTTTAAATGTTTGGCTTTGCATAGTGTGCATCTTTGTTCAGTGAGAATTTGCCCGGATCGCCTGACACATGAATTCAGCGCGAACCCAGTCTTCAGGGGTGTCAATGTCTTGCACGCAATGCCTGGGCAACAAATGCGCCATGGCGTGAGACGAAAAAATGGGTGTGTGATTCAGCCAAGCCTCGGGCTTGCCCCAATAAAACTGGCCTGCATCGTGGTACGCATGGGGTAGGTCTTGCGAGCGCGTGCCCATGTGTTCGGGATAAAACATTTCCACGTGCTGCTGCGCATTCAGCTGGAATGCGCGCTGAATCGGAAACGCATAGCTGGTGGCTGAGAACACATAGTCACAGTGCTTGTTTTGCAAGATATGCAAGCTTTGCTGCAAATCATCACGAGTGATCATGGGCGCTGTGGCGTAGATACAGCATACAGCCTCTGGTGCCATGCCGTGTGCTTGTGCCCATTCAATGGCATGCGCGACGACTGGAATGGTCGGCGTGTGGTGATCGCTCAAGTTTGCAGGTCGTACGAATGGCACCTTGGCTCCGAAGCTTTGGGCCACATTGGCAATTTCGGCATCGTCTGTGGACACGAGCACTTGTTCAAAGCAGCCACTTTGTAGAGCTGCCTCGATGGACCAGGCGATCATGGGCTTGCCGCAGAAGGTCTTGATGTTTTTTCTCGGAATGCGTTGGCTGCCGCCGCGCGCGGGAATGATGGCGATGTTCATGTGCTCACGGCCTTTCTCAGTGCATTTACAACCTGTACTTGTTGTGCATCGCTAAACGATGCGTACATAGGGATGCTGATGGACTTGGCGTAATACTGTTGCGACTGCTCAAAGTCGTTTGCTTTGAACCCCATCTTGGCGTAATAGGGCTGGGTGTGTACGGGGATGTAATGCAGGTTCACGCCAATCTGCTGCGCTCTTAAGGATTCAAACACTTCCTTGTGGGTGCGCTGGCAAGTCGCCTGAAGTTGCACCACATACAGATGAAAGCTCGAATGCGAGTCCAGGTGTTGCCATGGCGTGTCAAGCGGCAAGCCTTCAAGCAGATTCGCGTACTGCTTAACCAATTGGTGCCGACGCGCAACCACGGTGTCTAGTTGCGTCATCTGGCTCAAACCCAAGGCTGCCTGGAGTTCCGTCATGCGGTAGTTAAAACCCAGTGCGATTTGCTGGTAATACCAAGGGCCATCGGCTGGATGTGTCATGTGCTGTGGATCACGCGTGATGCCATGACTTCTGAGCAGGTTCATCTGGTGGGCTAATTCGGGGTCATTAGTCACCGCCATGCCGCCTTCTGCGGTGGTGATGATCTTCACAGGATGAAAACTGAACACCGTGATGTCGCTGTAGCGGCAGTTGCCCACGGGCTCGCCTTTGTACTTGGCGCCAATCGCATGCGATGCATCTTCGATGATTTTGAAACCGTATTTGATTGACAAGGCATGAATCGCCGCCATATCGCAAGGCTGGCCACACATGTGCACAGGCACCACGACTTTGGGTAACTTGCCCTGTTGTTTGGCTATCTCTAACTTTTTCTCAAGCTCGATAGAACAGAGATTGAAGGTGCGCGGGTCAATATCAACAAAGTCAACTTGGGCGCCGCAATATAAACCACAGTTGGCAGAAGCCACAAACGTGATCGGGCTGGTCCACAACCAATCCCCAGGGCCCAAGCCCAAGGCGAGGCAAGCGATGTGCAGGGCAGATGTGGCGCTGTTGACGGCAACGCCATATTGCGCATGGCAATACCTGGCCACGGCTTCTTCAAACGCGGGTACTGCAGGGCCTTGCGTTAAGAAGTCGGAGCGCAAGACATTCACCACCGCTTGAATATCGGCTTCTGAGACCGCATGGCGGCCATAAGGAATGTGATTGGGTGCGGACATGAGCGTCTGTCAAACCTTTGACAGGTTGGTTGGAATGCTTCGATGAAGCAAGTTACAGACCAACTTTTTGTTTGGCATGACTTCTGCTTAGTCAATTCATCTTTTAGCACAGGGCGTCGGTTTGTCGACGTGCGTTATGGACTCATTCATTGATATTTGCGATCAATCTATTCTGATCACAGGCGGTACCGGCTCGTTCGGTAAAGCCTTTGTGCGCTCGGTTTTAGAGCATTGCCCTAAGGTCAAGCGCTTGGTGGTGTTCAGCCGTGACGAGCTCAAGCAGTTTGAAATGCAGCAAGAGTTCCCTGAATCTAAATACCCAGCGCTGCGCTTCTTTATTGGTGATGTACGTGACCAAAACCGTTTGCGTCGTGCCTTGGAAGGCATTGACACCGTGGTCCACGCTGCCGCCTTGAAGCAAGTGCCTGCCGCGGAGTACAACCCTTTTGAATTCATTCAAACCAACATCATGGGAGCGCAAAACCTGATTGAGGCTTGTTTGGACACCAACGTCAAGCGCGTGGTCGCCCTGTCCACCGACAAAGCCGCAGCCCCTATCAATTTGTATGGCGCCACCAAGCTGTGCAGCGACAAACTCTTTATTGCCGCCAACAATTTCAAAGGACCGCGTGATTTGCGTTTCTCGGTGGTGCGCTATGGCAATGTGATGGGTTCGCGTGGCTCAGTGATTCCATTCTTTCTAGAAAAAGCCAAAACCGGTGTGTTGCCCATCACCGACCCCGAAATGACGCGTTTCAACATCTCGCTCGACGAGGGCGTCGAAATGGTGTTGTGGGCGCTTGAGCACGGTCTGGGTGGCGAGATTTTGGTTCCCAAAATCGCCTCGTACCGCATTGAAGATGTAGCGCAAGCCATTGCCCCCAGCTGTCGCCAAGACATTGTGGGTATTCGCCCCGGTGAAAAACTGCACGAAGAAATGATCACCCGCAGTGACAGCCCCAACACCTTGGACTTGGGCGATTACTACGCCATCTTGGGTTCCGGCGCACAAAAGCAACGTGCCCAATACCTTGCCGACAAAGGCGCCAAAGAAATGCCCGCTGGCTTTGCCTATGACTCGGGTACCAACGAAGAGTTTTTAAGCGTCAACCAAATCCGCGATTTGATTCGTGCCCACATCAACCCCGCATTTGAGCCTCTCTAAACATGCGTGGCACCTGTTTTGCTTTGATCCCTTTATCCGTCGATGGCCACGCTGCGATCGACATGTTTTTCTGACACCTCACGTAGGAGCTTTCCATGACCCTTATTCAAGAACTGATGAACCAAGCCGCAGTGGGTGGCTTGCTCAACCCCAGCATCATCAAGCGTTTCAGCCCTGCTGAAATTCGCGAAACCATTCAATCCTTGGTGGCTACAGAACAAATCAATCTGGCGAATGCCCTGGGTGATGCAGGCATGGCGCTGTATCCACACAGCGAAGACATGTTGGCCATTTGCAGTTTGCTGGCCATGATGAATCAAGACTGGCCATTGGCTGTTGAATTGATGGAAGAGCTGGTTCAACTCCAAGGCAGCACCACGCCACCGTTCACGTATGTGATGTATGTGCGTGCTTTGCGCTGCAACCTCGATCCTGTGCGTGCCCTTGAGGTGGCTCGCCAAGGTTTGGCTGCGTATCCCGATCAATTAGAGCTGCTGGCTGAGAAGTTGTCTTTGGATGATTTCAGCGAATCCATGCAGTCTGCAACAGCTGTTCGTCACTGAGCGGCAAATGTGTCGATTTCACGGCGGCAAGCGGCAAGCCCTTGCCAGTGAAGCGACAAAACCTTGCCACTGAGTACTTAGATGAACAAATTTTTTTGCTTTAAAAAGGGAAAACCCTTATTTAGAGAGTCAAAAACAACTTGGCACGGTATGTGCTTCAGTGTAGGCAAGTTTGATTGACCAATTGAGGTCAGGAGATTAAAAAATGGCAGTTATCAATACCAACGTCAAAGCATTGTTCTCGCAAGCTGCGCTGACAACTTCTGGAAGATCGCAAGCATTGGCGATGCAGCAGTTGTCGACCGGCAAGCGTATCAACTCGGCTCGAGATGATGCCGCGGGCATGGCGATCGCAACACGCATGACGCAGCAAATACGCGGCTTGAATCAAGCGGTGCGTAATTCGGGTGACGCCATCAACCTGATCCAAACGGCCGAAGGCGCGACCAACGAAATCACGGACATGATGCAACGCATGCGTGAATTGGCCGTGCAAGCAGTCAACGACACCAACGACAACGCGCAGCGCAGCTATTTGGACCTGGAGTTTCAACAGCTGAAGCAACAGATTGTCCAAATTTCCGACAACACCGAGTGGAACGGTTTCCCAGTGTTGAACGGTTCTGCCGGTGAGCGCGTGGGGGAAATGCCTGTTTATAAGGTGACCTCCGAAAACCAGTTTGGCTCTGTCTTTATCAACCCCACCACATCACGCACAGTGGCGGGTTCGGACGCGGGTGAAAAGCAAACCTTCCAAATCGGTGGCACATTGCCCACGCTGACAGGTTCGCAAACCTTGCAAATCACAGTGGCGGGTGTGGACGTGACCTTGGATGGCCCTTCCGTGGCATCGGCCTCTGCAGTGGCTACCAAAATTCAACAAACACTGAGCGCTAATTCAAAGTTTGACAGCAGCTCGGGACGCAGTGTCACGGTGGCTGCCGATACCTTGACGATTACCTATGCGCCTGCAGATGGCGATGTTGCAGCGACAAGTTTTGATCCGAAAGCGGCTGTGGGTTTGACAGCGACCGCTGCCACCACGCGTGAAGCGATCACCAAAGGTGCCGAAAGCTTCAAGGGCAATGGTTCTTTCCTCTACAGCGGCGCGCTCAGCATGAGCGTGGACGCGAGCGGTACGGTAACTGCGTCTTTTAAAACGGCCCAAGGCACAACGATTCCTATGCAAGGGATCATGAACAACACCGCCGTGACAGAAACATCGGTGGTCACCTTCAACGCAATGACCGCCGGACAAACGCTGACCATGGGTGGTTTGACCTACACAGCCGGTGCCTCAGGCGCCACTGCGGCTCAAGTGGCTGCTGACTTCGCGAGTCGTGCCAACGGCTATGTCGGTGCCGCTGCCACAAGTGGTGCCTTTACCGGAACCTTGAGTGGTTTTGCGTCAGGTGCTGCGACAGGCACACCTGCAACTTCTGTGACCTTTACCAGTGCCTCGACAGGCACCAACGTGACCAATTTGGCGATCAGTGGCTCAGGTGCTTTGCCTGCCGTGGTCGTGACCGATGGCGCGCCTGCAGGTTCTATCACGTTCATCAAGAGCACGGGCACCAATGCACAGGTGTTGTCAGATGACTTGGTGTATTCATTCCAAAAATCAGATGGCACCAATGCCACCTTGACAGGTCGCGCTTTCAGCTACAACGTTGCCGTAGAAGGCAGTATTCCAGCTTTGCGCGCAGGCGATTTGAAGATCAATGGCATTGACATTGGGGCTTCATATGCCATCGATGACAAAGTCTCACCTGTGGCCAACGCCGCAGGCAGCGCGATTGCCAAAGCCGCAGCGATCAACCGCTTGGCGGTTGCCACGGGTGTGACCCAAGGCGAAACACAGATGTTGACGTTTGCTGGCACACCGACGCCTGGCAACGTCACGGTGGGTGGTGTCAGTGTGACGTTGACCGCCTTGGACACAACCTCGGCCGCTGCGACAGCCAAAATTGCCGCAGCTTTACAGGCCAGCCCTTTGTATGCCCAAGGCACGGGCCGCGTGGTGAACTATTCACCTGGCAACTCCAATCTGTCTATCACGTTCGCTCCAAGCGAAGGCAATATGCCTGACACCGTGATTCAAATGGGCCCCACAGGCTTGACCGGTATTGTGGACACCACGGCTGAAAACTTCATTGCTTCAGCTGGAACAGGCGTGTTTGCCAAAGTGAACGAGAACGTGATGTCCGGTCGTGCCATGTCAGGCACGTCTGTGGTCAAAGGTACGGTCTTCATCAACGGCTTTGCCAGTGCAGACATCACCACGGTGCTGAACAACTCACGTGAAACACGTGCCAATGTGGTTCGTGCTATCAACTTGATCAGCGATAAAACCGGTGTCAAAGCGATTGACACAGGTTCTGATGCCAAGGGCATCACACTGAGCGCTGCCGATGGCCGCAACATTGAAGTGAGCTTTGAAACATCGGCCAATGCGGACGATTTCGGTTCACGCATTGGTATGCGACCAGGCGTGCAAGCCGGTACGATTTCGCTGGAATCTAAAATTCCAGCCCCTGTGGTGCTGACCTCCGACACAACGGGTGATATCACCCGTGCGGGTTTGATCAGCGGTAACTTCAGCAAAAACGAAGCGGTCACCAACACCAGCCCCCGTCCTATCGTAGGACCCAGTGTGGCGCAGGTGGAAAGCATTACCTATTCGGGTACGGTGCCAGTGGCGGGCGACTTGTTTGCCTTGACAGTGAATGGCACAACCTTCACCTACGCGGCCAATGCGACCGATGGTTTGACAGCGCAAGCGATTCGCAATGGCTTGGTCGCTTTGGTGAATGCCAATACGACACTGCCTGTCACCGCATCGGCAGGGCGCAATGGCGGCGAGATTTTGTTGACGTCAGACACACCAGGCACGGCCTTCACACTGACCAACGCAAAAAGCAACACCACCACCACGGTCACAGCCTCCACGGTGAAAGCCAATGCCAAGGCTGACTTCAAGCCTCTGGGCATGAACGATTTGATGATCAACGGTGTCAAGATTCCGCCTTCCACCAGTGCGGATGACAAAGACTCCAACACGCTGGCTACCAGCAGCGACCCTGCGTCAAGCGCGATCGCAATTGCCAATGCCATCAACTCACAAACGGCGATCACAGGTGTGTTGGCCAAAGCCAACGGCGCTGAGATCAAAGGCACAAAAACAGATACCAGCTTGCCAATTTTGGCGGCTCCGACACTCCAGTCCTTGTTCGTCAATGGCACGGAAGTGAAAGTGCAATTTGTGCAAGACGAGCCCAAGATGGACCGTTTGAACAAAGTGGCAGATGCTATCAACCAGCGCGCGGGCGAGTCCGGCGTTACTGCTGTGGTCAACGGCGAGGGCATCAGCCTCAAATCAGATGGCCGCAACCTGTCGGTTTGGTTTGACTCTAATGTGAAGGACTTGTCGGCTGCCAACTTTGGTTTGGACCAAGGTGGTGCAGTGGCTCAGTCGTCACAAATTAATCTGTCGGGCACTGTTGCTATTGCAGACACAGCCACCGTCACCATCAACGGTGTGAAGGTCACTTCAGGTGGCGCCGCTGCCGCAACACCTGCGTCGTTAGCGACTGCCTTGCAAACGGCCATTCAAGCGGCCATCACTTCAGGTGCCATCAAAAACGTCAAAGTAACCAACACCTCAGGTGTGTTGTCGGTGACTTCTACCGTCCCTGGTTCTCCTTTTGAAATTGCGGGTGCAATCACCAGCAATGCCGCGACCAGTTTGGCCATCAACGAAGTGACTGCCAACAGTTTTGGTAACAACCAAATCACAGGCGTGTTCAACGCAACGGCGAGCAGCAGCACAGCCCGTACGGTGTACGGCACCGTGCGCATGGTGGCGCAACCGCCACAGCTGCCCGGATTGCCGAAACCTGCTGGTGCGCCAACTTCTGCGGCGGACCAACTGCTGCAAGGCAATGCCAAACCGTTCAAGATCAGCACCGGCGAGGATGGATTCAGTTCCAACAGTAATTTCTCTGCTCTGGGCTTCAACGAAGGCAGCTTTGGCGGCCGATCCAGTTCTGAAATGGACCCTCCCAAGGTCGGTCGCTTGGCCTTCCAAGTGGGTTCCAGCGCTAACCAAACCGTGACCATTGATTTGGCCGATTTCGGCAAGAATGGCCCAATCACCGGCGAAATCACCGGCGACGTGGACCAAAACGTGGACCAACGCACCGTGCGCATCAACACCCGTGAAGGTGCGACCGATGTGTTGACCAAGCTTGATTCGGCGATGGACAAAATCAACGCCACCCGTGCCACCATGGGTGCAGTGATGAACCGTCTGGACCACGTGATCAACAACTTGACCAACGTGTCCATGAACTTGTCGACCTCGCGCAGCGGTATTGAAGATGCAGACTACGCATCCTCGAGCACCGAGTTGGCCAAAACGCAAATCATGCAGCAAGCCGCTACGGCAGTGCTGGCGCAAGCCAACACCAGCCAACAAACGGTGCTCAAACTCTTGGGCGGTTAATCACACCGCTTTGAAGTTCAAGCATGAAAGCAGCTGAGGGCGAGGCGCCCAAACCTACGAGAGGCCCCAATTGCTGGGACTGTCGCTACCTAGCGATCACGTGGGATGTGCGCTTGCCCTATGGCTGCAAGTTCATGGGTTTTCGCTCGAAAGTGATTCCTTCGCTTGAGGTGTTGCGCAGTGATGGGCGTTTTTGCAGCGCCTTTTCGCCCAAGCCAGCCAACCCAGCCGCTGACAAGGCACACGCCGCTTCCAAGCAGGCTGTCGGCCAACCGTCGAATCGTCGAGAAACTGACCGTACGCGTCCATTCATCTCGATTAATTTAATTACTTAGGTTTCAAAATTCGTTGGCACGCACTTTGCATAACAGTCTTACCTTTATTTCAGGCTGTTCAAAGTGATTGCTTCTTCTGTCAACGTTATTCATGCTGTGTGGTTGGACCCTTTCAGTCCACTCGACGCCGCAGATCGCGCCCAGCTGAGTGCCGCCGGTATCAGCTTGGAAACTGTTTCTACCCTGGGTGACCTCACACTGGCCTTGCGTCGTGCGCACACGGTGGTGATCCGCTTAGGCGATAGCGCTGAGCTGTTGCAAGAAGTGCAGACCCTGGTGGCGCAACTCGGTCACACCGTGCCTGTTCTGTGCCGCGTCGATCGCCGCCGCATGGAAGTCGCGGTCGATGCCATGCGCTTGGGTGCTTTGCATGTGTTGCCTGCGGACGAATGGTCGCCAGGTGCCTGGCAAGATGCTGTCAAAGGCCTCAACGGACCCCAACTCAAAACCAAAAGCTATGTGTTTGTGGACCCCACCAGCCAACACCTGTTGGCGCTGGCACAACGCGTGGCACAAACCGATGTGACTGCCTTGTTGGTTGGCCCCACAGGCGCTGGTAAAGAAGTGTTGGCCCGGGTGCTGCACGAGTCTTCACCCCGTGCCAAAGGCCCATTTGTGGCGCTCAACTGCGCGGCCATGCCCGAGCATTTGATCGAAGACATGTTGTTCGGTCACGAGAAGGGCGCTTTTACCGGCGCTTTGAAAGAGCACAAAGGTTTGTTTGAACAAGCCCATGGCGGCACCATCTTCTTAGACGAAATTGGTGAAATGCCGATGCAATTGCAAGCCAAGTTGTTGCGTGTGTTGCAAGAGAAAAAACTCAACCGCTTGGGTGGCGAGGGCGTCATTGACTTGGATGTGCGTGTCATCGCCGCCACCAACAAAGATTTGAAGCTTGCCATTGAGCAACGCGAATTCCGCGAAGACCTCTATTTCCGCATCAGCACTTTCCGCTTGCGCATTCAAGCGCTGAAAGACCGTCCGGGCGACATCATGCCTTTGGTCTTGCAGTCCTTGGCACGTCACAGCAAAAGCGATCTGCCTTTTACTGTGACCGATGAAGCACAGGCCATGCTGCAAAACTACCCGTGGCCCGGCAATGTACGTGAATTGGAAAACGTGGTTCAGCGTGCCGTGGTCTTGTGCATGGGACGCACCATCAGTCCCGCACATTTGATGTTTGACGATGCGATGACAGACCGCGAAGTCGTCATGTCTGATTTTGAAGTTGCAACACCTGGCGTGATGGGCAATTCAGAAGCGACTGGAAGTTTTGCCCCAATTGCCATTCGTTCGACCCCTGAGCCTTTGATGCCCGTCAACTTAGGCGATGCTGTCAAAACCAGCGAGCACCAAGCCATCATGGCCGCCATTCAAAGCACCGAGAGTCGCATGGAAGCGGCTGCCAAACTGGGCATCAGCCCACGTACCTTGCGCTACAAGCTGGCGCAGCTGCGCAGCCGCGGTATGCCTGAAGGAGTGTCCGCATGATCGATCGCATTTCAAACAGCAACATCCAGTCGATGCTGGAGACCCTGCGCGCCCACCAGGCGCAGTCCATGGGCAACACCAACACGGTGAACGAGCCCGCTGCCACCAAGGTGGGGCAACCCTCATTTTTTGACTCGGTCAAAAACGCCATCGACAAAGTCAATGACGCAGACATCAAGGCCGATGCCATGTCTGACGCTTATGACCGCGGCGAAGAAGTGCCCTTGACCGAAGTGGTCTTGAGCATGCAGAAATCGTCGTTGGCTTTTGAAGCCACCTTGCAAGTACGCAACAAAGTGATGAAAGCGTACGAAGAAATCATGAACATGCCGGTTTGATGCTGGACTGAGAGACTGATATGGCTACTGATACCTTGAACATGAACTCCATGGCACTGTCCGCCCCTTCCGGTGCAGACATCGCCACGTCGCCTGATACTGCCGTCAAGGCCAGTGGCACAGGCGGTGTGGCCGAATGGCTCAACGCCAAAGAAGGCCCAGGTGCCTTTTTGGGTGACCTCTTGCGCCAACCCTCGGTGCGCAAAACATTGCCGTTTGTGGTGATCTTCATGCTGCTGCTGTCGGTGGCGGTGTTCTTCACCTCGCTCAAACCCACGCCTTACCGTCCTTTGGTGTTGATGCTCAGCGATGCCGACAAGCAACAAGCCATTGAAGCCTTGAAGGCCGCTGAGTTCAAGCCTGAGGTGGATGTGAACACCGGTCAGATTTCGGTGCCGACATCACGTTTCCAGGAAGCCCGCATGTTGCTGGCTTCCAAAGGTTTGCCACGTACCGAAGCTTCGGGCATGGACAACCTCAAAGACATGCCTGCCATGACCACCAGCCAGTTCATGGAGCAGGTGCGTTACAACAATGCGATGGAGCAAGAGCTGGCACGCAGCATTGTGCAAATTGGCGGCATCAAATCCGCCCGCGTGCATTTGGCCGCACCCAAACAAAGCGTGTTTGTACGCGACCGTGCGCCCACCAAGGCCTCCGTGGTGATCACCCGTTTGCCTGGCCGCACCATTTCTGCTGCCAACGTGCAAGCCATCATTCAATTGGTGGCGTCGAGCGTGCCTTATTTGGCGCCTGAGAATGTGTCGGTGGTCGACAACTTTGGCAGCTTGATGAACGAGATGTTGGTCGAACAGCCTTTGGGTTTGACCTCGGCGCAGCTGAGTCAAAAGCAGCAGATGGAAGACCTGTACCGCACCCGTTTGATCCAACTGCTCGCGCCTATCGTGGGCGAGAACAACGTCAGCGCGCAGGTGAGCATGGCTTTGGACTTCACCCAAACCGAAGTCACCACCGAAGACTTTGACTCGCAAGACAAGGGCCCCAAAACACGTTCGGAACTGTTTGTGGAAGACCGCAACACCTTCCGCGACGCGATTGGTATCCCCGGTTCTTTGTCGAACACGCCGCCATCACCCACCAACCCCCAGTCGACCACGCAAACCAATGCGGATCCCTTGAAAGGTGTGAGCGAAAAAGGCGTGCAAGTCACGGCACGTAGTACCAAAAACTATGAACTCGACCGTTCCGTGCGCCACACCAAAGGCGCCATGGGCAACATCACCAAGATTGGTGTGGGTGTGCTGATCAATGAGCGTCCAATTCCTGCCGGTGCGAAGGTAGAAAAAGCCGCGGACGGCTCTACCCCTACATCGATTCCCTATACCCCTGAAGAAATTGAGCGCTTGAACCAATTGGTCAAAGGTGCCGTGGGCTTCAGCGAAACCCGTGGTGACGTGGTGACCGTGGTGGCGACCAAGTTCGAGCCACAAATTGATCCCACGGCCATTCCTTGGTATCGCGATGAGAACTACCAAGTCATGGTCAATGCTGGCGTGATTGGTGGCCTTTTCTTGCTCGTCTTGCTGACTGTCGTTCGCCCCATGGTGCGTCGTTTGATCACCCCGCCAGTTGACCCAGCGGCTGTGGCAGCGGCTGCTGCAGAAGCGGCCAGTTTGGAGGCCAAGATGGCCATCGACGTGGCCACTGCCGAATCGGCTGCAGCTCAATCGTCAGCCTTGGCCGCTAAAGAAGCACACGAAGCCGAGATTGCCCGCATCAGCGAAGAGGCAATGAAAGCCGCTGCAGAATCTGCCCGCATGGCAGAAGAAGCGAGAATGGCTTTTGAAGCCAAAGTGGCTGCGGATGCCCTGGCCGCGGAAGAAGCTGAAAAAGCCAAAGCCGAGGCGCATGCTGCGCAACTGGCGCAGGCGCTGCAAGCGGGCGAAGAAGCCGGTCAAGAAATTGAAATTCAAGAAGGTGAAACGTTGGAAGAAGTCAAAGCCCGCATGGCGAGCTTGAAGCCGAAGAAACAATCGATTTCGGCCGACTTGCTCAACACGGCCAATTCGTACGACGATAAAGTCGCTTTGATTCGCATGATCGTGGCTGAGGACTCGACCCGCGTGGCCGGTGTGCTCAAAGGCTTGATCAAGCCACCCGTTTAATAAAGAAATTTGAGGACTTCATCATGGCCGACGATTCCATTGTGATGACCGACGCGCTCAGGGCTGAGCTCGCCGCAATCACGTCTACCCAGCGCGCTGCTGTGCTCATGTTGCTCTTGGGCGAAGACCAAGCGGCAGACATCATCAAATTTTTGAACCCGAAAGAAGTGCAAGCACTCGGCGCCGCCATGGTGTCGGTGGCTGATTTCTCGCAAGAGGCGGTCAACGTGGTGCTCGACGAGTTTGTGGAGCACTTGAAAAAGCAATCCACCCTCAGCATGGGCAACACCGACTACGTGGAAAACGTCATGCGTCGCGCCTTGGGCGACGACAAGGCGGCTTCCGTGTTGGGTCGCATCATGCCGGGCCAAGGCACCAAGGGCTTGGACATTCTCACGTGGATGGACGCGCGCGGCATTGCCGACATGATCAACGGCGAACACCCCCAAGTGGTGGCCATTATTTTGTCGCTGCTCGAGAGCGAAGTCGCGGCCGATGTGCTGAACTATTTGCCCCCCGATGTACGTCCTGAGGTGATTCAACGCGTGGCCAGTTTGGACACGGTGCAACCCTCGGCCATGGCCGAGTTGGAAGCCATCATGAAGCAACAGTTCTCCAAGAGTGCGTCGGCCCAGTCGTCGAGCTTTGGTGGCGTGCAGGCCGCAGCCAAGATCATGAACTTGACCAAGACGGCGTTGGAAGCCAGCATCATGAGTGGCTTGAATGAGCTTGACCCTGAGTTGATGCTCAAGATTCAAGACAATATGTTCACCTTCGAGAACTTGGTCAGTGTTGACAACAAAGGTATTCAGGTGCTCATGCGCGCTGTGGAGCCTGATATGTTGATGATGGCCCTCAAAGGTGCCAGCGACGGCTGTAAAGACCGCTTCTTTGACAACATGTCTGAACGCGCCCGTGGCATGTTCCGCGACGACATGGAAGCCAAAGGCCCACAACGCATGGCCGATGTGGAAGAAGCCCAGAAGAAGATCATGCGCATGGCGCGCAAGTTGTCGGACTCGGGCGAGTTGATCTTGGGCGGTGCAGACTTTGTTTAATCAACCCGCTCCTTCTCGGCACGCCAAACCCTGGCAGCCGAACGCGCGCTTGGTGCCTGACGACACCGGCCGTGGCTTTGCTTCGACCCGGTGGTTGCAGCCTGAAGGAGCTGGCTTTGCAGAGGGTGGTTTTGAGCCCAGGTCAGCAGGATTTGCACAAGACCGTTACCAAACAGTGTCGATGCCGCTGTCTGAAAAATCAAAAACTACCCTTCGACTCATGGGCGAGACCGAAGGTTCGGAGAGTTTTTCAACCGACGATGTTCAGCGACGTGAACCTGAATCGCCTAACGCCCATCTGCCTTTTGTGCTGGACGTGTACGGTGTGAAACCTAAAGTTCATCAAGCTTTGGCTACAACAGCTGACGATTCAACTGCAGATGCAAGCCATGTGTCGGCTACCGATGCCATCGACGCCGACGTGCAAGCCGGTGCGCACGACGAGAACGCACATGCAGAGGAGGTCGAAGCTGATCAGGTAGAACACGCGACAGCGGAAGAGCCCGAGACTCAAGAAGCATTGCAAGCCGCGGATGACGAGCAGTCCTCCGACATGACTGAAGACGCTGTGGGTCCATCAGAGGACGATGCACAAGCACAAGCTGTAGAAATAGACCCTGAACTCGTGCACGTTCAACCCGAAGAACAACCAGACCCAACCGTTGAGCCGCAGCCTGAGCCAGATTTGGCTGAGAGCGAACTCCTCACCGACGAGAACGCTGGTGAGCCACAAGCCCTGGGGGCTGAGGTGGACGAATTGCTCGCGCAAGCGCCTGTGCCAACGGTCGACGTGGTGGGCATTGATCCCGAAGAAGTTGCGCAGCGTGAAGCGGCGCAGTTTGCACAAGGCTTGGCACAAGGCATTGAACAAGGTGAACGCCAAGCGCGTGAGGCCATGCAACAAGAGGTTGCGGCTCAATGCGCCGTGTTGTCTGCGGTGACGCATGATTTGAATGCTTTGTTGCAAGACCCCAAAAAGTTTTTTGAACCCCTCAAGCGTTTGGCGCTGCATGTGGCGGAACACGTGGTGATGAAAGAACTCAGCACCTCCACCGAAGCGATCGAACGCTTGGTGCAGCGTTGCTTGGACGAACTCGACCATCCCGCCAAAGGCGCCGTGGTGGTGGAGCTCAGTCCGCAAGACAAAGAACGTTTGCAAGCCCAAGACAGTGCCTTGGTCGCTGGCATGCGTTTGGATGCTGTCAAGGGCATGAAACCTGGCAGCGTTCGCTTGTTTGCCAATGACACGGTGGTGGAAGACTTGGTCGAACACCGCTTAGAAGCTTTAGCCCGTTCCCTGTCGGTGGACGTGGAAGACTGGCGCGCCAAGTCCGTCTTGGCCCAACCTGAAGCCGAAGTATCTGAATCTGAACCTGAAGTCGAAGACGTGGAGCCCAACGATGTTCATTCCTGACGTCATCAATACCCTGCTGATGGGGCTGATTTTCATGGTCATTGTGGTGACCGTGATACGCCCCTATGTGTTGCATATGTTTGATGGTCCCCTCAGCACGCAAGATTTGCAAAAGGCGGCCATTGAAGCCGTGGAATACGAAATGATGCGCGCGGCTGAATTGGCCGAAGCGCAACGTGGCGAAAAAATTCGCTTTCAACAACTGCTGTTGCAATTGCCTGAAAAACCCAAGCCCAAACCACAACCTGTGGTGGTGCCCGAACCCGAAGTCGAACCAGAGTCTGTGGCAGAAGAGGCAACGGCCGATGCCGCCCAAGCCTTGGATGCCAATGGCCAACCTTTGCCCGCAACTGGCGATGCCACCGATGCGCCTGCCGACGGCAGCGTGTCTGGCGCAGGGGGCGCAACAGATGAAACCGCAGTAGGCGAGGCTGAGGACGACTTGGCACCCGGTGAAATTGAAATTCGCGAAGGCGAGTCTTTGGCAGAAATCAAAGCACGCATGAAGAAAGAACAACAAAAGGCCAAGAAGCCCACCATTCCACCGGAGTTGCTCAACAACGCCAACAGCTACGAAGACAAGGTGGGCGTCGTGCGCATGGTCGTTCAAACCGACCAAAGCCGCGTGGCCGCTGTGATTCGCAGCATGATTGAAATCAAATAACCGTTAGCCCTGCATGCTCGACTTTGACCAAGAAGTACAGCGCAGTTTGCCCAAGCTGCGTGTACCCGAACCCCAACGCAGCGGCACGCTGGTGCGCTTGGTCGGCTTGACATTGGAGACGCGCGGCATCATGGCCCCTTTGGGCGCTTGCTGCGAAGTGATTGGCCAACGCGGCCACCGCATCGAAGCCGAGGTGGTGGGCTTCAACGACAAAACCCTCTACCTCATGCCTTTCACCGACCCTGTCGGTGTGGGCCCTGGCGACACAGTGCGGGTCATGAACAACTCAGGCCAAGTGCGCTTAGGTCAAGGCTTGCTCGGTCGCGTGATCGATGGCCGTGGCCAGCCCTTGGATGGCAAGCCCTTGCCCCATTTGCCTGATCAGATGAGCCTGTTGGGCGAACCTTTGAACCCGATGGAGCGTGGCCCCATCAATGCGATTTTGGATGTGGGCGTCAAAGCCATCAATGGTGCCTTGACGATTGGCCGTGGCCAGCGCATTGGCTTGGTGGCTGGTTCCGGCGTGGGTAAGAGCGTGCTGTTGGGCATGTTGACCCGTTTCACCAAAGCCGATGTGGTGGTGATTGGTTTGATCGGCGAACGTGGCCGCGAGGTGCAAGCCTTCATTGCTGAGTCGTTGGGGGAAGAGGGCCTGGCCAAATCGGTGGTGGTGGCAGCACCTGCCAACGTCTCGCCTGTGTTGCGCCTGAAAGCCACCCACATGACGCATGTGATTGCTGAGTACTTTCGCGACCAAGGCAAAAACGTGCTCATGCTGTGTGACAGCCTGACCCGTGTGGCCCATGCACAGCGCGAAATCGGGTTGGCGATTGGCGAGCCGCCTACCGCCAAAGGCTATCCACCGTCTGTGTTTGCCTTGCTACCTAACTTGATTGAACGCGGTGGCGTGGGACGCCACGGGTATGGATCGATCACCTCGATATACACCGTGCTGGCTGAAGGCGACGATGCCTCCGACCCGATCGTGGACATTGCCCGTGCCTCGTTGGATGGCCAGGTGATGTTGTCGCGGCGCTTGGCGGATCAAGCGCATTACCCCGCGATTGACTTGAACGGCTCGATCTCTCGCGTCATGCAAACTTTGGTCAATGGCGACGATTTGCGTTTGGCCAACAAGTTGCGTCGCTTGTGGTCGGTTTACCAACAGAACGCGGACTTGGTGCAAGTCGGTGCTTATGAGGCGGGCACCAACCCGGAGCTAGACGAAGCTATTCGTCTGCGCGAACAAATGCTGATGTTCTTACGCCAAGACATGCATCTGGCTGAGGACTATGAGGTCACGCGCGATCAATTGCGCAACATGCTGTCATGAAGCCCCGTGCCGCCTGGCCCGTGTTGGCCAAAAAAGCCAAAGAAAAATGCGACCAAGCGGCAGCAGCCGTGATCAAAGGGCGCGAGCGTGTGGCGCATTTGCAGCAAAGCCGAGCGCGCATGGAAATGCTCTATGAGGATTACGTGCGCCGTTCCCGCGAGGCTGAAAGCAAACCACACAGCATGGCAGAGACTTTGAATTTCCGTGGCTTCATGCAGCAACTCCAAGCCCTGATCATTCGCGTTGATCAAGATTTGGCAATTGCCAACGCCGAGCTGGATGCTTTGAAGCAAGCCTTGCGCAGCGCTGAGCACAAGCGCATTCAAATGGAAACCTTGATGGAGCAAGACCTGCAACGTGTGCGTGAACATGCGCTGCGGCGTGAGCAGCGAGAGATGGACGCTGCTGGCGTGATGCTCTACAACATGCGCAGTTAATTTGGCCGCTGCTTAATAAGCAGCCACCCAACCCGCTTGCAGCCAATGCCAGTAGTTGGGCTTGAAGGCCCAAGGGATCAAGGTGGTCGGTGTGTCGGGGGCAAACACTTCCCGTGTCAGGTGGTCTTGCCACACATCTTTGGCGCCTACATGGCTCAACAGGGTTTGGGCAAAATTTTCTGCGACTGCATGGGCCGGCACTCCGTGGTGTGGCCAGCTGTGCCAGTCGTGGGCCAAGGCACGGCCATCGGTGGGGCCGGAATACACATCGTGCACGCTGCCCCAGTGGCGTCCGTGCAGCATGTGTTTCAAGGTGGCGAGGTCTTGTTCGACCCGAGCTTCATCGCGTATCCGGTAGCGGTGCTGGCCCAACACATTGTCAAACCACACACACGCCTGCGGATGTTCTTCCAGCAAGGCGGGTAAGGTGGCCAGCGCGTCTTGCCGGTGATGCGTGATCTGCACGCCGAGTTGCCGCAAATGACGGCCATGACGCCAATGGAACAAGGCTGCGGCCAGTGGGTCAATGTCGTAGGCGTCAATGCGTTCAAAACGGGCCAGCCAACTTGCGGGCATCATCCAACCAGCGCTGCATCCAATCAATAACAGGTGCTCGGCTTGGGGGCGTACCTGGGCCAGAAATGCATCGATCAAATCGACCGTGGGTTGCCAGCGCCGGCGCGCGTAGTGGGCATGCACATGCCAGTTCAGGCCGCCTGTGCCGCCTGCATGGATCAAGTCGCGCATCCATCCCATGGTGTGATGCCGTTCAGCAGACCAAGCGCATGATTTTGAAGATCGGTGTGTCGGGCGGCACGGGCTCGAACGGCCCAATCACCCCCTCGGTGGACAACACCTCACCGCTCAAACGCACACCCGTGTGGTAGGACAGCGACAGGCTGCGCACGGTTTGGTCCTTGCAATCGAACTCCATTTGCATGCGGGTCGACTTGTAAGGCTTTTTGCTATGTTGGTTGGTTTGCGGGTCGCGGTAGTCCAGCGATGTCCAGACCTTGCGGTGGTCACCCGCGCGCGTGACATTGTCTAAGTCCACATAGAAGGTGCCGATGTCGAACAGGCCTACGGCGGTCCAGGTGTTGGCGTGGGCACCGCTGTTGCAGAGCAAGGCAGCGCAGAGGAAGAGAGCTTGAAGGGTACGCATGACCGAACTATAGCGTTGACGGCGTGTGCCAAAAACAGCTGGCATGGGCATTGCAATACCAGTTCATACAGGCACGCCATGTGTCAAAAAACCGTCATCGCGCACAGGAAATTCATTATGCAAAGTTTCGATTGGGTCCAATTCATTGCCAGCACACTGAGTGTGTTTGCCTTGTTGGGTGGTGCGCTGTGGTGGGTTAAGCGCAACAAGGGTTTGGGCGGCCATTTACAGGCTGATCGACGCATTCAGGTGCTCGAGGCATTGCCTTTGAGTCTGAAGCACAAGATGGTGTTGATCCAGGTCGATAGCCAAATGGTGTTGGCCAGTGTCAGCCCCGGTGAAGTGAAAACGCTGCACGCGTGGACGCAGGAGTCTTCCCATGTTGCGTAAGCCCATCACCAAAAAAATTCTCTACGTCATCTTGGCGGTTCTCTTGCTGGCCTTGGCCAGTTTGCCCATGGTCTCGCATGCGCAAGGTATTCCTTTGGTCAATGTGAGTGGCGGCAAAGCCGGTCAGCAATACAGCATGAGCCTGCAATTGCTGGGCTTGATGACCACGCTCACGCTGCTGCCTTCGATGTTGCTGATGATGACCTCGTTTGTGCGCATCATCATCGTGTTGTCTATTCTGCGCCAGGCTTTGGGCACGGCGCAAACACCACCCAACACCGTGTTGGTGGGCTTGGCTTTGTTCTTGACCTTCTTCATCATGTCGCCTGTGTTCGAGCAGGTCTACAAAGAGGCCATTGGCCCCTACATGAACAGCAACCTCGACTTTGACAAAGCCTTGATGAAGGCTGAAGTGCCGGTGCGTGACTTCATGACCAAGCAAACCCGTGAAGACGACATTGCCATGTTCATGCAAATCGCCAACCGCCGCGAGTTGGAAGACTCAGCCCAAGTGCCTTTCACCACCTTGATGCCTGCTTTCATCACTTCTGAGATCAAGAGTGCCTTCACGATTGGTTTTCTGATTTACATCCCCTTTGTGGTGATTGACTTGATCGTTGCCAGCGTCTTGATGTCCATGGGCATGATGATGTTGTCGCCCATGATCATCTCCATGCCTATCAAGCTGATGTTGTTTGTGTTGATCGATGGCTGGACGCTTTTGATGGCGTCTCTGGCCAATAGCTTTGTGTTTTAAGGAGTCGTCTCATGGATAGCGCAGCCGTTGTCGATTTAGCCCGTCAAGCCTTGTGGATGACCATGATCATCTCGGGACCCTTGCTCGGGGTCGGGTTGATCGTGGGTTTGGTGGTCGGTATTTTTCAAGCCGCCACCTCCATCAACGAACAAACCTTGAGTTTCATTCCCAAGGTCTTGGCCGTGGGCCTGACCATGTCGGTGGCGGGTGGTTGGATGATCAACACCATGGTGGACTACACCAAGGGCATCTTCACCCGTATTCCCAGCTTGTTCATGTAAGCACGGGCCATGAACGCTTCGTTGATCGACATTCTTGACAAGTTTCTGGTCGTCATCTGGCCGATGCTGCGTTTGTCGGCGTTTTTAGCGTTCACCTCTATTTTTTCGATTCGTGCCGTCAACATGCGCATTCGCGTGTTGCTGGGTTTTGCGATGGCATTTTTTGTCTCGCAGCAAATTCAAATTCCCCGCATCGACCCCCTCACAGCCGATGGTGTGATGGAAATCGCACGTCAAATTTTGATCGGCTTGACGATGGGCCTGGTGTTTCAAATCGCGTCCGCAGCGTTGGTTGTGGCCGGTCAGGCCATTTCCGCATCCATGGGTTTGACGATTGCCAACATGATTGACCCCAACATGGGCAACGTGCCGGTTCTGTCGCAGTTCTTCAACATCCTGGGTACCCTGGTGTTTTTAGGCATGGGTGGCCACTTGATTGTGTTTGGCTTGGTGTTGGAGTCGTTCACCTTGATTCCCATTGGCCAAGAGTTTTTTAACCAAGACATGCTGGGCAAGATGATTCATTGGAGCGCCATGATGTTCTTGGGCGCTTTGTTGATTGCCTTACCGGTGATGATGACCTTGCTATTCATCAACGTGGGTCTTGGTTTTGTGGCCCGTGCCGCTCCCAGTTTGAATATTTTCACGGTCGGTTTTCCGGCCTTGATCTTGACAGGTTTTGTGATTCTCATCTTCTCCATGGGCAACAACGTGGCTCGTGTGCAGTGGGTCTGGGCCCAAGCGTTTTCCATGCTGCGCGCTTTCTTAGGAGGTTGAGATGGCAGAAGAAAGCGGCCAAGACAAAACCGAAGAACCGACGGCGCAGCGGCTCAAAAAAGCCCGTGAAGACGGGCAGATTGCCCGTTCCCAAGAGTTGGCTCCTGCGGCCATGATGGTGGTGGCGACCTTGTTTTTTACCATGATGGGTCAGTACCTGTTCAATGGTATGGGCAATTTGTTCAAGCACCAGCTGCAGTTTGACCGCCGTATCGTAGATAAGCCGGAATTGTTGCCAGCCATTTTTGGCAGCTCCATCGTTGATGGTTTGTTGATCGTGTTTCCCTTGGTGTGTGTGCTGTATGTGATTGCGGTGCTGTCGACCACCTTGGCCGGTGGCTTTATCTTTTCACCCAAGATGGTGTTGCCCAAGTTCAGCAAGCTCAACCCCATGACAGGTTTGGCGCGCATGTTTGGCCCCGACGCTTTGATCAACCTGGCCAAGGCTGTGGCCAAGTTCCTCGTGGTGGGCGCGATTTTGTTGATCTCGATCATGAACAACTTGAATGATCTGACCAACATTTCCCAAATGGATTTGGGCCAAGCTGTCAAAGTGGCGGGAACCATCATTGTGGATTCTTGTTTTTGGCTGAGCTTAGGCCTGGTGTTGGTGGCCTTGGTGGATGTGCCTGTGCAACGTCATCAGCTCAACAAGAAGTTGAAGATGACCAAGCAAGAGGTGCGTGATGAGATGAAGAACTCGGAAGGTAGCCCCGAGGTCAAAGGTCAAATTCGCCGTCGTCAGCGCGAAATTTTGGAAAACAAGATGATGGGCAAGGTCAAAGACGCCGATGTCGTCATCACCAACCCAACCCACTTTGCGGTGGCCTTGTCGTATGACCCCACGGGCGACGGTGCGCCGCTCTTGGTGGCCAAGGGTGAAGACGGGTTGGCAGCCCGTATCCGTGAAGAAGCCCAAGAGCACGGTGTTTATCTTTTTGAAGCGCCTTTGCTGGCTCGCGCCTTATACTTCACGACCAAGCTGGATCATCCGATCCCAGAAGCTCTGTACCACGCGGTTGCGCAGGTCATTGCCTATGTGTTCAGCCTGAACCAGTCGTATGGTCGTGGCCAGGAAGTGGTCAAACCCACACCATCCATCCCTGATGAGATGAAGTTCGACGCCAATGGCGTTTTGATGAACTCCTGAGATGAGCTGAAGCGCGCATGACAGATATATTCCAAAGCCCCGGTGACCGGTTGCGTTTTGAGATCCTCCTCAAGTCTTTGAAGGAGGGCAGTACCAATTTGGCCGTGCTCAGCGAGCACGACAAGGTGCTCGATTTTTATGGTGATTTGTTTGAAGAACGCTTGCTGGCCCAGGGCGATGGCCAAGTCGAGTTTTGTTCTTCCACCAACTCAGAACGTTTGGTTCAAAAGTTCAACGAAATTTTGTCGGAGCTCACGCTCAACCAAGCGCTGGAAAAAGACAAAAAGCACGCACCACGACGTTATTTGGTGTTCCGTGATTCGATCTTGATGCAAGACTTTGAGCTGCAGCTGCTGGCCCGTCTGGTCAATGGCTTTCCAGCCAGCAACATCACGGTGATCTTGCTCATCAACAGCAAAGGCAATTACCGCAGCAAACTGCAAGCCTTTGGCAAGAGCTTGGTGGAATGGGAAGTCGAAACCCAAGCTGGCGAAGCCAAGAGCGATTTGGGGGATGACTGGGTGCGTTCCGATCCCGAACCCACGCCTGAGCCGCCCGTGTTGCGTGACGAGGTGACGCCTGTTGCGCAGTTGCTGAATATTCCGACCAAAACTTCTTGGCGTGTGCCCGGGTTTGGCAAGCGCCAAGAACCGGTGCTCGCGCCGGATGCTTTGTCGACCAAACCCGCATCGCCTGATGCGATCGCAAGTGCGCCTTCTTTTGCTAACGTCTTAGCTGCTGCACCTGCGGTGACGACGGCCGCTGCAGCGCCGTTGCCGATGCCCGAAATGTCGCGTGAACCTGCTTTGCACGCACTGGCGCCAAGCGCTAGCGATGCCCCGGCCGACACGGACTTGTTCAAACGGCCAACCCGCCGCATCCGATGGGGTTGGGTGTTCGTGTTGTTCTTGTTGTCTACAGGTGTGTTTGCTGTGATGTACCAAGAGTTGGTGCTCAGCGAAGTCGAGCAGTTCAAGAAATACCTGTTGCGTGGCACTCCCGCTGTGGCTGCGCCTGCTGAAGAGGCAGCCAGTGCGGCGGCTTTGCAAGCGGCCAGCGAGGCAGCGGCTTCGGCTGCGCAAGAAGTGGCTGCCAGCGCCGCAGCGGCTGCGAGTGCGGCGCAGGCGATGCCTGCTAGCGCAGCGCTTGATCCCAAAGAATCCCTGGTGAGCGCTTCGTCGCCTGTGCCTGTCAAAGCGCTGGTACCCGCTGCAGCGGCTTCTGCGCCGATCGCTGTGGCTGCCTCAGCACCAGCCTCTGCGCCCGCGTCCAAGCCTGAGACGAAAGCCCCGGCTGAACCCGCTGACAAAAATACGGCTAAACCTAATGCCAAAGAAGCCGATACCCAATCAGATGAGACTTGGGTGAGTCAATTGCCAGCCAACGGCTATGTGGTGCAGTTGGCGGCGTTTGACACCGAGGAAGAAGCCCAATCTTTGAAGCGCGCGCAGACGGTGTATGCCAAAGCGCGCGTGTTGCGCGTCTACAAAAAGGACACTAAAAAGCGGTATTTCATCTTGGTCGCTGGCCCTTGGGCGACCAAGGCCGAGGCTGATGCATTCATGCAGTCGAGCCCCGTCTTGGCCAAAGGATGGTTGCGCAGTGTGAAGTCACTGAAAGCCCAATTTACAAAGCCTTGAAGCTGAGGTGAGGAATGAAGTCATGAATCAAGAAGAAGTCAGCGTGATCCGTCCTGATCACGACGCGACCCAAAGCGTCATCGACGACGTTCCTGCCTTTGAACCGGGCTATCAACCGGAGCAGCTGCCCAAGCTGGAGGTGCCAAATTTGGATGCCGAGGTGCAAAGCCTCACGGCTTCCGAGTTGGCACAAGTGCCGACCTTGATGGACCAAGTGGGGCATGAAGAACCCGAGTCTCCCGAGGCGCTCCCCGTCAGTGAATCAGAGCCTGCCGCTCAAGTGCTGCCAGTTCAAGCCGATCATTTATGGGAGTTGTTCCAGGTCCGTATGGATACGTTGACGACGGACATTAAGGAGCTCAATGATCGACTGGATCAGCTCGAAATTAGATCAAAGGTTTGAATATGGCGGATTCCCAACAACCCACAGACGACGAGGCAACGCCACATTTGGATGTGGAGGAAACTGCCGATCGCTTGACCGAACTGGCCAATCAGTCGATGGACAGTAACGAAGTCGCGCGTCAAATTGAGGAGCTCACTTCGGTGGTGCTCGACTCGGCCGAGGTGTCGACCCGCTCAGCCTCGATTGCGGCTGACGTCAGCGCGACCATGCGCGCCGTGGTGGCCAAAATCCAAGAAACCAACCGCCGTAATGTGCTGCATTCGCGCATCACCCTGGCTGCTTTTGTCGCGTGTTTGTTGATCGCCATGGGTGTGTTTTTGGCGGTGACGCTGAAGATGACCAAGTCCATCAAAGAACTGGACGCCATGATTTACGCCATGGCCAAGCGTGTGATTGAGGTCGATGCCAGCTTGACGGCGATTGGTAAAACCAACTCTGACTTTTCAGAAATCACTGAAAAACAAGAGGCGATGAACACCACCCAAACCCAAGTGGCCAATCGTCTCGAAGAGTTGAACAAAGTGTTGACGGGCATGCCCACGGTGATTGCAACCCAATCGAACAAATCCACCGAAGCCCAGTTCCAAGCCATGCAAAAACAATTGCAGGCGGTCGAAGCCAAGGTTCAAACCTTGAGTCAAGCGGCGGCATCACGCCAGCCCGCAGCGGCTCCGGCCAGTGGTCCCAATACCTTGGCCTTGATGGCCGAGATTCAAAAACTCAGAAGCGATGTGAACGCAGGTTTGCAAGCGCGGGAAAAATCGCAATCAGCGGCTGAGCAAGCCGCTGTGAAGACGCTCGAAAAATCAGCCGACAAAGCCGTGGCCGCCGCCGCCGCCGCTGAGCGCGCGGCTGAAAAAGCGGCTGCGTCAGAGAAAGCTTCTGCTGCTGAACGTTTGGCGTCGCAAAAAGCGGCAGCCGAAAAAGCAGCCGCCATGCGTGCAACACCTCCAGCACCACCTGAAAAATCGGCAGAGAGAATTGCGGCTGAAAAAGCAGCGGCGGCCGCTGTGGCCAAAGCGGCCGCTGACCGTGCCGCCACAGAACGCGCTGCTGAGCGTGCAGCCATTGCCGAGCGCGCAGCAGAAAAAGCCCGTGCAGCTGCGGCTGCCGCTTCTGCCGCTGCCGCAGCTTCTGCCGCACAAGCTGCAGCGCCTACACAGCGTGAGCGGCCCGTCACGATCCAATACCCACGTGTACCTGCCGCTGGCAGCCAGTAATTAACCGCCAGAGGCGGCGGCTTGTAGGCCAAACTGTGTCGCACTGGCCAATGGCCAGTCGCGGTACACAGAAGGTAGGCTGTTGAGGTCGTCTTGCAGCAAAGCATCGGCTGGCACCGTGTCGATCAACTCTGACAAATGCAAGGTTTGTGTTTCGCTCACGCGGCGCATGATGTGCTTGGGTGTGATGTCGCTGGGCTGTGTCAAGCCAGAAGCTTCCATCAACTCCTGCAGTGCTTCCAAGGTATGGGTGTGAAAGTTGTGAACACGCTCGGCTTTGCTCGGCACCACCAAGGCCATTTGGCGCTGAGGGTCCTGAGTGGTCACGCCGGTGGGGCAGTTGCCGGTATGGCAGGTCTGCGCTTGAATGCATCCCAAAGCGAACATAAAGCCCCGTGCGCTGTTGCACCAGTCGGCGCCTAAGGCGAGGGCACGTGCGATGTCAAAGGCGCTGATGATTTTGCCGCTGGCACCGACGCGGATTTGATCACGCAAGCCCGTACCCACCAAGGTGTTGTGCACCAATCGCAAGGCTTCTTGCAAAGGCATGCCCATGTGGTCAGAGAACTCCAGTGGGGCCGCGCCCGTGCCGCCTTCGGCACCATCCACCACCACAAAGTCAGGGCGAATACCTGTCTCTAGCATGGCTTTGACAATGCCAAACCACTCCCATGGATGACCAATGCACAACTTGATGCCCACCGGTTTACCTTCGCTCAAGGTGCGCAGTTGCTGCACAAATGCCATCATTTCCAAGGGTGTCGAAAAGGTGCTGTGGCTGGCGGGAGACACACAGTCTTCACCGATCTGAACGCCCCGTGCTTCGGCGATTTCTTCCGTCACTTTGGGACCTGGCAAGACGCCACCATGTCCGGGTTTGGCGCCTTGGCTGAGTTTGATTTCCACCATCTTGACTTGAGGCGAGCGCACGTTTTCGACAAATTTTTCAGGGCTGAAGTGGCCGGTTGCGTCACGGCAACCGAAGTAGCCCGAGCCAATTTCCCAAATCAAATCACCGCCGTGTGTACGATGGTGGCGCGAGATGGAGCCTTCGCCCGTATCGTGGGCAAACCCACCCATCTTGGCGCCTAAGTTCAGCGCCAACACAGCATTGGCACTGAGTGCGCCAAAGCTCATGGCTGAGACATTGAACAAGCTGATGCTGTAGGGCTGCGTGCAGGCGCTGCCACCGACTTGAACTCGGAAATTGTGGTCGTGCAGTTGAGAGGGGGCAATGGAATGGTTGATCCACTCATAGCCGATCGCGCGCACATCAAGTTGTGTGCCAAATGGGCGTTTGTCGGAAGCCCCTTTGGCGCGCGAGTACACCAAGGTGCGTTGAGCGCGTGAGAAGGGGGAGGCTTCTGTTTCTGACTCTAAGAAATACTGGCGAATTTCGGGGCGAATGGTTTCAAGCATGAAGCGCAAATGCCCAATCACAGGGTAGTTGCGCAAGATCGCGTGATGCTGTTGCTGCAGATCGTACAAACCGATCAAGCTCAGCGCCAGAAAAAACACAGGCCACCAACCACTCAGGCCTGTGACGCCCGCCCCCAAGAGCGTGAATAGCAAAAGAACGACGGAAGCAATGAAGGCGGTGTAGCGCACCGGATAGATCTGATTGAGTTTGTCCAGCATGCGTGAGGCCTCCAAGGCGACAGTGAAAAATTAAGGTTTGAGCTTGGCCGCCAACTTACTTTGCGCTAAGGCTGAGACTTGAACGCGTTGACGCGCAGCTGCCAATTGCTGGTCGGCCGCTTGCTGCACATCATTCAGTCGTTCCATGATGGTGCTACGCAAATCGGTCAAGTCTTGGTCGAGTTTGTTGAGCCTCTCTTGCAACTCGCGTTGCAAGGCCATGCGTTGGGTGAGCAAATTGACTTCAGCCGCAATGGTGCGCCAAGTTTGTGTCAACTCATCTGTGGGTGACACGCGCAGCTGTTCAAACAACTCGCTCATCAAAGGGTCAAACAGAGGTGATGAGAGGTCTTCGCTGGAGTCTGGCACGTCGGTCAAGGTGGGTACGTTGTCGGGCACTGCCGTTGGCTCGTTCGCAGGCGGATGCAGCGGCGTGGTTTGGCGGTGGGCTTGCAGCATGTCATTGACTTGCCCCCAGCCTTGCTCAGGCGTGTATTGTTTGAGTCCTTTGAAAGACAAGAACTGCGGTTCGGCGCTCATTTGCTGATCACACCCATGGAGATACGTTTCAAGAACTGGGGAATGCCCATAGCGGCCATATGGCCTGCCGCGGTGGTGGGCTTGGCGCTGGGGATTGTGTCGTCGGGGCGCACTTTTTGCAAGCGATGGCGGCCCAGCACAGAGTATTGGTGGGCCAAGGTGCTGGAGGTTGCCAGCAAGTTGTGACGTCCGCCTGTTGCGTTGGCTGTTGCATGGGCACCCAAGACGCCGCTGCGCAATGGTGGGCTCGTGCGCACGGGGCTGTTGGCAGGTCGCATGCCGTTTTGCGCATGCGCTGTTTGGCGCATATCGCGCGCCGCAGCCACGGCTTTGCCAAATTCCACAAAAGAGGAACCACACGCATCGGGCAAGTCCATTAGATAACCACGTTCAAACATTTCGCGTGCGGTTTGCGCTTCCAAAATGGGTGGTGCCAGCATGAAACTGACAGGAAAGCGCTGCTTCGAAAACACATCGCTGCGCAGTTGTTCGGGCTGCACGCGAGTGGGGCACACCAACAACGTGGGAGGGGTATGAATGGCGGAGTCGAAGACCCAACGGTGGCGACTCAAGAAACCCGCTGTTGCGGCCAATTCCATTTCAGAGACGGAGGTTGGCACGATCACCAAGTCGTACTCAAACATCAACTCGCCGGCAATGGAGTCGGTCCAGGTCAAATCACAGATCACCACTTCTGAGCTGCTTGCGGCACGACGCAGGTGCAAGCGTGCGTCCAAGATGGGGCGGTTACCACCTTGATCCAAGGGCAAGATGTGGTGTTGAATGGCCACCCCAATTTGAGGTGCACGACGCAGCCAGGTGCTGGATGAGCCATGGGTGTCAAAGTCAATCAAGGTCACAGTTTGACCTTGGCTGCGCATGTACGCAGCCAAGTTAGCAGAGACAGTGCTCTTACCGACGCCACCTTTTTGACTGGTGACCAAAATTTTGAAAGTTGACATTTATCTTCTCCAGACCCCAGCCATGAATAGCGGGGGGAATCGAATTTACATGCGCACCATCACAGGGGTCAATGCGAGCGTTGGTGCGGGCTTGGGACGGTTGGGGGACTGATTCTATTCATTATTAGATACTTTGGTGTTATTTAAAAGGAAAAAAGAAATGAAATTAAGAATATTTAGGATGTTGTTGATTTATAAAGTATTTTTAGAAAATGTCAAAAAAAACAACACTTTCATTGTTTTGACCGATAAATCCAGCATCCACCGCAGAGATTTCAGGATTCCATGAAGTTCACTCAAGAGACAAAGTCCCTCCGTTAAAATCAATGGGTTAACTTTCTATACTCATCACTCCATGTCCAAACGCCGCATCGCGCTTCTTTCTTTTGTTTCGTTGGCTTTTTTGTCAGCCTGTAGCTCTACCAAGTTGGACAACACGTCTGACGTCACCGGCAAAGCGGTCGATGCGGCGGGGGTCAGCAATGTGGCATCCGTGGTGGCAGACCACTTGAACCCCAACAGCCTGATTTCGACACAGCGCAGCGTCTACTTTGACTTTGACCAATTCAATGTCAAGGCATCAGAAACTGCCGTGGTCGAGCGTCAAGGCAAGTACTTGGCTTCCAAACCCAATTTGGCCATCCGCTTAGAAGGCAATGCCGACGAGCGCGGTGGTCGTGAATACAACTTGGCCTTGGGTCAAAAACGTGCCGAAGCTGTGGCGCGCGCACTCAAGGTGTATGGCGTGAGCGACAAGCAAGCGGAACCTGTGAGCTTTGGCAGCGAGAAGCCCAAAGCGCAAGGCCATGACGAAGCAGCGTGGGCGCAAAACCGCCGCGTTGATTTCGCTTACCCCGCCAAGTGATGCACACGGCTGCGTGCGTGCATTGATGCAACTCAACAGCGAAGTCGTCACCACGCCACCCAGGGCTTCGGCCACGGTGGTGTTGCTGCGGGACGCGCCACGCACTGGCCTAGAAGTGTTCTTGTTACGCCGCCACACAGCTTCGGCGGTGTTGGGCGGCGCTTATGTTTTTCCGGGTGGCAAATTGGACGCTGCCGATTGCGCGCCAGCGCTGCATGCCCACCTGGACCGCACACCGCAAGCCTTGCACCAAGCCTTAGGGGAACCTGAGTTAGAGGTGCACACGGCCGCTGGCCTGTATGCCGCAGCGGTGCGTGAGTCTTTGGAAGAGTGCGGTGTCTTGTATGCCCGTGCACGCAACCAAGACTCGCTGGCGCATGACGCCGAGCAACGCCAGCAATGGCAAAAACAATTGCATGCTGGTGAGGCGTTTTTTGATGTGTTGAAAAGCGCGGACTTGAGCGTGGACACCCAATACTTGGCCCCCTGGTCGCGTTGGATCACACCCGTGCAACCGTCGGTCACCAACAAACGGTTTGACACGCGCTTTTTTGTGGCGGCGTTGCCCGAAGGCCAAGCGCCGATTCATGACAACGTGGAAGCGGTGGACAGCGTGTGGGTGACACCCAGCGATGGGTTGCATCGTTACTGGGCGCGTGAGATCGCGTTGGCGCCGCCTCAAATCATGACCTTGGTCAGTTTGCTGGCACACCGCGATGTGGCCAGTGTCCTGCGCGCCGCAGTTGCGCAACACCCTCCAACGGTGTTGCCCGAAACCTTTGACGAAGACGGCATCCGCCATATTTGCTACCCCGGCGATCCGCGCCACTCGGTGGCCGCCCGCGCGTGGCAAGGCCCTTCACGTTTACGTTTTATCGATGGGCGTTTTGAGCCCTACGGTGGCTTGGACGCTTTGCTCAACCCCTGAGTGTGAGATCGAATGACATGGACTGTGGCATCCATGCCATGGCCCCAACAGATAGATTGCCATGAACGACATCACAGAAACCACCAACGACCCAGACAACGCTTGGTTGGAAAACTATCCTTACGACACCATCGTGGTGGGGCAGTCGGCCCGCATGGTGCGCACCTTGACCTTGGCCGACATCCAAGCCTTTGCCGCTGTGTCTGGCGATACCAACCCCGCACATTTGGATCCCGACTACGCCAATGCCAGCTTGTTCCATGGCGTGATTGGTCATGGCATGTGGGGTGGTGCTTTGATTTCCAGTCTGTTGGGTACGGTGTTTCCAGGCCCTGGCACGATCTACCTTGAGCAGAATTTGCATTTCAGCCGTCCTGTGCGCATTGGTGACACGCTCAATGTGACGGTGACATGTATCGCCAAGCATGACGATAAAAAAACGGTGGACCTCGATTGCCTGCTGGTCAACCAAAAAGGTGAACGCGTCTTGTACGGCATGGCGCGTGTGATGGCACCGCTCGAAAAATTGCGTCTGCCACGCGTGCACGCACCGCACATCAGCCTCTTTGACCCCGAAGCTCGTCACGCCAATTTGCTGGCGCTGGGTGCGCATTTGGAGCCCGTGCTGTGCGGTGTGGTGCATCCCTGTGATGCAGACTCATTGCAAGGTGCGATGGACGCACATCAGGCCGGCCTGATCAAGGCGGTGCTGATTGCGCCTGAAAAGAAACTGCGCGCCTTGGCCGCTGAGGCCCAGATTGACATCGGCAGCGTGACCGTGATCGATGTGCCGCACAGCCATGCCGCGGCAGAGATGGCCGCGCAAATGGCTGCAGACCACAAGCTGGAAGCCTTGATGAAAGGCAGCTTGCACACCGACGAATTGATTCACGCCGTGGTCATGCAACCGGGCTTGCGCACTGGGCGACGCATGTCACATGTGTTTCGTTTTGAAGCCCCGATGTATCCCAAGCCGCTGTACATCACCGATGCGGCTTTGAACATTGCCCCCAATCTGCAAGAGAAGGCAGACATCGTGCAAAACGCGATCTTGTTTGCGCAGATCATGGGCGTGGCGCAACCCAAAGTAGCGATTTTGTCGGCCGTGGAAACCGTCAATCCCAGCATCCCCTCCACCTTGGATGCGGCTGCCTTGTGCAAGATGGCCGATCGTGGGCAAATCAAAGGCGGCGTGTTGGATGGCCCCTTGGCGTTTGACAATGCGGTGTCTACCCATGCGGCCGAGATCAAACACATCAGCTCGCCCGTGGCCGGGCAAGCCGATATTTTGGTGGCCCCCGATTTGGAGTCGGGCAACATGATGGCCAAGCAACTCGAATACCTGGCCGGTGCCTCCGGCAGCGGTGTGGTGCTGGGCGCACGCGTGCCCATCGCGCTGACCAGTCGGGCCGACTCGGCCACCACGCGCAGTGCATCGGCCTTGCTGGCCAAGTTGATTGCACACCACTATCGCAGCCATCCCGCATGAGCATTCTGTCTGTCAATGCGGGCTCGTCGAGTCTGAAGTTTGCGCTCTATCCGATCACAGATTCGGGCATTGCTGAGGCCGAGGTCACGGGCAATATTGAAGGCTTGGAGCCTGCGGGGCAACCGCGCATCAGCTGTGGTGCAACAGGCCAAACCAAAACCTCGGCGCTTGTCGCTGTGCAGCCTGGTGAAGATGTGTTCGATGCGGCCTTGCGCACGCTCAAAGACTTGTTGGCCACCCGCTTTGCACATGTGCGTGTGCAGGCCACTGCCCATCGCGTGGTGCATGGGGGGCAATATTTCTCCGCCAGCGTTCAGGTGACCCCCGAGGTGCTGGCGCAACTCGCCACGCTCAATGCGTTGGCGCCGTTGCACCAGCCGCATAACCTGGCTGGTATTCGCGCCTTCGCTGAATCATTTCCTGAGTTGCCACAGGTGGCTTGTTTTGATACCGCGTTTCATCGCACCTTGTCACCCCTGGAGACGACGTTTGCGATTGACAAAACCTTGACTGAAACTGGTGTGCGTCGCTACGGTTTTCATGGCTTGTCTTACCAATACGTGAGCCAGGTGTTGCAACGCGTTTCTCAACGTTCGGCACAACGCACGGTCATGGCGCATTTGGGTAACGGGGCCAGCGTCTGTGCGACCACCGCGCACATCAGCCGAGCCACCACCATGGGTTTTTCAGCCTTAGATGGTTTGATGATGGGTACACGCAGCGGCGCCATCGACCCTGGTGTCTTGCTCTACTTGATGGAGCAAGGTTGGGACCACGACAAAATTCAAAAGCTGCTGTACAAACAAAGTGGTTTGCTCGGTGTTTCTGGTGAGAGTGCGGACATGCGCACCTTGCGTGCTTCCACTTCAGAAGCGGCCCGCTTTGCAACTGATTTGTTTGCCCACCGTGTGCTGCGCGAAGTCGGCGCCTTGAGCGCGTGTGTGGGCGGGCTGGATGTGTTGGCCTTCACCGGAGGCATTGGCGAGCACGATGCGGTGCTGCGCCAACAAGTGGGTGACGCCTTGGCTTATTTGGGTGTGCGTGTGGACGCAGCACGCAACCATGCGGCATTGGGAGACACGCCGAAAGCCATTCACGCAGACGGCAGTGAGGTGGAGGTTTGGGTTATTCCTACCGACGAGGGCCGGGTGGCGGCGCAGGAAGCTTTGTTATTGCTCGCGCTCGTTCGTTGAGGTGGTTTCGTCACTTTCAGATTTTTTCTTTTTGAAAAAAATCTTGTAAGTGGCATAAATCGCCAAGACCAAAAACACACCGCAGATCACCATCTCGGTGTTGGTGAAGTTGCCGTCGAACAAATCGACATCCTCGTACGTCGATAAGGGCGTGTTCACCTCTGGATTGGCTTTGCGGTACTGTTCGTAGGCTTTGTTATCCATCCCGGTTTCCTTACAACATTGAGAAAACAAGAATTATCGGCGAAGCCGCGTCTCTATTCTCCAGGCATGCGCGCAGCATGCAGGTGGATGGACTGCTTGGCGCGTTTTCTGAATCGAATGTTCAGTAATTCCACAACGACTGAAAACGCCATGGCAAAGTAGATGTAGCCTTTGGGAATGTGGTGTCCAAAACCTTCGGCCATGAGCACCACGCCCACGACGACCAAGAAGGTCAACGCCAGCATTTTGATGGACGGATGCTTCGATACAAATTGACCAATGGCTGTGGCAAATACCATCATCAAGCCCACAGAGGCAATCACTGCCGCGATCATGATGGCGACTTCGTCCACCATGCCCACGGCCGTGATGATGGAGTCCAGCGAGAACACCAAGTCCACCAGCATGATTTGCAAAATCACATGGGTCAGTGTGGCGCGACCTGCGCTGCTGTGGGTGTCTTCTTCCCCTTCGAGTGAGTGGTGAATTTCGCCCGTGCTTTTCCAAATCAGAAACAGGCCGCCCAAGATCAAAATCAAATCACGCCCAGAGATGGCCTGATCAAAAACGGTGAACAGCGGTGCCACCAGCCCGACGATGACCGACAAGACCAGCAGCAGGCCAATGCGCATGAACATGGCCATGAACAAACCAATGCGTCGTGCCAGTTCTCTTTGGGCGGCAGGTAATTTGTCGACCAAAATCGAAATGAAGATGATGTTGTCTATTCCCAGTACCAGCTCTAAGGCGGTGAGTGTGGCAAAGGCGATCCAAGCTTGTGGGTTGCTGAGTAGTTCCATTGTTTGCTTTCTGTTCCACCTCGCACCATAGCTAAATAGAGGAAAGCTTTGACTTTGTAGGGATTAGTCAAGTACGCAGCGGATGTGCGCGACGCTGCGCTAACGATTGCCTTTGGTGCCGCTCGTGTGGTTGGTCAAGGCTTGGGTGACGCATTGGGCCAACAGTTGGTGCAACACATCTGAGCATTTCAGCCAGCGCCAGGGACGTGTAGCCGCCGCGCCCGCGCCGAGCAATGCAGCCCCAAGCACCAAACGACCTGGATGCGTTTGTGCCTTTGCATGCAACAACGCTTGTGCTGTTTTTAGCGCGGCAATGGCGCGTATCGGTTGGCGCGCTGGGGTGAATTGACACAATAATTTTTCTACCACCACCCTCCATGCCCAGTCCACGAAACCAGAGGGCGTGCCCCAATCTGTTGCGCGTTGTGAAGACGCGCCAGTGGTTGACGTTTGCTGATTTTGTGTAGCCAGGCACTGCGCAATGGCCTGTCGTGTTTGCGCCAGTTGGCTGACAGCGTGAGCGCGTGTGTCAAAGGGCATTGTTTTTCAGCAACGCGATGTCGGTGCAAATTTGCGCTCTCAACACGCACCACAGCGGCTGCGGAGGCTTGCGCTGCAATACAAAGAAACTGCAGATTGCACCCAGCAAAGGTGTTGCAGGTACCAACCAGAGCACCCAGGTATGGGCTTGTGTTCTTTCTGGCATCGTGCCCCACAGCAATAGCGCGACGCCCGCCAGTCCCACAAAGAGCAAGCTACAAGCCAAAAATATGAACCACATGAGCGTGCGATAACGCCAATAAGCCATAGCCAGTTCGGTTTCATCGCGCATGAGCATGGCGTAGTGGCTCATATGGGTCGCCAGCAAGTTGGGGTGAGAGAGCAACAAATCCCATAATCGAGCGGCGATGTCGGTGGCGTTCATGTCAGACGTATCACTTGACGCGCTGGCTAAGCCAGCTTGTCAGCAGCACCAAAGCGGCGCCTGCAGCCGCTGCGATCAGCACAGCTTTGACGGGTTCTTGTTGAATGTAGTCCTGCGTTTTCTCGCGAACTTTTTGGACTTGCGTGCGTAATTGTTCCGTGTGTTCATGCACAGTCTGCGCGCTGTCTTGCATCAATGCAGTGACCTCTGAATTCAGCTCATCTACCAATTTTTCAATGGAAGGAGGGTGGGTCGTCATGGCCAATCTTCTTTCAAACAATTAGAAAGAAGCCATCTTTGAACAGTCCTGCCGGAATGTCTGTTCGCTGAAGCACAAATTCATTTGCCTAAAGCAAAACGGCCTCCATGACTGGAGGCCGTTGTGTATTTTTGGTGGCGCTTCACGGATTCGAACCGCGGACCTGTGGATTATGATTCCATCGCTCTAACCGACTGAGCTAAAGCGCCGAAGCCCAGAAGTATAGCTTATCTGGAAACTCTAATCGTCTTCAGGCAACTTGAAAATGAAGGGCAGCAAGCATAGTGCCAGCAAGACCGAGCCAAGCTCTTTGAGTCCATCCACCTGCATGAACAGAAAAGACAAGAGAGCCAATCCCAGCGAGAACTTCACCAGCAGTTTGACGTCAATGTTCGGGAGTTTCTTCATGAGGCTGATCTTAGCGCGATGATCCGCAGCATGGGCATGTCTGGGTCTTAGCTCAGCAGTACATAACCCTTGTCAATCAAACAGCGGCGTAAATCAACGATGGCGTTATTGGTGATGTATTTGTCGCCGTATTGTTGCAAGATTTGTTTTTGGCAGAGGACGACGTCTTGTTCATAGAGACGTCGCGCATCGCCTTTGAGGTTCACATCCGGCACATAGTTATCGCTTGGCAAGCCCAGGCCCCAATTAGTTTCGCATGCAGTCAGCGTTAGGAGCAGGTTGATGCAGATAAAACAGCGTTTGATGCAAAGCATGAGCGGCGTTAAAATTTATACAAAGCATAATTATATTTAAAATAAAAATAATTATTTTAGTTTTGTCTTAATTTTAATTAATTGCCGCTTCTTTTATTGGTGCTTAAAAACTGCTTTTCGCTTGTTGACAAAGGCGTCCATGCCTTCTTTTTGATCGGCGGTGGCAAACAAGGCGTGGAACAGGCGGCGCTCAAACATCACGCCGTCGGCCAAGCCGCTCTCGAACGCACGGTTGACAGACTCTTTGGCGGCCATGACGGCGATTTGGGAGTAGTCGCAAATCATCAACGCTGCGCCCAAGGTTTCTTCCATCAACTTGTCCAACGGCACGATGCGGCTGACCAAGCCCGCTTGCTCGGCTTCGGTGGCGCTCATCATGCGGCCTGTCAGGGCCAGATCCATGGCTTTGGCTTTGCCCACGGCGCGTGGCAAACGTTGTGTGCCGCCCGCACCAGGAATGACACCCAGCTTGATTTCAGGCTGGCCAAACTTGGCGTTGTCTGCGGCGATGATGAAGTCGCACATCATGGCCAATTCGCAACCACCGCCCAAGGCAAAGCCGCTCACCGCTGCGATCACGGGTTTACGGATGCTGCGAATGGTTTCCCAGTCGCGGGTGATGTAGTCGTCTTTGTACACATCGGCAAATGTGTAGGTGGCCATGGCTCCAATGTCAGCGCCGGCGGCAAAGGCTTTTTCGCTGCCAGTGATGACCATGCAGCCAATGGCGTGGTCGGCGTCAAAGGCCTTCAGGGCCTGGCCCAACTCGATCATCAAGCCCGCATTCAGCGCGTTGAGTTGCTTGGGGCGGTTGAGGGTGATGACGCCCACTTTGTCTGCTTCGGTGTGGACGGTGATGAATTCGTAAGCCATGTGGGCGCTCCAAAAAACAAGTTGAAAAAACTGGATAGCTTCAACTATAGCCAAGCTAATCCAAGGGTAAACATTAACCAACCGATCGGTCGGTTAATGATAAATTTCTTGCAGGAGATCACCATGACAGCACCCCAAGAGACTTCCACCGTCTTGTACGAAGCGCGCGGCCCTGTGGCCCTGGTCACGCTCAACCGCCCCCAAGCGCTCAACAGTTTTACGCGCCAAATGCACCACGACTTATGGGCAGCGTGCGATCGCGCCGAAGCCGATGCCACCATCCGCGCGATGGTGATCACAGGTGCCGGACGCGGCTTTTGCGCTGGCGCCGATTTGTCAGAGTTCGACTTTGCGCCGGGTCCCGATTTGATCAAGCGTGCCGACCCTGGCCCGGTGATTGACCAAGCCTTCAACCCCTCAGCACGCAAGCTGCAAGCCTTGCGCATGCCGACCATTGCGGCGGTCAATGGTGTGGCTGCTGGTGCTGGCGCGTCGTTGGCCATGTGCTGCGATATTGCGATTGCGGCACCTGCGGCGAGTTTCATCCAAGCGTTCAGCAAAATTGGTCTGATTCCCGACGCGGGCGGCAGCTGGTTGCTGGTCGAGCGTTTGGGCTTGGCACGCGCCATGGCCCTGGCCATGACGGGCGACAAATTGGGCGCTGCCCAGGCCAAAGAGTGGGGCCTAATTTGGGATGTGGCCGAAGACAGCCTGGCTGCAGCGATGGCGATGGCCGAGCGTCTGGCTGTGATGCCTACCCAAGCTCTGGTGCAAACCCGCCACCTCCTGCGCGACGCCGGCACGCGCAGCTTTACCCAACACCTGGACGCTGAGCGTGATGCCCAATCGGCCTTGGGTCGCACGCATGATTACATCGAAGGCGTCAGCGCCTTCTTGGAAAAACGCGCCCCGGCGTTCAAGGGGGAATGATGCGTACCGAGTTGCAACACGACGCCCAAGCCATCGCCACCGCCAAGCAAGTGGCGGAGTCCATGTTTGCTGTGGATACCGCCACCAAAGACACCATGGGCATGGAAATTTTGGTGTGCGAGCCAGGCCGCGCGGTGCTGCGCATGCCTGTTCAACCACTGCATTTGAATGGTCACCAAATTTGCCATGGTGGTTTCATCTTCACGCTGGCTGATTCCACCTTTGCCTTTGCCTGCAACAGCTACAACAAAGCGGCGGTGGCGGCCGGTTGCAGCATCGAGTTTTTAAAACCAGCCAAGCTCGGCGATGTGCTCACCTGTGAAGGTGTCGAGCAGACCTTGTCGGGCCGCCACGGCATTTACGACATGCGCGTGACCAACCAACACGGCGAGACCATCGCCATGTTCCGCGGTAAAAGCGCACAAATCCAAGGAACGGTGATCCCCGCATGAAACACGTGGCCCAACAATTCCCGCTCGAACCGATCGAAAAAGCCAGCATCGACGAGCTGCGCGCCTTGCAGCTCAAACGCCTCCAAGCGACCTTGCACGAGGCCTATGCCCATTCACCCGTGTACCGCGCCAAGTTCGACGCGGCAGGTGTTCATCCCGACGACTGCAAAACATTGGCTGACCTGGCCAAGTTTCCCTTCACCACCAAGGCTGATTTGCGTGACAGCTACCCCTTTGGCATGCTGGCCAAGCCGCGTGAACACTGTGTGCGCATTCACGCGTCCAGCGGCACCACGGGCAAACCTACGGTGGTGGCCTATACCCAAAACGACATCGATACCTGGGCCAACGTGGTGGCGCGCAGCATTCGCGCTGCCGGTGCGCGCCCCGGTGACATGGTGCATGTGAGCTATGGCTATGGCCTGTTCACCGGTGGCTTGGGCGCGCATTACGGCGCCGAGCGTTTGGGCCTGACGGTGATTCCATTCGGCGGTGGTCAAACCGAGCGTCAGGTGCAGTTGATTCAAGACTTCAAACCCGACCTGATCATGGTCACCCCCAGCTATATGCTCGCCATTGCGGATGAGTTTGAGCGCTTGGGCCTGTCGGCTGCGGAGTCTAGCTTGCGCTTGGGTATTTTTGGTGCCGAGCCCTGGACCAATGACATGCGTCGCGCCATCGAGCAACGCTGCGGCATTGATGCGGTCGATATCTATGGTCTGTCTGAAGTGATGGGCCCAGGCGTGGCCAGCGAATGCGTCGAGACCAAAGATGGCCCGACGATTTGGGAAGACCATTTCTACCCCGAGATCATCAATCCCGAAACAGGCGAGCCCGTGGTCGATGGCGAAATGGGCGAGCTGGTGTTTACCAGCTTGACCAAAGAGGCCTTGCCCATCATCCGTTACCGCACGCGTGACCTCACGCGCTTGCTGCCTGGCACCGCACGCACCATGCGCCGGATGGAAAAAATCACCGGTCGCAGCGACGACATGATGATCGTGCGTGGCGTCAATGTGTTCCCCTCACAAATCGAGGAGTACATCTTGAAGCGTGCCGAGTTGGCGCCGCATTACCAATGCGTGCTGACCCGCGAAGGCCCGATGGACAACTTGCATGTGGTGGTCGAAACCCGCCCAGGCATTGACCCGCACAGCGCTGCTGCACAAGCTGCGGCGCAGCAGCTCAAACACGATGTAAAGATGTTTGTGGGCACCAGCATTGGCGTGGAGCTCAAGGCTGAAGGCGGTGTGGAGCGCAGCCAAGGCAAAGCCAAACGCGTGGTGGACTTACGGCAACTCAAATAAGCAGCTTGCAAATGGCCACGCTGCAAAAAGCGTGGCAGCGCTCACCAAGCGCTAAGCGTTGTTAAGCCAACCAGGCCTTGACCTTAGTCTGCTCGCTGATGGCCAAGCGCCACGTGGTGCTGGTTTTGGCGTCGGGCAGCGTCAAGCTCAGGCGCAGCAGTTGCGCATCCCGGTTGACCAGAGCAGTTACTTTTTTGGCGGTGCCTGCATAGAGCAAAACCTCGTCGAGTTTTTTCAGGCGCCAGGCGGATGCGTGTTTGCCACCCACTTCCAGTCCCAGCCATTCGTCGTCCGGCGCAAAGCCAGCCCGGTGTGCGGCACTGCCGTTGAGCACTTGCTTGATCTGCACGCTGTGGTCTTCGCTCACGCGCAGCCCCAAGCGTTGGGCGAATTGGGCAGGGTCTTTGTGCACCGCCACACCATGTGCGACCAACAACTTCTCCAGTGGCAACTCGCGCGTGCCATGAATCCAGGCTTTGAACTCAGGCGCCCATGAGCGGCCTGTGAGTTCTTGCAGCACGGCCAACACATCAGCCTCTTGCATGGGGCCTGCTTGGCAGCGCGTCCATAAGGCGCGCATCACATCGTCCAAGCGCAGGCGGTGGTTGCGCACGCCGTGCTGGCGCAAGGTCAGGTCTAGGCACAGTGCCACCAAGGCTCCCTTGGTGTAGTAGCTCACCGTGAGATTGGGGCTGTTGGCGTCTGGTCGGTAGTACTTGGTCCAGGCCTCAAAGCTCGACTGCGCCACGCTTTGCACCTCTCGCCCTGGTGTTTGCAACACCTGGTTGATGGTTTTGTTGAGCAAGCGCAGGTACTGCGTGTCGTCCATCAAACCGGCGCGTCGCAACAGCAGGTCGTCGTAGTAGCTGGTGAAGCCTTCAAAGAACCACAGCAGCTCGGTGTGGTTTTCGCGGGTGTAGTCGTAGTGTGCAAACTCTGCGGGGCGCAGGCGTTTGACGTTCCAGGTGTGAAAGTACTCGTGGCTGATCAACCCTAAAAGCGTGGTGTAACCGTCGCTCAAAGGTGCTTTCTGGTCTGCGGTATCGCTGATGCGTGGCAAGTCCGCGCGCTGACAAATCAAGGCGGTGGAGTTGCGGTGCTCTAAACCGCCGTAGCCGCTGGCTACGGCATTGAGCATGAACACATAGCGCTTGTGGGGAATCGCTGCACGCTTGCTGCCATGCCAAAACCGAATCGCGGTTTCGCAAATTTTTTGGCTGTCGCGCAGCAAACGCTCACCATCGAAAGCTGGCGTCGCACCAGCCACCACAAAGCGGTGTTCAATGCCGCAGGCGGTAAAGCTGCCCGACCAAAAAGCGCCCATCTCGACCGGGCAATCCACCAACTCGTCGTAGTCCTGGGCTTGGTAAATGCCAAACCCCCGGCGGTCTGTGTGAACGGCAGTGAGTCCTGTGGCCACTTGCCAATTGGCGGTGTGAGGATGGGCTGTGTGGGGTGACACCAATTCCAGCAGATGGGGCACATGGTGTTGGCCTTGCACTTGCAAACACACGCTGGTGCCGTTGAAGAAGCCGCGTTGCGCATCGAGCCAGGCGGTGCGCACCGAGTCGTCGTGTGCATGAACGCGATAGTGCACCGTCAGCGGTGCGGCGTCGGTGCAATCGATGTCCCAGGTGCATTTGTCGCGCTGGTGCACCGTCACAGCACGGTTGCCCTGGCGTGCGCTGATGTTCAGCACTTGTTTCGAGAACTCGCGCACCATGTAACTGCCGGCAATCCACACTGGCAGCGACACTTGCTGGCGGGGGCTGGGTTGGGCGATGGTGAGCGTCACGCCATACACATGCGCATGCAGGTCGGCGGCTTCAACGAGGTAGTGCAGCATTTAGGTGGCCGCCGCGCCCAACAGGCAAGACAAAGTGGACACCACGGTCAGGCGAAAACGCAAGGTCATCCAATCGCGCAAACCCGCTTCGGGCCAGGTTTTGCGATCCACCAAATAGCATGCGATGAGCAACACGCCCAGCACAGGCAAGCCCGCATAGGCGGGCATGATGACGGCAATCCATGCCACCAGCGAGGGCACCACGCCCCACACCATGTGCAGTTTGCGCTGGGGGGCGTTGTGGCGCAAACCAATGCCCCAATGGATGCCGCCCAAGAACGCGCTGATGGTGGCGGCGTAGGCGCTCAGGGCAATCGACACAAACGGGTGGGCCTCGGGCGTGACGATCCACATCAAGAAAGCCAAGCCGACGAAGGGAATCAAGCCGGCATAGCCCAAGCGTTGAATCAAAATGCCCGCGTTGCTGTCGGGATCAATGGGGGTGTGCACCATGGTGTGGCTCGCTTATTTGCTGGCGTCGGCCAGGAGTTTTTCAATTTGTGAGGTGTTGATGGCACCGGGCACGCGTGAGCCGTCTTGGGCAATCAAGGTGGGTGTGCCGGTGATTTTGTATTTACGGCCGAACTCAACGTTGCGCTCAATGGCGGCGGTGTTGCACTGTGCGCTGGCAGGCGCTTGCTCGCGTCCCATGAGTTGCGTCCAAGCATGGGCGGGGTCTTTGGCGCACCAAACATTGCGCGATTTGTCGACCGAATCTGCGCCCAGGATGGGGTACAGAAACAGGTAGATGGTGATGTTGTCCACCTTGCTCAAGTCGCGTTCGAAGCGTTTGCAATAGCCGCAGTTGGGGTCTTCAAACACCGCCAGTTTGCGTTTGCCGTTGCCACGCACCAAGGTGATGGCGTCTTTCAAGGGCAGGGTGTTGAAGTCGATCGCCCCGAGTTTGGCCTCGCGCTCTTCGGTGAGGTTGCGTCGGCTCTTGGTGTCGATCAAGTTGCCTTGAATCAAGAAGTTGCCTTCAGCATCGCTGTAATAAATTTCGTTGGTGCTCAGACGCACCTCAAACAAACCCGCCATGGGTGTGCGGCTGACTTCTTCAATTTTGGGCAACTGCGGAATGCGGTCGTTCAGGTTTTTACGAATCGTGGCTTCTTGGCCTTGTGCCCATGCTGTGCTCAAGAAGAGCCCCAAGGTGGCAGCGGCAACAAGGCGTTGGAAGAGGTGTGGCATGGTGTCTCGTTTCAAAAAATCAGTTCATGGCTTGTTGCATGGTCCAGCGCTTGATGGGGCTGAGCTTGTCAAACCCATTCATGCCCCAGTTGCGCAGCACTTGCACGCTGGCGTTGGGATGCGCGAACAAGCGTTGCAACCCATCGCAGGCCGCCCAGGTGGGCAGCATGTGGGCTTTGCGGGCACGTTCGTAGCGGCGTAAAAAGTAGCGGTCACCCACGCTGCGCCAATAGTCTGGCCCTTCGCGTGTTTGCAGCACGGTGGCCAATTCGGCCACATCGGCCAAGCCGAGGTTCAGACCCAAACCTGCGAGTGGGTGGATGTTGTGTGCGGCGTCGCCTGCCAGCGCCCAAGCGCTGCCATCGGCAAAGTTGCCCGTCCAGCGCTCTGCGCGTGCGAGTTGCAGCGGCCACATGGCGCGTTCGCTGATGAGCTCCAGCTGGCCGAGCACGCCGTGGCTGGCTTCTTCCACCGCTTGGGCAAAGGCGTGTGCGTCTAAGGCCAGCATCTCTTGGGCGCGTTCGGGCGGCAACGACCACACCAAACCGGCGGTGTTTCCTTGAGCGCCACCCAAAGGCAGCAGCGCCAAAATTTCCAAGCCCTTGCCGTGGTGGGCAAACCATTGCAAGGCTTGCTGTCGGTGCGCGATGCTGCCGCGCACACGGGCCGCAACGGCGTGTTGTTCATAGGGCAAGACCTCAAAGTCCACGCCCAGTTCATCGCGTGTGCGGCTGCGGCGACCTTCGCACACCACCGTCAGTGCGGCGGGGGCAGGGGCTTCCAATAAGGTGATTTCGGCTTGGTAGCGCACGGCTTGGGCCAGCTGTGCTTCCAGCGTGGGCACGTCTACGATCCAGCTCAAGCCGTCGGGTGTGGGGCTTTCAAAGTGGGCAAAACCGCCATCATCGCCCCAGACACGCATGTGTTGCACGGGCGTGGCATGCAGGGAGTCAGGCCAGCAACGCAAATCAGACAGCAAGTCTTTTGAGGCGCTGTTGAGTGAGTAGGCCCTCACGTCTGGTGAGGTGTGGCTGGTTGGTGATGGCGTTGCCCCAACCAATCCCACCCGCAAACGCTGACGCGCCAGCAGCAAGGCCAGGGTGCGTCCCACCATGCCATCACCGCGAATACACACATCGAATTTCTGAGCCATGTTGGGGATTGTAGGAGGGGCAAAGTCCTTGCGTTGAAGCGTTGGTGAATTTCCACGTCAGTACAATCGCGCGCAGTTTCTAAGGATATTTGTATGAGTTTGAAATGCGGCATCGTGGGTTTGCCCAACGTTGGCAAATCCACCCTGTTCAACGCCCTGACCAAAGCGGGCATTGCTGCAGAAAATTACCCCTTTTGCACGATCGAACCGAACACGGGCGTGGTTGAAGTACCCGACCCACGTTTGCAGCAGTTGGCCGAGATCATCACGCCAGAGCGCGTCGTGCCAGCGATTGTGGAATTTGTGGACATCGCCGGTCTGGTGGCAGGTGCCAGCACAGGCGAAGGCTTGGGCAACAAGTTCTTGGCCCACATCCGCGAAACCGATGCCATCGTCAATGTGGTGCGTTGCTTTGAAGATCCTAATGTGATCCACGTGGCCAACAAGGTGGACCCGATTGCTGACATCGAAGTGATTCAGACCGAGCTGTGTCTGGCCGACTTGGCGTCGGTTGAAAAAGCGATTCACCGCGTGAGCAAAATTGCCCGCTCTGGCGACAAAGAAGCCGTCAAGCAAATGGCCATTTTGGAAAAGTGCCAAACCGCACTCAACGACACCAAGCCCGTGCGCACCATCGACTTCAGCAAAGAAGAGCGCGCCGAACTCAAGCAGTTCTTCCTCATCACGGCCAAGCCGGCCATGTTTGTGGCCAACGTGTCCGAAGACGGCTTTGAGAACAACCCTTTCTTAGATCGTCTCAAGGCCTTTGCCCAAGCGCAAAACGCGCCTGTGGTCGCCATCTGCGCCAAGATCGAGGCCGAGTTGTCTGAGATGGAAGACGCGGACCGCTTGGAGTTCCTCAAAGAACTCGGCCAAGACGAACCAGGTCTGAACCGATTGATCCGTGCGGCATACACGCTTTTGGGCTTGCAAACCTACTTCACCGCTGGTGTGAAAGAAGTGCGCGCTTGGACCATCCATGTGGGCGACACGGGCCCACAAGCGGCAGGCGTGATTCACACCGATTTCGAGAAGGGCTACATCCGAGCCCAAACCATCGCGTTTGACGACTTCATCACCTTCAAAGGTGAACAAGGTGCCAAAGATGCAGGCAAGATGCGCGCCGAAGGCAAGGAATATGTGGTGAAAGATGGTGACGTGATGAACTTCTTGTTCAGCTCTTAAACGAGTGCTTGGCACCTAAGAAAAAGCCGCTCATTGAGCGGCTTTTCGTTTCACGCGTCAACGGTGAGCGGGTGAGCTAACCCACCGTCCAATGCTGCGGAAATACCCACAGCAACCCACTCGTCATCACCACATACCGGACAAACTTGCCCACCGCCATATAGGCCACACAGGGCCAAAAAGGCAAGCGCAACCAGCCCGCCACCGCGCACAGTGGGTCGCCCACGCCGGGTAGCCAGCTCAGCAGGCAAGCTTTAGGGCCGAGGGCATGCAGCCATCGCAGGGCGCGGGCGTCTTGAGTGGTGGCCTCTTGATGGCGCAGCTTGTCGCGTACCTTGTGCGCGCCGTGGCCCATCCACCAACTGATGGCACCTCCTGCGGTGTTGCCAGCCGTGGCGACAGCAATGGCTGGCCAAAAAAGTTCTGGGTTGAGTTTGACCAAGCCAAACACCACCGGTTCCGAGCCCATTGGCAACAGCGTGGCCGACACCAGCGACACCACAAACACGGTGCTCAAACCGAATTCAGGCAGTGCCAAAGCGCTCAGTACAGATTGCATCCAAATTTCCATGAGGTGAAGTGTAGTGAGCGCTCGATTCGTCTAGGGAGATTCGATGACGCATTCGTCATCAAACAACCACCTGCTGAAATTTTAGGCAGCTACAATGGTGCCTCCTTTTTAAGCAGCTCACGTCTTTCCACCCCATGCACATCGGTCCCTACACACTGGCAAACAACCTGTTTGTCGCGCCGATGGCTGGCGTGACCGACCGGCCGTTTCGCATGCTGTGCAAACAGTTGGGTGCTGGTTATGCGGTGAGCGAGATGGTCACCTCGCGCAAAGATTTGTGGACCAGCCTCAAAACCTCGCGTCGTGCAGACCACACGGGGGAGAGCGGTCCGATCGCTGTGCAAATTGCCGGTACCGATGCAGCCATGATGGCCGAGGCTGCGGTCTACAACATTGAGCGCGGTGCACAAATCATCGACATCAACATGGGTTGCCCTGCCAAGAAGGTGTGCAACAAATGGGCGGGTTCGGCCCTGATGCAAGACGAGCCTTTGGCCCTGTCCATCGTGCAAGCGGTGGTCGATGCCGCGCAACCCCATGGCGTGCCCGTCACCTTGAAGATGCGCACTGGCTGGTGCGATGAACACAAAAACGCCGTCGCCTTGGCCCGCGCGGCGGAAGCCGCAGGCGTGCACATGATCACCGTGCATGGCCGCACCCGCGAGCAGGGCTACAAAGGCTTGGCTGAGTACGACACCATCACAGCTGTCAAGCAGGCGGTGCGCGTGCCCGTGGTGGCCAACGGCGACATTGATTCGCCCGAAAAAGCCCAGCAAGTTTTAAAACGCACCGGCGCCGACGCCCTGATGATTGGTCGTGCCGCCCAAGGTCGCCCTTGGATCTTCCGCGAAATTGCGCACTACTTAGCCACGGGCGAGCACTTGGCTCAGCCCTTGGTGGAAGAAGTGAGCCGCTTGTTGCTAGCGCACCTGGATGAGCACTACGCCTTGTATGGCGAACGCACCGGCGTGCGCAGCGCCCGCAAACACATTGCTTGGTATGTGCGCAGCTTGCCCGGTGGCGAAGCGTTTCGCCAACACATGAACACCTTGGAAGACAGCGCGTCGCAGCACCGCGCCGTGGCTGCTTTTTTTGATGCACTGGCTCAAACGCATGAGCGCTTGCCCGAACCTGTTGAATCCATAGAACCGTTAGCTTTGCATGAGTAAAAAACACATTGAAGAGGTGGTGCGTACCAGCCTCGAAACCTATTTGGGTGACCTGCGTGGCACCGAGCCCGACAACCTGCACGACATGATGGTCCGCGTGATGGAAAAACCGCTGCTCGAAGTGGTGATGCAGCACACCGACCACAACCAATCACGCGCAGCGCAATGGCTGGGGCTCAATCGCAACACCCTGCGTAAAAAACTTCTCGATCACAAACTTCTCAAATAAGCCCCCTCGCAAAGAAAAGCATGAAAGCACTCATTTCCGTCTCTGACAAAACCGGCATCGTTGAACTCGCGCGTGACCTGCACGCCTTGGGCGTGGGCCTCATCTCCACCGGCGGCACCGCCAAGCTCTTGGCCGATCAAGGCTTGCCCGTGACCGAAGTGGCCGAAGTGACAGGTTTTCCCGAAATGTTGGACGGTCGTGTGAAAACCTTGCACCCCAAAGTGCACGGTGGTTTGCTGGCGCGTCGCGACACGCCCGAGCACATGGCGGCTTTGAAGGCACACAACATCGACACGATTGACTTGCTCATCGTCAACCTCTACCCCTTTGAAGCCACCGTGGCCAAGCCTGGCTGCACGCTTGCTGACGCGATCGAAAACATCGACATCGGTGGCCCCGCCATGGTGCGTTCTGCCGCCAAAAACTGGAAAGATGTGGGCATCGTCACCGACGCCAGCCAGTACCCTGCTGTGATGGCCGAGCTGAAAGCCGACGGCAAGTTGAGCGACAAGCTGCGTTTTGCTTTGTCGGTGGCCGCGTTCAACCGCATCAGCCAATACGACGGCGCGATCAGCAACTATTTGTCCAGTGTCAACTTTGAAGCTGACAAACTCAGCGAAGCCTATGTGCCCGAGCGTGCCCAGTTCAGCGGCCAGTTCAACGAGCAGTACGTCAAAGTGCAAGACCTGCGCTACGGCGAAAACAGCCACCAACAAGCCGCCTGGTACCGCGACTTGGCCCCTGCGGCTGGTTCGTTGGCTACTGGCGTGCAGCTGCAAGGCAAAGAACTCAGCTACAACAACATTGCCGATGCCGATGCGGCGTGGGAATGTGTCAAGAGCTTCGATACCTCAGCATGTGTGATCATCAAACACGCCAATCCTTGCGGTGTGGCTGTGGGCGTCAATCCGCTGGAAGCCTACAGCAAGGCCTTCCAGACCGACCCCACCAGCGCCTTCGGCGGCATCATCGCCTTCAACCGTCCCGTGGACAAAGCGGCGGCAGAAGCGGTGAGCAAGCAATTCGTCGAAGTGCTCATGGCCCCTGACTTCAGCGCCGAAGCGCTCGACGTGTTCAAGAGCAAAGTGAACGTGCGCTTGATGAAAATCGCTTTACCCGCCAACTATGGTGATGTGCGCAATGTGTTAGAAACCAAGCGCGTGGGCTCAGGCCTCTTGCTGCAAAGTGCGGACAACCATGAATTGGCTTTGGCCGATTTGAAGATCGTCACCGTCAAACAACCCACGCCTGAAGAACTGAATGATTTGCTGTTCGCCTGGAAAGTGGCCAAGTTCGTCAAATCCAACGCCATCGTCTTCTGCAAAAACGGCATGACCATGGGTGTGGGCGCAGGCCAAATGAGTCGCCTCGACTCGGCCCGCATCGCCAGCATCAAAGCTGAAGCCGCCAAGCTCAGCCTGCAAAACACCGTGGTGGCGAGTGATGCGTTCTTCCCGTTCCGTGACGGCCTCGACGTGGTGGTCGACGCAGGCGCGACCTGCGTGGCCCAACCGGGTGGCTCGATGCGCGACCAGGAAGTCATTGACGCGGCCAACGAGCGCGGCGTGGCGATGGTGTTTACCGGCGTGCGCCATTTCCGCCATTGATCGCATCCATTGAACATTGACAATCCCAACGCGCTCGGCGATACGCAGACGCAAGAGCCCGCAAGCTTGAGTTTTTCTCAACTTGGTCTCAACGCTGAGTTGCAAAGCTCGATGGCCCATGTGGGCTTCACAACGCCAACACCTGTTCAGCTCGAGGCCATTGGTCCTGCTTTGGCACGCCGCGATGTGTTGGCCCAAGCACAAACCGGCTCGGGCAAAACATTGGCTTATGTGTTGCCACTGTTGCAGCAACTCATGGCCACAGCTGCATCGCGTGACGATGCGCCGAAAAAACGCATCACCCAAGTGCTGGTGCTGGTCCCCACACGCGAACTCGCCACACAGGTGAGCGATGTGCTGCGCGATGTGGCGCGACCGCTCACGCAATCGATCAAAGTGGGCACCGTGTTTGGTGGCGTGTCCATCAACCCACAAATGATGAGCCTGCGCAGTGGTGCCGATGTGGTGGTGGCCACGCCCGGGCGCTTGCTCGATTTGGTCGATCACAACGCGTTGAACTTGGGTCAGGTGCAACACCTGGTGCTGGACGAAGCGGACCGTTTGCTCGACCTGGGCTTTGCCGAAGAGCTGCAACGCGTGCTGGCGCTGCTGCCAGCCAAACGACAAAACCTGTTGTTCAGTGCCACTTTCGAGCCTGCGGTGCAGACCTTGGCCGAGGCGCTGCTCAACAACCCTGCGCGCATCACGATGGCCCGCATCGAGGCACACACGCCCGACATTGCGCAACGTGCTATTTCAGTGGACGAGAAAAGCCGAACGGCTTTGCTGCGTCACCTCATCAAGACCCATGCGTGGCCACGCGTGTTGGTGTTTGTGGCCACGCGCTATGCGTGTGAACATGTGGCCAACAAGCTCTACAAAGCAGGTGTGTTTGCTACCGCCTTGCATGGCGAGATGAGCCAAGGCGCACGCCAAGATGTGTTGGCCGAGTTCAAAGAAGAACGTTGGGAAGTGGTGGTCACCACCGACTTGGCAGCGCGCGGCATTGACATTGCTCAGCTGCCTGTGGTGGTCAATTACGACTTACCGCGCTCCGCCACCGACTACACCCATCGCATTGGTCGCACAGGTCGTGCGGGGGCACATGGTGAAGCAGTGAGTTTTGTGACGGCAGCCACGTTGGCACATTGGCAGCTGATTCAAAAACGCGCCCAAGTGCAGTTACCACTTGAAGTGCTCGAAGGCTTTGAGCCAACTGAAGCACCGCCACCTGCATCACCGCTGAATGACGGCACAGGTGGGATCAAAGGCAAACGTCCGAGCAAAAAAGACAAGTTGCGTGCCGCTGTCGCTGCACTGGCAGTGGAACAAAAACCTTAATCGTTGTTGTCGTCGTCCAAACCATCCAAGGCATGGCGTTCTTGGTGCTCACGTGCTTCGCCTGCTGGGCGTTTGGCGCGTACACCGTGTTTGGCCAAGATCTCCACATAAAACTGTGAGGCGTGCTCTTTGGCGGCTGTGTCGATGCAGGTGATGACATTGGCCAAATGCACCACTTCGGCGGTGTCTTCACTCAAGCCAAATTTGCAATCGAAGTCCCAAAAATCGGCGCCTTCGGGCAAGTCACGGCGGCGTTCGCGTTTGAGATATTTGCGAATCTCGTGCTTAATAGCGTCGAGCAAGCGGTCGGGGTGTTTGCCTTCGACCTGGAGTTGGAATGTTTTTTTCATGAAAGTCCTTGTGGGGAAATGCGCCCGAAAAGGACGAGAGAATCAGTTGTCACAACAGGTGCAGTGACAGCGATGGTGAAGGCAATTCGTGCCTCTTCATAACTGTGCAAACACTTCAGCCGCCGCAGCGACGGTCTGCGCAATATCCGCTTCGGTGTGAGCAGCGCTGACGAACCCGGCTTCGTATAAAGCCGGGGCGATGTACACGCCACGGTCTAACAAGCCATGAAAGAGCTTGTTGAACTTGGGGCTGTCGCTGGTCATGACCTTCGCGTAGTTTTGGGGCAGCTCGGGCAACAAGAAGAAACCAAACATGCCCCCTTGGCAATCGGCGCTGAAAGGCACGCCTGCTTTGGCAGCAGCGGCGCTGAGTCCATGGACCAAGCTGTGTGTGCGCGCACTCAGTGAATCCCAAAAACCGGGCTTGGCAATTTCTTTCAAGGTGGCCAAGCCGCAGGCCGTGGCCACTGGGTTGCCGCTCAAGGTACCAGCTTGGTACACCGGACCCGTGGGCGCGAGCTGTTGCATGATGGCGCGTGGGCCACCAAAGGCCGCCAGTGGCATGCCACCACCGATGACTTTGCCCAGCACCGTGATGTCGGGTTGAAAACCAGGAATCAATTGGGCGTACACGCTTTGCGCGGAGCCGAGTGCCACGCGAAATCCCGTCATCACTTCGTCAAACACAAACAGGGCGCCGTATTCGGTGCACAGCTCGCGGCAGCGTTTCATGAAGGGAACAGACGCGCGCACAAAGTTCATATTGCCAGCGATAGGTTCAATCATCACGCACGCGAGTTCCTTGCCATGCAGTTGGAACGCTTCTTCAAGTTGCGCGACGTTGTTGTACTCAAGCACCAAGGTGTGCTGCACCACTTCGGGCGGCACGCCTGCGCTGGTGGGGTTGCCAAAGGTGGCCAGGCCCGAGCCTGCTTTGACCAGCAGCGCGTCGGCGTGGCCGTGGTAGCAGCCTTCAAACTTGATGATCTTGCTGCGGCCCGTGGCACCGCGTGCCAAGCGCAAAGCGCTCATGCCGGCTTCGGTGCCCGAGCTGACCAAGCGCACCATTTCCATCGAGGGCACGTGCTTCAAGATTTCTTCGGCCAGCTCAATTTCGCGCTCTGTGGGTGCGCCAAACGAGAACCCATCCAGCGCTGCTTTTTGCACGGCTTCCAACACCACCGGGTTGCCATGGCCCAAGATCATGGGCCCCCAAGAGCCGATGTAGTCGATGTACTTTTGACCATTGGCGTCCCAAAAGTAAGCGCCTTGGGCGCGTTGTACAAAGCGGGGGGTGCCGCCCACGGCGCGAAACGCGCGTACGGGGGAGTTGACGCCACCGGGGATTACTCGGGCAGCGCGGTTAAACAGGGTTTGGTTCAAATCGGTCATGGTTGTCAACATCAATGTTTGGTTTCGTGGCGAGGCAACGAGAAGTCTTCGGCCGTGGCCGGGCCATCGTCTTCGTGACCTTCGTCATCCAATTCGGCCCAGAACAGGCGATCGGGCAACAGGTGGCCCATGCCGGGGCGGTAGCCACCGTTGAGGCTTTGGTCCAGAAAGGCCAAGGCTTCATGGGTGGCGGCTTCCAGGTCGGTGCCTGCGGCCAACAAGGCGGCCAGGGTCATGCTCAGGGTGTCGCCCGCACCGGTGAATACAGCGTCAAAACGCTCAAAGCGTTCGGTGGCCATCACGGTGTGGGGTGTGGCCAACACGTTTTCTACGTGCTGATCGGGTTGGTTGATGCCGGTTACCAGCACATAGGGCACGCCCACTTCGGCTGCGGCACGCGCAATGTCGCGTGGACCCGGGCTGCGCTCGTTGCTCCAGTCGGGCAACAACCAACGCCACAAGGTGTTGTGGTTGCCCACCAGCAGTGTGGTCTGGGGCAAGATCAGTTCGCGGAAGGCATCCAAATACGCGTCGATCTTTTCATCTTCCCACCACGACAAATTCGGCATGTAGGCCACCACGGGCACTTCGGCGTAGTCGGTGGCGATCTCGGCAATCGCGCTCAGATTCTCAGGATTCCCGCAAAACCCGACCTTGATCACTTGCACCGTCACGTCTTCTAAAACGCTGCGGGCTTGTTCGGCCACAGCCTCTTCATCGAAGGCGACGTGGTCAAAGATTTCTGCCGTGTCGCGCATGTAGGCGCCGGTCACCACGGGCAGTGCATGTGCGCCAACTGACGCGCAAGACAGGGTGTCAGCGCTGATGCCGCCCGCACCACAGGGATCGTTGGCGTTGAACACCAGCACGCAAGGGGGTGCGGCCGAGCTGTCGTCAGACAGCGTCGTTTCGGGGGGGAGGGGGTGGTTTTCTTGCGCCATGAGCCGGTCGATACAATGCATTTCATTCTATGCGTTGACGAAAGAAATGCTGTGGCAAAAACTTGGATGTGTCTGATTTGTGGCTGGATTTATGACGAAGAGGTCGGTGCGCCTGACCACGGCATTGCGCCTGGCACAGCCTGGGCTGATGTGCCCATGAACTGGACCTGTCCCGAATGCGGTGCCCGCAAAGAAGATTTTGAAATGGTGCAGTTCTAAGCTGACTGCACGTATATGCGCGTTCGTCCTGATTTTGAACACCATCTGCTGACCTTGCTACGGCATCGGCCGGTGATTCACCTGCCCTCCGTCAAACGGTTGCTGGGCTTGTGCGAACAGCAAATGCAGTCGGAATCACACTCGGGTTGGCTGACGTTTTGGTCCTTGGCGGCCCATTACTTCAGTGGTTTGCAATACGAGCCAGGGCGCGAATTCACAGCGGCCGAAGCGGCAGCGGCCAGCCAAGTCTTGAGTGGCTTGCTGTTGCGCGAGCAGTTCAACCCGGAACAAGACCCGTCAGCCCTCAACTTAGAGGTGGTGAACCATCTGTTGTTTTTAGACCAAGCCGATGTGATCACCCAGCGCTTGGTCAACACCTTGCATGTGTGTGCCACCGAGCCTGAACCAGCGGTGTTGGAGAGCTTGCAAGAAGACGCGTATCGCATGGCGCTGTTGGCCCAAGACGTGTCGTTGACTGCCGTGCAACAAGTGGCCGATGCCTTGGCCTCACAACTGGCCAGACTGCGCGCGCAACGTGTGGTGGTCGATCTCTCGGCCAGCTTGCAAGGCGCGCAAGAGGTGAGTCGGCTGTTGCACCAATTTGCGGTGGGCAACGCCCATGTGCCGCAAGAAAACGTGCTCGCAGCCCTGCGCGAGGGCTGAGTGGCGCAGGGGGTACGCGGCGTCAGTGCCTCGATGTCACGTTTTATTTCACTTTTTTCACCACGGCATAGCGCTCCAGCGTGAGCGCTCGTGCTTGGGCATGGTCCACGATGGGCAATGGGTAATCGCGCCCCAACACCAACCCGGCAGCCTCTAGCTCCATCGGTTTGGCCAGCCATGGCGCGTGAATGGCGGCAGCCCCAAGTTTGGCCAGTGCAGGCACATAGCGGCGGATGAACTTGCCTTCGGGGTCAAACTTCTCGCTCTGGCTGGTGGGGTTGAAGATGCGAAAGTAGGGCTGCGCATCGCAGCCGCTGGAGCTGGCCCATTGCCAGCCGCCGTTGTTGGCGGCCAAGTCAAAATCGTTCAAATGTTCGGCAAAGTAGCGCTCGCCCCAGCGCCAGTCAATGCCCAAATCTTTCACCAAAAAGCTCGCCACCACCATGCGCAAGCGGTTGTGCATGTAGCCGGTTTGGTTGATCTGGGCCATGGCCGCATCCACCAGCGGATAGCCTGTGCGGCCCTCGCACCAGGCCGCAAACAGTTCTTTGGCGTGTTTGTGGTGTTCCCATTGGATGGCGTCGTATTCAGGTTTGAATGCGGCCTTCACCACCCGCGGGTGGTGGTGCAAGATCTGGTGATAAAAATCACGCCAAATCAACTCAGACAACCACGTTTCCGCGCCTTTGGAACCCGTCAACATGCGTTGGTAAGCGGTGGACGCCAGTTGCCGAATTGACACCGTGCCAAAGCGCAAATGCACGCCCAAGTAACTGGGGCCTTTGACAGCCGGAAAGTTGCGCGTTTCGTCGTAACGATCCATGCGGTCGAAGAAATCTTCAAACAAGGCCAAGCCACCCGGGCTGCCTGTGGGCACGTGCAGGCTGCTGAGGTTGGTCACTTCAAAGCCAATGTCTTCCAAACTGGGCACGGGCTGGCGGTAGGCTTGGGGCCGTGGGGCCAAGGCTTTGATGTATTTGCCTACCGGGTAGCTGCGCAGATAGAAGTCGTTCACCTTTTGTAGCCAGGCGTTTTTGTAGGGTGTGAACACGCCATAGGGCTTGCGCATTTGCGTCAACACCTCGCTGCGCTCAAAAATCACATGGTCTTTGTAGGTCTGAAACCCAATGCCTGCATTGGCCAAGGCGCCACGCACTGCCGCGTCGCGCGCTTGGGCTTCGGGTTCGTCGTCATGGTTGGCAAACACTTCTTGCACGCCCAGCTCACGCGCCAAGCGTGGCACCTCATCCGCCGCCACGGCATGGCGCACGATCAGGCCTGCGCCGGCCTGGCCCGCCACGGCGTGCAGCTCGGTGTCGAGTGTGACCAGTGACTCTCGGATGAACTCCACCCGGCGGTCTTGGCGCGGCAGGAGGTCCAAAATCGCGCGGTCGAACACAAACACGCAGTGCACCTGTTTGCAGCTTTTGAGCGCGTGGTACAGCGCGGCGTTGTCAAACGCACGTAAATCGCGGCGGAACCACATGAGCCCGCTGGCCACATGGGGCGAATGGTGGGCTGAATGAGGGATGTGGTTAGGCATGTTCACCCTTTAAAATTGGCATATGACCGCTGATTCTGCCTCCATCAACCTGACGCATCACTTTTTGATTGCAATGCCTGGGCTGGAGGATGCGACATTTGCCAAAAGCGTGGTCTATTTGTGCGAACACAGCGAACGCGGTGCGCTGGGCCTTGTGATCAACAAAGCCAGCGAGCTGTCCATGACCGGTTTGTTTGACAAAGTCGATCTGCCTTTGCATCGCCTAGATTTGATTGATGCACCGGTGCTCCAAGGTGGCCCGGTCCATACCGAGCGTGGCTTTGTGCTGCACGAGGCGATGATTGCCAACCCGCCCGAGACCAGCACCGAAGCCGACGCATTGAGCGCCGTGTCTGAACCCAGCCCCACACCTGAGTCGGTGTACGCCTCGACCATGACCATTCCCGGTGGCTTGGAGATGACCACCTCCAAAGACGTGCTCGAAGCCTTGTCCACCGGTGCCGGCCCACGCCGTGTGCTGATTTCTTTGGGCTACGCCGCATGGGGTGAGGGCCAGCTGGAGTCCGAGTTGGCTGAAAACAGCTGGCTCACCGTGGCCGCAGACACGCAAGTGATTTTTGACACGCCGATTGAGCAGCGCTACGAGCGTGCCATGGCCTTGCTGGGTTTGGCGCCTTGGATGTTGTCCTCTGAAGTGGGGCATTCATGACCGAAGCCCAGGACGTTCAAGTGGCAGGCGCACCCGATGCGTCTACACCCAAGCCGGCGGTGCCCGCGCACTGTCAATCTTTTTTGGCGTTTGACTTTGGTGTCAAACGCATCGGCGTGGCCTATGGCAGCCGCATGATGCGCGAAGCGCAGGCACAAAAAACTGTCAACGCCGAAGGCGATGCGCGTTGGACCTTGATCAGCCAGCGCATTGCCGAATGGCAGCCCGACGCCTTGGTGGTGGGCGTGCCCTATCACCCCGACGGGGCGGCGCATGAGAACACCGCCAAGGCAAAAAAATTTGCCCGCCAGTTGAATGGCCGCTACAACCTGCCGGTGTTTGAAGTGGACGAGCGCTACAGCACCACCGAGGCCCACGCCCAAGGCGCCCGCGATGCAGATGCGGCTTCGGCGTGCATCATCCTGAATCAATTTTTTCGAGAGAACTTATGAGTACCCACGGAAACCTCATGCTGGATGCCGAGAGCTTGTACACCGAGCTGCTCAAAGGCGTGCGCAGCATGCTCACTCCCACCACGCGTTTGGTGGGTATCACCTCGGGCGGTGCTTGGCTCGCTGCACGTTTGCAAAAAGACTTAGGGCTGGACGGCGAGGCCGGCAGCATTTCATCGGCCATGCACCGCGATGACTTTGCGCAGCGCGGCTTGGCCGATGGTGGCCAAACCAAGTTGCCTTTTGAAGTCAACGGGGCCCACCTCATCGTCTTGGATGATGTGCTCTACACCGGCCGCACCATCCGTGCGGTGCTCAATGAATTGTTTGACTACGGCCGTCCTGCCCATGTGCAACTGGCGGTGTTGGTCGACCGGGGTGGCCGCGAGTTACCGGTTCAAGCCGATTACGCCGCCGCACGGGTGACGTTGCCAGTAGCTCAGTCGCTCACGCTGGCCAAAGACGACAACGGTCAATTTAATTTCTCAGTGAAGGGCTAATCCCAGTGCTCTACAAACGTAACCCCCAACTCAACAAAAACGGTGAGCTGATTCACCTGCTCTCCACCGAAGGGCTGTCGCGCGACATCCTGACGCACATCTTGGACACGGCCGCCAACTTTGTGTCGGTCAATGACCGTGAAGTCAAGAAGGTGCCTTTGTTGCGCGGCAAAAGTGTGTTCAACCTGTTTTTTGAAAACAGCACCCGCACCCGCACCACCTTTGAAATTGCTGCCAAGCGTTTGTCGGCCGATGTATTCAACCTAGACATTGCCCGCTCGTCTGCCGCCAAGGGCGAGTCGCTGCTCGACACGATTGCCAACCTCAGCGCCATGGCCGCCGATATTTTTGTGGTGCGTCACAGCGAATCCGGCGCGCCGTACCTGATTGCCGAACATGTGGCACCGCATGTGCACGTGGTCAACGCCGGTGACGGTCGTCACGCACACCCCACGCAGGGTTTGCTCGACATGTACACCATCCGCCACTACAAAAAAGATTTCACCAACCTCACCGTGGCCATTGTGGGCGACGTGCTGCACTCGCGTGTGGCGCGCTCGGACATTCACGCACTCACCACGCTGGGTTGCGCCGAAGTGCGTGTGGTCGGCCCCAAGACCTTGGTGCCCGGCGACTTGTCGGCCATGGGTGTCAAGGTGTTCAACAACCTCGAAGAAGGCATCAAGGGTTGTGATGTGGTCATCATGCTGCGCTTGCAAAACGAACGCATGAGCGGCGCGCTGCTGCCTTCCAGCCAAGAATATTTCAAGTCGTTTGGCCTCACGCAAGAGAAGTTGCAACTGGCCAAACCCGACGCCATCGTGATGCACCCGGGCCCCATCAACCGTGGGGTGGAGATTGACTCTGCCGTGGTCGATGGGCCGCAAAGTGTCATCTTGTCGCAGGTGACGTTTGGTATTGCTGTGCGCATGGCCGTGATGTCCATCGTGGCGGGGAATGAAGCATGAACATCCTGATTCAACACGGTCGCGTCATCGACCCAGCCTCTGGCTTTGACCACGCCGCCGATGTGGCGGTGGCGGATGGCCACATCGTGGCCATCGCGAAAGCCGGTGAGAAGTTGCCCGCCAACTTCAAAGCCGAACACACCATCGACGCCAAGGGCTGCATCGTCGCTCCTGGCTTGGTCGACTTGCAAGTGCGTTTGCGCGAACCCGGCTACGAGCACGAAGGCATGCTGGCCTCCGAGCTCACCGCCGCTGTCGCCGGTGGCGTGACCAGCTTGGTGTGCCCACCCGACACCGACCCTGTGTTGGACGAGCCTGGTTTGGTGGAGATGCTCAAGTTCCGCGCCGAAAAACTGCACCGTGCGCGCGTGTTCCCTTTAGGGGCTTTGACCGTCGGCTTGAAAGGCGAAGTGCTGACCGAAATGTCAGACCTCACCGACGCAGGCTGCGTCGGTTTCAGCCAAGCCGAAGTGCCGTTGGAAAACACCCAAGTCTTGCAGCGCGCCCTGCAATACGCCGCCACTTTTGGCTACACCGTGTGGCTGCGTCCGCAAGAAATTCACTTGGGCAAAGGCGTGGCCGCCAGCGGCCCACTCGCCACACGTTTGGGTTTGGGTGGCGTACCGGTGGCGGCAGAGACGATTGCCTTGCACACCATTTTTGCGCTCATGCGCGCTACTCGCGCACGCGTGCACTTGTGCCGCATCTCCAGCGCTGAAGGTGTGGACTTGGTGCGTGCCGCTAAGAAAGAAGGCTTAGCCGTGACGGCTGATGTGAGCATCAACTCCCTGCATTTGAGCGACCACGACATTGGCTACTTTGACAGCCGTGCGCGCGTGACACCCGTGCTGCGTCAACAGCGCGATCGCGATGCCTTGCGCGCTGCGTTGGCCGACGGCACTTTGGATGTGCTGGTGTCTGATCACACGCCCATCGACATCGATGGCAAAACCTTGCCTTTTGCCGAGGCCGAACCAGGTGCCACGGGTTTGGAATTACTTTTGAGCCTATCGCTCAAGTGGGCGCAAGAAGCGGGCGTGGGTGTGCTGCGTGCACTTGACGTGCTCACCTCGCAACCCGCCCGCGTGTTGGGATCGGTCGCAGGTGAAGACAAGGTGTTGGGTCAGTTACGCGTCGGTGGTGTGGCCGATGTGGTGGTGTTTGATCCGCAGGCTGAATGGCAAGTCACGCCCGATGCGTTACACAGCCAAGGCAAGCACACCCCATTTGCGTTTGACATGACGGGCATGCGCTTGCCAGCACGCGTTCAAGCCACCCTGGTCGACGGACGCATCGCGTTCCAGGCCTGAGTCACCCGAGCCAATGCGCGTATCGCAAGCGCTGGTGAAGTTTGTACGCGTGTTGCTGTGGGTGCTTCGCGGCTACTGGCGCGTGCGCACCGTGTTCCCTCAACTCAGCGATGAACAGCAAGCCCGCGCGGTTGAGGTATGGGCGCGTGGCATGTTGGCCATCATCGGCATCGAGGTGCGCGTCAAAGGACATCCCGCACAGGGCCCAGTGCTGATGGCGGCCAACCATATTTCCTGGCTCGATATTTTGGTCATGCATGCGGCCTGCCATTGCCGTTTTGTGGCCAAGTCTGAAATCCGCAGTTGGCCGTTGGTCGGTGTGCTCACCACCGGCGGTGGCTCGTTGTACATCGAACGCTCTTCTCACCGTGACGCCATGCGTGTAGTCCATCACATGGCCGATGCCTTGACCCAAGGTCAAGTGCTGGCTGTGTTTCCTGAAGGGGGCACGGGCGATGGGGTGACGCTGCTGCCGTTTCATGCCAATTTGTTGCAAGCTGCCATCTCGGCCCAGGTGCCTATCCAACCCGTGGCTCTGCAGTTCATCGATGCTGCATCGGGTGAACTGAGCTTGGCTCCCTGCTACCACGCCCACGACACCTTGGTCAGCTCATTGTGGCGCACCTTGTGCGCGCCGCCCTTGCTCGCGCAAGTGCGTTATGGCACGGTGCAAATGGCACAAGGCCGCAACCGCCGTCTGTGGGCGCAAGACCTGCGCCAGACCATTGACGATTTACGCAAGTGATATCCTCTCACCATGGCAAGCACTACTTCACATTCTTCCGCTTCTCGGACCAAAACCGTGGCGTCATCGGCTCGAAAAACTGCTGGACAAGCCGCTGCCAAAAAAGTGGTTGCTAAAACCACCAAAGCTTCGGCTAAGAAGCGCACCGTGTCTCCTGAAAATTTTGACCTCATGTTCGAGATGGCAGCGGACACATTTCGCGTCATGTCAGCCCCCATGCGTTTGAAAATCATCAACTGCTTGTGCGAAGAGGAAAAAAATGTGGGTCAGCTGCTCGAAGCAATCGACACCACACAGCCCAATATGTCGCAGCACTTGAACACCTTGTTCAAAGCGAAAATCTTGGGGCGCCGACGTGAAGGCGTGCAAATTTATTACCGCATCATCAATGACCGTGTGGTCACGCTCTGTCGCGCCGTGTGTACCCAAATTGCCATCGACAGCGATTTACCGCATTGAGCGACCCCCACACCCTCCACAAAAAAGCCCGCAGCATGCGGGCTTTTTGATGGGTGCGTTGCAAGCGTCAAGGCTTCAAATACACAAACCCTTCTTTGGCCTGCAAGCGCGCCACTTCGGCCACGCCCGAGGGCACGATTTTCGCTTCCATCACCACTTTGTCAGGGTCGATGTTGCGCGAGACCAAGGTGTTGTTACAGACCCGAAACTGCACGCCTTTGCCGGCCAAGTCACCCACCAAACCGCTGAATTCGCGGCCTTTGGAGTCTTTTGCCCCTTCGAGCAAAAAGTCGATACCTGGCCCGTGTGTGACCACCGTGATCTTGGCGCTGGGGTCTGCCGCGAGGTGGTTGCGCACATTGCCTAAGGCTGCTGACGCAGACTCAATGCCTGTGTTGACGTGGTAGACCACCTTGATGGCTTGCGCCCAAGACAAGCTGCAGCTCAGCGCCAGCAGGACGCTGACGCTCAGGGTTTTGATGTGTTGAATGATGTGCATGATCAGTCTTTACAGCAAAGTGTCCGCCCAAATGTTTTGCGCCCAGTTCCAAGCGTAAATGCCTTCCAATTCATTGGGCGCCGTGGACACGCCACCCGAGCCGGGCACGGTTTTGTAGGTCTTGTCTTTGGCATCGTACTGGTGGACCGATGCCACATGCACCACCAGCTTGTCGTTCACAAAGCTGTAGCAGGTGTTGCTCAAGAATGGTTCTGGATTGATCGGCATGTCTGAGAGCTGGGCCACGATGGCTGCGGCGGTAACCTTGCCATGCGAGTTGGCCATGTGGCCAGACTTGGGCATGAGGGGGGCGAGCATGATGGAGTCGCCAATCACATGGATGTCTTTGGCTTGTGTGGACTCAAAGGTTTGGTAGTGCACACCACACCAGCGTGCGTTGACGTTAGCTAAGTTCGATTGCACCGCAATACCGCCGGCTCGCATGGCAGGCAAGACGTTGAGCACGTTGGCTTTGACATCGTTTTGCACGTCGAACTTCAGGGTGTTGGTTTTGGCATCCACCGCCATCACCTTGTACTGTGGCATGTACTCCAAAATGCCCTTGTAGTTGTCAGCCCAGAACTTCTTGAACAGCGGGCCTTTGGAGGTCACATCTTGGTTCGCGTCCAAGATCAGCACTTTGGACTTGGGCTTGTGCTGTTTGAAGTAATGCGCCACTTGGCTGGCCCGCTCGTACGGGCCGGGTGGGCAACGGTAGGGGGCTTCGGGGATTGTGATGGCAAACACCCCGCCATCAGGCATGGCTTCGAGTTGCTTACGCAAATTGGCGGTTTCTGGGCCCGCTTTCCAGGCTTGCAAAATTTGGCCCGAGGTGTTGGCCTCTTTCAAGCCGTCGATGGTGTTGAACATCAGATCAATGCCGGGCGACATCACCAGCTTGTCGTAGCGAATGCGGGGACCACTTGCCAAGGTCACGGTCTTTTGGGCTGCGTCGACACCGGTGACATAGTCACGCACCATCTGCACACCGTGCTTGCCAGACAGCTTGTCGTAAGGCGTGGTGATGTCGGCCATGGTTTTGCTGCCGCCAATCACCAAGTTGGAAATAGGGCAAGACACAAAGGCGGATTCAGGCTCGATCAGCACCACATCAATTTGATAGTTGGAGAGCATGCGCACGTATTTGGCTGCTGTGGCGCCCCCATAGCCGCCTCCGATGACCACCACACGGGCTTTGCTGGGAATGTTGCCTGTGCTGGCGCAACCGACCATGCTGCCCATGGCGCTCAGGGAACCGAGCGCCAACGAGGCTTGAACAAAACAGCGACGTTTCATGACTGTCTCCTGGCGACTCAGCGCTTGGTGTTGGCGTAATAGTTGGCAATGGTGTTGACCTGTGCATCGGTCAACCCTTTGGTGATTTGGTGCATCACCGTGGCTGGGCGCGAACCATCTTTGAAGGCTTTCATTTGCAGCAGCATGTAGTCTTTGGGCATGCCCACCAAGGATGGAATGGCTGAGCCCTCGACCGTGCGACCTTCGGTACCGTGACAGTTTGAACACATAGCGGCTGTGGCGCGTTGGTGTAAGGTTTCCGCGCTTTGTTGCGCATGGGCACTGGAAGCGCCGCCGGCAATCAGCGACAGTGCAAAGGCTGCTAGTCTGAGAAAGGTTCTGGGTGGTGTAACCATGATGTGCTCCGCGAAGTCTGGGATGTATAAATCAGTGAGGAGTAATATAAAGACAAAACACTTCATGCATGCCTCGGGTAAACACTCGGCAGCATGCGCTCTTTCTTTGCCAGTTTATGCGTTTTTTAAGGTTGTATCAGTTGTGGGGAGCTCTTTGGCGGCGCATCTATCCAACGATCCACCAAACCCGCACCCATCCACATGCCGATCAATGCCAACCACGCTGTGACGGCAAAGATGGCACCCCCGGTGACCCCAGCGCCCACTGCACACCCCCCCGCCAGCATGGCACCAAAGCCCATCAGCACTGCACCGCCGATGTAGCGGCGCATGCTGTAGCCATCTTTGAAGCCTTCAAGTTGGAGTTCTTTACCCATCCATGCTGCGACAAATGAGCCTATGAAAACACCTGGTAGCAGCCCAAAATCAAATCCGATAGACGGTGGGTTGGGAGCCAGCACACGCATCAGCCATTCGGCCGATGGACCGCTGAAGGTAATACCTTGGATGTGTACCACCTCAAACGAGGCTTGCGACACGCGGTACGACAACCACCATGCCAAGGCCACGCTCAAGCCCGCTCCTATGCCGCCTATCCACATCCAAGCGCGCTGTGCGGTGCGGGTGGTGAAGTACAGCGCAGCCGCCATCCAAATCAAACCCACGACCAACCCTGTGGTGTGGCTCCAGCCCAAAATCGCCAACAAGTCTCGGTTGGTACCGCCTTCTACCGTCCATAAACTGCTCAATGCGTCGCGCACAGGTGCCAACGCTCCCGACAACGCAGACTGCGCAGTGACCGCAAAAATCAACCCCGAGAGAAGGGCGCGCAAATTGCCATTGGCCGACAAAATCAATAAGCGGCTGGCGCACCCTCGTGTCATGACCATTCCGGCACCGAACATCAAGCCACCGATCAAGGCGCCCGACAAACTGCCACGGTTGGCAAGCTGACGCGCGGTACTGACATCTAAGTCGCCAAGCACGATCAAACCTTGTATGGCAATGACAGCAGACGCAAAGGTCAGCAACCACACGGAGAGTTTTTCGCCAAACTGGTGATGCCAGAACTCAATCACCGCGGCGCGAAGGCAAAACCTGGAACGCTGAGCAAAGAAACCAAACAGCAAACCCACGATGCAACCCATAACGGCTAAAACCGCTGCTTCGCCATATGTTTCATTCAAGACAGTGAGATTCATATGATTTAGTCTATGCTTATATAGAAGCTATGCTAAAGGTTGCGATGGCGGAGCGGTTTGACGTAAGTCAAACCCCAAAGATTGGCCAATACGGGAAATTTGATCATGAAAAACAATCTGATGTGTCGTGGGCTTTTGGGGCTATGGTTGTCTTTTCTCCATGTCCTCATGTCGGGGATGGTGCATGCACAAACAGCTGCGCCTTTCATGCAGGCACGCCAAGTCACGCCTCAGGTCTATTACGTGCAGGGTGTCTCCGAGATGGGATCGTCGGCCAATCAAAACTTCATCTCGAACGCTGGATTTGTGGTGACCCCTGCAGGGGTGGTGGTGATTGATGCCCTGGGCTCACCAGAGTTGGCACGTCGGTTGCTAAAAGAGATTGCCAAGATCACCTCGCAGCGTGTACACACGGTCATCGTGACGCATTACCATGCTGATCACATCTACGGCTTGCAGGTGTTCAAAGATGCGGGGGCTCGCGTGGTGGCTCACCAAGCCGCACGTGAGTACCTGACCTCGGACACCGCGCGTTTGCGCTTAGATAGTTCGCGCCAAGAGCTTTGGCCTTGGGTGGATGATCAAACCCGTTTGGTAGCGGCTGATCACTGGCTGTCGGGTGCTGAGACTCTGACCGTGGGGGGCGTGCGTTTTGACATTCATCCCGTGGGGCCTTCGCACACGGCGGAAGATGTGGTGATTTATGTACCGCAAAAGAAAGTGTTGTTTGCAGGCGACTTGGTGTTTCGCAACCGCATTCCTTTCGTCGGCCTGGCTGATAGCAGACATTGGATTGACGCCATGCAAAACCTGCTCGCGTTTGATGCCCGCTGGGTGGTGCCCGGCCATGGCCCCATCTCCAACGACCCCAAAGGTGACATGACATTAACTCGCGACTACTTGGTTTACTTGCGCGAGAGCATGGGCCGTGCGGCCCAAGACATGACGCCATTTGACGATGCGTATCAAAATGCGGATTGGAAAAAATTCGAGAAAATACCTCTGTTTAAATCAGCCAATCGCATGAACGCCTACAACACCTACTTGCTCATGGAGCGCGAAGCCCAGTGACCCCTTTTGACGCATACCGTCGCAGACTTTTGCAGCTCATGTTCGCTGGGCTTGCGGGTGCGAGCTTATGTGTGACGCAGGCAGAGGCAGCCGACAAATCATTGCCCAGCACCTCATCGCTTCCAGACGCTTTGACCAAAGCTTTGCAGACCAAGCAGCCCTTGGTGGTGATGGTGAGCTTGCACGGATGCCCCTTTTGCAAAGTGGTGCGCGAGAACTACTTGCGGCCTTTGTACGATGCGGGATTGCCCGTGGTGCAGATCGACATGCGTGATGCGCGTATGTTGTTAGATATTGACGGCAACACCTTGAGCCAAGAGGCGTGGATCAAAAAGCGTGGCATCAAACTGGCGCCCACCGTGTTGTTCTTGGGAGCCCAAGGACTTGAAGTGGCGGATCGGCTCAAAGGCGCGTATTTGCCCGATTTTTACGGCGCATATTTGGACGAGCAATTGCTCGTCGCCCGGCGTGCGGTGCAGGCGGCTGCATGATTCCCATCCAAACAGAATCTGCTTGGCGCGGCACGTCTGACTGCCGCAACTGCGGCATTCGTGACATGGTGCTGTTTGCTGATTTAAATGAGGACGACTTCAACCTTATTCACGCCCCGATTGATGATTTGGTTTATGTCCCAGGTCAAGCTCTGTATGAAGAGTCAGATAAAGCTTTGGGTGTGTTCACTCTCAAACAAGGTATGGTCAAGTTGGTTCGTCTCACGGCTGATGGACGTGAGCGCGTGGTGCGTGTGTTGCTGCCCGGGGATGTGGCGGGCCTAGAAGCATTGGCCACTGGGCGTTACGACAGCCAGGCTGTGGCACTGAGTGATGTGTCGCTCTGTCGCATTCCCTTAGAAGTGATCCATCAGCTAGGCGCCAACAGCCCGCGCTTGCACCGTAAGCTGATGGAGAAATGGCAGAACGCACTCAAGCAAGCAGACGACTGGTTGGCCGACCTAAACTTTGGCAGCGCGCGTCAAAGGGTGTACAACTTCGTTCGAAAAATGTACGAAGTTTCTGGTGACGGTACGGCCGTACTCTTTGGCAGAGACGACATGGGAGCCATGATGGACCTCAAGCTCGAAACAGTCAGCCGCGAAGTCAGTGCGTTGACCCGCGCGGGCGTGATCGAACCGTTGGATAAACAGGGGCGGCATTACAAAGTGCTTCACCCAGAACTGCTCACTACCCGTTAAGGATATATGTGTCATGAAGTCTTTCTTGTGTACTGTTTCGTTCATCTTGGCAAGCGTTGCGCATGCGCAGCAACACCCGCTATTTAAAGAAGCTGACCTGGCTTTAGGTGAAAAGTTGATCACTGACAATAAATGCGAGGAATGTCATAAACGTCGAGCCGGCGGCGATGGCAGTGGCATTTACAACCCCAAAGGACGCATCAATACGGCAGGTGCATTGCGCGGCATGGTGGAGTACTGCAACACTGAGCTCAACTTAGGCTTCTTTCCCGAAGACACCACCGCTGTTGCTGCAGCGTTAAATAAACGGCATTACAAATTTAAATGAGTCTGTGAGCGAGTTGGTGGCGTTTTGCGCGTAAACCCGATGTCAGAATGATTTGCGATGATTTATATTAGCAACTGTTGATATATAAAGCTTCCATGAAAGGACTGTCTGTGACTACACCAGATGGCGTGCAATCGGGGCGCATCCAAAAGGCCCCTGAGAATTTTCTAGATCGCGAAGGTATTCGCACGGTCACGACTGAAAGCAAAAGCGGGCGTCGCCATTTCATTCGCCAAGCCTTTGCCGCAGCTGCGGCCGGTGCCGCCGCGCCCATGGCGTTGGCGCAAGGAAACCCCGTACCCACAGAAGGCGGCGACCCCCATATCTTGAACTTGCCAGAGCACGCCACAGGTTTGGGGCAAGGTGTAGCGGCTAACAATGGCTACGGCATTCCTTCCAAATTCGAGTCCAATGTGCAGCGTCGTCAAAGCCCGGGTTTGACGCAAACCACGCAGGCCTCGGTGTCGTTTGCGCCTTTGCAATCGTTGTTTGGCATCGTCACGCCCAGTGGTTTGCACTTCGAGCGGCATCACCAAGGCTGGTGGGACATCGACCCTTCCAAGCACCGCTTCATGATCAACGGCATGGTCAAAACGCCCAAGGTGTTCACCATGGACGAGATCATGCGTTTGCCGTCGGTGTCGCGTTTTCATTTCATCGAGTGCGGCGCCAACACCGCGGTGGAGTGGGGCAATGTGGCTGTGCCTACGGTGCAGTACACCCATGGCATGATTTCATGCAGCGAGTTCACCGGCGTGCCGCTCATCACCTTGCTTGAAATTGCAGGCGCTGATTTGAAGAATGGCAAATTCATCTTGGCCGAAGGTGGCGATGGTTCGTCCATGACCCGCACCATTCCGATGAGCTTAATCACCTCCGGCGAAGTGTTGGTCGCCTATGGTCAAAACGGTGAAATGCTGCGCCCCGAGAACGGTTACCCCTTGCGCTTGGTGGTGCCCGGTGTGCAAGGCGTGAGCTGGGTCAAGTACCTGCGCCGCATCGAAGTGGGTGACATGCCTTACGCTGCCAAAGACGAAGCGGTGCATTACATGGACTTGATGCCCGATGGCCAGCACCGTCAATACACCAGCATTCAAGAATGCAAGAGTGTGGTGACCACGCCTTCAGGTGGCCAAGTCTTGCTCGACAAAGGCTTTTACAACATCACCGGACTGGCTTGGTCGGGTCGCGGCAAGATTCAAAAAGTCGATGTGTCGGTGGACGGTGGTCGCAACTGGCGCACCGCGCGCTTAGAGACACCGGTGCTCAGCAAGGCGCTGACGCGCTTCAACATCGACTGGGTGTGGGACGGCAAACCCGCCATCATCCAAAGCCGCGCCACTGACGAGACTGGTTTTGTTCAGCCCACTTACAAGCATCTGCGCGCGGCACGTGGTACGCGTTCGATTTATCACAACAACGCCATCCAGTCCTGGTTGGTGCAAGAGAACGGGGAGGTCAAGAATGTCCAAGTTTCGTAATGTTGTTCTGATCGCCGCGTTGCTGGTTGCAGGTGTGGCACACGCACAAAGCACGGCCTATCCCGGTGTGGGACGGCCAGCCACGCCCAAAGAAGTGGCTGCGTGGGACATTGATGTACGCCCCGATTTCAAAGGCTTGCCTACGGGTGCTGGCTCGGTGGAAAAAGGCCAAGACATTTGGGAGGCCAAGTGCGCCCAATGCCACGGTGTGTTTGGTGAGTCCAACGAAGTGTTCAGCCCCTTGGTGGGTGGAACAACCAAGGACGACATCAAAACTGGCCATGTGGCCAACCTGACGCGCTCTGACTTTCCAGGTCGCACCACCCTGATGAAGGTGGCCACGGTCTCGACCTTGTGGGATTACATCAACCGAGCCATGCCCTGGACGGCACCGAAGTCGCTCAAACCCGATGAGGTCTATGCGGTCACTGCTTATTTGCTGAGCTTGGCGGATGTGGTGCCCGACAATTTTGTGTTGTCAGACAAAAACATCACCTATGTCCAACAACGCATGCCTAACCGTAATGGCATGAGCACACAGCACAGCCTGTGGCCAGGCAAAGAGTTCAAGGGCACGAGCAAGCCTGACACAGCCAATGTGGCGTGCATGAAAGACTGCGTTCCTGAGGCCAAGGTCGCGTCCATGCTGCCCGACTACGCACGCAATGCACACGGCAATTTGGCTGATCAAAACCGTTTGGTGGGCCAGCAGCATGGCGCTGATACGGCCAACCCTGAGAACAAATCTACCCTTGTGGGTGTTTCGGTGCCTGCCCCCGCTACAGCTGCCAAACCGACCCCCAAACCTGCAGACCCCACGCTGACTTTGTTGGGCAAACACAATTGCACAGCCTGCCACGCCCAAGACCGCAAGGTGGTCGGCCCCAGCTTCAACGACATTGCGAAGAAATACGCTGGTAAAACCGATTACTTACGCGCCAAGATCAAGTCGGGTGGCTCAGGGGTGTGGGGGCCTATCCCGATGCCGCCACAAACTGCCCCGGATGGGGACATTCAAACCATCGCCAACTGGCTGGCTGCCGGTGCGGCAAAATAAACCCAAACCTTTTCAGGAGATGTACATGCAAACTCGTCGCGAGACCCTCAAACACAGCGCCGCTGTGGCAGGCCTGTTGGCCTCCACGGGCCTGTTCCCTCAGTACGCGCAAGCGTTTGACAAAGCGGCTTTCGATGCCAAAACCATTGCCGAGGCCGTCAAAGCCATGGGCGGCGCAGCCCCCGTGGAAAGCAAAGATGTGACCATCACCGGTCCAGACATTGCAGAAAACGGCGCAGTGGTGCCCTTGGGCGTGAGCACCAGCTTGGGCAACATCAAGCGCTTGCTGTTGCTGGTGGAAAAGAACCCATCGGCTTTGGTGGCCATGTTCAACATCAGCCCCGAAGTCGATGCGAACTTTTCAACCCGCTCCAAGATGGGCCAATCGTCCGATGTGTATGCCGTGGCGATCACCAACGACGGCAAAGCCTTCTTTGCCAAGAAAGAAGTCAAGGTCACCCTCGGTGGCTGCGGCGGTTAATCGATACTGAATTTAGGAGAACACCATGGCAGATCCAATGCGCATTCGCGCTCAAGCTTCCGGCGATAAAGCCACCGTTCGTGTGTTGATGAGTCACGAAATGGAATCCGGTCAACGCAAAGACGGCAATGGCAAAACCATTCCCGCTTGGCACATTCAAGACGTCACCGCCACACTCAACGGCAAACCTGTGATGACTGCCGAATGGGGCCCCGCAGTGTCTAAGAACCCTTTCTTGCAGTTCACCATCAAAGGTGCCAAGGCGGGTGACAAGGTAGGCATCACGTGGAAAGACAACAAAGGCGACAGTCGCACCGACGAAGCCACAATTTCGTGAGCTTCAGGAACGCAGTGGAGACAGGCATGAAAAAAATACTCGTTGTTCTCGGGCTCATCGGCATTTGCGCCGCTGCGTTCGCCCAAAAATCTTCCACCGACAGCATTGCCGAATACCGTGCCATGCTGCAAGACGGCAATCCGGCCGAGTTGTTTGAAGCCAAAGGCGAAGACCTGTGGAAACAAAAACGCGGCCCCAAAAACGCATCGCTCGAACAATGCGATTTGGGCAAGGGCCCCGGTGTAGTCAAAGGCGCTTGGGTCGAATTACCCCGTTACTTTGCCGACACTGCACGCGTACAAGACCTGGAGTCGCGCTTGCTCACTTGCATGCAAAACCTGCAAGGCTTCAACGCTGACGAGATTGCCAAAACACCCTTTGGCCGAGGCGAGCAAAGCAATGTGACAGCCTTGGCCACTTGGATTTCTGCTGAATCTAAAGGCATGAAGTTCAAGCTCTCGCAAAGCCATATTGAAGAACGCAAGATGTATGAAGTGGGCAAACGCCTGTTCTTCATGCGCGGTGGCTCGCACGACTTTGCGTGTGCGACTTGCCACTCGCAAGACGACAAACGCATTCGCTTGCAAGACTTGCCCAACCTCACCAAGAACCCAGGGGCTGGCAATGGCTTTGGTGCTTGGCCTGCATACCGCGTGTCCAACGGTCAGATGTGGGGCGCTCAACTGCGCATGAATGACTGCTACCGTCAACAACGTTTCCCTTACCCCCTGTTTGGCAGCGACGCCACCATCGCTTTGGGCGTGTACATGGGTGTGAACGGCTTAGGTGGCGAGGCCACGGCCCCCGCCATCAAGCGTTGATACAGCCAAGGACCATGACCATGAAAAATAACTACGCTTTGTGGACCGCTGCTGTATCAGCTGCTTTGCTCACCGCTTGCGCTGCGCCACTGCCTTCTAGCGCCGACCTCGACAAGCTCACACAAGACATCATTGCCCGCTCCTTCCGTGCCGAAGGTCAAGCCAAGCTCGAGCGTGTCAGCCCTGATGAAGACAACCTGGCTTGTGCCGAAGCTGATCGCACCGGCGTGGCCTTGGACGCCAAAGTGGCCGAAGCCATTGAAGCGCGCAACATGAAAACCATCCAAGCTCCTGCTGATGGCAAATATTTGGGTGACTTCAAAGAAGGCGAAAAAATCGCACAAAGTGGCGCCGGTAAAACCTGGACTGACAAAGAAGGCTCGGTCAACGGCGGCAATTGCTACAACTGTCACCAGATCAGCAAAGAAGAGTTGTCCTACGGCACCCTGGGCCCCAGCCTCTACAACTACGGCAAGCTGCGAGGCGTGAGCAACCCCACCAGCGCCGAAGCCAAACCCATCGTTGAATACACCTGGGGCAAGCTGCAAAATGCGCGCGCCTACAACGCATGCTCCAGCATGCCGCGTTTTTCGCACAAGGGCATCTTGAGCGAGACCCAAATCAAACACCTGATGGCTTTGTTGCTCGACCCCGCATCGCCCGTCAACAAGTAACCCTGCCTGAGCCCGCAGCGCGTTGTGTGTCTGCGGGTTTTTTTCTAGAAATTAATAAGTGATTGCTGATATGAACTTGACCAAACGCGAATTCATGCAAGTCTTAGGCGCTGGCAGCATGGCTGGCATGAACATGAACGCCTTTGCCCAAGCCGATGCGGGGCGCGCTGCAGAGGGCATGTACAGCATTGCAAAGTTTGGTCAGGTGTCGTTTTTGCACATGACCGACTGCCACGCGCAGCTCAACCCAATTTACTTTCGCGAGCCCAGCGTCAACTTAGGCATTGGCAGCATGAAGGGCAACTTGCCCCACTTGGTGGGCGAGCATTTGCTCAAAACTGCGGGTGTACGCCCAGGCAGCGCCGAAGCCTATGGCATGAGCTACCTCAACTTTGAAACCGCCGCGCGCCGCTTTGGCAAAGTGGGTGGCTTTGCCCATTTGGCCACCTTGGTCAAGCGCCTCAAGGCCAGCCGTCCCGGCGCCTTGCTGCTCGACGGCGGTGACACCTGGCAAGGCTCGGCCACCTCGCTGTGGACCAACGGACAAGACATGGTCGATGCTTGCAAACTGCTGGGCGTCGATGTGATGACGGGCCACTGGGAATTCACCTACGGCATGGAACGCGTCACAGAAATTGTGGAAAAAGACTTTGCGGGCAGGGTTGACTTCATCGCGCAAAACATCAAGACCCAAGACTTTGGCGACCCGGTGTTCAAGCCCTATGTGATCCGAGAAATGAACGGCGTACCTTGCGCCATCATTGGCCAGGCGTTTCCGTACACACCCATTGCCAACCCGCGTTATATGGTGGCCGATTGGGCTTTTGGCATTCAAGACGAGAACATGCAGAAGATGGTCGACGAAGCCCGCGCCAAAGGCGCGCAGGTGGTGGTTGTGCTGTCGCACAACGGCATGGATGTGGACTTGAAAATGGCCAGCCGCGTCAGCGGCATTGACGCCATCATGGGTGGCCACACCCACGACGGCATGCCTGTCGCCACCTTGGTCAGCAACAAAGGAGGCAAAACCATCGTCACCAATGCGGGCTCTAACGGCAAGTTCTTGGGCGTGCTCGACTTTGAGGTCAAGAACAAACGCGTGACTGACTTCCGCTACAAGCTTTTGCCCATCTTTGCCAACATGCTGCCGGCAGACAAAGACATGGCGGCGCTCATCAGCAAAATTCGCGCACCGTACGAGGCCAAACTCAGCGAGAAATTGGCTGTCACCGAAGGCACGTTGTACCGCCGTGGTAACTTCAACGGCACAGGCGATCAGTTGTTGCTCGACGCCTTGATGGAGGTGCAAGGCGCCGACATGGCGTTCTCGCCGGGTTTCCGTTGGGGTACCTCGCTCTTGCCCGGCCAAGCCATCACACGCGAGTGGTTGATGGACATGACGGCCACCACCTACTCGTACGCCACCGTGAGCGAGATGACGGGCGAGACCATCAAGACTGTGCTGGAAGACGTGTGCGACAACCTGTTCAACCCCGACCCTTATTACCAACAGGGCGGCGACATGGTGCGCGTGGGTGGCTTGGAATATGTGTGCCGGCCCACGGAGCGCATGGGAAACCGCATTGGCGAAATGCGTCTGAATGGCAAACTGATTGACGCCAGCAAAAAATACAAAGTGGCCGGTTGGGCGCCTGTGGCAGAAGAAGCCAAGAGCCAAAACCTCAAGCCCGTGTGGGAGGTGGTGGAGCAGTGGCTCAAGGCCAGCGGCGGCAAAGTCAAAGTGCGCAAACCCAATGTGCCCAAGCTCGAAGGCGTGTTACCCAACCCCGGCTTTGCCGCGTAAATTTTCTTTTTTTAACTAGGAGTTGGTATGACTGTTGAACGTTGGATTCGTGTGCTGGCTGGACTTTTTATCATGGTGTCGTTGGCGCTGGGCGTCGAAGGCAGCCCCGTGTTCGTGAGCCATTGGGCCTTGGCTTTCACCGCTTTTGTGGGCTTGAACTTGTTTCAGTTTGGCTTTAGCAATGTGTGCCCCATGGGGTTCTTCTTGCGCAAGCTGGGTGTGCCAGATACCGCGCCTAGCGCTGATAAACCTGCATAAGCGGTAACGCTTGGCCTCAACTCACGTAAGGCTCTGATGAGTTGAGGCCTGCAACTGACACCCTGATCAACAGAGTGTGAGGAAACCGGGCTTGGTTTGTATGGCAGCGTCCTTAATCGGCTCTAAACCCTGATTTCTTCACAACAGGACTCCAACGCTTGGCGTCTTCTTGCATCGTTTTTTGAAGATCTGCAGGACTGCCACCTCCAACCTCAAGACCCAGGGAGGCAAATCGCTCTCGAACCTCTGGGTTCGCCAGCGCTTTATTCAAAGCCTTGTTGATCTCTTCGATAGAAGCTTGCGGTGTTTTGGCTGGTGCATACATGGCAAACCATCCTTGACCCACGGCATCAGGAAAGCCTTGCTCTTTGAAGGTGGGCACATCAGGCATGACCTTGCTGCGCTGCGCACCCGACGTGGCCAACACATTGACTTTCCCAGACTTGGCGTTTTGTTGCCATTCCATCACCACGTCAATGCCAGCAGGTGCATGGCCACCGAGCACGGCCGATTGCAAAGCGGCGCCACCATTGAATGGCACGTGCACCATGTCCACATTCAGTGCAGAGCCGATCATGACACCGAAGAAATGCGGCAGACTGCCTGCAGCAGGCGATCCAAAATTGGCCTGTTGTGGATTGGCTTTAAGCCAAGCAGCATATTCTTTTAAATTTTTGGCAGGCGAGTTGGCGGGTACGGCCAATGCAAAGGAAAAGTCGCACACCTTACCGATGGGCGCAAAGTCGGTGTCTGGGTTGTAGCCCAGTTTGGTGAACACCATGGGCGCGAGCACAGGTACAACGATTGGCGTCACCATGACGGTATTGCCATCGGGAGCCGCTGACTTCAGCAGGTCTGCAGCCAGCCGGCCACCAGCGCCAGGACGGTTGTCCACGATCACCGGACGCTTGAGCTCGTCTTTCATCTTCTCGGTGAGGATGCGGGTGACCACATCAATCGACACACCGGCCGGAAAGCCGACAAGTACACGCAAAGTTTTGTCACTTTGCGCAGTGGCAGGTGTACCAACTAGTAGTGTTGTGGCCAAAGCCGCCCAGGTAAGAATGTTTCTGCGTTTCATTGGTTTGTCTCCGTTGTGATGTGTTTCAGATGCAGTGGTGAATGAACTTAGTGTCGAGGAAGGCTTCCATGCCTTCGATGCCTGATTCGCTACCGTACCCGCTGTCCTTGACGCCACCAAATGGCGCTTCAGGTACAGAGACGCCCATGCCATTGATGGCCAGACTGCCAACTTCAAGGCGTTCGCTCACGCGATGGACCGCACGGGCAGAATCCGTGAACAGGTAGCCAGCTAGGCCATAAGAGGACTGATTGGCTAGCTGTAAGGCGTGATCAATGTTGTCAAAGGGCGTGAGCGTCGCGACGGGCCCAAAGGGTTCTTCTGTCATGACGGGCGCGTCAGGCGCCACATTGGTGAGTACCGTAACAGGAACGAAGAACCCAGACTCAGGACTGCTCCCCTGATGAGATTGCGCACCTGCCTGTACTGAGCGGCCAATCAGGTCGCGTACTGCAGCGACACGGCGAGCGTTCGCTAAAGGACCCATCTGAGTACTGCTTGCCATGCCATCGCCCAGAACCAAGCGATGGCTGGCGCTGACAAAAGCTTCTCTGAAATGACCTTCGATAGAACGGTCGACATAAAACCGTGTGGGAGCCAAACAGGCCTGACCGGCATTGCGGAATTTGTGCGCAACCATCATGGCTACCGTCTTATCGATGTCCGCATCGGCACAAACAATGACCGGTGCATGGCCGCCAAGTTCTAGCGTGATGCGCTTGAGATGTTTGGCCGTCAGCTGAGCCAGATGCCGACCAATAGGCACCGACCCCGTGAACGTGACCTTGCGAACGATAGGTGAAGCGATCAGTTGTTCGGACACCTCAGCCGGTACACCAAAGAGTAGCTGCAATGCACCTTCGGGTAGTTCTTCGCGAAAGCACTCGATCATGGCCGCCACGCTTGCTGGGGTTTCTTCGGCAGCTTTCAAAATGATCGAGCATCCTGCGGCAAGCGCACCACCGATCTTGCGTGCAGAAAGAACCAACGGAAAATTCCAAGGTGCAAACGCCGCTACCGGTCCCACAGCTTGCTTGTGTACCTGCATGCTGCTGTTGGGCAGTCTTGCAGGAATGATGCGACCGTAGGTGCGGCGCGCCTCTTCGGCATACCACTTGATCAGGTCTGCAGCCATCACACACTCGGCACGCGCTTCGGAGAGAGGTTTGCCTTGTTCAAGAGTCAAAAGGGTGGCGATCTCTTCCGTCTTTTGCCGCATGCGCGCCACACCCTTTTCAAGGCGTGCGCAACGCTCATGCGCGGCGACCTGTCGCCAAGCATCAAAGCCAGTTTGCGCAGCCTCCAGTGCTTGGTCAATGTCCTCGCTGCTCGCCAGATGGAGATGGTCCAACGTTTGTGCCGTGGCGGGGTTGACAATGGGCATCGTCATGGCGTGACGACCCGTCCGCCATTGCCCATTGATCAGCAGCCCCGGAGCGCGGTAGTTCGTGACAGGGCTCATATATTGCGGCCCCCGTCCACGTCCAGACATACCCCGGTCAGATAGGACGCTTCGTCGCTGGCCAAAAAGGTGACCGCTGAGGCAACGTCAGCCGGGCGTGTAAAACGCCCCAGTGGAATGCGCATCAAGAAACGCTCTCGGTTAGCAGGCGTGTCTTCCATACCCATGAAGTCGCCCAGCATGGCCGTTTCACCGATCATGGGATTGACAGCATTGATGCGCACACCAGACTTGGCGAATTCCAACGCAAGACCTTTGGTGATGTTGATCATGGCAGCCTTGCTGCCGCTGTACCAGGACAAGCCTGGGCCAGGTCGAACACCTGTGGTCGAAGCCACGTTCACGATACAACCGCCACCTTGCTTGACAAAGCCTGGCAATACCGCTTGCGCAGCCCAGAAAAGGCTTTTGACATTGACGCGGTAGACGCGGTCAAACTCTTCTTCTGTGACTTGCAGCGCCGGTTTGTTGCGATGCGTCGTACCGGCGTTGTTGACCAAGATGTCCAGGCCATCAAAAGCCTGCAAGGTGCGGGCCACCATATTTTCAAAAGAAGCACGGTCTGCAACATCGGCGGCAACACTGGCGGCTTGGCCACCCGAAGCATTGATCTTGTCCGAAATCGCTTGTGCGCCTGCAGCATTCAGGTCGGCGACCATCACGCGTGCGCCGGCCTGCGCCATGCGTTGCGCTGTGGCTGCGCCAAATCCAGATGCGCCGCCGGTAACGATGGCAATTTTTTGATTCAGGTTCATGGGGTTCTCACAAGTTGAAGACGAGCCTGTCGCCACCGCAACGCGAGACGCAGGGAATAAATCGCTGACCAGCCGTTCTTTCTTCGGCATCGAGCACGTTGTCGCGGTGGTCTGGTTGGCCTTCGACCAATTGGACTTCGCAGGTGCCACATAGACCTTCACGGCATGAAAAAGGATGGTCGATACCCATCCGTTCAAGCGCTTCGAGTGGTGTTTCGCTGACACCCACTTGAATTGATTGACCGCTTCTGGAGAGCACCAGCTCGAATGTGGTGTTGCCCGAGTCGTCCTGAGCCTGTGCTTTGAAACGCTCCATACGCACCGCGCTGTCAGGCCATCCGGCAGTGGCAGCTTCAATGGCATCTAGCAATCCCGCAGGACCACAGGCATAAACCGCATCCCATGGCGCGCTGCTGAGCAGCGCGTTGATGTCAAGCGGGCCGCCTCGCTCCTGGTCAAAGTGAAAGCGCACCCGGTCTGCATCCAGGGCGATCAGCTCTTCTTGAAAAGCCATGCGACTGGCTGAGCGCGCGCAAGCCATTAACGACCAATCCATCGCAGATTGCTTTGCTGACTTCACCATGGCGTAAATGGGCGTGATACCGATACCCGCACCAACGAATAGCACTTTGTCATGAGCGGTGGTGTTCAACGCAAAGAGGTTGCGAGGCTCGCTGATGGTCAGCGTAGCGCCAGTGCGCAGCTTGTCATGAATCCAGTCCGAGCCACCACGGCTATGGGCATCTCGTGCCACAGCAATTTGGTAACTTGATTGCTTGGGATGACCTTGTGCATTGGTCAGTGAATACTGACGGATCTGACCATTTGGCAGGTGCAGGTCAATGTGGGCACCAGGCGCGGCACCTGGCAGCAGCTGGCCATTTGTGGCTTGCAACTCGATCAGCAACACGTCGCGAGCGATGGCTTGAACCTTGGAGACGATGGTCTGAATCATGTGCCGTTGGCTCCAGTTTCAGCCTTGAGAAGGCGGTCAATCAGCCAGCGCGCCTGGTTGAGTCCACTGTCAGCAGCGATCGGAATCATGGGGCGCTCAGGCACCTGGTCCATGATTTTTTGCTGGGCCTCAATCATCGTGCGGTCTTCTTCAAAAGCCTCGATGACCGACAGGTAAATCGATTCGGTCATCTGTGCGTTGTCGAGCTCGAAGTTACGAGCTTGACAGAACCAATAGTGGCTGGTGTTCTCGGTCTCGGGTGTTTGGATCGAGGTGTGACGGAACTGCAATGCTTCTGGCACGCGCGTCCCCTCAGGTGCACCCGTACCCGTAGGCGCTGAGCCCGCATCCATGCGCAGCAGTGCAGGAGGCGACCATTGGTAGATCTGCCAGCGATCCACTTTGCCTTGAAATTTGGCGACCTGCTTGTGCAGATTGGGCATCTCGTCATTCACGTACCAGCGCGTGATGGTGAGGGTGCCGTTACCGTCGGTGTCGCGCTCGATCACCGGCTTTAGGCCTGCGGCACTGTCTGTGCCCAGCGTCGTGGGATGAACCCAAGCCAGGTGGGTGAAATCCAACAGGTTGTCCACAATCAATTTGTAATTGGCCTTGTAGTGGATGTAGCCCGGCTTCATGCGCCACTGAGGCGAGTCGTGCCAGTGGTAGTCGACGATTTCAGCCGGATTGGCTTTGTCTGAATCACCCATCCAGATCCAAACCAAGCGATTGCGCTCTACAACGGGGTAGCTCTTGATGCAGGTTTTGGGTGGGATCTTGTCCTGGCCGGGAATCTCAACGCAGGCACCGCTGGGATCAAACTTGAGGCCGTGGTACATGCAACGCACACAGTCGCCTTCCTTGCGTCCCAAATGAAGGGGGGCTGAGCGATGGCAGCAGCGGTTTTCCAGCGCCACGACCTGGTTTCGAGAATCCCGGTACAGCAACACAGGCTGATTGAGTAGGGTGCGGGCTAGCATGCCATCTTCTGGCACTTCGATGTCCCATGCGGCGACATACCAACAGTTTTTAATGAACACAGCGGTCTCCTTTTGTGAGCCGACCCGGTGGGTGGCTTCTTAACTTGAGGCAATCCTAGAATCGCGATCTAATAATGAAAATTCAAAAATTCAACTGATCGATCAAAAAAATTGATATAGCAAGGATCAAATGAGATTACCGACGATGCAAGCCCTGGTGCTGATCGAAGAGTTGGGCAGCATCCGGGCGGTAGCCCAGGCCATGAGCCTGACCCAACCCGCACTGACCGCAGCCATCCAACAGCTTGAAGCTGAGCTCAAAGCTCCCTTGCTGGTACGCAGCCGCACGGGTGTGACGTTCACCAATTTCGGACAAGCTTTTCTGCGTCACGCGAAGTTAATCGTGGCGCAGAGCCGTCGCGCTCAAGATGAAATCGCACAGTTGCGCGGCCACTGGGAGGGCACTGTCAGGATGGCCGTCTCACCCGCCATTGGGCTGGGGCTTTTACCGCAGGCTTTGCGACAGTTCACACTGCAGCACCCGAATGTGAAAGTGCACTGCAGAGATGGCCTTTACCCCAATATCGCCCCAGTGATTCGCGATGGCACGCTGGATTTCGCGCTGACGCCGGTACATCGGGTAGATCTTGAAAGCGATTTGGTAGCCGAGCCCTTGTACTCCAGTCAGGTGGTCATCGTTTCTGGGGTTTCTCATCCGCTTTCTCGCGCGACCCGTCTCAAGCAACTACAGGACTGTGATTGGGTGATGTCGAGCCCCTCACGAGGCCCAGGCGCCATCATTGAAGAAGCTTTTCAGAAAAGCGGGCTAGCCGCACCTAAGGTGAAGATGTTGTGCGAGTCATTTCTGGCCTTACCCGCTGTCGTGGCTGCATCCGATGACTGGATGACGACCATGCCACGAGTTCTTTTTGAAAACAGCCCATTCAAAGAGCAGTTGTGCATGGTTCCCATCCAAGACGCCTTGCCCAGCCCTTTGATCTGTACCGTCCGGCGCCACGATCTGCCTCTGACCCCAGCGGCCATGCAACTTGTTGGATGGATACAGCACTACGCCCTAAAGAGGCTGGATAAAAAGGCGAAAAACTAGTCAGTCGTCAGGTGTGCAACGGCTTGGTCCTGAGCTTGCGTTTATCGGCACCATTTGCATGGCTGTTTCTGCCCGATCGACGCTGCATCGCATCACACACCACCATGCCCACCAGCATGGCCAGCACAAACACCACAGCTTTGTCATAGCCCGCGGCCAGGGCCACCAACCCAGGGCCTGGGCAAAAACCAGCCAAGCCCCAGCCTGTTCCAAACAGCAAGCTCCCCACGACCAAGGGCTTGTCAATCTGCGTGATCTGCGGCCAATGAAATGCAGCACCCAGCAGACTGGCATCACGTTTTTTAGCTGCGCCGAAGGCCATCAAGCCCACCAACACGCCGCCACCCATCACAAACGCCAGCGAAGGGTCCCAGGCACCGGCCACATCTAAAAAGCCTTGTACTTTGCCTGGGTCGGTCATGCCAGAGAGCAGCAAGCCCAGGCCGAACAACAAGCCCGCCACGAATTCACAGATGCGTTGCAACATGCCAGCTCCTTACAACACGTGACGCACGATGAAGACCGTCACAAAGCCGGTGAACATGAAAGACAAGGTAGCCACCAAAGAGCGCAGTGACAAGCGGCTCAAACCGCAAATACCGTGGCCGCTGGTGCAGCCCGCGCCGTAGCGTGTGCCAAAGCCCACCAGCAAACCGGCCACCACCACCAAGGCCCAGCTGGCGTCTATGCGCGGTGTGCTGATCAGCCCCGCAGGCAGGGCCCATTCAGCCACCACCGGGGCCAGCAACAAACCCAACACAAAGGTGACGCGCCAAACGGCGTCGCCGGCCTTGGGTGGCAGCAAGCCTTCGACGATGCCCGTGATACCCAAAATACGTCCGCTGCTCAGCAGCAAAAGCGCTGCGGCCAAGCCCAGCAACAGCCCGCCAGCCAATGAGGGCCAGGGGGTGAAGTGAATCCAATCGATCTGCATAAAGCCATCCTTTTTGAGGTCCATATTATTGCCGCCGACCTCTGAACAAGCGCCTTGCTGTCTGCGCCTTAGATCTTTAGGTAATAAACAACCAAAAACTCAATCGTTCCCTTTTGTGTGTCGGCCTCACAGAATCCAGCCATCGCAAATTCAGATGGATTGAAGGGAAATCAAAATGATTCAACGCAAACACTTTTTGAAAACGCTGTTGGCAGTCTCCTGGGTGGCTGTGAGCGGTGCAGCTGCTGCACAGAAAGCATCTGTCACGCTGCTGAACGTGTCGTATGACCCCACGCGTGAGCTCTACGTCGAGTTCAACACCGCCTTTGCCAAATACTGGAAAGCGCAATCGGGCCAAGACGTCACCATCAAACAATCGCACGGTGGTTCAGGCAAACAAGCCCGCTCCGTGATTGACGGCATCGACGCCGATGTGGTCACCCTGGCTTTGGCGGGCGATGTGGATGCACTCTACAAACACGGCGGCCTCATTCCGCAAGACTGGCAAAAACGCTTGCCGCACAACTCGGCACCCTACACCTCGACCATTGTGTTGGTGGTGCGCCAAGGCAACCCCAAGGGCATCAAAGACTGGGACGACTTGGTCAGACCCGGCATCAGCGTCATTACGCCCAACCCCAAAACCTCGGGCGGCGCACGCTGGAACTACTTGGCTGCTTGGGAATTTGGCAAACGCAAATACGGTGGTGACGCCAAGGCCAAAGACTTTGTGGAGGCGCTCTATAAAAACGTGCCTGTGCTCGACACCGGTGCGCGTGGCTCATCCGTCACCTTTGCGCAGCGCAACCAAGGCGATGTGTTCATCTCCTGGGAGAACGAGGCGCATTTGTTGGAAAAAGAATTCGGCAGCAAGGTTGACATTGTTTACCCCTCCATCAGCATCTTGGCCGAGCCGCCCGTGACCGTGGTTGATAAAAACGTAGACCGCAAAGGCACACGCAAAGTGGCAGAGGAATACCTCAAATACCTCTACAGCGATGAAGGCCAAGACACAGCAGGCAAAAACTTTTACCGCCCTATTTCTGCCAAAGCACAAACCAAGTACGTCAAGCAATTGCCCAAGCTGCCCTTGTTCACCATTGAGCAAGCGTTTGGGGGTTGGGCGAAAGCAGACAAAGACCATTTCGTAGATGGCGCGTCGTTCGATCAAATCTATTTGAAGAAGTGAACCTTAGATGCGTAGCAAATTGCAAACCCAGCGCGTGCTTCCAGGCTTTGGCATCACGCTGGGCTTCACGCTCACTTACCTGAACCTGATCGTGCTCATTCCTTTGTCTGCCTTGGTGTTCAAAACCTTCACGCTCACCTGGGAGCAATTCTGGGCTGCCGTCACCGGGCCGCGCGTGATGGCGTCTTACCGTTTGACTTTTGGTGCGTCTCTCATCGCCGCCTTGGTGAATGTGGTGTTTGGTTTGTTGGTGGCTTGGGTGCAGGTGCGCTACAACTTCTTCGGCAAAAAAATCATCGATGCTTTGGTGGATTTGCCTTTTGCCTTGCCCACTGCAGTCGCGGGTATTTCGCTGACGGCTTTGCTGGCGGGCAATGGATGGGTGGGGCAGTACCTCGAACCTCTGGGGATTCAGTTGGCGTTCAACCCCAACGGGGTGGTGATCGCGCTGGTCTTCATTGGCTTGCCGTTTGTGGTGCGCACTGTGCAGCCTGTGCTTGAAGATACAGAAAAAGAACTCGAAGAAGCGGCCACCTGTTTGGGGGCCACACGCTGGCAAACCTTCAGCCGTGTGATTTTTCCGAGCATCGCGCCGGCCTTGCTCACCGGCTTTGCCATGTCGTTTGCGCGTGCGATTGGCGAATATGGTTCGGTGATCTTCATCGCAGGCAATATGCCCATGGTGTCTGAAATCACGCCACTCATCATCATCGGTAAGTTAGAGCAGTACGACTATGCCGGTGCCACAGCGGTGGCTGTGGTCATGCTGGTGATCTCGTTTGTTTTGTTGCTGGTGATCAACGCTTTGCAAACTTGGCAGCGTCACCGCACAGGAGCACCGGTATGAGTACGCAACTCAGTGTGACAAGCGTAGCAAGCCGTGCAGGCACGACAGAACCCGACTGGGTGCGTTACATCTTGATTGGTGCAGCCTTGACCTTCATGTTCTTGTTTTTGGTCTTGCCTCTGGCAGCGGTATTCACCGAAGCCTTGCGCAAAGGTGTGGATGCGTATTGGCAGGCGTTGCAAGAGCCAGATGCATGGTCTGCGATTCGTTTGACCTTCATCACTGCCTTGGTGGCTGTACCTTTGAACTTGGTGTTTGGTGTGGCCGCTGCATGGGCGATTGCTAAATACGAATTCACAGGCAAAGCGTTTCTCATCACCTTGGTGGACTTGCCGTTCTCGGTGTCACCCGTGGTGGCGGGCTTAATTTATGTGCTGATGTTTGGCGCGCAGAGTTGGTTTGGCCCATGGCTGCAAGAACACGATATCAAGATCATTTTTGCGGTGCCCGGTATTGTGTTAGCCACGGTGTTTGTCACGTTCCCCTTCATCGCACGTGAATTGATTCCACTCATGCAAGCGCAAGGCAGTGACGAAGAGCAAGCGGCCATTGTGTTGGGTGCCACAGGCTGGCAAACCTTTTGGTATGTGACGTTGCCCAACATCAAGTGGGGTTTGATTTACGGCGTCATCTTGTGTAACGCCCGTGCCATGGGTGAGTTTGGTGCGGTGTCGGTGGTGTCTGGCCACATCCGTGGCCAGACCAACACCATGCCCTTGCATGTGGAAATTTTGTACAACGAATACCAATCTGTGGCGGCGTTTGCCGTGGCCTCGCTGTTGGCTTTGCTGGCTTTGGTGACCTTGGCGATCAAGTCCACGGTGGAGTGGCGTCATGCCCGTGAGCTCAAAGCTACGGCTGATCTTCCTCCCGAGAACCCACACGCATAAATCAATAAGAGTACCGAATCATGAGCATCGAAATCAGAAACATCCATAAACAGTTTGGCGACTTTCAAGCGCTGGGCGATGTGAGCCTCGACATTCACTCTGGCGAGTTGATTGCGTTGTTGGGCCCATCGGGCTGCGGCAAAACCACTTTGTTGCGCATCATTGCGGGTTTAGAGAATGCAGACGCGGGCACCATCTTGTTCAGCGGTGAAGACACCACCCATGTGCATGTGCGCGAGCGCCAAGTGGGTTTTGTGTTTCAACACTACGCTTTGTTCCGCCACATGACGGTGTTTGAAAACGTGGCTTTTGGCCTGCGCGTGAAGCCACGCAACGAACGCCCCAGCGAAGAACAAATCAAAAAGAAAGTGCACGACTTGCTGAGCCTCGTGCAACTCGATTGGTTGGCCGACCGCTACCCCTCGCAACTCTCAGGCGGTCAACGCCAGCGCATTGCCTTGGCGCGCGCCTTGGCGGTTGAGCCCAAAGTGCTGTTGCTGGACGAACCGTTTGGCGCCTTGGACGCCAAGGTACGCAAAGAGCTGCGCCGTTGGTTGCGCCGCCTGCACGACGACTTGGATGTGACCACCATCTTCGTGACGCATGACCAAGAAGAAGCCCTCGAAGTGGCCGACCGTGTGGTGGTGATGAACAAAGGCAATGTCGAACAAGTGGGCAGCCCGCAAGAAGTGTGGGAACACCCCGCCAGCCCATTTGTGTATGGCTTCTTGGGCGATGTGAACTTGTTCCATGGCCGTGCTCACGAGGGCGAAATGCACATCGGTGTGGAAGACCAAACCGTGCGCCTGGCCAGCCCCGAGCACCATGCTGCACAAGACGCCAAAGCCTTTGCCTATGTGCGCCCGCATGACCTGGATGTGCGCCGCTACACGCACGGAGACGAGGGCATCGTGGCGCAGCTCACGCGCGCCATTGTGGTGGGACCGATTGCACGTTTGGAGCTGGTGGCAGCAGATGGCGACAGCCCATCGGATGAGCAAATCATTGAAGCCCAAATTCCAGCACAGCAGTTTTACGAACAAGGCTTTGTGGAGGGCGACGCCTTGGTGCTCACCCCGCGCAAGGCGCGGGTATTTGTGGCCTGAGGCCAGTCCATTAACCGAAAGCTCAGAGATAGCGCTTCATCCAAGCGATGGCGCGGTTCCAACCGTCCACGGCAGGACCCTGTGTATAGCTGGGTCGGTAGTCGGCATGGAAGGCGTGGGGCGTGTCGGGGTACATCACAAATTCACAGGCCTTGGCGGCGGCATTGCCCTGTGTGCCAGCTTGGGTCAAGGCCGCTTTCATGCGATCAACAGAAGCTACTGAGATACCGGTGTCAGCTGCGCCGTAGAGGCCAAGCACGGGAGCTTTGATGGCTGCAGCCAAACCAACAGGATGCTTGGGGTTGTTGGGCGTGGTATCGCCTTCCACACGGCCATACCAAGCCACACCTGCTTTGAGCTTAGGGTTGTGCGCGGCATACAACCAGGTGATGCGCCCACCCCAGCAAAAACCTGTGATGGCCAATTTGTCGGTGTTACCACCGTTGGCTGCCGCCCAGGCAACGGTGGCGTCGAGGTCGCCCATCACTTGGGCATCGGGTACTTTGGAAATGATTTCAGCTTGCAGTTTGGCGATTTCGCCATACATGCTGGGGTCGCCTTGGCGCACAAACAACTCAGGCGCAATCGCCAGATAACCCGCTTTGGCAAAGCGGCGGGTCACGTCGGCAATGTATTCGTGCACGCCAAAAATTTCTGAAATCACCAGCACGACAGGCAAATTGGTTTTGCCTTCAGGGGCAGAGCGGTAGGCGGGCATTTTGAAGCCGTTGACATCAATCATCACCTCACCTTCGACCAAACCTTCGCCCGAGGTTTTGATGGCGGTTTGTGCCATCAAGGGGGCAGCGGCTGCGGCATAGCCCAAACCCAATGCGGTTTGTAAAGCCAAGCGGCGTGTGGGTGCCGCGGATGATGCATGCGTGCTGTGCAGCAGGGCGTGTGTGTCTTCAATGAGGTTGCGGTTCATGGTGTCTCCAGATTTTGGGTGCATCGTACGCGTTGAGGATTAGCCGCTCAAGGCTTGGGTTTATTGCAGCAGTGCGTTGACTTCTTGCAGCTGTGCTTCGCCCAGTTCGCTCGTGGCCGCGTACAAGCGCAAGCGCTCCATCAAGGTTTGAATGCGCAGTTGCACCCAAGCCAATTCGGCTTGTGCCGCGTCGTGGTCAGCGCCTAGCCACTCCATGGTGGTGCGGGCGCCGGTTCGGTGGGCATTGCGTGTGGCCAGCAGCCGTGCTTTGCTGGCTTTGTCGGCCAGCTCCAGTGCTTGCAAACGCACCTGAGCACTGTGGATGTTTTGCCAGGCATCGCGCACCTGCGCTTCGATGGTGAGCTCCACTGCTTCTTGGTCAAAGCGCAGCTTGTCGATCTGTTTCAAAGCTTCCAACTCGCGGGCTTGCAACACGCCGTTGGTGCTCAAAGGTGCTTGCAGTTGAATGCCCACCATGTACTGCGTCATTTGGTTGCTGGCCGCGCCAAATTTGCCTTGGCCAGACAGCAGGTCGTGCTGTGCTTGCGCGACCCAGTTGACCGTCATCGCATGGCCTGCTTTGATGCGTTTGACCTCTTGGCTTTGAATGGCTTGTTGCAGTTGCATCAGCTGCAAAGTGGTGGACTGTTGCTTGGCGCGCATCACCCAGGTGTTGGCATCGGCCAACAAGGACGGCGCCACCACGGTGCTGGCTTTGAGGGGGGCCAGCTGGTGCGGTGTTTGACCCACCAATTGACGATAGGCCAGGCGTCTCATTTCTAAGTTGTTTTCCAAGTTCAGCACCTGGGCGCGTATTGAGGACACACGGGCTTGCGCCTCTTGCACGTCCATCACGCTGGCGTCGCCCACGCGTTGACGTTTGGTGATTTCTGCGGAGGCTTGGTTCGCCGCCAGTTGTTGGCGTTGCACGATGCTGAGGCTTTGCTCGGCAGCCAACACGTCTAAGTAGCGTTGGGCCGTGCGCAAGATCAAGGCTTGCTGGGCTTGTCGCCATTGCACATCGGCCATGTCTGCGCTGAGTTGCAACTGTTGGCTTTGCGCATCGCGTTCAGGGCTGATCCAAGGTTTGAGCGCGGTCACGTTGGCGCGCGCCAATGCGCCCACGTTCACCGAGGTGTTGAATGACATGTCACGCATGCCATTGCTTTCTGCGCCTTGTGTGCGGCTGTCTTGTCCGCCCACGCCTAGGGTGGCACCGGCGCCAATGCGAGGCTCCCACAAGGCACGGGCTTGGTCTTTTTGATACGCTGCTTGTTCGACGATGACGCGTGCCGCAGCAAGCTCGGGGTCGCGCTCTTGTGCGGCTTTCCAGGCGCCGATCAAGTCGGTGGCCTGTGCCGATGCGCTGAGCACCAACATGCTGGCGATGGCCCAAGGGTTGCGTTGGAAGCTCATGCGGTTTCTCCAGAGGTCAGGGCTTGTGCTTGATTTTTGTAAGCCATGAAATAAGACAAGGGAATCACCAACAAGGTGAGGATGGTGGACACAAAAATGCCAAAGATCAGGGAAATGGCCAAACCATTGAAGATCGGGTCATCCAAGATGAAGAAGGCGCCCAACATCGCAGCCAAGCCTGTCAATGCGATGGGTTGCGCACGGGTAATGGCCGAAGACACCACCGCTTCTTTGAACGCCACGCCCTGCGCGACTTGCAAGCGGATGAAGTCCACCAGCAAGATGGAGTTGCGCACGATGATGCCGGCCAAGGCAATCATGCCAATCATCGAGGTGGCCGTGAAAGGCGCGCTCAGTAAGGCGTGGCCTGGCATCACACCAATCAAGGTGAGTGGAATAGGCGCCATGATGATGAGCGGCACCAAATAAGAGCCGAACTGCGCGACCACCAAGAGGTAAATCAGCACCAAGCCCACAGCATAGGCGGCGCCCATGTCACGGAAGGTTTCGTAGGTCATTTGCCATTCGCCATCCCACTTGATGGCGTATTGCGTGTAAGGGTCTAGGGGCTGATGGATGAACAGTTCATCAATGGGCTTGCCGTTGGGCGTGGGGATGGCTGCTAACTTGCTGCGCATGGCGAACATGCCATACAAGGGGCTGTCGACTTGGCCTGCCATGTCGCCCACCGCGTAGGTCACGGGCAGCAGGTCTTTGTGATAAATCGGTTGCTCGCGCAGCGTGTCGCTGACGGTGACGAGTTGACGGATGGGTGTGATCTCGCGTTGTGAGTTGCGCACGCCCAAGCTCAACAAGGTGTCGAGCTTGTCTTGCTGGCTTTTGGGCAAGCGGATGACGATGGCGCCTGCGTATTTGTTTTGATCGTGCGCGTAAACAGTGGACTCGCCACCCAAGGCTGCATGCAGCGTGCTCACGATGGCTTGTTGCGACACACCCATTTGCGCAGCCTTTTGACGGTTGATCAACAGTACGTGGCGCGGTGCCCGGCTGATGCTGCTGTCGTCCACATCGACCACGCCGTGTTGCTGCGCAAAGATGGCACGCACCGACTTCGCCACCTGAATGCGACCCGCGTCATCAGGGCCATACACCTCGGCCACGATGGGTGCCAACACGGGCGGACCAGGGGGCACTTCCACCACTTTGACGTTGGCGTTGAATTTTTTGCCAATGTCTTGCAGCGCAGGGCGCACACGCGTGGCAATGGCATGGCTTTGCGCTTTGCGTTGGTGCTTGTCTTGCAAGTTGACTTGGATGTCACCCACCGAGCCGCCGCTGCGCAAATCGTATTGGCGCACCAAACCGTTGAAGTTGATGGGCGCACTCAGACCTGCATACGCTTGATAGTCGGTGACTTCGGGCACGGTGGCCAGATGTGCGCCCAAAGCGCGCAAGACTTTTTCAGTTTCTTCCACCCGTGTGCCTGCAGGCATGTCGACCACGACTTGAAATTCAGACTTGTTGTCAAACGGCAGCATCTTCAAAACCACCAGTCCAGCCACGGGCAAGGCCACCGAGACCGCAATGGCCGCCAAGATGCCCACGCCCAAACCCCACCGGTTGCGCGCACCTGAACGCTCATTCAGAAACGGGTTGAACACGGCTCGGAAAAAACGATCCAGCTTGGTTTTGAAGGCGCTGGTTGCGGGCTGGTTTGCACCATGGTGGGTGTGCGACTTCATCCAAATACGTGCCAACCACGGTGTAACGATGAAGGCCACCAACAAAGACAGCACCATGCCCATGCTGGCATTGATGGGGATGGGGCTCATGTAAGGCCCCATGAGTCCGCTCACAAAGGCCATGGGCAGCAAGGCGGCGATGACGGTGAAGGTGGCCAAGATGGTGGGGGCGCCCACTTCATCCACCGCGCCTGGAATGAGTTGTGTCAACGACTTGTCCGGATGCAAGGCTTGGTGACGGTGGATGTTCTCCACCACCACGATGGCGTCGTCCACCAAGATGCCAATGGAAAAGATCAACGCAAACAAAGACACACGGTTGAGTGTGAAGCCCCAGGCCCAAGAGGCAAACAAGGTGACGGTCAAGGTCAAGATCACGGCGGTGCCCACGATGGCAGCTTCGCGTCGTCCCAGCGCAATGAACACCAAGGCCACCACAGAGGCAGTGGCGAACAGGAGTTTTTGAATCAGCTTTTGTGCTTTGTCGTTGGCAGTGGCACCGTAGTTGCGGGTCTCAGTGACCGACACTGCGGCTGGAATTTTGCTCTGCTTGAGCAGACTGACTTGATGCAACACGGCATCGGTCACTTCGATGGCGTTTTCGCCGGACTTTTTGGTGATAGCGATGGTCACCGCTGTTCGTTCTAACGGTGTGCTGCCCGCCACACCATGCCACACGGCCGTGTTGGCTTGCGCACTGCCATCGCGCACTTGGGCAATGTCTTTGACATAAATCGGATTGCCTGCCCGCACGCCGACCACCACGTTGGCGACGTCTTGGGCGCTGCCCAAAAAGGGACCTGACTCAATCGCAATCGCTTGTTTGCCGACCAGCAGCTCGCCCACAGGGGCGCCCAAATGTGCAGACTGCATGGCCATGCGCAACTCGGGCAAGGTGATTCCCACGGTTTGCATGCGCGCAGGGTCGATCTCGATTTGAATCGCACGCGAAGGGCCACCCACTGTGGTGACCTCGCGTGTGCCTTTGACACGTTTGAGGTCGGCCTCTATGCTTTGTGCCACACGCTCTAATTCGAACGCGCTCATGTTTTTGTCTTTGCCGTGCAGGGTGAGGCTCAAAATGGGCACGTCGTCAATGCCTTTGGGTTTGATCAAGGGCTGCAACACGCCCAGTCCTTTGGGCAACCAGTCGGCATGCGAGTTCACGGTGTCATACAAGCGCACCAAAGCTTCGGTGCGCGGCACGCCCACTTTGTATTGCACCGTGACCACTGACATGCCGGGTTGCGACACCGACATGACATGCTCGACGCCTGCAATTTGCGACAACACCTGCTCAGCAGGCACCGACACCATTTGTTCCACATCCTTGACCGACGCACCTGGGAAGGCGATCAGCACATTGGCCATGGTGACGTTGATTTGCGGTTCTTCCTCACGTGGCGTGACGGCCACCGCAAAGACGCCCAATAAAAAGCACACCAATGCCAAGAGCGGTGTGATGTGTGCCGATTGAAACTGGCGTGCCAGTCGGCCAGAGATACGTAGGTTGTCGGACATGGAGTGTTGTTGTTTTCAGATAAGTGAGTTATTATTTAATTAATCAATTAAATAGTCAAGTGCTTAAATAAAGTCTAGAATGATTTCCATGACTGAACTTCCAGAACAAGCCATCGACCGTGTGGCAGCGTACTTTCAGGCCCTTGCCGAGCCCACACGTTTGCGTATCCTGAACTTGCTGCGTCAACAAGAGCACAACGTGGGTGAGCTGGCCGAGGCCTGTGGCTATACGGCGGCCAATGTGTCGCGCCATTTGTCGCTGCTGATGCAACAAGGCTTTGTCAAACGCGAATGCCGTGGCACCAGCGTGTATTACCAAATTGCCGACCCGACGATTTATGACTTGTGTGATTTGGTGTGTGACCGCATTGCCCAGCACCACCAAGACCAAGCGTGGCCTCAAGTGATCACGCCAAAGAAAAAACGCCTACACGCACATTAACTTTCAACAGATTTTTAGGAGCATGAACCATGAGCACTTTTGACCATGCCAGCTTGATTCAAAACATCAGCGAATCTTTAGGTCCTTTTCGTAAAAGCCAACCCGATGCCATGCAAGGCTTTGGCCAACTCGCACGCGCGGCCATGGCCGAAGGGGCGTTGAGCAGCAAGCACAAGGAACTGATGGCCTTGGCCATCGGAATCACCCAGCATTGTTCGGGCTGTGTGGGTTTTCATGTCAAAGCCTTGCACAAGCTGGGTTGCACACGCGAAGAGTTGGAAGAAATGTTGTCGGTCTGTGTCTACATGGGCGGCGGTCCGGCTCTGATGTATGCGGCTGAAACGCTCAAGGCCTGGGACGCATTGGCTTGAGCCTTCCATCATGAACCGACATCTTTTACTTCTTGCGATTGCCCAAGGGCTGTTTCTGACCAACAACGTCACCTTCATTGCCATCAATGGCCTGGTGGGTTTGAGTTTGGCGCCTGTGGGCTGGATGGCCACCTTGCCCGTGATGGGCTATGTGGTGGGTGGCGCGTTGAGCACGGGGTTGGTGGCGAAGTCACAGCAACGCTGGGGTCGTCAAGGCTCATTTCAACTGGGCTTGTTGGTGGCGTTGCTGTCGGCTGCGCTGGGCGCTTGGGCGGTCATGCATCAGTCATTCTGGACGTTGGTGACAGCCACAGTGGTGGCGGGTTACTACAGTGCCAACGGCCAGTTGTACCGCTTTGCGGCGGCCGAGTTGTGCGCGCCCGATTACCGTGAGAAGGCGGTGTCATGGGTGATGGCCGGTGGGCTGATCGGTGCCATCGCAGGTCCCAATTTGGCGAAGTACACCAAGGACGGATTAGGCTTTCCATTCGCTGGTGCCTATGTGGCATTGGCTGGTGTGGCGGTGCTGTCGATGGCCGTGATGTTTTTTATTCGTTTTCCTGCCGTGCCCGTCACGAGCAGCCATGCCCCAACCGGTCGACCTTTGTCGGTGATCATGCGTCAACCCATTTTTGTGGTGGCGGCCATGTCGGCGGCCTTGGGTTATGGCGTGATGAACCTGCTGATGGCGGCCACGCCCTTGGCCATGCAGGTGTGTGGTCTGTCGTTTGAAGACACAGCGTGGGTGCTGCAATGGCATGTGATTGGCATGTTTGCACCGGGCTTCTTCACTGGGCACTTGATCAAACGCTTTGGTGTGTTGGCTGTGATGGGCGCGGGCGTGTTGCTCAACTTCGCCTGCATTGCGGTGGCGCTGTCTGGCGTGGACTTGCACCAGTTCTTGCTGGCTTTGTTTTTGTTGGGTGTGGGCTGGAACTTCTTGTTCACTGGCAGTACCACCTTGGCCATGCGTGCTTACACACCTGAAGAAAAGAACCGTGCCCAAGCGGCCATCAATTTTTGTGTGTTTGCCACGATGGCGGTGACCTCGTTTGCCTCTGGCGCTTTGGTCACCACGCAAGGTTGGACTTGGCTGAACTGGGGGTCCTTGCTGCCTGTGCTGGTGACAGGTGTTGGTCTGCTGTGGCTACAGATGAAAAAAGCATCAGCCCCTGTGCAGGGCTGATGCTCGGAACTCGCGCTTCGGTTTAGTGTGAAATCGGTGGTTCTTCTTCCGTCTTCATGGGGCATGTGTTGATGCCCAGCAGTGTGTAAGCGCCGCAAAAGCTGAACACGCCCGTGGCCAACACGATGAGGCCAACATAACCCCATGCGCCAATGGTGTTGGTCAACGCCAGCGCGACCAAGGCCAAACCAACGACGATGCGAAACACGCGATCAAATCCACCCACATTTGCTTTCATAGATTTCTCCTGGTGATGACGGTTGATTAGACCCCTGCATCATGCGCGCATGCTTGATACATATCAAGGGGCAGCAAAGATCACCTGCGTGACACAGCAGGGCGGTGAAGCCACTTAGAGTCGCGCGAACGATTCACCAGGAGTTTTGATGACATTTTTATCGCGCCTCAGACAGCCATTGATGTGTGGCTTGGCTCTTGTCTTCTCTTTGTGCTTCACCAGTGCCTCTGCGCAAAACTTTGTGAATCGGCAAGAGGGCGTTTGGGTCGCGAAAGACTTTCGCTTTCACACGGGTGAAGTCATGTCTGAGTTGAAAGTGGGCTACACCACCTTGGGTAATCCTGCCAACGAAGCCGTGGTGATCTTGCATGGCACGGCAGGCACAGGGGCTGGCATGTTGAACCCGGCGTTTGGCGGTGAACTGTTTGGACCCGGCCAAGTTTTGGATGCCAGCAAATACTTTGTGATCTTGCCCGACGCCATTGGCACGGGGCGATCGAGCAAACCGTCCGATGGCTTGCGTGCCCAATTTCCGCGCTACAACTACGACGACATGGTGAGCGCGCAGTTTCGCCTGCTCACCGAAGGGTTGAACCTCAAGCATGTGCGTCTGATCTTGGGCAATTCGATGGGGGGCATGCAAGTGTGGATGTGGGGGCAGGCGCATCCTGACTTCATGGATGTCTTGGTGCCCATGGGGGCCATGCCCAGTGAGATGTCGGGACGCAATTGGATGATGCGCCGACTCATTGTGGACTCGATTCGCAACGACCCTGAATGGATGAATGGCAACTACACCACCCAACCCCGCAGCACGCGGTTTGCTTCGACGTTCTACGCGATTGCGACCAGCGGAGGCCATCAAGGTTTGCAACGCCTGGCTCCCACGCGTGAGAAAGCCGATGCGTTGTTGGCGCAACGGTTGAAGGAGGAGCCCGTGCGTGACGCCAACGACCACCTGTACCAGTGGGACTCCTCGCGTGACTACACCGCCTGGACGAATTTGGAAAAAATCAAAGCCACCGTGCTCGGCATCAACGCCGCGGATGACGAGCGCAACCCACCTGAGTTGGGTGTGATGGAAAAAGCCATGCAACGCGTGCCCAATGCCCGCTTGTTTTTAATTCCTGCCAGCGATCAGACCGCAGGTCACAGCACCACAGGGCAAGCCAAATGGTGGAAGAACGAGGTAGAGTCTTTGCTGAAAGTGGCGCCTCGTCATGCGCGTTGATCGCGTGACTTTGCCTTGAATTTAACGAGAGGAACAGACGATGTACAAAGCTTCTTGGATCTTGGCTTGTAGCCTGTTGGGCGCAGTGCATTTGAGCGCGCAAGCGCGAGTGACGCGGATCGTCATTGACGAAACACAACCGATGCCCGCCGTGGCCGGTGCTGCTATCGCCTATGAGCAAATTGCAGGTCGTGCGTTTGGTGAGTTAGATCCGAAGTTGCCAAACAACGCCATCATTCAAGACATTGAGCTGGCCAAGGATGCAGATGGCAAAGTGCGCTACATGGCGTCGTTTGTGATCTACAAACCTGTGGACCTCAAACAAGCCAGCGGTTTGATGTGGCATGACGTGCCCAACCGTGGCCGTGTCTACCCCTTTGCTGTGCAAGAGCGGACTTTTGGAGACATTGAATTGGCCAGCGCTTGGCAGGGCGATAACGCGGGATGGACAGCGATCAAGCCGAAGGCTTCTGTGTCAGGCATGCAGTTTTTGCAAGTTCCTGTGGCCAAGCATCAAGATGGTTCGCGTGTGACCGGTCACGTGTTGGGTCGCATCGTCAACCAATCGGGGCCGAATTCGCAGCCTCTGATCGTGCAAAACAACCCTGTCCCCTACAAACCGCTGGATTTGGATACATCCAAATCCACCTTGACATCGCGTGGCTCAGAAAACATGCGCGGCGAGGTGACGGATGAGCAGGCCATTGCCGCCACCGATTGGGCTTGGGCCAAATGCGATGCCCAACACCCCTTTCCGGGTGTGCCAGACCCTACGCAAATTTGTTTGAAAAATGGCTTTGATGCCAAGCGCTTGTACCAAGTGGTCTTTACAGGCGCCGACCCCTATGTGTTGGGCGTCGGTTATGCGGCCTGGCGCGATGTGGCTGTGTTTTTCAAGCATGCGCGTGCAGATGATCAAGGCACGCCCAACCCGATTGCCAGCGTTGTGAAGCACAGCATCGGCCGTGGTGTTTCGCAGTCTGGCAACTACCTGCGAGGTTGGTTGCACTTGGGCTTTAACCAAGATGAAGCGGGCAAACAGGTGCACGAGGGGCTGTGGCCCATCATTGCCGGTCGACGCATTGCATTGAACTTCCGGTGGGCCCAACCCGATGGTGTGTTGGAGTTGTACCAAGCGGGCAGTGAAGGTCCGCAGTGGTGGTTGCCGCATGCCGATGTTGTGCGTGGTTTGCCTTCAGCGGGTATTTTGGATCGCTGCACGCGCAGCCAAACTTGTCCCAAAATTGTGGAGCACTTTGGTTCGGCCGAGGTCTGGGCTTTGAAGCTCACGCCGGAGTGGGTGGGGACAGATGGCAAGCAAGATTTGTCCTTGCCACCTAACGTCAAGCGCTACTACATCGCCAGCAGCAACCACGGGGGTGGTGCGGGCGGATTTGATTCCAGTTTGCCAGGTGTCGGTTTACCCAAGACGGGTCCGATGTGCCCAGGCAACAATTTTGGCCAAGGTGTGTTGCCTGCCAATCCTGTGCCGCACACGCATACCGTGAATGCTTTGCGCGTGCATTTCCGCAACTGGGTGATGCGCGGCACAGAACCTCCTGCCAGCCGCTATCCCACCTTGGCGCGAGGCGAGTTGGCTCCGGCCAGCAAAGACGCCTTGGGATATCCCCATTTGCCAGGCTTGCGTGCCACAGTGCCAGAACGCGACTTCATCATGCCTGTGCATGATTACGACTGGGGCCCAAATTTCAACGCACTAGACGGTTCAGGTGTGCCTTCGTTGGCGCCGCCTCGCATCAAACAAGTGCTCACCATGCTGGCCCCCAAAGTCGATGCCGATGGCAACGAGCGCGGTGGTGTTCCAGTCGTCTTGCTCGATGCGCCTTTGGGTACGTATTTAGGTTGGAACGTGACAGCGGGTGGCGCCAAGCCCTTCCATCAAAACGAGATTTGTAACTATGTGGGAGGGATGGTGCCGTTTGCACGCACTGCGCAAGAACGTCAGGCCAACCAGGACGTGCGACCTTCTTTGCAAGAGCGTTATGGCTCGCACGAGGGTTATGTGCAAGCCGTTCGCCAAGCAACTCAGCGGGCCATGAAAGAAGGTTTCTTATTGCCTGAAGATGCAGCGATGTTGATTCAAGAGGCTGATGCCAGCGCAGTGTTACGCTAAACCTATGACTTCTTCTTCGACCACACTTTCTCGTGCCCATCTGTCGGGCGATATTTGGGGCGGCTTTGCCGCCATGCTCGTGGCCTTGCCTTCGGCGATTGCGTTTGGCGTAACGATCTTTTCGCCCTTGGGTGCTGAGTTTGGTGCCAAGGGCGCACTGGCCGGTATGTTGGGTGTCACGGCGCTGGGTTTGATTGCGGCCACCTTTGGCGGCACCCAGCGTTTGATTTCGGCGCCTTGCGCACCGGCGGCAGCTGTGCTGTCGGCATTGACGATTCAGATGACCCAACAAGGTTCGGGCGTCGGCGCAGTGGTGTTGAGTTTGTTTTTGGTGGCGCTGACCAGCAGCTTGGTGCAGATTGCATTTGGCATGTTGCGTGTGGGCCAGCTCATCAAGTTCATGCCGTTTCCGGTGGTGAGTGGTTACCTCAGCGGTGTGGGTTTGATCATTGTGTTGAGCCAATTGCCCAAGTGGATGGCCTTGCCCAAAGGCATGAACTGGTGGCAGGGTTTGCATGCACCCGAACTGTGGCAAGCACCCAGTTTGATCGTGGGTGCAGCCACGGCAGCGATGATGTTGCTCGCGCCGCGCCTGACCCAGCGTGTGCCCGCTGTGATCTTGGGCTTGCTGGCAGGCATGGCCACCTATTGGGCGCTCGCCTTCACGGGCTGGCCCAGCTTGATGGCCTTGCATGACAACCCCTTGATCATTGGCCCCTTGTCGGTGGGCGGTGAAGGTTTTGTCGAAAGCTTGATCGAGCCTTGGCGCAGCCTGTTGCATGCGGGTGTGCCTAATTGGGAACAGGTGTTGTACCCCGCGCTGACCCTGGCTGTGCTGTTGTCGATTGACACCCTCAAAACCTGTGTGGTGCTGGATGCGCTCACCGGCTCACGCCACAACTCCAATAAAGAATTGATTGGTCAAGGTTTGGGCAATCTGGCCTCGGCCCTGATTGGTGGCGCGCCAGGCGCTGGCACCATGGGTGCGACCCTGGTCAACAAGGCCAGTGGCGGGGCAACATATTTGTCCGGGGTGTTTCAAGGCCTGTGGTCGCTGCTGGCGATTTTGTTGCTCACCTCGGTGATTGCTTGGGTGCCTGTCTCGGCCTTGGCCGCTTTGTTGATCGTGATTGGCGTCAAGATGATCGACTGGCATTCGTTGCAGCTGCTGCGCAACAAAGACACAGTGCTCGACTTCTGCGTGATCATTTTGGTGGTGCTGGTGGCTAACACGGTGAGCTTGATTGCGGCCTCGGGCGTGGGTGTGGCCATGGCCATCATGCTGTTCTTGCGTGAACAAATTCACACCACCACCATCCGTCGCAAGTCCTATGGCGACAAAGTGTTTTCATCCCGTGTGCGTGGTCAACACGAGCGCGAGGTGTTGGCCGACAAGGGCTCGCACACAGTGATTTTTGAGCTGCAAGGCAGTTTGTTTTTTGGCACTACTGATCAACTCTATACGGCCATTGAACCTGAGTTGAACAACGCTCGCTTTGTCTTGCTTGACTTTTTGCGTGTGCAGTCGATGGACATGACCGCCGGTCACATGATCGAGCGCATTCGCAATATGCTGGCTGAAAAACATGCGCGCCTGATATTGACGCGGGTACCCGATCGTTTGCCCAGTGGTCGTGACTTGCGTTCGTATGTGGACCATATTGGGCTGTTGTCAGACAGCACGGCCAAGATTTTTGATGAATTTGATGAGGCGCTCGAGTGGATTGAAGACGAAACCCTCAAGCTGGCAGGCCACGAGCACACCTCACACGAAGGCTTACCGCTGGCCAAGTTTGAAATTTTCCATGGCCTCAATGACACCGAGTTGGCAGCGCTTGAGCAATGCGCTGAACACCATACCTTCCAGGCTGGGGAGTTGGTGTTTGGTGCCGACACGGTCGGGCACGAGATCATGCTGATCAGCCGTGGTGAGGTCAAGGTCACGCTGCCCATGGCCAATGGCAAGACGATTCACTTGACCACCTTCAGCCGAGGTCAATTCTTTGGCGAGATGTCGTTCTTGGATGGGCGAGCCCACTCGGCCGATGTGCATGCAACCCGTGACACCGAGCTGATTGCCATTGATCGCAAAGCCTTTGCCCGTGTGGCTGCAGGGGACCCGGTGATGAGCATCAGCGTCATGCGTGCGGTGGCTTTGGCCATTGCCGATCGGCTGCGCCATGCCAACGCGGAGTTGCGCGAGATGCGCCAGGCCTAACCGCTTGGCGCGTACGGGAAAAATCGTTCAACGCTCGCGCAAAAAGCGCTCAGCGTTTACGCAAGCCCAGGAACATCACCGTGGCCACGACCAGCAAGCCGCCTGCGACTTGAATGGGCGCAATGGCTTGGTCGAGCAGCACCCAAGCCAGCACGAGTGCGAACACAGGCTCCACATTCATGATGGCTGAATTGCCCACCACGCCCAAGCGGGGCAACACGGTGAACATGATGGTGAAAGCCGTACCGTACAAAAACGTCAGCGCGGCCAAGCCCCACCAGCCTGCATCGGCCGTGGGTAAATGCAAGCCGCCTTGTGCCACAGTGGCCGCTGCGCCCAACACAAACACACAGCTCATGGTGCTGAAAGTGCGCACTCGGCCATCGACATCAACCGTCTCGTGCTGGGTGAACACCAAAGCCAAACCAAAGGTTGCTGCAGCGGCGAGTGCAAACGCCACACCCGCACCTATGACGGACCATTGCGCTTGCGCGCCCAAGCCCGATGCTGCGCCGAACACGTCCAAGGCCATGGCCAAGCCCAGCAGCATCACCGGCATGGTGCGCAGCATGATGGGCTCTGGGCGATGCCTGTACACCAAACGCGCCCACAGCGCGGTCCACAAGGGATAGGTGTTGAAGGCCAGCAACGCCAAGGCCACAGGCAAGCGCGCGACAGACGAATACAAACACAGGCTTTGCACGCCCACCAGCAAACCGATGGTCAGCAAGGCGCGCTTGTGTTGGGCGGTGAGGCCAATGTGCACCTTTTGCTGCCAAAGCAACAACGCCACCACCAACGCTGTGACACCGCTGCGCACCGTGACCGCAGTGGCTACATCGACACCGTTTTGAAACGCAAAACGTGCAGCCACATGGTTCGATCCCATCATCAAGGCGATGAGCAACAAAGTGGCGAAGGCGGCGAGAGAAAGTGAGGGGCTCTTGGCGGAGGAGGTCATGGCCAGAGCTTAGCGCGTGCGGTGGTGGATACACGTCGCCACAGCGTCTTGGAAGCAGGATGGTGCCTCCGACAGGAATCGAACCTGTATTTAGCGCTTAGGAGGCACTCGTTCTATCCATTGAACTACGGCGGCAGCCAAGGGATATTTTAAGGTGACGATGGTCTTCAATTCGTTTGGTCTGATACAGATCAAAGATGGTCCACATAACTGCCGCAATGTTGGCGACGCTGGTAAAGTGATTTGACTTTCCCAAAGGAGCTTGCGATGAAAATTTTGGTTGCTGTTGACGGTTCTAAATCGTCCCTGAACGCCGTGAAGTACGCGGCCAAAATGTCTGCCAACATGCGCAGCAACGATGTCATCACACTCATCACGGTGCACGATGACCAGGGCTTGCGTCATGCCCAGCAGTTTGTGGGCAAAGCCCAGGTGCAAGACTATCTGCGCGAACTCAGCGAGAAAGAGTTGAAGTCTGCGCTGTCGGTGTTGGTCAAGGCGGGCATCAAGCACAACACCATCATCCATACCGGCCATGTGGCTGAAGTCATTGCCAACACGGCGAACAAGGGCTTCGATCTGGTGGTCATGGGCACCAAGGGCCGCGCAGGCATTGTCGATTTGCTGGTTGGGTCGGTGGCGCAACGCGTTGTCGCCACCTGCAAAAAGCCTGTGTTGCTGATCAAGTAACTTTTATTTGCTGAGCATGCGCATGGCATCTTCCAGACCCTTGAGGGTCATGGGGTACATGCGGTTGCTAACCAGTTGCTGGATGATGCTGATGCTTTGGCGGTATTGCCACACGCCCTGAGGCTCGGGGTTGATCCACGCAAATTTTGGAAAGGCGTGGGTCAGTCGCTGCAGCCATTCGGCACCGGCCTCTTCGTTGTTGTATTCCACGCTGCCGCCGGGTTGCACAATTTCATACGGGCTCATGGTGGCGTCGCCAATGAAGATGAGCTTGTAGTCTTTGTTGTACTTGCGGATGATGTCCCAGGTCTCAAACTTCTCGGCGTAGCGGCGTTTGTTGTTGCGCCACATGAAGTCGTACACGCAGTTGTGGAAGTAATAAAACTCCAAATGCTTGAACTCGGCCTTGGCCGCTGAGAACATTTCTTCCACCCGCGCAATGTGCTCGTCCATGGTGCCGCCCACGTCCATCAGCAGAAGCACCTTCACATTGTTGTGGCGCTCGGGCACCATCTTGATGTCCAGGTAGCCCGCGTTGGCGGCGGTGGAGCGGATGGTGTCGGGCAGGTCAAGTTCTTCGGCCGAGCCTTCACGGGCAAAGCGCCTCAAACGACGCAAGGCTACTTTGATGTTGCGTGTGCCCAGCTCTTGGGTGTCGTCGTAGTCTTGGTAGGCCCGCTGGTCCCACACCTTGACCGCGCTCTTGTTGCCGCCCTTGCCGCCGATGCGAATGCCCTGCGGGTTGTAGCCGCCGTTGCCAAAAGGCGAGGTGCCGCCGGTACCGATCCATTTGTTGCCACCTTCGTGGCGTTCTTTTTGTTCTTCGAGACGCTTTTTCAAGGTCTCCATCAACTCGTCCCAGCCCATTTTTTCAATGGCTGCTTTTTGTTCGTCGCTGAGTTCTTTTTGCAGGATTTTTTCAAGCCAGTCGAGCGGCACTTCTTTGGTGAAGTCGGTCAGCATCTCAACGCCTTTGAAATAAGCGCCAAAGGCACGGTCAAATTTGTCGAAGTGCTTTTCGTCTTTGACTAGGGTGATGCGACTTAAGAAATAAAAATCATCCAGGCTGCAGGCATCACTACCCGGGCCCACCACTTGCGCTTGCAGGGCCTCGAGCAACGTGAGGTATTCCTTCACAGACACGGGCAGCTTGGCTGCGCGCAAGGTGTAGAAGAAGTCGATCAACATGGTCGCACCCCCTTACTTGGGTTGTTGTGTGTTGCGCTGGCGCATGTGACGTGCACCTTGCAAACCCATGCCGCCACCCAAGCCCACCAGCACAATGGCAATCACGCTGCCCGTGCCGTAGCCCTCCGCAAACAGGTTCAGGCCCAAGGTCACGCCCAGGCCGTAGCCGAGCAAAGCGCCCACCACGAAGCCGATCGCGTCGGTCAGGCCTTCAATCAGGAATGCAAGCATGGTGGTGGCGATCAGCGGTTGCGGCTTTGCATGAAGACCAGTTTTTCAAACAAAGTCACGTCTTGTTCGTTCTTCAACAAGGCGCCCACCAATGGCGGAATAGCGACTTTGTCGTCTTGGGTTTGCAGCGCTTCGAGCGGGATGTCTTCGGCCACCAGAAGCTTGAGCCAGTCCAGCAGTTCGCTGGTCGAAGGCTTTTTCTTCAAGCCCGGCAAATTGCGAATGTCGAAGAAGGTCTTCATCGCCACGCTCAACAGCTCTTGCTTGAGGTTGGGGAAATGCACGGCCACGATTTGGCGCATGGTCTCGGCGTCAGGGAACTTGATGTAGTGGAAGAAGCAACGGCGCAAAAACGCGTCTGGCAATTCTTTTTCGTTGTTCGAGGTGATGAACACCAGTGGGCGGTTTTTGGCCTTGATCAGCTGGCGCGTCTCGTAGCAATAAAACTCCATGCGGTCGATTTCGCGCAACAAGTCGTTGGGAAACTCGATGTCTGCTTTGTCGATCTCATCGATCAGCAGTGCCACGGGCTGCTCGGACGTGAAAGCTTGCCAGAGCACGCCTTTGACGATGTAGTTCTCGATGTTTTTGACGCGCTCGCCACCGTCGAGGTCGGCCATTTGGCTGTCACGTAGACGACTCACGGCGTCGTACTCGTACAATCCCTGTTGCGCTTTGGTGGTCGATTTGATGTGCCATTGCAGCAGGGGCATACCCAGGGCTTCGGACACCTCTTCGGCAAGCATCGTCTTGCCTGTGCCGGGTTCGCCTTTGACGAGCAAGGGGCGCTTGAGCGTGATGGCTGCGTTGACCGCGAGCATCAAATCTTGGGTTGCAACGTAGTTGTCTGTGCCTTGAAATTTCATGTGATTTCCGTCTATTATTGATTTACATCAACCTATTGGGATTGTGACTGCAAAATGAAAAAGTTTGTTTCGATTGCCTTGGCTTTGGCTATCACTTCGGCGACCGCTGTATCTTTCGCGCAAGACATCAAAGGCGATGCTAGCGCAGGCGCAAAGAAAATTGCGATGTGCATTGGCTGCCACGGCATTGTGGGCTACCAAGCCAGTTTCCCTGAGGTGTACAAAGTTCCCAAAATTTCAGGCCAAGGTGCGAAGTACATCGCCTCGGCTTTGTCGGCCTACAAAAAGGGCGAGCGCAAGCACCCCACCATGCGCAGCATTGCTGAGAGCTTGAGCGAGCAAGACATTGCCGATGTGTCGGCTTATTACGAAGCCCATGGCAAAGTCGAAGGCGCTGCCTTGCCAGAGAAAGCTGCTGAGCCCAAAGGCAATGTGGCGGCCTTGTTGACCAAAGGTGCCTGCGCCTCTTGCCACGGCGAAAACTTTGCCAAACCGATTGACCCCAGCTATCCCAAACTGGCTGGCCAAAACGCCGACTACCTGTTTGTGGCCCTCAAGTCCTACAAAGTGGAAGGTACTTCTACCTGGGGCCGCAGCAACGGCGTCATGGGTGGTGTGGCCAAGCAGTTCAGCAATACAGAACTCAAAGAGTTGGCCAACTACATGGCCGCTCAACAAGGCGACCTCAAAACCGTGCCCCAATCGAAGTTCCGTTGATTCGCGACTTTGTATAAAAAAAGCCCCGCATGCGGGGCTTTTTTGTGGCTGCTACTTGGCGCTAATCCCGCGTCGCGCGGCGTTGCACCGCATCAATGTACGCGTGCCCATCGGGTGGTCGGCCGCTGCGTTGGCTTTCCCAAATCATTTGACCCAGTGCGTCCATCGTTTCGTGGTGTGCGGTGTGTAAAGAGTCGCGACGCGCGGTCAGCAACTCGACGGCTTGGCGAATGCCTCGGGGTTGGTCGATGGAGCATTGCTCGCTGACCGACAAATGCATGGAGACGTGTAAAAACGGGTTGACCTGGCCGTCTTTGACTTCGTACATGCGCGCCAGTGCCGCATCAACGTCTGAAAAATCAGCGTGGTATTCGGGGTGTTCGGCCACCCATTGGCTGGCCAGTGTTTCCAGCGCGTCCATGGGTTGCGCGTTGCGCCACTTGGCGTAGACCGAACAAAAAAAGCGCCGTACATCGGCTTGGCTGGGTTCAAACATGCGGGGTATTGTCCCCCAGCATGCGGCATCGGTGACAGTGGCCGTATGGCTGAGACCTTAAACTGTGTGGGCAGGCATTCAGCCACCGTTTAACTTTTTCTTTGATGGACACCCCATGAATCAAGCTTTTATTTGTGATGCGATCCGCACGCCGTTCGGTCGCTACGGCGGCGCTTTGTCTTCGGTGCGCGCCGACGATCTGGCCGCTGTGCCACTCAAGGCCTTGATGGCACGCAACCCCAAAGTGGATTGGCTCGCGGTGACCGATTTGATTTACGGCTGCGTCAACCAAGCAGGTGAGGACAACCGCAACGTGGCCCACATGGCCAGCTTGTTGGCAGGCTTGCCCTTGGAATTACCAGGTGCCACCATCAACCGCCTGTGCGGCTCGGGCATGGATGCGATTGGCACTGCCGCCCGCGCCATCAAGGCCGGTGAAGCCACCATGATGATCGCCGGCGGTGTGGAGAGCATGAGCCGCGCACCGTTTGTGATGCCCAAGGCCGAAAGCGCCTTCAGTCGCAGCAACACGGTGTACGACACCACCATTGGCTGGCGCTTCATCAACAAGCTGATGAAAGAGCAGTACGGCGTGGATTCCATGCCCGAAACGGCCGAGAACGTGGCCACCGATTTCAAAATCAATCGCGAAGACCAAGACAAGATGGCTTTGGCCAGCCAGATGAAGGCGGTCGCCGCGCAAAAGTCCGGCTACTTTGATGCCGAAATTTGCCCCGTCACCATTCCTCAGAAAAAAGGCGATGCGGTAGTGGTGAGCCAGGATGAGCATCCCCGTGCCACCAGCATGGAGTCGTTGGCTAAGCTCAAGCCCGTGGTGCGCCCCGACGGCACAGTCACAGCAGGCAATGCCAGCGGTGTGAACGACGGCGCTTGTGCGGTGTTGTTGGCGGATGAAAAAACAGCAGCCCAACAAGGCCTGACGCCACGCGCCCGCATTGTGGGCATGGCGACAGCGGGTGTGCCTCCGCGCATCATGGGCATTGGCCCTGCACCTGCCACGCAAAAAGTGCTGGCGCTCACCGGTTTGAGCTTGGCGCAACTCGACGTGATCGAGCTCAACGAAGCCTTTGCTGCACAGGGTTTGGCCGTGTTGCGTGAACTCGGTTTGCAAGACGATGACCCACGCGTTAACCCCAACGGCGGTGCGATTGCCTTGGGCCACCCCTTGGGCGCCAGCGGCGCACGTTTGGTCACCACCGCCATCAACCAATTGCACCGCACCCATGGCCGGTACGCCTTGTGCACCATGTGCATTGGTGTGGGGCAGGGTATTGCGCTCATCGTCGAGCGCGTTTGATCACTGCTCGACGAATGCGCGTTCCACCACGAAGTCGCCGGGCGTGGTGGTGCTGCCTTCTTTGAAGCCGCGTGCTTCCAAAATGGCGCGCATGTCTTTGTTCAGGCCGGGGCTGCCGCAAATCATGATGCGGTCGCGGCTGGGATCAATGTCGGGCAGTCCGAGGTCTTGCGAGAGTTTGTTGCTCTCGATCAGGTCGGTGATGCGGCCCTGGTGCTCGAATGCCTCACGTGTGACGGTGGGGTAGTAGAGCATCTGCTGGCTCACCATCTCGCCCAGGAACTCGTGCTTGGGCAATTCGGTGCTCAGGTAGTCTCGGTAGGCCAGTTCTTTGACCTCACGCACACCGTGCACGATGATGACCTTCTCGAACCGCTCATAGGTGGCGGGGTCGCGCACCACGCTCAAGAAAGGGGCCACGCCGGTGCCGCTGCCGAGCAAATACAGGTTCTTGCCGGGCAATAAATAGTCGATCAACAAGGTGCCGGTGGGCTTTTTGCCGATCACGATTTTGTCGCCCACCTGGATGTGTTGCAGGCGTGAGGTGAGTGGACCGTCTTGCACCTTGATGCTCAGGAACTCCAGGTGCTCTTCGTAGTTGGCGCTGACGATGCTGTACGCGCGCAACAAAGGCTTGCCATCGACACGCAGACCGATCATGGTGAAGTGGCCATTGGAAAAACGCAGGGCCGGGTCGCGGGTGGTGGTGAAGCTGAACAACCGGTCGGTCCAGTGGTGAACCGTTAAAACTTCTTCTTCGAGAAATGCACTCATGGCGGGCTACAAAACAGTATGGAAATTAGGCCGCTAGTGTAGTTGACAGCTTCTAACGCCCAGCTATATCCATATAGCGGACGCGTTGATCAGAGGGGCGCCACGCGGCTGCGAAAGGGCTGTCTCGTCTTCGACAGCGCTTTGCCTTGTTTGCGTTCAAAGTCTGGGCATGAAAATATTTGACACACTCCAGCAGATTCAAGACTTCGTTGGCCAAGGCGAGGTGATGAGCGATTCGCTCACGGTCACGCAAGACCAGATCAACCAATTTGCCCAGGCCACGGGCGACCAGCAATGGATCCACGTTGATCCCGAGCGCGCGAAGGAAGGGCCTTTCGGCACCACCATTGCCCACGGGTTCCTCACGCTGTCGTTGTTGCCCGCGTTTTTCGCCACCGCCTTCAAAATTCAAAACGTGCGCATGGGCGTGAACTATGGGCTGAACAAGGTGCGTTTCACCGCGCCTGTGCCTGTGAACAGCCGTTTGCGTGCGCGTTTGTCGCTCAAAGCCTGTGAGGCCATCGACAACAACGGGGTGCAGCTGACCTGGCTGGTGAACGTGGAGCGCGAAGGTTCAGACAAGCCGGTGTGTGTGGCCGAGTCCTTGACTAGGCTTTATGTGTGAAGCCGTTTTGACGCCAGGCTTCAAACACGATCACGGCCACCGCATTCGATAAATTCAAACTGCGCTGGCCTTCGCGCATGGGCAAACGCAGGCGCTGCGGCGCATCGAAAGCGTCGCGAATGTCAGCAGGTAAGCCGCTGGTCTCCGAGCCAAAAACAAACCAGTCCCCAGCTTGGAAATGCATGTCGTGTGCAGTGCTCGATCCTTTGGTGGTCATGGCGAACATGCGCGCACGATCGGGTTGTGCGGTGTTTAAAAAACTCTCCCAGCTGGCGTGGCGCAACACGGGCGCGTACTCGTGGTAGTCCAAGCCAGCGCGGCGCATGTGCTTGTCTTCCATCGAAAAACCCAGGGGCTCAATCAGATGCAAGGTGCAGCCTGTGTTGGCCGCCAGACGAATCACATTGCCTGTGTTGGGCGGAATTTCGGGATGAACGAGAACGATGTGGAACATGCGGCCATTGTCTCGCAAGCGATGCGCTCAGCCGCTCAGCGATCAGGCGGCGCCTCGGTGCGTGCGAACACCAAGCCTGTGACATGGGTGGCACCGGCCGCCTTGAGTGCGCGTGCGGCTTCGTTGAGCGAGGCGCCCGTGGTCATCACATCATCGACCAGCACCATGCGTTGACCGCGCACATCGCCAAGCCGTGCAGGGTCGACCCAAAACGCATCGCGCACATTGGCGAGTCGGTCATCACGCGATGCGCCGACTTGATGGGCGCTTTGCTCTGTCCGCTGCAAGGTGTGGGCATCGGCTTTGTCATGCGCCAGATGCCGTGCCAATTCAAACGCTTGGTTGAAACCGCGCTCACGCAAACGTGTGCGGGACAAGGGCATGGCCACAACGCGGCTGGCGCGCTCTAGCGCAGGTTCTACCCAGGGTGCGTGCCGCATCAACTCGGCCAAGCTGCGGCCCAACCCCGGGTCGGCTTGAAATTTGAACCGGGTCACGCAGTCACTCCAAGGGAACTGATAGCTCACGGCGGCCAGGCAGGCATCTAAAAAAAGGGGGTGTGTGGTTGCGCACTGTGAGCAATGGGGCGTGTCCAAGGCCAGCGCACAGGTGGGGCAGCGGGTGAGGGGTTGGGCAAAGCGCTCGACACAGCCGCTGCACAAGGCTTGGCTGGGCCAAGCCTGGCAAATGTGGCACAGGCTGGGCCAATGCTTGGCGCGCAGCCAAGTCCCTTCTGTTCGTGCCCATAAACGCTGGGCCAGCGACGCGTGTGGCATGGCCTCAATATACTGCTCACCTCATGTCTGACACGCCCCGCACCGAGCTTCCCCCCTCTCTTGACCCTGTTGCCAGCGCCCGCTGGGCGACTTGGCTGCATGAACGTTCGCCTTGGTTGAACGAGGAGGTGGCACGCCGGATGGAAGATCGTCTGCAATGGATCCGTTTACAGCCCAAGCGATGGATCGACTGGGCGCCTTTGAGCGGGGGCTTGGATAACCATGCCGCAGTGCGCGCGCGCTACCCGCAAGCGCGCTGTCATGTGATGGAGACCAGTCCTCAGCGGGCTGCGCGTGTGCGTCAAGCGGTCCAAGCGCCTTGGTGGAAACGCTGGTTCAGTGCCGAGATGCTGAGCTTTGACACCCCGGCAGCGGGCAGCGCTGACATGCTGTGGGCCAATATGGCCTTGCACACAACGGGAGATCCACAAGCTTTGTTGCAGAAATGGCACCAATTGCTGGCAGTCGATGGTTTTTTGATGTTTTCTTGTCTCGGACCGGACACCCTGCGTGAGCTCAACCGTGTTTACGACAGCATGGGTTGGCCGCCTGCCTGCCATGCTTTCACCGACATGCACGATTGGGGCGATATGTTGGTCCATGCGGGCTTTGCGGAGCCCGTCATGGACATGGAGCGTTTGACCTTGACGTATGACAGCCCACAGAGGCTGTTGGCCGAATTCAGGGCCTTGGGGCGGAATTTGCACCGCCATCGTTTTGCGGGTTTACGCGGCAAAACATGGCGAAAACAGCTGGAAACAGCCTTGCTGCAACTGGCTCAAACCGAGCAAGACGGCCGCTTAACCCTGACGGTTGAGGTGATTTATGGCCATGCCCTGAAGCCCCTACCACGTCTCAAAATGACAGAAGAAAGCTCGGTATCGCTGCAAGATATGCGAACCCTATTAGGGCAATCCCTGAGCAATTGAGAGGTAGAATTTTGAACGGAAATTTATAGGGCAAATCCTAATAAGAGACTTTGAGCTAGATCAGAGTTTTAGGGTTTGTACTCGTGAAGGTTAAACATTGAGGCAATCAAAGTGATGAAGAACAATCTTTTCCAGAAGTTGGCTTCAGGTCTGCTGTTTGTCGCCGCATGGGCGAGCACGGCGGCTTGGGCGGTGAATGACCTGCCTGGCGGACCTGCGGTCAGGCAGCTCAACCTCCAACCCGGTGCCACCAAGATTGCGCAAGAGCAAGGCTGGCTGCACTGGTTCATGCTGATCATCTGCACGGTCATTTTCGTGGCGGTGTTCGGCGTGATGTTCTATTCCATCTGGAAGCATCGCAAATCGCTGGGCCACAAGCCTGCCACTTTCCATGAGTCGGTCAAGGTCGAAATCGCGTGGACCGTGATTCCTTTCATCATCGTGATCTTGATGGCCTTGCCCGCGACCAAAGCGGTGGTGGCGCAAAAAGACACGTCCAATGCTGACTTGACCATCAAGGCCACAGGTTATCAATGGAAATGGGGTTACGACTACCTCAAGGGAGAAGGCGAAGGCATTTCCTTCATTTCAACCTTGGACAACGAACAACGTGAAATGTCGAACAACGGCGCCAAAGGCGTAGATGTTGACGATTACTTGCTCAAAGTAGATAACCCCTTGGTGGTGCCTGTGAATCGTAAGGTTCGCATCATCACCACGGCCAACGACGTGATCCACGCCTTTGCCGTGCCTTCCTTGGGCGTCAAGCAAGATGCCATTCCTGGTTTTGTGCGTGACACATGGTTCCGTGCGGAAACCGTAGGGGACTACCACGGCCAATGCCAAGAACTGTGCGGTAAAGAACACGCTTACATGCCTATCCATGTCAAGGTGCTCAGCGCCGAAGACTACGCGGCATGGGTCGCTGGTGAGCAAAAGAAAATGGCAGCCAAGTTGGACGATCCTTCCAAGGTGTGGACCTTGGCTGACATCACCAAGCGTGGTGAAAAAGTCTATGCTGCCAATTGCGCGGCATGTCACCAACCTAACGGCAAAGGCATGGGCTCGATCAAGCCTTTGGATGGCGCTGCCGTGGTGTTGGATGCTGACAAAACCAAACAAATCAAAGTCTTGTTGAACGGTCAGAACAACCTGGCTATGCCCAGCTGGAAACAGCTCAGCGACACAGACATTGCAGCTGTGATCAGCTACACCAAAAACAATTGGTCGAACAAGACCGGCCAGCTGGTCCAGCCTGCCGATGTCAAGGCCGCCCGTTAAAGCTAGCGTTTAGAAGGAACACATCATGAGCGCAGTCCTCGATTCCCACGGCCACGGTCACGACGACCACCACGGAGCCCCCCACGGGTGGCAACGTTGGGTGTTTGCCACCAACCACAAAGACATTGGTACCTTGTACCTGTTGTTTGCGTTCACCATGCTGATCATTGGCGGCGTCTTGGCGCTGTTGATTCGCGCCGAGCTGTTCCAGCCCGGCTTGCAGCTGGTCAACCCCGAGTTGTTCAACCAATTCACCACCATGCACGGTTTGATCATGGTGTTTGGCGCCATCATGCCGGCCTTCGTGGGCTTTGCGAACTGGATGATCCCGTTGCAAATTGGTGCCTCTGATATGGCCTTTGCACGCATGAACAACTTCAGCTTCTGGCTGATGATTCCTGCCGCTGCCATGTTGGCTGGTTCGTTCTTCATGCCTGGTGGCGCACCTGCTGCGGGCTGGACCTTGTACGCCCCGTTGACCCTGCAAATGGGCCCCTCCATGGACGCTGGTATTTTTGCCATGCACATCTTGGGTGCTTCGTCCATCATGGGTTCGATCAACATCATCGTGACCATCTTGAACATGCGCGCACCTGGCATGACCTTGATGAAGATGCCCATGTTCGTATGGACATGGTTGATCACTGCTTACTTGCTGATTGCTGTGATGCCCGTGTTGGCTGGCGCGATCACCATGACGCTGACTGACCGTCACTTCGGCACGACCTTCTTCAACCCCGCCGGCGGCGGTGACCCCATCATGTACCAGCACATCTTCTGGTTCTTCGGTCACCCTGAGGTGTACATCATGATCTTGCCGGCCTTCGGCATCATCAGCCACATCGTGCCTGCATTTGCACGCAAGAAGTTGTTCGGTTACGCCTCCATGGTGTACGCCACTTCATCGATTGCGATTCTGTCGTTCATCGTGTGGGCGCACCACATGTATGCCACCGGCATGCCTGTGACAGGCCAATTGTTCTTCATGTACGCCACGATGTTGATCTCTGTGCCCACGGGTGTGAAGGTGTTCAACTGGATCGCGACCATGTGGAAAGGTTCGATGACCTTTGAAACCCCCATGTTGTTTGCTGTGGGTTTCATCTTTGTGTTCACCATGGGTGGCTTCACGGGCCTGATTCTGTCGATGGCCCCCATCGACACCCAAGTGCAAGACACTTATTACGTGGTGGCTCACTTTCACTATGTGTTGGTGGCGGGTTCCTTGTTTGCCATGTTTGCCGGCTTTTATTTCTGGTGCCCCAAGTGGACGGGCGTCATGTACAACGAAACACGCGGCAAGATTCACTTCTGGTGGACCTTGATTTCTTTCAACGTCACTTTCTTCCCGATGCACTTCTTGGGCCTGGCCGGCATGCCACGTCGCTACGCTGACTACCCCATGCAGTTTGCTGACTTCAACATGTTGGCGTCGATTGGTGCCTTCTTCTTTGGTTTTGCCCAGGTCTATTTCTTCTTCTTCGTCGTGTTGCCCGCAATGCGCGGTCATGGCGAGAAGGCTTCGGCCAAGCCTTGGGAAGCAGCGGAAGGTTTGGAGTGGGAAGTTCCTTCTCCTGCGCCTTTCCATACGTTTGAAAACCCACCGAAGTTGGACGCGACGGCAACCCGCGTGATTGGCTAAGCCATGACGCCTGAACAACGCAAACAAAACCTCCGCTTGGGCCTGATCTTGGCCTCGGTGGCGGTGGTGTTCTTTGTTGGCTTTTTTGCCAAAGTTGTGTTGTTGAATCGCTGACATCATGGCCAACGTGCGTAACAACCTGGTGATGTTCAAGAAGCTGCTGGTAGTGGCGGCGGGAATGTTTGCCTTTGGTTATGCGCTGGTCCCCATGTACAAGGCGATTTGCGAATTCACAGGCGTCAACATCTTGGCTCTGGGGGAGCGCGAGCTCCCTGGTGCCGGTGGCGCACGCGCCAAGCTGACCAACACGCAGGTTGATACAACACGCACCATTACCGTGGAGTTTGACGCCAACGCCCGTGGGCCTTGGCATTTCAAGCCTGCGCAAAACTCGGTGCAAGTGCATCCGGGTGAAATGACCACGGTCATGTATGAGTTTGAAAACGTACAAGACCGTGTGATGTCTGCACAAGCCATTCCCAGCTATGCGCCCCGTCAAGCGGCTGCGCATTTCAATAAGCTGGAATGTTTTTGTTTTAACCAATACACCTTGGCGCCTGGCGAGAAAAAGCAATGGCCCGTGGTGTTTGTGATTGATCCGAAGTTGTCCAAAGATGTGACCACCATCACCCTGTCGTACACCTTCTTTGAAGTGGGCTCCAAAACCCCTGCAGCACCAACGGCTGCATGGGAAGTGCCACACAAATCAGGTGTGGGCGCATGAGCAAAAAGGGTTCGCTCTTGCGCTCAGTCCAAGCGGTGGCGTGGTCATTTTTGGGAATTCGCAAAAGTAGCGAGTTCCAAGAAGACGTCGAAAAGGTCAGCCCCTTGCATGTGTTGGGGGTCGGTCTTGTGGCTGGTTTGTTGTTTGTGATTGGGTTGATCGTTTTGGTCAATCTGGTCGTCGCGAAATAAAGAAGGAGTGGAAATGAGTAGCACCTCACACGGCTCAACGCCTTACTACTACGTACCTCACGCGTCACGCCATCCGGCGATGGCTGCGTTGGGCTTGTTCTTCGTCATCCTTGGTGCAGGCCAATGGGTGAACGGCGCAGACTGGGGCAAGTACAGCTTGTTCTTTGGCCTGGCGTTCTGGCTCGGCGTGCTGTACCAGTGGTTTGGTGACGCCATCGCTGAAAGCGAAGGCGGTCAGTACGGCCACAAGATTGATTTGTCTTACCGCTGGAGCATGAGCTGGTTCATCTTCTCGGAAGTGATGTTCTTCGGAGCCTTCTTCTCCGCTCTGTGGTGGGCCCGTGCGCACTCTGTGCCCATGTTGGGCAGCTTAGACAATGCGCTGTTGTGGCCTGACTTCAAAGCCGTGTGGCCAACTGCTGCGGCAGGTGTCACGGCTTCGCCAGCAGGCATCATCGAGCCCTTCCAAACCATGACACCGTTTTGGTTGCCCACCATCAACACAGCCCTGCTGTTGAGCTCGGGCGTGACCTTGACGATTGCGCACCACGCCTTGATTGAAAACAAGCGCGCGATGACCATCAAATTCATGTGGTTGACGGTGCTTTTGGGTGTGGTGTTCTTGGTTGTGCAAGGTTACGAGTACTACCATGCTTACCATGAGATGAACTTGAAGCTCTCTTCGGGTGTGTATGGTTCTACCTTCTTCATGCTCACAGGTTTCCACGGCTTCCACGTGTTCTTGGGCATGTTGATGTTGCTGGTGATCACCTTGCGTTTGCAAAAAGGCCACTTCACCTCTGAAAAGCACTTCGGTTTCGAAGGTGCGGCTTGGTACTGGCACTTTGTGGACGTGGTCTGGTTGGGCCTGTACATCTTGGTGTACTGGATGTAATCCATCTCCCGCACACAACAAAGGCCGCATGTGCGGCCTTTGTTATTTGAGTCTTGCGGTTTATTGTCCGGCGGCGATGCCTGTGGGTTGGATGTAACCCAAATGCCAGGCCACCAAGACGCAGATGAACAAGATGATGGACAGTCCCACGCGCAAGGCCAGGGCTTTCACCATGTGGCCTGATTGGGTTTGCGTGCTGCGACCGTTGCGCATCATGAACACCAGTGCGGACACCAGACTTGCCAAAATAGCCAGGAATGCAAGAGCGACAATGAATTTCATGAGCGCCATTATCTCCCTACCGCGCACCCGTGCTTTTGCCTGGGTGACGCTCGCCATGTTGGTCGGCGTAACGGTGACGGTACGTTTGGGGTTTTGGCAGCTGTCGCGCGCAGATGAAAAGCAAACGCGTCACAACACCATCATGGCGCAGCAAGCGGCCCCAGAACTCACGACCTCACAGTTACTGGGCAACCCCGTGCTTTTTCAGCAAACCCACCAACGGGTGGCGTTGGAAGGGCAGTGGTTGCCTCAGCACACGGTGTACCTTGAGAATCGGGTCATGAACGGGCAAGCGGGTTTTTATGTGCTCACCCCTTTGCAGCTCGACGCGGGCACGCGTGTGTTGGTGCAGCGCGGTTGGGTGCCGCGTCATCGGCAAGACCGCACGCTGTTGCCGCCGATCGAGACGCCATTGGGCCTGGTGCGCCTACAAGGTCGCTTGGCACCACCGCCATTGCCCTTGCTGAGCTTGGGCGCCAACGACACTGCCGCGCCTGCGTCAGGGCCATTGAACATTCGGCAAAATCTAGACCTAGACGCATACGCTGCTGAAACAGGCGCGACGCTGGTGGCCACGATACTTCAAACGGATCCGACTTCGGAAGGTTTGTTGCGTGAGTGGCCAGAAATTTCTGCCGGGGTTGAAAAAAACCTGGCTTATGCCTTCCAATGGTTTGCACTGGCTGCATTGCAGTTGATGCTCTACCTGTGGTTCCAATTTGTCAAACCTTATCGCCATGCACGACGCTCCTCGCTCTGAATCTCAACATCCTTTAGGGATGACGGTCTACGACTTGCCCACACCCTCTGATGTGGCCAGTGCGGATGCCAAACGCACAGCCGCAGGGCGTTTGCGCATGCTGATGGTGTTGCTGGTGTGTGCAGCACCCGTGATCGCTTCTTACTTCACTTACTACGTGGTGCGCCCTGAGGGGCGTCGTAACTTTGGTGAGTTGATCGAACCGATGCGCGCTTTGCCAGACATCACCGTGCGGTCTTTGGATGGCCGAGATTTGTCGTTGTCGAGTTTGAAAGAGCAATGGTTGTTGGTCAGTGTGGCGGGGGGCGCTTGCGCCGACGATTGCCAGCGTCATTTGTATTTGCAGCGCCAAATCTTGGTGGGCTTGGGCAAAGACCGGGCACGTACCGAATGGGTGTGGTTGATCTCGGACAACACCGAGGTACCCAGCACCTTGTTGCCTGCTTTGAAAGACGCCACCGTGTTGCGCATGGACCCTCAAGCGCTGGCGCAATGGTTGCGCCCTGAGGACGGGAAAACCTTGTCAGACCATTTGTACTTGGTTGACCCCCAAGGCATGTGGATGATGCGCTTCCCAGCGCAACTCGACACCACCGGCGCCCTCAAGGCCAAGCGTGACATGGAGCGCTTGTTGCGTGCCGCTGCTTCCTGGGATGAACCAGGACGCGACAGCCCCTTGAAACCCGTCGTCGCACGATGAACGATCAAAGCCTGTACAACCTCGGCCCGGTGCTCCATCTGTTGGTGATGGGCGCTTTGGTGGCCATGGTGCCGCTGTGTTGGGTGTGGCTGCGCAATCCGCGCGCCTCCACCGCACGGCGCGTGCAACTGTTGACCTGGGTGACTTTGTTTTTGACTTTTGATTTGATTTTGTTTGGCGCTTTCACGCGCTTGACCGACTCCGGCTTGGGTTGCCCCGATTGGCCGGGTTGCTATGGTCACGCCAGCCCTGTCGGTGCCCAACAAGCGATTGAATCTGCCCAAACCCAAATGCCCAGCGGCCCCGTGACCCACACCAAGGCCTGGATTGAGATGGTGCACCGCTACATGGCTATGGCGGTGGGCGGCCTGATTTTGACCTTGGCCTCGTTTGCGTGGTGGCGCAAGTTACGGGGGGATGGGGTCAGCGATGTGGCTTTGCCCAGCTTCACCCTGCTGTGGGTGTGCTTGCAAGGGGCTTTTGGTGCACTGACCGTGACCATGAAGTTGTTCCCCCTGATCGTAACCTTGCATTTGATGGGCGGCTTGGCGTTGCTGGCCTTGTTGATGGTTCAAGTGCAACGTCAGCGCTTGCACAGCGGCTTGGCGACACCCGTGCCGCTGTCTCCCTTGCTGCACCGCTTGGTTGGCTTGGGGCTGGCGCTGTTGAGCCTGCAAATTCTGTTGGGAGGCTGGGTCAGCACCAATTACGCTGTGCTGGCCTGCAACACATTTCCGCAATGCCAAAACAGCTGGTGGCCGCAGATGGACTTTGCGCAGGGCTTCACCCTGTGGCGCCATCTGGGCATGAATGCAAGCGGTGAACCTTTGACGTTTGAATCGCTCACCGCCATTCACTACGTGCACCGCTTGGCCGCTTATGCGGTGTTGGCGTACCTCGGTGTGTTGGCCTGGCAGCTGCGCCGTGTCACGGCGTGTCAAACAGCCGCGCATGGCTTGTTGGCGGTGCTGTTGTTGCAGCTGGTGACGGGTTTGTCGAATGTGGTGTTGGATTGGCCTTTGTTGGCCGCCGTCTTGCACACGGGTGGCGCTGCGGCGTTGCTGGTGATCTTGGTGGCATTGTTATCCGGTGCGCGCGTGTCGCGCACGGTTTTGAATTGATTGTCATGAGCCTTTTGTTATGAGCCCCGCATCTCCCTCTCTTTCTCGCTGGCGTCAGTTCAACGCGTTGACCAAACCGCGTGTGATTCAGCTCATTGTGTTTTGTGCCTTGATCGGCATGGTGCTGGCTGTGCCCAACACACCGTCATGGCCAGAGGTTCAGCTTGGTGCGCTTGCTTGCTTGGGCATTTGGTTTGTGGCGGGTGCCGCAGCCGCGTTCAACTGCTTGGTGGAAAAAGGCATTGATGCCCGTATGAAACGCACCGCCTGGCGCCCGACCGCTAAGGGGGAGTTGAGCGACCGTGACACCTTGTTGTTCTCGACCCTGATGTGCGCCATCGGCTCGTGGATTTTGTACGTCTGGGTCAACCCCCTCACCATGTGGCTGACCTTTGCCACCTTTGTCGGTTACGCGGTGATCTACACCGTGATCTTGAAGCCCTTGACGCCGCAAAACATTGTGATTGGTGGTGCATCAGGCGCCATGCCGCCCGTGCTCGGTTGGGCGGCGATGACGGGCGAGGTGGGGCCGGAGGCCTTGATCTTGTTCCTCATCATCTTCTTGTGGACACCACCGCACTTTTGGGCGCTGGCGCTGTACCGTGTGGAGGATTACCGCAAATCCGGTTTGCCCATGTTGCCTGTGACGCACGGCAATGAATTCACCCGCTTGCAAATTTTGCTCTACACCTTTGTGTTGCTGGCTGCTTGCCTGATGCCTTTTGTGTACCGCATGAGTGGTTGGTTTTATTTGTTCAGTGCGGTGATTTTGAGCCTGGGTTTTTGCGGTTACGCCTGGGCTTTGTGGCGCAATTACTCGGATGCCTTGGCACGCAAGACCTTCCGTTTTTCCCTCATCCATTTGAGCCTGCTGTTTGCAGCGCTCTTGATTGACCACTACCTGTGATGTTGCCTATAACACGTCGTTTTTGGATTTCCGCCGCTGTGTCCCTGGCCGTGGCAGGCTTGATGGCGTGCAGCCAAGACAAACCTCAGTTCAAAGCCATTGACGTCACCGGCGCCGACTATGCCAAGGGCTTCACCTTGGCCGACCACAACGGTCAAACCCGCAGCTTGTCGGATTTCAAAGGCAAAGTCGTGGTCTTATTTTTTGGCTACACCCAGTGTCCCGACGTGTGCCCCACGTCGATGACCGAGTTGGCCGAGGTCAAGCGTTTGCTGGGCGCTGACGGCGACAAGTTGCAAGGTGTGTTTGTCACTGTTGACCCAGCCCGCGATACGGCTGAGTTGCTCAAAGCCTATATGGGCAACTTTGATCCCAGTTTTGTGGCGTTCATCCCGACGCCCGAGCAACTGGCGGTGGTGGCGAAAGACTACAAGATCTATTACAAAAAGGTCGATGGCAAAACCCCCACCAGCTACACCGTCGACCATTCTGCGGGCAGCTATGTGTACGACACCCAAGGCAACTTGCGCTTGTACAGCCGCTATGGCAGCGGCGCACAGGCGCTGGCACAAGACATTCAAACCTTGTTGAAAACAACGCCTTGATGCATCCGCAAGGGTGCCATGAAAAAAAGGCCACCATGTTTTGCATGGTGGCCCTTTGCACGTGAGGTATGGCTTTAAGCGTAGTCGGCCAAAGCGGTTTTCATTTTTTTCATCGCCGCGACTTCGATTTGGCGGATGCGCTCGGCACTCACACCGTACTCAGCGGCAAGGTCATGAAGGGTCATGCCGCCCGAGCCGTTGTCTTCTACTTTGAGCCAGCGTTCTTCCACGATGCGGCGGCTGCGCTCATCCAACACATTGAGTGCGGCGGCAATGCCGTCTGAGGCCAGCACATCGCGTTGATGCGCTGCAATCATGGCGGTGGGCTCGTGGTGGGTGTCCGTCAAGTAGGAGATCGGGCCAAACGCTTCGTCGTTCTCGTCGTTGGGTGTCGGGTCGAGCAGCACATCGCCACCGGCCATGCGCATTTCCATCTCGACCACTTCTTCTGGTTTGACCTTGAGTTCACGCGCCACCACCTCCACCTCGTGCGGGTTGAGGGTGCTGCGGTGCATGGCTTCGTCAGTCGCATGGGCATCGGCTTTGAAACCTTGCTTCATGGAGCGCAGGTTGAAGAACAATTTGCGTTGCGCTTTGGTGGTGGCCACCTTGACCATGCGCCAGTTCTTCAAGATGTACTCGTGAATTTCGGCCTTGATCCAGTGCATGGCGTAGCTCACCAAGCGGACGCCTTGGTCGGGGTCAAAGCGTTTGACCGCTTTCATCAAGCCGACGTTGCCTTCTTGAATCAAGTCGCTGTGTGGCAGGCCATAGCCCAAGTATTGACGCGAGACCGAGATCACCAAACGCAGGTGTGAGAGCACCAGCTTTCCGGCGGCTTCTAGGTCGTTCTCGTTTTTGAGCTTGCGCGCAAACTCCTGCTCTTGCTCGAGCGTGAGCATGGGCAAGCGATTGGCTGCCGAGATGTAGGCGTCCAAGTTGCCCAAAGGCGGAACCATCGCCCAAGGGTTGGCGACGGCTAAGGGGGCATGTGTATGTGTTGTCATTTTGTAGTCCTTTCGGATACCAATTGCGTAATATTAGCACTCTATGACCCTGAGTGCTAAACCCTACGAAGTCTAGGGTTTACCCTTTGGTTTGTATGGTTTTTAAGACCACAGATGGCGGGGCATGGGAGGCGCTTGGCGCGCATAGACGGCGTTGAGCACCAAGCAAAGAATGGCTAGCAATCGCAAGGCGATCAGGCCAGAAACCCACTGAAGCGGGGTTTCGCTGAGATTGGCATAGGCGTTGAAATAGTCCATGACCAAAGCTGTGGCGGCGATGCCGACATAGAGCAACGAGACTTTCTCGAAGTACCAGTCTTTGAGATAGCTGTAGAGGTAGACCGCGCTGATGGCAATCACAAACAAGGCGCGCAGCTTGAAATAGAAGGTCAGATCAGCAGCGGTACGTTCGTGGTCGGCAAAATTCGCAACGGCCACATGGGTGAAAAAAAGCAGCTTGATGCAAAACGCAGTGATCAAGGTCAGTAAAAAGAAATTGCGAAACTTGAACCAAGGGTCAACGCGGGTTTGTGTGGTCGATTCGCGTGTGAGGGTAGGAGGTTGAACCGGGCTCGGTTCTGCCGAAGGCTCTGTGTCTAAGAGCGCATGGAGTTCTTCGTCTGTGACCAGGATATGGTCGGTGCGCAATCTGCTCATGGGCGGTTTTCACCTTGGCTGGTCCGTGATGGACTGAGCCAATTTTAGATCGCTGCCGTCAAAAAGTAAGCAATACCTGCGTTGCCAGTGTGTAAAGCTTTAACAACTCAAAACGATAGGCATGGCACGTCTGCGCTCAATAGGGATGCGTTACCAGTGCCAGCCTGCACGTTGTAAAAGTACCTGAGCCACAAAGAGTGGCCCCACCCACAGGTACTGAATGTCTTCAAAAAAAGAAGGCTTCTTGCCTTCAATCTTGTGCCCAATGAATTGCCCAATCCACGCCAGCACAAACACGGTGCTGCAGACCACCAGCAGGTGTGTTTCGAGGGCGCTAATCAAGGCCAGCAAAGCCACACTCCAAACCAGCATCAACGCGAATGCACGCCACGACAAACGTGCGTAGTACACCAAGCTAGCAAGCAAGAACAGCGCGGCAGCAGCTGGATGTGCCGCGTAAATCAGACCCACCAGGCTGAACATGATGAGCGGCACACACACGCAATGAATGGCTTCATTTACCGCATTCAGATGGCTCTCGCTGTAGTGCGCGATCAAGGTCTCAATGCGAGGTGTGGTGGGTGTTGTGTCGTCTAAAGAGGGGTTCATGGCTTATCCCAGTAAAGCGTTGGCAAATTCTTGGGCGTTGAAGGTTTCTAGGTCTTCCACGGCTTCGCCGACACCGATGAAATACACAGGCACCGCAGCGCCGGCGGTTGAGCTGCGGGCTTGGCTCCACAAGGCGATGGCGGCCAGCACGCCGCCCTTGGCCGTGCCGTCGAGTTTGGTCACGACCAAACCCGTGAGACCCAGCGCTTCGTCAAATGCTTTGACTTGTGCCAAGGCATTTTGGCCCGTGTTGCCGTCGATCACCAGCAGCACCTCATGCGGGGCTGTGGCATCGGCTTTTTGCACCACGCGTTTGATCTTTTTCAGCTCTTCCATCAAATGCAGCTGGGTGGGCAAGCGACCGGCAGTGTCGACCAGCACCACGTCCTTGCCACGGGCTTTGCCCGCAGACACGGCGTCAAAGCTCACGGCGGCAGGGTCGCCGCCTTCTTGGCTGACGATGTCCACCGAGGTGCGGGTGGCCCACACCCCCAGCTGTTCTTTGGCTGCCGCTCTGAAGGTGTCTGCGGCGGCCAGCAGCACCGAGGCACCGCTGTCGCTCAAGTGGCGGGTGAGTTTGCCAATCGAGGTGGTTTTGCCGGCCCCGTTGACGCCTGCCACCATGATGACGGTGGGTTTGTGCGCGCCAATGACGAGGGGCTTTTCAAGGGGCTTGAGCAAATCTGCAATCGCGGCGGCCAGCAATGCTTTGACGGCTGTGGGTTCGGTGGTGGCCGTTTCTTTGACGCGTTGCTTCAAATCGCGCAGCAAATACTCGGTGGCTTGCACGCCCGCATCGGCCATGAGCAAGGCCGATTCCAGCTCTTCATACAGCGCATCATCAATCCGGGTGCCTGTGAACACGCTGCCAATGGATTGCCCTGTGCGGCGCAGGCCTTGGCCCAAGCGGGCGATCCAGCTCTCGCGTGGGCGCTCGGCTGTGGTGTCTGCTGGGGCGACACTTTCAGCGGGCGTGGCTTGAGATGGGGTCGCTGCCGCATCGGGTGAGATTTTTTTCTTGAAAAAGCTGAACATGTGTGGGTGTTTCTAGAATCAAGCCATTCTATGAAAACCACCGCTGCACCTTCTTCCTCGTCTACACCTAGCAAACCCCACAAAGGGGCAGGCGAGGTGCGCATCATTGGCGGCCAATGGCGACGCACCAAATTGCCGGTGGCTCTCAAGCCAGGCCTGCGCCCCACACCCGACCGGGTGCGTGAAACCTTGTTCAACTGGTTAGGGCAATCTTTGCAAGGCTGGCGCTGTGTCGATGCGTTTGCAGGGACCGGGGCCTTGGGCTTGGAAGCCGCATCGCGTGGCGCCGCCCAGGTGCAGCTGTGCGAGCAAGAAGCGGGGTTGGTGCAGCAGCTCAAAGCCCAAGTGGAACGCCTCAAAGCCACCACTGTGCAGGTGCAGCGCACCGACGGTGTGGCTTTTCTTAAGCAGCTGGGCAGTGCCAGCGTGGATCTGATTTTTCTCGACCCCCCGTTTGACAGCGCTTTATTCGAGCCAGCGTTGCAAGCTGCCGCCCAGGCGGTCAAACCCGATGGATGGGTGTATCTTGAAGCCCCAGTGGTGTGGACCGATGAGGTGTTGGCACCTTGGGGCTTGCAACAGCATCGCCACCTCAAGGCGGGCACAGTGCATGCGCACTTGCTGCGTCGAATTGCATAATCCTTGCATTGCTTAAGAACCCAGCAGGAGCCTATTGCCATGCGCCCACCCGTGATTGCCATCTACCCCGGTACCTTTGACCCGATCTCCTTGGGGCATGAAGACATCTTGCTGCGGGCGGCACAGATGTTCGACAAAGTGATCCTGGCCGTGGCCACGGCGCATCACAAGAAAACCTTGTTCACCCTCGATGAGCGCATGGACATGGCGCGCGAAGCCATGGCCGCACACCCGCAAATTGAGGTAGCGCCCTTCACCGGCTTGGTGCGTGATTTCGCCCGTGCGCACAAGGCCACGGTGATGGTGCGTGGCGTACGTGCGGTGACCGATTTCGATTACGAGTTCCAGCTCGCAGGTATGAATCGCCAACTCATGCCCGATGTGGAAACGGTGTTTCTGACCCCCAGCGCCCAGTACCAATTCATCTCCAGCACCTTTGTGCGTGAAATTTCTTTGCTGGGTGCCGAGGGAGATGGTCGTAATTTGGTCTCGCCCGGCGTTTACCAGCGATTGATGGCCAAAAAAGCCGCAGCTTGAGCATTGGGGCTATGACCGACTTCTTGCTCATCCGCCATGGCGAAACCGATTGGAACCGCGAGCTGCGGTTTCAAGGCCAAGTGGATGTGCCGCTCAACGAGATCGGCTTGCTGCAAGCGCAGCGGCTTGAGCAACGCTTCGAGGCCTTGCGCCAGGCCGAGTCCACCAAGCAACGCCCCTTCACCCGTGTGATCAGCAGCGACTTGCAACGTGCGCAACAAACCGCCGCCCCCGTGGCGCGTGCCTTAGGTCATGCATGTGAGATTGCCCCAGGTTTGCGCGAGCAATGCTTTGGTGATTTTGAAGGCATGCGTGTGCCAGAGATCAAAGAGAAATTTCCAAGCGCCTGGCAGCGTTGGCTCGACTTTGATGCGGACTACGCCGTACAGGGCGCAGAGAGCACGCGTGTTTTTCACGATCGGGTGATCACTGCCTTGGGCCAGTTGGCGACTCAATTTCCAGATGAGCACCTGGTGGTTGTCACCCACGGCGGGGTGTTGGACATGGTGTGGCGCAACGCTCAAGCCCTGTCTTTGCATGGTCCTCGTGTCTGCGACATTCCCAATGCGGGGGTGAACCAGGTGGCCTGGCGCGATGCCGCGCTTCACATTCAGGCCTGGGCCGATACCAGCCATCTGGCCGATATGCCGCCTCAGCCTGTGTATCGCCAAACCCAGCTCAAGGCCTGAGGCCAACAACCGCTTGCACGGTGCGGTTGCTGCAGACGGGGATAATTGCCCATTCTCTTTTTGCCTTGTGACGGATTCTTATGGCCTTGATGATCACTGACGAATGCATCAACTGCGATGTGTGTGAGCCCGAGTGCCCGAACGAAGCCATCTTCTTGGGGCCTGAGATCTACGAGATCAACCCAGACAAATGCACCGAATGTGTAGGCCATTTCGATGAGCCGCAGTGCGTGCAGGTGTGTCCGGTGGCGTGTATTCCTGTCAACCCGCAACGGGTAGAAGGGCGCGACGCCTTGCTGGCCAAGTTCCGTGAGCTGCAACAGCAAGCAGGGGGACTCTCCAGCCCCGATGCTGCCGTTTAAGGCTTGGCGGTTGCCTTTGTCTTCCCTGCTGGTTTCTTGCTTTTGGTCTTTGTCGATCCACTGCCGTCTTTGGCCGTGAAGTAGGGGCTGGCTGCGCGACGTTTGCCTCGCGGCGAAGGTGTGTGGGTGCTCTCGGGCTCGAGTTTGCTCTGTGCCAGTGCCTTGTCTTGCGGGAAAGTTCCCCACGGCGAGGCAGGCTGTGCGGTTTGGCGTTCTGCGCTGAGGCGATGCCTTTCCAGTGCATCGGCCTCTTGTTGTGCTTGTCGGGTCAGGGCTTGCTGGGTTTTTTCTTGTGCTGTGCTGCGTTGATCTGGCGGTGTCTGCATGACAGCCTTGTCACATGACGCATCGGCCTTGTAGAAATCACCGCAACGGTAGACCGTTTGTGCGCTGGCGCCACAGCACATGAAAAGAAGCGCGACAAGCTTCAGCTGCGATTTAGGACCCCAGTGGCGGGGTGGAATCTCCTGGGGCTGGTTTGGCATGGCCTGTTACCTCCTGCGCTGGCAGCGTTGCCGGCCGAGGGGGTTTGGGCCTAGGCGGCTTGGCTGTGTGGATCATTTGCGTGGCCTTGACCATGTCGCCCGAGAGCAAGTGCGGCAAAGCCAAGGTTGTGCGCGTGACACATTGTTCGATGGCGCTGCGTTGATCGGGCGCTGGTTTTTTCAGTACCCAATTCGCCACTTCTGACTTCACGCCTGGGTGACCAATGCCCACACGCAGTCGCCAATATTGATCGGTGCCGAGCTGGGCGTGGATGTCTCGCAAGCCATTGTGTCCGGCATGGCTGCCACCGAGTTTGAGTTTGGCTTCGCCAGGTGGAATGTCCAACTCATCGTGAACGACCAAAATTTCTTGCGGCTGAATTTTGAAAAACCGCGCCAATGCCGCCACCGATTTGCCCGATACGTTCATGAAGGTTTGGGGCTCTAGCAACCACACGTTCTCACCGTTCACCGAGGTGCGTGCGACCAAGCCGTGGTAGGCCCGGTCAGGCTGTAGATGCACTTTCAAATCGCGGGCAATGGCATCGATCCACCAAAAACCAGCGTTGTGGCGGGTGGCTTCGTATTCTGGGCCTGGATTTCCAAGGCCAACAAGCAGCTTGATCATGGGGTCAATTATCGGGGTAGGCGACAAAAGCAAAACGGCCCACCGAAGTGGGCCGTTGGCACAAAGGCGAAGAAGAAATTACTTCTTGCCAGCTGCTGCAGCGGCTGCTTCAGCAGGTGTGGGTGCGTCAGCCTTGGTGGCCACCACAGCGACCAACACGGGATTGGTTTTGCCTTTGGTGACAGCAGACACGCCAGCTGGCAACTTGATGTCGTTCAAGTGCAGTGAGTGACCTTTGGTCAAACCGCTCAAGTCCACAGCGATGAACTCTGGCAGCTCTTTGGGCATGCAAGACACTTCCAATTCGGTCGCGATGTGGTTGATCAAGCATTGATCCATCTTGACCGCTGGCGAGTTTTCTTCGCCCGAATAGTGCAAAGGCACTTTTTTCTTCATCTTGGTGTTGGCATCGATGCGTTGGAAGTCGATGTGCAAGACCAGTTGTTTGAAGGGGTGGTATTGAACGTCGCGCAACAACACTTCGGTCGTTGTGCCGTTGAATTCCATTTGCAACACGGAAGCGTGGAACGCCTCTTTCTTGAGGGCGTGCCACAAGGCGTTGTGATCGATTTCGATCAAAGTAGGTTCGGCGGTGCCACCATAGACGATGCCAGGTGTACGACCGGTGATACGCAGACGGCGGCTCGCACCCGTTCCCTGCTTAGCGCGCTCAAAAGCGACAAATTTCATAACAAACTCCTGTGAGAGCCGACCGCGACCAGTGCGACTCCGATTTTTAAAAAGGCTGTTGCCAGCCCGCTGTGTTGTTGTCTGATGGAACGCGCTGTTTAGAACAGCTGGTTTTGATCAGAGAACAAACTCATGACCGACTCGCCACTGGCAATGCGCTGGATCGTTTCGGCGATCAGCGGTGCCACGGTGAGTTGGCGAATTTTTTTACATGCCATGCCCGCTTCGCTGAGCGGGATGGTGTTGGTCACCACCACTTCGTCGAGTGCATCGCCTTTGGAAATGCGCTCAATGGCAGGGCCCGAGAAAATAGGGTGGGTGCAATAGGCGTAGACCTTTTTGGCGCCGCGCTCTTTGAGCACTTCAGCCGCTTTGACCAAGGTGCCTGCGGTGTCGATCATGTCGTCCATGATCACGCAGTTGCGGCCCTCAATGTCTCCAATCACGTTCATGACTTCCGACACGTTGGCTTTGGGGCGACGCTTGTCGATGATGGCCAAGTCACAGCCCAGCTGTTTGGCCAAAGCGCGTGCGCGCACCACACCACCCACATCGGGCGAGACCACGATCAGATCTTCGTAGTTCTTGGTGCGCAAATCACCCAGCAACACAGGCGAGGCGTAGATGTTGTCGACAGGAATGTCAAAGAAACCTTGGATTTGGTCCGCATGCAAGTCCATGGTCAACACGCGGGCCACACCTGCTGTTTGCAGCAAGTCAGCGACCAGCTTGGCAGAGATTGGCACGCGGCTAGAGCGTGGACGGCGGTCTTGACGGGCGTAGCCGAAGTAGGGGATCACCGCGCTGATGCGTTCTGCCGAGGCGCGCTTCAAAGCGTCGACCATGATCAGCAATTCCATCAGGCTTTCGTTGGTGGGAGCACACGTGCTTTGCACCACGAACACATCGCGGGCACGCACGTTTTGGTTGATTTCAACGGTCACTTCGCCGTCTGAGAAGCGCCCAACATGGGCTGCACCCACTTCGATACCAAGGTGTTTGGCAATTTCGGCCGCCATCGCAGGGTTGGCGTTGCCGGTGAAAACCATGAAGTCGGGAGTAGGTATCGACATGATGACGGGTGACTTTCGCTTCAAGATGAATGACGCCTTGGTGCCGTCACTTGCAAACTCTTCGTGCAAACAAAAAAGCACCGCAGTGCTTTTTAAATTTTTGGCAGGGGATCGAGGACTCGAACCTCGGAATGCCGGAATCAAAATCCGGTGCCTTAACCAACTTGGCGAATCCCCTACACAGGTCAACCGCCTCTCAGCTGCTGACCGTTAAACGTCGCTGACAGCCCATCCAGCCAATGGGTGAACCGCCATATTGCTGCACACCTGCATTTGCCACCCGTGTGGTGCAGCACTGGGCAACACACCTTCGGGCAACTGCGCAAAAACCGCACTGCCAGAGCCCGTCATGCGCGGCTTGAGACCGAAAGAAGCCAGCCATTGAAGGGCAAGGTCTACTTCTGGGCACAGCGCTTGAGCCACTGGCTGCAAGTCATTTCGACCAAAGTCAAAAGGATGAACAGCGAAGACTGACATTGTAGCAGTTTCTGTGGCCCTCTCCAAGCGCGGATCACGAAAAATTCGTGCGGTTTCGAGTCCTGCATGGGGTTTGAGGACCACAAAACGGCTGGTCGGTAGTTCTATTGGATGAATTTTCTCGCCAATGCCCTCGACCCAGGCGTTGTGGCCGTGTAAGAAAAAGGGCACATCGGCTCCCAGGGCCAGCCCGAGTGGCAACAAGCGTGACAACGGCCAATTCAAACCCCACAAGCGGTTGAGCGCTAACAGCGTGCTGGCGGCGTCCGATGAGCCGCCGCCCATCCCCGCCTGGGCGGGAATGGATTTTTCAATCGCGATGTGTGCGCCCAATGAGGTACCGCTGGCGGCTTGCAAAGCCCGCGCGGCGCGGATGACCAAATCGTCGGCGGGCAAGGGCGCACTCAAGTCCTCACGTGTCAGGCGACCATCGTCTTGCACCTCAAAGTGCAAGGTATCGCACCAATCGATGAGCATGAACACCGATTGCAGCAGGTGGTAACCATCGGGGCGTTGGCCGTTGATGTGCAAAAACAAATTCAGTTTGGCGGGAGCCGGAACGTGTGTGAGCGTGCGCATAAAGGTCAATCTAATTTGATGCGCAGCGTCACTTCAGGTGTTGGCTGATAGCGACGTGCGCTGAGCGAGCCCTGTGCCAATGCCGACAAATCAACTTGCCAGCCTGGCGCTGGCGAGGGGGTGCCTTGCAGCCAGTCGAACAAGGCGGCCACTGGCAAGGCGGCCCCTGTGGCTTGCTCGGTCAGTACCTCCAGCGAGTCGAAACGCTGCTGTTGGTTGCCTTGGTGCAGATGGGCTGCGGTGGTTGTCCAATCCAGCACGGCCAGCGTGGTGCCTAGCGGAGAGTACAAACTCAAACTGCCTTGCTGCGCTTGGCCTTGCAAGGCAAAGCTGGCGCTCATGCTGGTGGGAGGGCTGGTTTGCACATTCACACTCAAGCGGCCTTGCCACGCCTGCGCGTCGGATGAGGTGGCCTGAGGTAAGCGTGCAGGACTGGCGCATGCTGTCAACAACGCAGCCACACCCAATGCCAGCCAAACCCGCATGTTCAAAGCGCAGGTTTGAGCCGTTGCAAGGTCTCTTGCAAGGTCTCATTGTTGGGGGCTGTTTCTAGCCCGCGACGCCAAATCTTGATCGCTTCATCGGTGCGTTTCATGCGCCACAACACCTCGCCCAAATGCGCTGCAATTTCTGCATCGGGGCGGGCTCTAAAAGCTTTTTCTAAAGATGCCAAAGCGGCCGTGAGATTGCCCAATCGGAATTCAACCCAGCCCAAGCTGTCGGTGATGAAGGGATCGTCGGGCGCAAAGCTGAGGGCTTTGACAATCAATTGCTTGGCCTCTGGCAAACGCAAGTTGCGATCGGCCAGCGAAAACCCCAAAGCGTTATAGGCGTTGTAGTACCCGGGGTCTTGGCTGATCACGGTACGCAGCAGTTTTTCCATATCGTCCATGCGGTTGAGCTTCTCAGCCAGCATGGCTTGTTCGTACAGCAAGTCCACATCATCGACGCTGATCTTGTTCAGCAGGTCATACGCCGCTTGCCATTGGCGGTGCTCACGCAACAACTGAACTTCGGCCATGACCCGGCTGCGTGCTTCTTCGGCGTTGTTGGCAGGCAGTTGTGCAATCAACTGGCGTGCCGCATCGATTTTGCCCTGCCGTGCCAGCATCGCTGCACGGCGTGTTTGGGCTTGTGTGATGCCGCGTGGGGTGTTTTCGTTGGGTGATTTGGATGCCAAATCAATGTAGCGAACGAGTGATGCCTCGGCTTGTTTGTCTAAGCCCTGTTCGAATTGCACCGATCCCAAGACCAGCCAAGCTTCTGCGTGTTTGGGAAAGTTGCGCGTGATGGCTTGCAGTTGATCCGACGCTTCGCTGTAGCGTTCGCCCTCAATCAACACGCGCACATAGCTCATGGCCAGCTCTGGGTTGTCTTGCTTGCGCAAAGCTTGGGTAACCAAGGCCTCGGCTTCTTTGATTTGACGCCCCATCAATTCCAAGGCAAGCAAGGCAGGTGCCATGGCGCTGGCATCAGCAGCCAATCCGCGTTGTGCTGCTTCCAAGGCACCGGTCGTATCGTTGGCGGCCAAACGCATGCGGCCCAGGCTGGTCCAAGCAGGCGCCGCATGAGGAGATGTTTTGAGGTAAGGCTCGAGCGCTTGCTGCACCACACGCACGGCCAATTTTTTGTCCGTGACACGCGCGTAGTGTCTGGGAATCAGGCTGATCGCCACATTGCGTTCAAACTCAGGCGCCAATGCCAGCTCTTTTTTCAGCGGTTCTAGGCTTTCGCTGACTTGGTTGAGTGCCAGCAAAATTTGCAAGACTTGCAGGTTGGCTTGACGATCTTGCGGCGCTGCTTGCGACCAGCTGCGTGCGGCCATCAAAGCGCCATCACCGGAACGTGCCTGCAAGGCAATGTCCACGGCGCGGGTATACAGCTGCACATCGTTGGTTTTACGCGCCGCGTCCAGCAATAACGAAAATCCCGCCACAGGTTGCCCTTGGCGAACATTCAGCTCACCCAGCAAGATTTCGTACAACAACTCGCCCGTCATGCCGGAGTTTTCGATCTTGCCGTTGTCAGTGGCGGCTTGCGCATGACAAAGCAAAGGCATGGCGGTTGACGCCACGGCAAAAAAAGCCAGCTGCAAGAGAAATTTCATAGGACGATCATAATCGCTGACTGTTTTTTCCATTGCCCATGCCATGCCCGAATTACCTGAGGTCGAAGTCACCCGCCTGAGCTTTGCAGACCGGATTGCGAATGCCCGCATCACGGCTGTGCGCGTGGGCAAACCGCTGCGTTGGCCTTTGGGTTGCGCGCCGCACAGCCTGGTGGGACGTCGGGTCCTGTCTGTGCGTCGACGCGGCAAGTATTTGCTGATGGACTTGGACCAAGGCTTGCTTTTGTGGCATTTGGGCATGTCGGGCAGCTTGCGCTTCAGTGATGAACGCAGCGCGCCTGCTGCCCATGACCATTTTGATTTGGACACTGACCGTGGGCTGCTGCGCTTGAATGACCCGCGCCGTTTTGGGGCTGTGGTTTACGCTGCGTCTGAAGACAGCCCCGAAGCGCTTAAGTTGTTAGGGCATTTAGGCGTTGAACCTTTGAACGGTCAATTTGCGTCGGCGCCGTTTCACCAAGCTTTGCACCAACGACGTGCATCCATCAAGCAAGTGTTGCTCGCGGGTGATGTGGTGGTGGGTGTGGGCAATATCTACGCTTCAGAGGCGCTGTTCTTGGCCGGGATTCGTCCCACCTTGCGCGCAGACCGCCTGAGCAAACCCCGTGCTGAGAAATTGCGCTTGGCGGTGATCGATGTCTTGACCCGTGCGGTGAAAAAAGGTGGTAGCACCTTGCGCGACTTTTCAAGCGCTGAGGGCAAAGAGGGCTACTTCCAGCTGGAGGCCCATGTGTACGATCGTGCGAGCCAGCCCTGCCGCGTCTGTGGTACCCCCATTCGGCGCTTGGTGCAAGGGCAGCGTGCCACTTATTACTGCCCAAGTTGCCAGAAGAATTGAGCCCATGACATCCAGTTCCTTTTCTTTTGCCCAGGCCGTGGTGACATGGCAAAAAAAGCACGGTCGGCATGACCTGCCGTGGCAAAACACCCAAGATCCCTACGCCGTGTGGTTGTCTGAAATCATGTTGCAGCAAACCCAAGTGGCCACGGTGCGTGAGTACTACGCGCGCTTTATGCAACGCTTTCCAACGGTGGCCGATTTGGCGGCTGCGCACCAAGACGAAGTCTTGGGCTTGTGGAGCGGCTTGGGCTATTACAGCCGTGCGCGCAATATGCATCGCGCGGCCCAAGACGTGGTGAGCTTGCATAGGGGTGTTTTTCCACGCAGCGCCGAAGTGTTGCAAACCTTGCCCGGGATTGGGCGATCGACCGCCGCTGCGGTGGCGTCTTTGTGTTTTGGTGAACCCATTGCTATCTTGGATGGCAATGTCAAACGCGTGCTGACGCGTTTTTTGGGGTTCAAGGACGATTTGGCCTCGTCGCGTCACGAGCGTGCCTTGTGGGACATGGCGCAAACCATGTTGCCTCAGCGTGATGTGGCGCGTGCCATGCCGCGCTACACCCAAGGTGTGATGGACCTGGGCGCCACCGTTTGCACGCCCAAGCAGCCGCAATGCCTGCAATGTCCGTTACGTGTGGCGTGTGTTGCTGCCTCAGAGGGAACGCCTGAGCGTTACCCCGTCAAAACGCGCAAACTCAAACGCAGCGCAGAGCAACTGTGGTTGCTGCAAGCTCAAACATCGACCGGCCAGGTGTGCTTGATGCAAAGGCCTCAAAGCGGTGTTTGGGCGGGTTTGTATTGCTTGCCTGTGTTTGATGGCTTGGCTGAGTTACAAAGTGCCGTGCCCGCCAAATACCGTGATCGCCTGCAAGAAGGGGCGGTCTTCAAACATGTGCTGACCCACAAAGATTTGTACTTGCATCCCGTACGCATCGTCTTGCCGGCCACGGTGCGCATCGCCCAGGGGCAGTGGGTGGATGCCAATGCTTGGGGCGCATTGGGCTTGCCCGCTCCGATTCGAAAGTTGCTCACAGCGCATTCAGGCAACGCGCAGTGAAGCTCAGGTGGGGCTGATGTCTAGCTCTCGGTGGCGCTTGAGCGTGACCCATTCTTTGGCAAAGCGTTCGCTGAGCTTTTCCACCAAATAGACCGATCGGTGTTGCCCCCCGGTGCAACCAATCGCCACAGTCACATAGCTGCGGTGGTCCTGGTTAAGGTCGGGCAGCCAAGAGTTCAAGAAATCAGCGATTTGATCCGCCATTTTTTCCACCGGCGCATGCGTGGCCAACCACTCAGCCACCGGAGCATCGCGTCCGGTCAGTGGGCGCAGAGCCGCTTCGTAATGCGGGTTGGGCAACATGCGCACATCGAACACGTAATCGGCATGCACGGGGATGCCGCGTTTAAAGGCGAATGATTCAAACATCAGCGTGAGTTGCGTGGCGGGCGCCGAGATCAGCGACTTGATGTAACCCTGCAGCTTGGTGTTGCGCAGCAAGCTGGTGTCGATGATGTGCGATTCTTCGCGCAGCTCTGACAGCAGCTCACGTTCGAGCTCAATGGCTTCGACCAAGTCGCGTTGTTGATCACGCGTCACATCCGCATCGTCTTGCCGTGACAAAGGGTGTCTGCGGCGTGTTTCAGAAAAACGATGGACCAAAATTTCGGTGGTGGCATCTAAAAACAACAAGCGAATGTTGACGTCCAAGGCGCGCAAATGTGCCAACTGTGCAGGCACCAAGGGCAGGGAGCTGGCGCTGCGCACATCCATGGCAATGGCGATTTTGGTGGCGCGGTGTTGCTGCTCCAGTTGCACAAACGGCAGCAAGAGTTCGGGCGGCAGGTTGTCCACGCAGTAGTAGCCTGCGTCTTCCAAGGCGTTCAAGGCGACCGACTTGCCAGAGCCGGACATGCCGGTGATGAGGACCAACTCTTGATTCATGACTTAAGCTTTTCGAGCATGTGTGTGGGCGAGCATTTCACGCGCATGGGCCAGGGTGGTGTCAGACACTTTTTCGCCGCCCAGCATGCGTGCAATTTCATTCACACGTTGATCGGCACCAAGTGCGGTGACTTGACTGGCGGTGCCCTGCGCGTCGCTGTGCTTAGACACCACCAAGTGGTGATCGGCGCAAGCTGCCACTTGCGGCAAGTGGGTGACGGCCATGACTTGACGGTCTTTCCCCAGTTGCTTCATCAAACGGCCCACGGTTTCGGCCACAGCGCCACCAACACCGGAATCAACCTCGTCAAAAATCAAAGTTTGCGCACTGCCCAATTCGCTGGTGGTCACGGCGATGGCCAAGGCAATGCGCGAGAGCTCACCACCTGAGGCCACTTTGCCTACCGGGCGCGGTGTGCTGCCGGGGTGGCCTGCGACCAAGAAGGTGATGCTCTCCAAACCGCTGGCTGTGGGATGCTCGGTTTTGTCCAGTTGCACCTCAAAACGCCCGCCTTGCATGCCCAAGCCTTGCATGGCTTGGGTGATGGCGCTGGCCAGTTTGGGCGCGGCTTTGGTGCGCGCTTGTGAAATCTGACGCGCTTGAGTTTGGTACACCGCCGCGGCTTTGGACTCTGCCGCTTCCAGCGCAGCCAAATCGCTGGCTGCATCAAGTTCGGACAGGCGTGCTTGCCACTGTGCATACAAAGCGGGCAACTCTTGCGGCGTGCGTTTGAAGCGGCGCGCCAAGGACATCCACAAGGACATGCGGTCGTCCAAGGCTTGCAGTCGCTCGGGGTCGAGTTCGGTATGGCTCAAATACGTGTGCAGCGAATGCGCCACATCGCTGGCTTGGGCGATGCTTGACGCCAGCACATCGAGCCAGTTGGCAAACTCAGGCGCCACGGCGGCCTGCTCTTGTAGCGCGTTTTCTGCTTGCGAGAGTTGGCGCAAAGCGCCGTGTTCTTCGTCTTCTAAGGCCGCAATGGCGCTGTGCGCTGCGTCCATCAGGGCTTGCGCGTTCGACAGTCGTGTGTGTTGGCTGTTGAGCTCGTCCCATTCATCGGCAGCCGGGCTGAGTTTTTCCACTTCAGCCATTTGCCACAACAAGCGCTCGCGCTCTTCTTGCCAGGTGTTCTGCGCGTGGCGTGCGTCTTGCAGGGCTTGGCCGGCATGGCGCCATTCTGTCCAGGCGTGGGTGAGTGCTTGCAGGTTCACCCCTGCATAGGCGTCGAGCAAGCCACGCACGGCGTCAGGCCGGGTCAGGCTTTGCCAAGCATGTTGGCCGTGGATGTCGAGCACACGGTCACCCAAGGCACGCAGCTGGGTGGCGGTAGCGGGGCTGCCGTTGATCCATGCTCGGCTTTTGCCTTGAGCGTCGAGTGTGCGTTTGAGCAGCAGGCTGTCTTGTTCGTCGATGCTTTCGAAACCTTCTGCTTCCAGCCAAGTTTTGATATCGGCAGTGTTGTCAAACTCCGCACAAATTTCTGCGCGGCTTGCGCCTTCGCGCACCACGCTGGTGTCTGCGCGAGCACCAAGCACCAGCTGCAAGGCATCAATCAAAATCGATTTACCTGCCCCCGTTTCACCGGTCAACGCTGTGAAGCCGCTGGACAAGTCAAGGTCTAACGCACGCACGATCACGAAGTCGCGCAAGACAATATGCCGCAAACTCATGCCACACCCTCGTTCCAGTGCAGTTTTTCGCGCAGGGTGTCAAAGTAGCTCCAGCCACGTGGGTGCAAAAAGCGCGCGGCATGTTGAGACCGTTTGACCGTGATGCGGTCGCCCAGCAGCAGCGAGGCCAGCGACTGCATGTCAAAGTTGGCACTGGCGTCGCGGCCTGCCACCAAATCAATGGCGATCTCGCCGGTGTCGGCCAACACAATTGGGCGGTTTGACAGGGTATGCGGCGCAATCGGTGCCATCACCCATGCGGGCAGCGAGGGGTGCAGCAAAGGCCCGCCCGCTGACAGCGAGTAGGCGGTTGAGCCTGTGGGGGTGGCAATGATCAAGCCGTCGGCCCGTTGGTTGGCCACAAAGTGGCCGTCCACCTCGACGCGCATTTCGACCATGCCCGATGTGGCACCCCGGTTCACCACCACGTCGTTCAACGCCAGTGCATCAAACACACAGTGGCCGTCGCGCCATACCTTGGCATGCATCAAGGCGCGTTTGTCTTCTTCGTATTCGCCGCGCAGCATGGGCCTGAGGGTTTCGCTGAAGGCGTTGAGCCGAATGTCTGTGATGAAGCCCAACCGTCCCTGGTTGACTCCCACCAACGGCACGTTGTAGGCCGCCAACTGACGGGCATAACCCAGCATGGTGCCGTCACCGCCGACCACCAGCGCCAAGTCGCAGGATTGGCCAATGCCTTGCACATCCATCACCGGATAGCCCTGCAGTCCGCTGTTGGCGGCAGTTTCATGCTCCAACACCACCTCACAGCCTTGCGTGTGCAAAAACTGTGCGATGCTTTCCAGCACCAACCGTGAGGAGGGTTTGGAACTGCCGGGTTGGGGCAGGTGGTACTTTCCGAGCAATGCGATGTGACGAAACTTGGATTTCATGGCTAAATTACATCACTAAAATTCAACAACAGAATGACCATGCTAGACGATCGCGCCAAGTTGTTGCTGAAAGCGCTGGTAGAGCGCTACATTGCCGACGGGCAACCCGTCGGTTCTCGCACGCTTTCTCGCGCCACAGGCATCGAGTTGTCGCCCGCCACGATCCGCAACGTCATGTCCGACCTGGAGGTCATGGGCTTGATCGCCAGCCCACACACCTCCGCCGGGCGCATCCCTACCGCGCGTGGTTACCGTTTGTTTGTCGACACCATGCTGACTGCTGAGCGTGGTCCGCTCAATGCGCCCAGCTTGGCCCCGGATCAGCCCCAAAAAGTCATCGCCAATGCCGCGCACTTGTTGTCGGATTTGTCGCATTTTGTGGGCGTTGTGATTGCCCCGCGCCGTACCTCGGTGTTTCGGCACATTGAATTTTTGCGACTGTCCGAGCGGCGCTTCTTGGTGATCATTGTGTCGCCAGAGGGCGATGTGCAAAACAGGGTGCTGTTCACTGAAACCGACTACACCCAATCTCAGCTGATTGAGGCTTCGAACTACCTGAACCACCATTTCGCAGGCATGGCAATTGAGCAAGTGCGCGAGAAGCTGCTGGCAGAGGTGGAGTCTTTGCGCAGCGAAATCGCGGTCTTGATGCAAACCGCGGTACAGGTCAGCTCCGAGGCGTTGACCCAAGCGCAAGACGATGTGGTGATCAGCGGCGAACGCAATCTGCTGTCGGTGAGCGACTTCTCCAGCGACATGGGCAACTTGCGCCGAGCCTTTGATTTGTTTGAACAAAAAGCCCAGCTGGTGCGCCTGCTTGACATATCTGCCCAGGCCGAAGGGGTGCGCATTTACATTGGCGGTGAGAGTCAAATCGTGCCGATGGAAGAGCTCTCGGTGGTCAGCGCGCCTTACGAGGTAGACGGTCAAGTGGTGGGCACCTTGGGGGTGATTGGTCCTACCCGCATGGCCTATGACCGGATGATTCAAATTGTGGACATCACGTCCAAGTTGGTGAGCAACGCGCTGAGCCACAAGTAAGCGCTGCCCCTGCGGTACAGCGTCAGGCTAACTTTTGCGAACCCCAAACAAAATGCCGCTGGTCACCAGTGCCAGGCCCGCTATCAAGTTCAGGTGCATGGGTTCTCCCAAAACGGCAACAGCGCCTAAGGCTGAGAGCCCGGGGACGAGGGCGGTGATCATGGTCGAGCGCACTGGGCCGTAGTAGCGAATCATTAAGTTGAAGGTGATACCAGAAATCACCACCGAGCCCACGCCTTGGTAAATCGCTTGAAACCACATTTCTGCCAAAGGGGCTGAGCTCAAGTGGCTTGGGATGAGTTCAAAACATACCAACGCACCATACACAGGTAAAAACGTGACGCAAGAAAACGAAGTGATCGCCATGGTGGCGCGCACAGGGTCTAAACCAAAGCGGCGTACCAGCACGCTGTAAACCGACCAGCAAAATGCGGCCGACATAAATAGCAAATCACCTCTCCAAACTTCGCCACCTTCAAAGGCTTTGAGCAAGCTGGCGCCGCCTACCAGCAAGTCGCCCAACACGATGCAGATGAGGCCAATGGCACGAGCTTTGGAGATGGGGTCGCGCAAGATCCAAAAAGCGAGCAAGGACGTCCACAAGGGCAAACTGCCGGGCATCAGCACCGAGGCATGGGCTGCGGGCGCAAAGAAAAAGCCGGAGTAAGCCAGCATGGCGTACAACAAACTGCCAAACAAACCCGCTAACGCGGTGATGCGTAAAGGTAAAGGGGACAAGCCCAACAGCGAACCCACCACCTCACCGCGTTGCCGTTGCGCGCGCATCAGCCACCAGCCCCAAGGCAGCAGCACACTGCCTGCGCCGAGGATGCGCAAGAACGCAATGTCGAGGGGTAGCAGATTATGCGAGGCAGAGGCCCGCGCAATGACAATGAAAGAGGTCCAGATCGTCACCGTGACCACAGCAGCCGTGAGGCCAACAGCGCGAGGAGAAAGTTTCATGTGAATGGTGTATGAGGTTCAATCTGCGCGTTGTTTGAGCTCGTGTACGAAGAGTACGACGCGGGCATCTGGCTCATGAAAGCGTATGCCATGTTGGTATTCAGGTTTTGTATGGGGCTGGTTGGCGCGATGCACCAATTCGACATTTTGAATGGTACCTGTCATGTCGACGCTTTCAGATTTGCCTGTGGATTGCAAATCAAAACGCAGCCTCATTTTCACTGAGCTATCCACATTTCCCAATTGATGCGGGCCCACCACCGATGCACCGCCGCCGCTGATATCGTGCAAGTGAAAGTTGCCTAAGTTGTGCTCTGTCGAATCTGAATTCAGAATTTCTAATGGCAAATTGGTACGCACCCGCAGATGCGAACGCATAGGCGTTTCAAAGATGTCCTCAGGGAAGCTCATCAACATGTAGTTGCGCGGATTGAGCAGCAGGGTATTGATGCGACTCTTGAATGTAAAAATCGACAAACCCGAAAACAAGCGCACTTCAACGTTCATACCTTCGCGCAGGTGCACGATCCAGCCATCTTCTTGTGGCACGCGCAACATCAAAAACTCAGCCTCTACCCAACCAATGACACTGGTGTACTGTTTGTGCGACCCGGCCCCTTCTAAAACGAGCTGCACGCGCTGACCCACTTGAAAGCGCATGTCAGAAAATTTCGCTTTTTGGGGATGGGACTCAGAATTTGACATTTGTACTTGTGAGTTTTAATTGGCATTCTTATCATAAGGACTTACACGCCTGATGAGTGATTTATGAATTTTCGAATGTCTTTTTCTCCACTGCGCATTTTGAAGTGGGGCGTTTTTGGGTCAGTTCATTTTTCAGAACAAGAAGAGTACCTGGAGTTTCGTTACAAGTTTTTAATTGTGCTGATGCTTTCGGCTGCGTTTCTCACAGGCTTGTTCATCCTCGGCACGGTCAGTCAAATCAACCTGATTGGATGGGCGCATGGGCGGATGATGATCATATTTGTCTCCCTCACGTTCTTGCTGTGGCTGCTCTTGCGAGGTTCACCCGGTCGATTCAAAACAATTGGGTGGGCTTACGAGGTGTTGAGTTTGGTCGAGAGCGCCTCTGCACTGGTTTATGTGCCTGTGGATGAGCTGCGCATTCTGTGGTTTTACACAAACATACCTTGTGTGTTCATTCTTTTAGGGCAACGCTCGGGCTGGTTGGTGACGGGCTTGACGATGGTGGGTTTCCTAGTAGGCAATCAGCACTTAGACCATCCTTACTCATCCAATGCAGTGGCCACAGGATTTTTGGCAATGGTGTACATGGGCGTGTCGTTTCACGCGTATGTTGACCGCTCCATGTCGTACTTCAAGCGCATGCGCAATTACAACGAGCAGCTCCAAGATTTGGCCAGCCATGATCCGTTAACCCGTGTATTCAATGCCGGTGCTTATTACCGCGCGTGCGATCAGCAAATTTATGCCAACCAACGTAGCAACCAGCCTTCTGCTGTGTTGTTCATCGACTTGGACCACTTCAAGTCCATCAACGACACCTTTGGTCACGCCGTGGGTGATGATGTCTTGCGCGCTGTAGCTCAATCTCTTCAATCCAACGTGCGGCGCAGCGATATCCTGGGGCGCATTGGTGGCGAAGAGTTCTCTGTGTTTTTGCCTAACACCGACGTCAAAGGTGCTGAGCTATTGGCGGAGACTCTGCGTACGGCCATTGAGTCGATTCAGATCGAGGTGGATGGGGTGCGCTTGAAAATCACGGCCAGCATTGGTGTAGCGGGCAAACGTTTTGATCAACAGACCATGCAAGCCATTCAGCAGCATGCCGACCAAGCCATGTATGAGGCCAAGCGAGAGGGGCGCAACCGCGTCTCGACATTTGGTGCTGATGCGCCTGCCTGGTCTTTGTCAGCGACCTAAAGCGTAGATCCATTGCATATCAAGATAGCGATAGACATAGCCTGGGCCATTCAAACCCACGGTTTCGCTGCGACCTGCGCGTAATTTAAAAAATGAGTCTCCATGCGCTGGGCTGCTCAGTTGCAGCTCCATCAGACGAGCAGGCGTGCGCTCATCGTTGTTGACTCTTTGATGACCTTCACCTACGCGTGCATACCACTGCCAGCCCGCAAAACGACGACGCCAGCCGACGATCCCCATCGATTCATCTAATCGATCTGGGTTGAAGTAATTGGCGTTGGTGACGGTTTCACCCAGCTGGTGCTTGTAGGCCCATTGCAGGGTGATGCCTTGATCTGGCAGTGCATCCCAAACCACGCGTGCGCGCTGCTGCTGGCGGTCGTGGCCATCAGAGAAATGCGTTTGGGCCAACGAGCCCACCAAAGTGATGCGCGGATGTGCTTGGTAGTCCACATTGCCGCCGACCAGGTCATAGTGAATGCCTTGCTGTAAAGCACCGATGGATTCCACCCAATCGCGACTGGCAAACATGCCCCAGTTGAGTTGTTTGTTGTAGGCTTGGTTGTAGCTCCAATCCCCAATCACGGTGGTTTTTTCTGGGCCCTGGTTCACACCTATTTTCAAACTCATGCCCATGCCTGTGAGGGCATCGATGTCTTGCGTGGTGTAGTTCAGGCCGTGACCGCTGAGGGTATTTCCGTTTTGGCGGTAGTGTTGCTCTTGCCACTCGATGCCTTGCCATTTGAGACCCGAGGTGTAGCTGGGAAGTGCCGTTGCAAAAGCTTTGCGAATGTTCAAGCCATCGCTGTCGCTCGACTGACTCCATGCTGGAGACACGGCCCAGCGGTTATCTGCGGCATCTGCGCGACCAAGCCCGAGAAAAGCAAGGGTGGCCAAGACAGCCAGCTGTTTGTTGCGATAGCTCATTTGGTTCCCCATGTTTTGCGTAGGTTCAATACTTCGCTGACATAGCCCCACACACAAGCGGGCTGCAAGATGATGCTGTAGACCAAGGTGTAAGACAGCAGGCCTAGACGGTTACGACGTACTTGGAGACCCACTTCGTCAAACGTGGCTTTGCTTCGGGCGTACATGAGTGAATTCATTAAAAAACTAATAGGCAATAAGGCCAAAGTCATGGGCCCAACAATCCAAAAGTGACCAAACATTGCGAGCACCAAACCTGGAATGAAACCCAAACTGTAGGCCAGGTCCATGAATGGGAACAAGGTGTTCCACCAAATGTAGAAAACAGGTAACTTGCGCTGCCACAAAATGTCTGGAGTGGTCTTGAACGCCTCAATCAGGCCGCGAGACCAACGCTGGCGTTGGCGTATGAATTGGGTCAAATTGTCGGGGCAGCGGGTGAGGGCAATCGCATTTTCAGCATGACCGACACGATAGCCAGCGCGCAAAATTTTCCACGTCAGCACAATGTCTTCACCCACCGTGTGAGGCCAACCGCCCACCTCGATCAAGGTTTCACGGTCGTACAACGAGAACGCACCTTGCGCCACCAAGGTGCCTTGAAATAAAGACTGAATGCGTTTGATCGCCGCAATGCCCAGAAAATAATCCCATTCCTGCGCTTTGGTGAGCCAGTTTTGACGTGAATTGCGAATCAAAATTGCACCCGCTACGGCGCGTGTGCTGGGCGGGTCGGCCAAGCGGCGACCCACCAAATTTTGAATCCCATCTTTCCAAATCCAACAATCGGCATCGACCGTGATGACGAATGGACTGCTGCACTGTGCCAAGCCCTGGTTGAGCGCATTGGCTTTGCCACCGTTCTGATGCAAGTCCAGCAACCTGAGGTTGGAATATTCGGGCAGCAACCCACGCACGATGTCTGCTGTGTTGTCTATGGATCCATCGTTGATCACAGTGACCTGCAGCACACCAGGATAGGTTTGACGCATCAGGCTGCGCACGGTGTCTTCAATGGACGTGGCTTCGTTATACGCCGCCACCAACACGGTGACATCGGGATAATGATCATGCAATGGCACGCGTGGGCGTTTGTCCAAAGCCAACGCCACCATGATGAAAGCATTCATGAAGCCAGGAATGATGGCAATGAAGCCAATTAAAAAAGCGGCAATACCAGGTGTGGTGTGCTCGCTGAGTTGCGCAAACCAAGGCAGAGAGAGCCAAATCGAAAGCAGCATCCAAACCGTGGATACGGCAAAAGTGATGATGAATTTCCAACGAATCGTGATGTAGGGCATTTAAAGCGTGGGTACGTTTTGCAATGAAAGCCAGTGTGTCAAGGCTTGTGGACGGGAAAAGAAAAAACCTTGTACGAATTGGCAGTTCAACGCCTCTAGTGCTTTGCACTGTTCGGCTGTTTCTACCCCTTCGGCAATTAATTCAATGCCAAACTCTCGTGTCAAAGCGACAACAGCTTTCACAATGGCATAGACCATGGGGTGATCAATTTGCTGGATAAATTGTCGGTCGAGTTTGAGGACATCAAACGGTAGCTTGTGCAAACGCGCCAAGCTGGATTGGCCAGACCCAAAGTCGTCCATGACGATGCGAATACCACGTGCACGAAGCGCGTGCAGCCCGTCAATCACCGTTTGCGAAATACGCTGGAAATAAGTTTCGGTGATTTCAAAATCCAAATGCTCGATCAAAGGCTTGGGCAGCTCTTTCAGCCATCTATCAATAAACGATAAGAAGTCAGGCTCCGCCATATGTCGGATAGACAGATTCACTCCCACGCGAATGCTCGGATAGCGCCCTATCAGTAGTGGCAGGTCGCGTGCCAGTTGAGAAAAAACCAAACGCTCTAGCGGCGCAATTAGCCCGGTTTGCTCCGCGACTGGAATGAACTGCTCTGGCGAAATCTCCCCCCACGGACCAGCTGTGATGCGACACAAAGCCTCAAAGCCCACCAATTTTTGCGATGGAAACGCATTTTGACCTTGGTACACCAAGTTAATTTGTTGCTGTTCGATAGCGAATTGGAGTGCTTGCTGGATGTGAGGAATGTGACTTGCTGAAACATCGGGTTGCATGGAACGATTTTCCTATTCAATGGCGGATATTTCTTGTTGTGTGAGATTTGATTTGCTTGAAAAACAAATTAAGTGCTCGCGTTGAGTTCTATTGTTTTAATTTGAGTGATTGATTAAATCCGCTTGATCTGAGATATCTTGATAATTGGATGAAACTTTCAAAGAGATAGTCGATCATGACTTCTACAGAACGACGGCATCCAGCGAATGCCCAATTACGCGAAAAAATTGATCGTATTCAGCAGATAAGTCGAGAGCTGAAAACCTTGGTCGAGCAAATCCAAGTGCAAACGGTGACTTCTGCTCGACAAGGCCAGATCACTGATCTGCCTTGTAAAAAGTTTGCCCATGATGTGTCACCCATATTTCAGCGACAACGTATTGCCACGAAGCAACTTCAAGAACAAATTAAAGGAACACCTTCGCGCGCAGTGTTCATTAGCGATGAAGAACGCGCAGCTTTGATGATGTGATGCGCCTTGAATGACCCAACGACTTCAACCAAGACAAATGAAGCGCCCAATACGGTGCAACTACAATCTATCGCTTCGGTTGGGGCGTTAGCTCAGTTGGTTAGAGCAGAGGACTCATAATCCTTTGGTCGACAGTTCAAGTCTGTCACGCCCTACCATCTCTTTGAACGTTCTTCAAACGTCAAAGGAGCCATGATTTTTCTGTGCTAGAATCATGGTTTTCCAGGCGGCTGTAGCTCAGCTGGATAGAGTACTTGGCTACGAACCAAGGGGTCGTGGGTTCGATTCCTGCCAGCCGCACCAAATTGACTAAGGGTTCACATCTTCGGATGTGAACCCTTTTTCTTTTGTTCAACTCTGACGTACGATTTACGCATGAAAACACGTACTCCCTATTTGTCGTCTCTGGCGCTTGTTGGCGCTGTGGTTTTGAGTGGTTGCGCTACGCCGATGGCCAAGCCCGCTTTTTATCCCAATGCCCACTACCAAAGTGTGGGCCCTGCACGCGCAGAAGCCGATGCGCAAGCATGTGCAAGCCTAGCCCAGCAGTCGGATGTAGGCGCTGTTAACAAAATGGATGCGGCTCACGCCGGTGCAGCAGGGGCTGCAGGTGTCGGGGCGGCAGGTGTGGTGGGCTCAGTGCTGAGCGGTCGCAAGCCCGATTTGAAAAACATCGCCGCAGGTGCTGCTGCGATCGGTGCGGGTGGCGCTGCAGCGGCGACCGCTGGACAGTCGATCAGTGGAAGCGGCTTGTACCGCCAATTTGTGCAGCAGTGCTTGGCGGAGCGCGGTTATCACGTGATTGGATGGCACTGAGTCTTTACAAAATGCCATGAGCAAAGCCTTCACGCGCGAAAGCGACTCAGACGACGAAGAACTCAGCCTGCCACCACTGCCTGTGGGCGGCAAAAACTACATCACCCCACAGGGATATGCGGTGCTGCGTACCGAGTTGTTTGACTTGATCGACAACGAACGTCCGCGCATTGTCGAGATCGTGCATTGGGCCGCGAGTAACGGTGATCGTTCTGAAAATGGCGATTACCTGTATGGCAAAAAACGCTTGCGTGAAATCGATCGTCGCATCCGTTTTTTGACCAAGCGCCTAGAGATTGCCGAAGTCACCGACCCAAGCGCGCATTACGGTAAAGACCAAGTTTTCTTTGGTGCCACCGTGACCTATGTGGATGAAGCCAGTGTTGAACGCACGGTGACGATCTTGGGCATTGATGAGGCCGACAGCCTGAAGCAACAAGTGACTTGGGTGTCACCCATTGCACGCGCACTGCTCAAGGCGCGTGAAGGCGATGTGGTCAAGCTGGTCACGCCTGTTGGCGTGCACGAGGTGGAAGTGGTCGAGGTGCGTTATCCCGCACCTGTGGCGGCTTAAGGTGTACGGCCCACACCAGACACCACGCGCTGCGCTTGCACCACCGAGGTCACACGGCGCAAGTTGCGCAACACAGCATCCAAGTGCGCGGTGTCACGCACCGATATCACAAAACGTAAATCAGTCGCTTCTTGGCCGCTGACTTCGTCAGCCATATTGACCAAGGTGATGTCTGCCTCGGCGGATGTGATGGCCGACGCCACACGCGCCAACACGCCTTTGCCGTTGCTGACAGTGACCACCACGGCGACTTCAAAATGACGCGTGGGTTCTTCGGCCCATTCCACTGCGATGAAGCGTTCGCTGTCTTTGTGTTTGAGGCGTTGCCCCACGGCGCATTGATCCAAGTGAACCACCAAGCCTTCGCCGCGACCTAAATAGCCCACGATGGCGTCGCCCGGAATCGGATGGCAGCAAGGCGCGTATTGCACCGATGCGTTCTCGCTGCCGTCCACGATCACGCTGCCTTGTGACACGTTTTCATGGGCGGTGAAGCGTTCGCGGCTCATCAGCAAGGCATCGGGTTTTTGGCCCATGTCGGCGAGCAGGTTGGCCAACCGTTTGGCCACGATGCTGGCCACGCGCTTGCCCAGTCCGAGGTCCACCAACAATTCGTCTTGTGTTTTGCTGCCGGTGAAGCGCAGCAGTTTTTCCCACAGCAGTTGGTGCGCATCGTCGGTTTGGGGCATTTCTTCAATACCCTCAGCACGCAAAGCTTGCGCTAACAATTTACGGCCCAGCTCTTTGGACTCGACCTGCGCCATGGTTTTGAGGTGATGGCGAATTTTGGAACGTGCGCGACCGGTGCGCACAAAGCCCAGCCACGCGGGGTTAGGAGAGGCCACCGCCGAGGTCACAACTTCCACCACGTCGCCGTTGCGCAGCTCGGTGCGCAGTGGCACTTGTTCGCCGTTGACCTTGGCCGCCATGGTGCGGTCGCCCACATCGCTGTGAACCGCATACGCAAAGTCCACCACCGTGGCACCACGCGGCATGGCCATGATGCGGCTCTTGGGCGTGAATACATACACCGCGTCGGGGAACAGGTCGACTTTGACGTGGTCCCAAAACTCGGTGGCGTCGCGTGTTTCATCTTGGATATCGAGCAAGGATTGCAGCCACTTGTTGCCCAAGTTCTCACCGCCATCGCTGCTGCCGTTGGTCTTGTAAAGCCAATGCGCTGCAATGCCAGATTCGGCCACCAGGTGCATGGCCTCGGTGCGCATTTGAAACTCGACGTTCAAACCCGATGGGCCGACCAGGGTGGTGTGCAAGGACTGGTAGCCATTGATTTTGGCAATTGCAATGTGGTCTTTGAACTTGCCCGGCACAGGTTTGTAGAGCTGGTGCAGCACGCCCATGGCGGTGTAGCAGTCAACCACCTCGGGCAAGATGAGGCGAAAACCGTAAATGTCGGTGACCTGCGCAAAGCTCAAATGCTTGCTGTCCATTTTTTTGTAAATGGAATACAGCGTTTTTTCGCGGCCCGAAATGCGTACAGACAGCCCCGCTTTGGCAAACGCCGCCTCGACTTCGTGTTGCACAAGCTGCATCAAATCGCGGCGGCGGTGACGCGCTTTTTGGACGGCTTTGCTGAGCACTTTGTAGCGCCAAGGCATCAGGTGCTGAAATGCCAGTTCTTGCAGCTCGCGGTAGGTTTGGTTCAGGCCCAATCGGTGTGCGATGGGGACGTAAATTTCAAGCGTCTCGCTTGAGATGCGCCCCCACTTGGCTCTGGGCATGTCGCCCATGGTGCGCATGTTGTGGCTGCGATCTGCCAGCTTGACCAAGATGACCCGCACATCGCGCGCCATGGCCAAGAGCATTTTGCGAAACGATTCCGCTTGGTTCTCTTCGCGGGTGTTGAATTCGAGTTTGTCCAGCTTGGTCAAACCATCGACCAAGTCGGCCACCTGGATGCCAAAGCGTTCGATCAAATCGGTTTTGGTGATGCCGCAGTCTTCCATCGCGTCGTGCAGCAAGGCTGCTGACAGCGCTTGTGCATCGAGTTTCCAGTCGGCACATTGAGCGGCCACTGCGATGGGGTGGGTGATGTAGGGCTCGCCGCTGTTGCGCATTTGGCCCAAATGCGCTTCGTCGGCATAGCGGTAGGCCCGACGCACCATGTCGAGTCCCTCGGCATTCAAGTAGCTGAGTTTTTCGGTGAGCGCTGCAAAGCTTGCTGCAGCAGCGTTAGCCGCAGCAGGGCTCACTGCAGGTGGTGCAGCGGGCTTTGAGGAGGGTTTGACGGCGCTCATGAACGTGACTTTACCCGGAATGAAAAAAAGCACCGAAAAATCGGTGCTTTTTGTGTGGTGTGCGCAGAATTAACCTGGCACTTTTTTCAGCATTTCCAGGCCAATTTGACCTGCTGCAATTTCGCGCAAAGCGGTCACGCCGGGCTTGTTTTTGCTTTCGACCTTGGCGGTGTGGCCTTGGCTGAGCATGCGTGCACGGTAGGTGGCGCACAGCACCAGCTGAAAGCGGTTTGGAATCTGCTCAAGACAGTCTTCAACGGTAATGCGTGCCATGTGGATACTCCAGAATTCAGGTGATGTTCAAGGCGTGAAAGATATCCGCCCGAGCCCGGCGCTGTGCCAGGTATTTGAGGCGTTGTGCATGCACGATCGCTTTCAGGTCGAACAAGGCCGTCTCAAACAGTTCATTGATTATAACGTAGTCAAATTCTTTCGCCTGTGCCATCTCCTCGGCAGCATTTTTGAGGCGCAGGTCAATGATCTCCGGAGCATCCTCGCCACGGTTGTGCAGGCGTGACTTGAGCTCTTCCCAGCTGGGTGGCAAGATGAAAATCAAAACGGCGTTAGCAAACAGTTTTTTGACTTGGATGGCGCCTTGAAAATCGATTTCCAAAATCACGTCAGCGCCTTGGGCAATGCGGTCTTCAATGGCTTTGCGCGAGGTGCCGTAGCGCTGGCCATGCACATTGGCCCATTCCAAAAAAGCATTGGCTTCGACCATGTGGTCAAACTCAGGTGGAGAAACGAAAAAATATTCGCGTCCATGCTTTTCTTGCCCACGGGGTTGGCGTGTGGTGTGCGACACGGAGGGCCGGACTTTGGCATCGAGCTCCATCAAGGCTTTGACGAGGCTTGATTTGCCAGCCCCGCTGGGAGCTGCGACTACAAAGAGGTTGCCGGGAAAGTTGTCCATTATTCGATGTTCTGTACTTGTTTACCTGTCGCAAGGCTTGTAGGTGATAAAAACTGAAGACTGCAAAAAGATCAAACTCATACTAGTCCGTACGGGCGAAATTTAAATGCACATAAACAGATGCATTATCCGGCAGGGATGACTAAATTTATTGAGCTAGGGAATCTTAGAGTGCTGCAAATACTTTCACTCCATCATGTCTATGCGTGTTAGCCCATTAAAAACTGAACTGATAGACACAGCAAGCGTTAAGTCTTAATGGTTCATTTGTCATATCTGATATTTTTATAAATTCTGTATTACGATTCAAGTACTATTTTGACGACTAATTGTCTTGTATGACCTGTCATTGTCCCTCATGTCAGCAACCTAATATCCGTACAGCCAAACTTTGCCTTCGATGTGCAACGCCTCTGTACCCAGAGGATTTTGCTGGGGCATTCGCGCAGCCTAATTTGAAGCAGGTCGTACATATGCCGTTCGGCTTCGTGAAAACTTCCAGATTATGCGGTGACGTGTTTTCTGAAGGGAGCAGTCACAAATCAAAGCCGACCTGGCTTAATTTGTCGAAACTGTTTTACCAGCGATCTCGCACTGGGCATAAGACAGGGTATCTGGTTTTCTCGCTGTTGGTGTTGTTGATCGTGGGCTATGTTCTGTCGTCGCAGTACAAGCATCTAGATTTGCCGGACGTCACCATCAATTCATCATCGACAGGTTATTTCGAGTCACCCCCTGCCACTGCATCAAAAGGGTCTGCCATAGGCGGCTTCTAAGTTCGATTACATGTCATGAGCCTTATTACAGATCGCGTGTCTAAATTCCCGCAGGTGCTTTTGCAAGGCAGCCTCCAGATGGCCTTGCTGTTTGAAGGATCCAAGTCCGAAGGCATCTACCCTGTACTGATTTGTCAAGATGGCAAACAATACCGTGTTCATATACGTAAAGCAACGCCACGCCGTGCGGGGCAACTTCTCACAGCGTGGGTAGGACAACATGTTGCATTGGAGGGGGCGGTCGATGATTTAAGAGGTCACTGGCGGTTGGTGCTTGAGCCTGATTTTGCGGTTGTAGTCGTCACTCAGGACATGCTTAAGCATGATGACGGAGAGCCGGCACCATGAGTTTTTGCACCCAATGTGGTCAACCGTTACGCCCGGGCTCTGTCGCTTGTGAGCGTTGCCAGCCTGCGGCTGCCAAACCCCTGACACGTCCAGTCTTCTCGGTGGCAGCTTCCGCGCGAATTGCGGTGTCGCATACTTTGTTCATTGCACCAGCAGGCACGGCGCTTGAGCTTGACCAAGCTCTGCAGCAATATCTTGCCAAACCACTGGAAATTTTGCATATCACTGATGCCGATACCGTGCACGCCAAAGCGAACCAGGTCGTCAAGCGTTTACAAGCACGAGGTGATTTGAAGTATGTGTGCCTGATTGGTGACTGGTCTCAGGTCCCACCCTTCAAAGTTAGAAATCCTTCCAGGCCGTGTAGCGGTCAAGATCCATTTTGTTGGACCGATGCGCTGTACGGCGTTCAGGATGCTTACAACGAAGACGACATCTTGACGGCGATTGCCCCGATTCTCGTGGGCAGAATTCCAAGTACCGACATGAAAGTGGTGCTGCCTGCTTTGCTTGAGGCTCCTTTGCCGATAGACCCTGGACAAGCGTTTGCGTTTGCTGTGACGGCGCAATGCTGGTCCGTGGCTACGCAAACCATCGTTCAAGGCTTCACCGATCCACAAACCAAAGCCCCATTGATCCAAGAACCCAATGTTTCAGGTTTGCCAAACAAAGGCGTGCTAGCTTCCCCCGACTGGGACGAAGATGATTTGCGGCGCGAAATTTCAGAAACAGGCATCACCCCAGGGGCTGTGCTGCTCTTCAATGTTCATGGTTCAGCAGACGAACCTCATTGGGTGGGTGAGGGGGACTGGGGTTACACCGAGATCATGCAGCCCGACACGATTCAAGATTTCAGTAAAGCTATTTTGTTGAGTGAAGCCTGTTACGGTGGCGCCTTGGGCTACGACGAGCCCAGCATGGTAGAGAGTTTCTTCGCACAAGGCGGCAAAGCTTTTGTGGGCTGCTCTGTGATTGCTTGGGGTTCATCAGGTAGCGAGTTGTGTGGTGCCGACTTGATTGCCTTGCATTTCTTCAAGGCTTTACGCGAAGGTCAAACTCTGGGGGATGCCCTCAACACTGCCAAACGGACAACCTTGGATGACATGTCTGTTTACGATGATGTGGCTCAGAAGACGGTGCTGTCGTTCAATTTGTACGGCGCGCCTTGGCATCAACTCAAACGTGCTGCTGCGGCATCGGTGCTACCAGCGGCGAGTCCTCAAGAGTCCGTTCTGGATCGCATCAGAAACCGGCGCTCGGGTTCTGACGGTGACAGCTCATTGGATGCGGTGCGCAACCGCTACAGACGCCGTTTGTCTAGTGAAGCTCAGCGGTTCTTATTAGAACGCGATGATGCGTTACGCCAGCTCAGTCGCTTCAAAGACCGCGAGAGAATTGAATCGTTTCTAGATGCGATTCGTGTCGACTTTAGCGATTGCGACTTTGAAGAAATACGGTTTGACACCGAACACAGTTTTCGTATCTCTGGCAAATCTAAAAAATTTGCCAATGCCAAAGAATTGTTCATCTTGGCCATTAACGGCCAGGGTGAATTGACCCATGAATTGACAACCAAAGGATCGCCATGACATTGATCTGCTCTAACTCTAAATGCTCGGCAGAGCTCAGAGATGACGCCAAATTTTGCGGACTCTGTGGAACCAAGACGCCCCAACCATGTCGTCATTGCGGTCATATGAATCTTGCAGGCGCAACGTTTTGCGGTGCATGCGGCAAGGGACAGTCCGAGTCGGCAGGGATCGGCGGCACCTTGTCCAATGTCAACAGTTTGGGGGAGTTCATCTACGAGTTGACTGAAGAACGAGTGCAAAGCGAGGGCAGCAAATCCAAGACACAAGCCAGCATGGGCTTCTGGGCTTACAAGGTGGTCAATGGCATTTTTGAAGAGGCCAAAAGCCAGAAACAAAAAGCAGACAAGAGCGACAAAGAAGAAACGCCCTCGGCAGGTGGATTCATCAAGAACCTTTGGGATAACTGGATCGTCAAGCCTCTTTTCGGAGAGAAAAAAGAAGACGTTGAAAGAAAAAAGAAAGCTACACAAATTTATGTGATGCTTGATTTGAGAGATTCACCTCTTCTGAGCAAGACCTTGCCCATTCCCGTGCCAGGTTTGCCGGATGCACAGTTGCGCTTCGAGTTCTGGGTCAATCCGGAGAATAAAGAGCAGGTGGCTTTGTTCAAAGAGAGGGTGGTGGGCACGCGCAGTTCTTTGACGTGCCTGGAATTTACCAATGAGGCTGTTGCTATCATCCAGGAGAAAATTCTTCCCGGAATTGTGTTGGAGACAATTCCCTCCAATCCTCTCGGGGTGCGCACACTCATCCGTGAGCAATTGGAAAAACTCTCGGGCATCACCGTTTCTTGTATTTTCAACCGCGGCAAACTGACCGAGCGCCACCAACTTGACATCAGCAAATCAGCGTTGGCCTGCCCGAGTTGTGGGCATACCTTGCGGTCTGGAGCTAATTTTTGCGGTAAGTGTGCGACGGATGTTTCTCAACTGAACAAGAGCAGTGCCACAAATTTTCTCCAGGCAGCTGGCGGTGAGCAGCTGACCTTGCGTTTGAGCATGCTGATTGATCGCTCGCTTAAACCCTTGTCAGCTCAGGAAGGGGCGCCTGAGATCAATGTTTCAGATGCCCAAATTACCGATCACGTGATTAACATTTTGGGACCTGTGTTGCGTCGTTACGATGTGCCTACCCTGATGCGCCCGGTCATGTTGGCGCAATTGAGCAATGAGCTCAACGACAAACTGGTCAAAGATTGGCGAGGGTACATCACTGAATTTACTGTGGTGGATTTGCGCACCGCAGAGGACGAATGGTTCTTCAATACAGAAGCCTTGTTGGCCGAGAAGCTGCGTGAAATCAAGGCTGACCAGAAATACCTCGCGATCGAACAGAGCCAAATTGAATTAGAACAATCGGCATTCAATTTGGTCATGCAACGCATCCAGCACCAAGATGTGCAAGAGTTGGCGCAACTGCGCCAAGAGCAAAACAAGAAGAAGCAGTTGGCCGAGCTGGAGCTGGATGATCATCAGCTCGAAACCAGCACTGATTTGCGCAAAGCGGTCATCACCGACGATGCGGAAAAAGAGTTGTTTGCGCGTCAACGTGACAAAGAACTGCGTGAGCAAGAGTATCTGAGAGAGCAGGCTAAGGCCAAGCGTGGTGACGAGCTTGAGCATGTCGATCACGACATGACGCTAGAGAAAAAAGTCGCTCAGCACGACATTGACTTGAGTGATTTGACAGGTGAAGCGCAAAGCCGTGCCAAGCGCCGCGACATCACAGACGAGTCTTTCGTGGAAGACGAGAGAATTCGTCTTGATGCCAAGCGCAAAGAGCAATTGGGCAATATTGACGAAGACTTGGAAGATCGCAAGGAAAAACGTCGCGTCGACAAAATCAAGGAATTGGCCGCGCTGGATGCTCAATTGGCGCAGCAAGAGCATGAGCAAGAGCTCAAAAAGACCCAGCAGCAGCACGATCAAGCACTTAACTTGACCAAAGAGGCCAATGCATTGGAGCAGGCGAAGCTCGATGCCATGAAGAACCTGGATGCTGTTCAAATGCTGGCGATGCAAGCCGCTGAGTTGGCTAAGGCCGGCGGCGGCGGTCAGGCCTCTGCTGATATGATCAAAGCAATTGCTGCATCGCATGCGGATTCGACCAAAGCGCAAGCAGAGTTGCAGTCTGGCGCGCAGATTGCTGAGGCCAAAGCCGCTGCCGCTCAGGCCACGGCCGACATGCAAGCTGCGATGTTTGAGCGCATGCTCCAAATGCAGAAGGACAGTGCAGACAGCGCTATCCGTGCGCATGAGTCTGCGGCCGATCGTGTGCAGCAAACCAGTGACAAGGCTATGGGCAACATGATGCATGTTGCGCAGTCCACCGCAGGTGAGGCTAATGCGGGTTACAAAGCCGCGGCGGACATCGCAGAACGTGTCAATACCAGCTCAATGGAGAACATGTCTAAGGTGGCATCGGCCTCTGCTGCCCATTCCAATGATGGTATGAAAGAGGCTGTACAAAGCTCCCGTGCTGCAGCAACCACTACCATTGAAAAAATGGCCGACGTCTACACCGCTGCAGTCAAGGCGACGCGTTATGTCTGCGTGAAGTGCAACAAGTCTTCTTCTGAGGGTAACCGTTTCTGTTTGGATTGCGGCAGCCCTGTCCAAGAGCAAAGTGGCGATTGATTCGTATGGTCCTGTGTTTGTGCTGTAACAGCGAACGTTTTCCTGATGAGCCGATTTGCCAAGAATGTGGTGCTGATTGGCTAGGTGTCGAAGCTTTGGATTTGGACGGGCCGCGCGCGCGTTACAAGTCACAGGTCGAGAAGATGTTGGCTCGTGATCCCAATGGGCAATACGACAAAGAGCTCACGCTTTTACGCTACCAGCTCAAAGTCTCCTTTAATGCTCATCAACAGATTAAGAACGACTTTTTAGCCAGTATCAAAGACATTGAGCATCTCAAATCGTTTGAGTTGAAATTCAACCAATCGACCGAAGGTGTCGCGGGACAAAACACCTTGCTGCAGTTCTTGTTTACCAATACGTCTGCGAGAAGTTATTTCTCTCGCATCAAGCTGGCATGGGATGACGAAGAAACGGTTCAACACGATGACTTTGAGGTCGACCACGAAGAATTCCTCGGTCCCGGAAAACATTGCCAGTTGCAATCTACCTATGTGTTCAAAACACCCGGGACCAAGTTGATCAGCAAATTGATGGTCGAGGTCGAAGGTGCTGCTGGAGAGACCGCAAAATTTCGTGCGTCCGACTTTCAGCTCAAAGTGGCGGATCCAAATAAGACCGATATCCACTACAACAACGTCACTAACAACATCAACGCTCGGATCATGTCTGAGAACACCTTTGGTGGAGCGGGGACTACGGGAGAGGGCTCTACCGACGGTGATCGTTGGGTCTCTCTCAAGATGGTTTGGATTCCCTCCGAAGGAGGCGTCCCTAAGGCATCGGTCAACATGCGCACACCGGTTGACCCTTTTGTGTCATCTGCTACGACTGCTCGATCGGCAGCATTGTCCAAAACCTATGGACTGAGTTGCCAGGGTTGTGGCAAGCAAGACAACCCCAGTGGTTCAGCTTTTTGTTTGAACTGTGGGCGCGCATTGGTTCAAGCCGTTGCGCCCGTGGAGGAGGCCTTACCGGCAGAACCTCTTATTGCCGTTATCCCTCAAGCGACACCCAGCAGTTCAGACGTGTCGATTGAGACGCTGCACGATGCTGTTGAACAGACCTTTGAGCTGCTGCGCAAATTCAGCGCATTGGCATCTTCATCTGTCAGCAAAGGTGTTTTTTCTGCGGTGGATTTTTCGTTCGATTTGCTCAACGAACTCACCCCCTTGCTGCTGGATCGTGACATCGTCGGTATGGTGTGTGAAAAACCTGCTGGTGTGCAGTTGGACGACGAAGAGTTCATTGTGGCCTTCGCAGGTAAGGCCACCCTTTTCTCGCTGACGGGTATCACTGTGGTGGAGCACTCGGGTGCAGATATTGCGATGGTCGAGTGCTATCAGTGGGGCGAACTGGAAGAGACCCAGCAAGGTGTGTTCAGGCAACGTTTTGGCCCTCAGAGTTATGTGATTTCTCTGGGCAATGCCTCCGCGAGCTCGAGCTTTCCAGGCTTGCGCTTTGACATGCGCCGCTACAAGGGGGCCGAGTCGATTGAAGACCTCTATAGCAAGTTGGAGTATTTGCTGGGGCAGGTTTTTGCTTTGGCGCCAGAACCTATCCGTGCGCTCGTACCTGAGCCAGAGCTCGTTGCTGCGAAGATATCTGATGCGCAGTCGCCTGTTGCTGTTGCGAAAAGCTTGGAGCCATATGCAGACAACGCGGATATCGCATCACGCATCGTGGTTGTCGATCATGTAGCGGATATTTCGGAACTTGTAGCCGAGCCGCATCTCTCTGGTTACGTGGTGTGTGGTCACTGTGATGCAAAAAATCACAGCGATGCAAAATTTTGCAAAAATTGTGGTTCGTCGCTGTATGAAGATCAGCAAGCGGCCATGCAAGACGAGACCGAGGCAAAAGAGTCCGAAGTCGTGCCATGTGTGGGTTGCGGTGCATCGATTTCTGAAGACTTGGCGTTCTGCGGATTTTGCGGAGCCAACCAATCTGCGCCAGAGCCAGAGCCAGAGCCAGAGCCAGAGCCAGAGCTAGAGCTAGAGCTAGAGCTAGAGCTAGAGCTAGAGGTTGCGTTGCCGGATGAAGCACTGGCGATTGTTGCTAAATTTGCAGAGCCACCCACGCCCCTCGAGGAGCCTGTACCGCCCACCGTGGATCCTCGCCAAGCGCTTCTGCAGCAACGCTGGCGCGAACGCTCCGAATTATTGGGCGAGTTCTTGGCGCGCTTTGCAGTGGCCATGCAGCACTGCAATGAGCTGGCCCCTAAAACGGTGGTGATGGTCTCTGAGATGACCGAAGCTTTACATGCCGACCTGTGGAACGCTATGAAATGCGCTGGCGCCCCTGTGTTGGGTTTAGGCTTAGAGCCACAGCACGGCCTGTGGTCTGAGTCTGGTCAGTTGGCAGATTTCCATGAGTCTGTGACTGTGATGTCTGCCAGTGGGCTGTTCCACGTGACCAAGTCGGGTGACGGCAGTTTGACGTTGGATGGGAAAAATTGCTTCCTCAGTTGGGAGAAGTTTTTCTTTGAATTTAACGCCGAGTTGGTGTTCAGAGATACCGGCCCCGATTTATGGCTCGGTACCTCAGAACAGTACCTGGTCCGTGGTGGCTACTGTGACTACTCAGTGAATGTCTTGCAATGGGACTACTTGACTTCATTTGTGAAAAATGAATTGATCGCCAGCCTCGAAAAATTCAAACGTTCGGTACAACACATCCATGACTGATTTTCTAACAGACCCTCGTTATCCATTTTGCTCGGATTCCGGGAAAGCCGAGCTAGAGGTCTATCTTCAGTGGATCGCAGACGCGTCGCTCAAAGATTCTGAATATGCGTTTATCGAGTACGTCAAAGGACGTGCAGGCATCCAAGATGGCAGGCATTTGCTGGCCATTTGGGAATACCAGATGCAGGGCCAGTTCGACAAAACAGCACGCTCACAAATGCGTCTGTTCTTTGTCAACCCGAATCCCGAGGCTGCCTTTGATTCCAGCGGTGCGGCGGGCTGGTTTGATTTTATTGAGTCGGTGTATGTCTTGAAAAGTGAAGTTGCTGCGCCTTTGGTGCGCCCCCCCGTGTTTGCCAAAGTGGGCACGGCAGAGCTACCTGCACAAGACTTCGAGATGGCTTGAGCGATTCAAGCGCTTAAGTGCCCATGCTCGATATTTGCCATGGTAGTAAATCATGTCAAACTTCAACGAGGGTAGAAATAGTAGCGCTCTGAGAGTTCGTCGTGAAAAGAAGGTCTTTGCCGACCTTGTGAGTTTTCAATTACCTCTCGTCTGACGTTGTTGAAGATTTCAGTCAAACTATTCTGAGGGTTGAGAATTTCCTGTTTGAAAAAATGTGTGAACAATCCGTTTTCAATACCATCCGACCCATCACTAGCACCTGTGTCATGGGAGGTGGCATAAATGATTCCGTGCCCAAAACTGGATTCTGAACTTTTCATACGAGCGCGATACTTGGCATTGACGATATTGCTGGGATTGTTGAGCTGCTCGAACCAATCTTCCAGTAGCTCCCAATCCTCTTGATCTGCGGGATGACCTTGGCCTGACATGTCGGCCACATTCAGACGCTCTTGATTCCTGCATGCGTCGATGATCACGATAGCTGATTTGGCCTGCGTGAACTTCAGCTTGTCAATGAAGTCTGAATATAAATTGATGGCCTCACCGGGTTGTGTGGCATCAATCGGAAACAGGTGTGGTTCAGAATTGAACGACGCACCATGCCCTGCGAATGTCAAAACCACATCATCTCCGGCTTCAATCGATGCAAGAAATCTTTCGAGATAACTTTTGGTCGCCATTGAATCGCGATCAAAAATACTTGTCACTTCATAGCCCAAGTGGTTCATCACCGAAGCCATGTCCTGTGCATCGCGGGTAGCGTTTTGAAGCGTATTTAAATACGTATATTTATTCATCCCAATGCACAAAGCTTTGCACTCGCTACGGGGTGCAACTTTGTGGGCCGAATCTGCATTTTGTCGTGCGTCATCTGACACAGATGTGAAAGACCTAGATGTGCCAGATCTGGAGTTCGCGCTGGCGATCCGAGCGAAGCTTGCTCTTGTGGCAGACCTCGATTCCAAAGGTGTGATCGACGGGTCTGACTCTGCCTTGATTTGCTCGCGCAACTTCTGGCGAATTTCATCCAGCCTTGATGCACACATCGATGGAATTTAGGTCGCGTTGCGAAAGGTTTTAAAACGCGTCTGCAGGTTTAACTGCTTTAGGAGTTAAGGGAGCCGCAGGTGCCGCAGGAGCGGGCGGAGCAGGTCGTGCAGGAGCTGGTGCGGCCAATGCGCGCTTGCGCATTTCTTCTTCGCGGCGCAGCAAGTCCTCTTTCATTTCTAATTCTTTGCGTTTGAGGTCAAGTTCTTTAGCTGCCAACGCGCGCTCACGCTCTACCGCTTCTTGTTTTGCGCGCTCGGCTTGTTCTTGTGCCACACGTTGACGCTCAGCGGCGGCCAGCGCTGCTTGGTCGACCACAGTTACCACCACGGGTCTTGGGTTACCGCCACACGATGCGGCTGTTTTGAGGCCGCGAACCAACAATCGACCTTGAGCTGTGATGGTGTAGTTGCCGGCAGCGGCATATTTGTAGGACAACATGGCTGGCGAAGTTTTGAGGTTGTCATCCCCAATACGGATATCTTGTTTGGCACCATTGCCCCAATCCACAGTCAAACCGCACCAGACGGTCTCGCCTGTCTGGGCGAAATTGATGTTGAGCTCGGCCATTGCATCTAAAGAGATTTTTCCGGAGACCAATTCCAGGGTTTTGATTTCCTGAGCTTGGACATGTCCGAAGGGCAGCAAGGTGAAGGTAGAAATTACCAAAGCGGTAGAGAGAATTTTTTTCATAACAAAGGATCGATTTAAAAATTATTTTCCAGGGACACCACTGAGTGACGGCATGGCCGTTTCAATGATTTTGCGCAGTTTGGCATTGGGAATGTTGTCGTTGGCTGCACCCAAGAATTTCAATGCACCTTCGCGGTTCTTGGCCAAATGGACGGCCAACTTAAGCGCCGACACAGCTGCTTCATCTTTGCCGTTTTCAGCAAAAGCTTCGGCCGCTGCCAGCCATCCAGCGCCACGGTCTGGTGCGATCAGCAGGCCATCAATCAGCACCGCTGTCGCCACGCTAGCCTTGCCGCTTCTGACCAACGATGTGCCAAGCCCAAAGCGGGCCTCTGCATTGGCAGCGTCGAGCGCTACAGCCTTTTCAAATTGGCTGGCTGCCTCTTGTGCATTGCCAGCTTTTAGTGTTTGATCTGCTGCAGCCGAAGCTTCAGCACTGGCTTTGCTATTACCCGGGCTCACTTGTGACATTGATTTGATGAGCTGTACTTTAGGGCTTACTTCTTTCCAGCGACCATCGCGAACCAGACCCAGCAGCTGGTTCAATTCGTCTTTGGCTGTGGTGGTGGCCTCTGGGGCCGGTGCGGGTTTGACAGCGCGAACCGGGACAGGCGCTGGTGTTGGCGCAGGTGCTGTGCTGTTTCCCATGAACATGAAGGCAGCGGCACCGATGACTGCGAGCGCCAATCCGATCAAGATCATGCTGTTGTTCGAACCCTTCGCAGCTGTTGTTGCAGACGCTGGCGCGGGAGCCGCTGTGGTCGGTGCTGGGGCAGAGGGTTTGGGCGCTACAGGAGGACGTGGGGGAGGGGGAGGAGGCGGTGGTGGAGGCGGTGCCGCAGAGACCGAACCAAAAGGTAAATTTTGACGCTGTGGCACAGGCGTTGCCGCCGGTGTGCTTGGTGAGTTCTGCGACGTGATTTGCGAAGAAGCCTGCGGTGTCGCATCGACAGAAGGCGTCGCCACATTTTCTGCCGGAGCCTGTGGCATGACAGCACCGCATTTCAGGCACAGTCTTGCTGGAGTTGCGGATTCAAAGCCGCAAGAACTGCATGTATTGATCATTTTTAAGGCCTATCGCTAAGATGAAGTTCGTTATTTTTAAGTTATTGTTAATCGTATCAAAGTTATTTCTTGAAGAGATCAATTTAATGACTTTGACCATCGAGTTTTCAAACGGCCTCCTTATGTTTGAAAACTTATGAATTAATTTGAAGATGCCTATTTGTTGATTGTTTGGTTTTGATACTTTCCTCAAGAAATAGTGGATCTCACTTAAGACGTGCTGCATATGAATATTTTTGAAATTTTTTGCGACGGCAAAGGCCGAATCAATGAAACCAATATGAGTTCTATCTTGAACTTTTTGTTGGATCCTGTCAGGCCACATGGCTACGGCTATGCATCGCTTGCACGATTTTTGAGGCCTATCCAAGAGCAACTGCAAACGCTCAATCGAAGCCATGAAGGCTTAGTTTGGTCCACATCTTCGGCCATGGATATGGACAAGTGGGTCAAGCGTTTTCCACGTATTGAACTGGCCTTGGAAGAGGATGTGTATGAACCGCAAGAAGACACCAAGCCACGTAAACGTATCTTGGACAGCGTCATCCGTTTTTACGACGCACAACATCGCTTGTGCTTGGTGGTCGCTATCGAAAATAAAATTACTTTGGCCAGTGTGACGGATCCGATGCAACTGTCTGAAGAATATGATTTTCTGCGGGCCGCCATCGACAAGGTTAACAAAACGATACCCATCGTGTTTGTGTTTTTAACACCTGAGCCAGTGAGTAATGTAAGTCAAACCATCTTCAATGATTTGGTGATGAAGGACCGTGACATCAAAGTTAATTACTGTTGGAAAAACTTGTTGATCGAGTCTTCACAACCATACCCTTCCATCACGTGGGTCGCAAAGTCTTTGTTGGCAGCTGAGCGATCGGGTGAGATCAATCCGGCTTCTAGCCATGGAGACTTATTTTTGCGATCAATGGTTAAATTCATTGCCAATGATTTCCAACAAGAGTCGGTGCTTGAGGAGGATGTGCTGGGCGCCAACGGCATGAGCGTACGTGCCATTGACGAGTTTTGGAGCAAGTGGACCCACGAAAAACCTGGTACGTATCCATTGGCCTGCGAGCTGTTTGAGTTAATCAGAACGACTTTATTGCAGCACTGTGAGCAGACAAACTTGACCCATCTGTATCAGTTGGACTTTCGTCCTACCACCACACGGTTGGCATGTTTTTATCGTCCCTTAGCGCAAGATGTGGATCTGCAGCAAAAGAAATTACCCAACCGACCTGTCGCTATTTTTTTCGCTGGTGCAACCAGCAATCAGCGCATTCAGTTGCAATTCGAACGGCGCGATGGGGTGAGTTTGGAAACTTTCCGCCGAAGTCTAGATGGGCCAACGCGCGAAGTGTTTGACGAAATTCAACCAGATGAAAGCGGCGCCAATTACACCACCATTCACCTGCCCAAGTCAGTGAATATGGGGCACGTTAAGTCACTTCTACAAGCGGCGATACAAGAAGCAGCGCAAGCCGCGATTGGTTAGGCTTTTGGTGCCCGAGCGAAGGGATCTGCTCTATTCAAGGTTCTGTACTTGTTCGCGGAGTTGTTCGATCAACACTTTCATGTCCACCGAAATACGGGTCATGTCCATCGTGGCTGATTTGGAGCCCAAGGTGTTGGCCTCGCGGTGCAGCTCTTGAATCAAAAAGTCTAGCCGCTTGCCCACGCCTTCGGTCTTGCCGCCTTTGGCGAGCAAATCATCCATTTCGTCGAAATGCGAGACCAAGCGGGTCAGCTCTTCGGCCACATCGATGCGGATGGCAAAGGCGGTGGCCTCGGTCAACGCACGGTCTTGTGCGGCCTCGGGCAAGACGGCACCCTCGGCTAAAGCCATGGCTTCGCGCCAACGCTCTAAAAACTTCAGCCGTTGTTGCTCGACCAACTGAGGCACCAGGGGAGCGGCCTGGTTGGCCAACACCCGCAGCTGGCTCAGTCGCTCGCGCAGCGTTTCGGCCAGACGCGCGCCTTCGCGTTCACGCCCGGCGCTGAGTTGCTTCAAAGTGGTTTGTGCCAGCTTGAGCACGGTCGGGCCAATGTCTGCGGGCGGTGCTGTTTGGGCTGTGGTCAGGCGCAACACATCAGCCACCGACAAGGGGTTGGCCTTGGGCAGCCAGGCATGCACGGTGTCTTGCAGGGATGAGAGGCGTTGCAGCAGGCGGGGCGTGGGGTCTGCAAAGGTGGTATCGGCGGTGCTTTCAATGTGGGCCCTCACCTCTACCTTGCCGCGCTTGAGGTGTTTCATGACCAACTCACGCAAGCCCGCTTCGTGCTGACGCAATTCTTCGGGCATCTTGAAGCTCAAGTCCAGAAAACGGCTGTTGACCGAGCGAATTTCTAGCCCAAGGCGCAGCGCGGGCCCGGTGGGAGCTGCGTTGTCTGGGGTGTCGGGATGCAGTTCAGCTTGTGCGCTGGCATAACCCGTCATGCTGTAAATGGGCATGGTGTGGTGTTTGGTATCAAAGACACGATTATCTCAGGGTGCCAGGGGCTTGCTGCGCGCTGGCTGCAGATTGCCCGACAATCAAAGGCTTATTGACCTCTTATTTCGAACGCCATGACGACCACTTTGCCCGAATCGCGCCACACCCGCGCAGCTGACCAACTCCGCCCCGTGCGCATCACCCGCCACTACACCATGCATGCTGAAGGCTCGGTGCTGATTGAGTTTGGTCACACCAAAGTGCTGTGCACCGCCTCAGTGGAAGAAAAAGTGCCTGGTCACAAAAAGGGCTCGGGTGAGGGCTGGGTCACCGCCGAATACGGCATGCTACCCCGCGCCACCCACACGCGCAGTGACCGCGAAGCCGCACGCGGCAAGCAATCAGGCCGCACGCAAGAAATCCAACGCCTGATTGGCCGCTCCATGCGCGCGGTGTTTGACCTGAAGAAACTTGGCGAGCGCACCATCCACTTGGACTGCGATGTGTTGCAAGCTGATGGCGGCACACGCACGGCCAGCATCACCGGCGCGTTTGTGGCCGCGCAAGACGCGGTAAACAAGCTGATCGCCTCAGGCAAGCTGACCGAGAGCCCCATCACCCAAGGTGTGGCCGCGATTTCGGTGGGCATGTTCGGCGATTTGCCCTTGCTCGATTTGGAATACACCGAAGACTCAGCCTGCGACACCGACATGAACGTGGTCATGACCAGCGCAGGCCACTATGTGGAGGTGCAGGGCACGGCCGAAGGCCTGCCCTTTACCCGCGACCAAATGAATGCCTTATTGGCCTTGGCCGAAAAAGGCGTGCGCGAACTCATTGCCATGCAGCAAGAAGCTTTGCAAGCTTGATTCATCACTTCGACTGAAATCTATGACATCGGCGTTGAAAAAAATCGTTCTGGCCTCCAACAACCAAGGCAAGCTCGCCGAGTTGCAAGCCATGTTTGCACCTTTGGGCGTGGAGCTGGTGCGCCAAGGTGATTTGCACATTGGTGAAGCTGAAGAGCCCTTCCACACCTTTGTCGAAAACGCTTTAGCTAAAGCGCGTCATGCCGCAAGAGAAAGTGGGTTGCCAGCCGTGGCCGATGATGCGGGCCTGTGCGTCGACGCCTTTGGCGGCCTGCCCGGTGTGCAAACCGCCTACTACGCCACCCAGTTTGGCTACGAGAAAAGCGACGATAACAACGTGCGCGCCTTGCTAGAGCAAATGGCCAACATCGACAACCGTCGTGCCGCCTTGGTCAGCACCTTGGTGGCCGTGCGCCACCCTGATGACCCAGAGCCACTCATTGCCGTGGGCCGAGCCGTGGGCGAAATCACGCGTGCGCCAGTGGGCCGCAACGGCTTTGGCTTCGATCCCATCATGTTCATCCCGCGTTTTGGCAAAACCTTTGCGGAGTTGCCCGTTGAGGTAAAGAACGCCAACAGCCACCGTGGCCAAGCCGCGCAGCAGATGCTGGCGCTCATGCGCGAACGTTGGTTCGCTTAAAGATTCTTTGATGACCCAAGACATCCAACACCTGATGCGCCCTGGCACGCTGTCGCTGGGCAGTTTGCCGCCGCTCTCGCTGTATGTGCATCTGCCCTGGTGTTTGAAGAAATGCCCGTATTGCGACTTCAACTCGCATGAGCTGCAAAGCAGTGTGGGTGGTGAGCTACCCGAGCAACGCTACCTCGATGCGCTGTGCGCTGACCTAGAGCACAGCTTGCCCCTGATTTGGGGGCGCAGCGTGCACAGCATCTTCATTGGCGGTGGCACACCGAGTTTGTTTTCGCCCGCCGCGATTGAACGCCTCATCAGTGACATGCGCGCGCGTTTGCGCTTAGAGGCCGATTGCGAAATCACGCTCGAAGCCAACCCGGGCACGTTTGAAAAAGACCGCTTCCGCGCTTTCCGTGCCGCAGGCGTCACCCGTTTGTCGGTGGGTGTGCAAAGTTTCAACGACCAGGACTTGCAAGCCTTGGGTCGCGTGCACAACCGTGCCCAGGCCATTGCCGCAGTCGAAGAAGCGCGTCAAGCCTTTGACACCTTCAACCTTGACTTGATGTACGCCTTGCCCGGCCAAACGCTGGCGCAGTTGGATGAAGACCTCGACATGGCGTTGTCTTTGCAGCCCCCGCATTTGTCGGTCTATCACCTGACCATCGAGCCCAACACAGTGTTCGCCAAATTTCCGCCCCAAGTGCCGCAAGACGACGACGCCTACGCCATGCTCGACCGCATCACGGAGCGCACTGCCGCCGTGGGCCTGCACCGCTACGAAGTCTCGGCCTACGCCAAAGACAACCACCGCTGCTGGCACAACCTCAACTACTGGCAGTTTGGTGACTATCTGGGCATTGGCTCTGGCGCCCACAGCAAGCTCAGCTTTGCGCACCGTGTGCTGCGCCAAGTGCGCAACCGGGACCCACGCCTGTTCATGGACCACGCGCTAGACATAGCGCGTGCCGATCGTGCCGTGGCTCAAAGTACCGAGGTGGCGCGTGCTGAGCTGCCGTTTGAGTTCATGCTCAATGCCTTGCGCTTGCGCCATGGTTTTTCCTTGGCGGATTTCACCGAGCGCACGGGCTTGCCCGTCACCGCCATTCAGTCTGCCTTGGTGGAGGCCGAGGCCAAAGGGTTGATCACCCGGGACTTTCAGCGCGTGGTGCCCACCGAGCGGGGTTTTGACTTTTTGAGCGATTTGCAGTCTTTGTTTTTGCCGGAGGCGTGAGGCTGAAAAATTGCCTCAAAGCCACATTACAATGTAGGCACATAACAACCTAGGAAGCTTGGCAGAGCGGTTGAATGCACCGGTCTTGAAAACCGGCGAGGGTGTGAGCCCTCCGTGAGTTCGAATCTCACAGCTTCCGCCAAAACATCAAAAAACGCGCCTTCTGGCGCGTTTTTTATTTCGGCACCAGTCGAAAAGCAAAGGCAATCTGTGTTCAAAAATGTGATGGTGTATCGCGTGGGCGAGGGCTGGAATCTCACCTTAGAGCAAATCGAACAGGCGCTGGACGCCGAGCGTTTTGTGCCTTGTGGGGCTAGCCAAGAAAAAGCGATTGGATGGATTGAGCCGCGTGGCGAGGCGCACGGCCCCTTGGTCGAGGCGGTGGCTGGCCAGCGTATTTTCAAGCTCAAAATCGAGACCAAGGGCGTGCCCGGTTCGGTGGTGACGCGCAAAGCCAAAGAGCGCAGCGCGCACATTGAGGCGACCACAGGGCGCAAGCCGGGCAAAAAAGAAATGAGGGACATCAAAGAAGATGTGAAGATGTCTTTGATGCCTATGGCGTTCAGCAAAGAGTCGTCGGTGTGGGTGTGGATCGACCCGGTGGCCAATTTGTTGGTGATGGACGCCGGTAGTCAAGCCAAAGCCGACGAGGTGGTGACGATGTTGGTCAAGTCGTTGGCGGGTTTGAGCGTGACCTTGCTCAACACCGAGATGTCACCGCAAGCGGCCATGGCGTCTTGGTTGATCGCGCAAGAGTCACCGGCTGCGTTCAGTGTCGACCGTGAGTGCGAACTCAAAGCTGCCGACGAGTCCAAAGCGGTGGTGCGTTATGTCAGGCACCCGCTGGACACCGATGAAGTCAAACAGCACGTGGAGAGTGGCAAGCTGCCCACACGTTTGGCGTTGACCTGGGAGGGCCGCGTGTCGTTCTCGCTGACCGAAGCTTTGCAGCTCAAGAAGGTCTCGTTTTTGGACGTGGTGTTTGAAGCCACATCCACAGAAAAAGACGAGGGCTTCGATGCCGATGTAGCCATTGCCACAGGCGAGTTGCGCAAGCTTTTGCCTGATTTGTTGCAAGCCCTGGGCGGCGAGGTGGTGGTCGCTTGATAAGCCCTGAGTGCGCCCTTGGCGCATCTAAAAAGCGTTAATCGCTGATCAGCGCGGCGTCTAAGCGGCGCGCGCGGTGGTCCACGTAGTAGCCCCCAAACTCGGTGTAGCGCAGCACCTGTTGTTGGCAGCGGTTGCAAGCAAACACATCGCAGCGGTTGTAGGGGAAAAACTTCAAGGCCACAGGCGCATCGGCCGAGTCATAGCGCGTGCTGTTGGGGTGGTGTTCTTCAAACGTGGGTTCGTAGACCTCGGGGTCACGCAAGGTGGCGACCTGTTGCATCTGTGCGCTGGGCCATTCGGTGTCGCTGACGCTTTCCCAGCCTGCGCAGCGCTGAACGCTGCATTGGCAGGGGTTGTTGGGTTGGGCTGAGAGTTGTCGCAGCGCGTCGGGCGTGTTTAAAAAAGGAACAGAACTCATAGCGCGAGAGCCTACCACCGCAACAGCAGTGCCATGACTCGAATACAAAAAAGCCCCGAGGTTCACAGGGAACAGCGGGGCTTGGTGGTGTCGCGCGCAAGTCGCGACACAGGGTGGTGCAATTACTTGCGCTTGGCCAAGGGCTCGACGTTGCGGTGTGCAGCACCGGTGAACAACTGACGTGGACGACCGATTTTGTACTCGGGGTCGCTGATCATTTCGTTCAATTGCGCGATCCAACCCACGGTGCGTGCCAAGGCAAAGATACCAGTGAACAAGTTCACAGGAATGCCGATGGCGCGTTGCACGATGCCAGAGTAGAAGTCGACGTTGGGGTAGAGCTTGCGCTGAACGAAGTAGTCGTCTTCCAAAGCGATCTTTTCCAAAGCCTTGGCCAGCTTGAACAGGGGGTCGTTTTCCAGGCCCAGTTCTTTCAACACTTCGTCGCAAGTTTCTTGCATCAACTTGGCGCGTGGGTCGTAGTTTTTGTACACGCGGTGACCAAAGCCCATCAGCTTGACGCCAGAGTTCTTGTCTTTCACCTTTTCCATGAACTCGCCGACTTTAGAGACGCCGCCCATGGCTTGGATTTCTTCCAGCATGTTCAAGCAAGCCTCGTTGGCGCCGCCGTGTGCGGGGCCCCACAAGCAAGCCACACCGGCAGCAATGGCTGCGAAGGGGTTGGTGCCTGACGAACCGCACAAACGCACAGTCGAGGTGGATGCGTTTTGCTCATGGTCTGCATGCAAGGTGAAGATGCGGTCCATGGCGCGCTCGAGCACGGGGTTGACCACGTATTCTTCGCACGGTGTGCCGAACATCATGCGCAAGAAGTTGCCTGCATAGCTCAGGTTGTTCTGTGGATACATATAGGGCTGACCCACGCCATATTTGTACGCCATGGCCACGAGGGTTGGCATCTTGGCGATCAAACGGATCGCAGCGATTTCGCGGTGCTCGGGGTTGTTGATGTCGGTGCTGTCGTGATAGAAGGCAGACAAAGCGCCGACCAAGCCTGTCAACACAGCCATAGGGTGTGCGTCACGGCGGAAACCACGCAAGAAGAACTGCATTTGCTCGTTGACCATGGTGTGATTGGTCACCAAGTGGTTGAAGTCTGCTTTTTGTGTGGCGTTAGGCAGTTCGCCTTTCAACAGCAAGTAGCAAGTCTCGAGGTAGTCGCAGTTGGTGGCGAGTTGTTCGATGGGGTAGCCGCGGTACAGCAATTCGCCTTTGTCGCCGTCGATGTAGGTGATGCCCGACTGGCAAGACGCGGTCGACAAGAAGCCTGGGTCATAGGTGAACATGCCGGTTTGGCCGTACAACTTACGGATGTCGATGACATCAGGACCGACGCTGCCGCTGTACACGGGCATGTCGATGCTGGGGTTGCCGTTACTGAACGACAGGGTGGCTTTGTTGTCTGCAAGTTTCATGGTGGTTCCTAAATGTCTTTTTAAAAGCAGTGTTCGGTTCAGTGTCTCAACATTTTTAGCACTTCGCGTGCTTCTTCTTGAAGGGGGGTGTCTGGCTGTTCTTTGCGTCGCAAAAGCAAGTCAAGCAAATCGTTGTCAGACAAATCCATCAGTGCATACATACCACGTGCATGGCCCACAGTTAAGTGAGATTCATGCCGCTCGAAAAATTTTTGAATGAACAAATCGTTTTCGAGCAAGCCGCGCCGGCTGCGCCAGCGCAGTTTGCTGAGGGCTCGTTCGCCAAGCGCTTGGCTTGGGTCTAAGCCATCGAGCAGCGGGTCACCGACAGAGGTGTCGCGAAAGGGGGCGTCCGCGTCCATGTGGGTGCTCCGCGTGATGTGTTCTCGTGCCTTAAACGGCGCGGCGAACCATCAATTCTTTGATCTTGCCGATGGCCTTGGTGGGGTTCAAACCCTTGGGGCACACGTCGACGCAGTTCATGATGGTGTGGCAACGGAACAGACGGTAAGGGTCTTCCAAATTGTCCAAACGACCGGCGGTGTCTTCGTCGCGGCTGTCAGCAATGAAGCGATAGGCTTGCAACAAACCTGCAGGGCCCACGAACTTGTCGGGGTTCCACCAGAACGAGGGGCAGCTGGTCGAGCAGCTGGCGCACAAGATGCATTCGTACAAGCCGTTCAACTCGTCGCGCTCTTCGGGCGACTGCAGGCGCTCTTTTTCAGGCGCTTGTGTGTCGTTGACCAAATAAGGCTTGATGGAGTGGTATTGCTTGAAGAACTGGGTCATGTCGACGATCAAGTCGCGGATCACAGGCAGGCCTGGCAGCGGCTTCAACACGATCACATCGGGCAGGCTGCGCATGTTGGTCAAGCAAGCCAAACCGTTTTTGCCGTTGATGTTCATCGCGTCAGAACCACACACGCCTTCACGGCATGAACGGCGGAACGAGATGGTGGGGTCGACGGCTTTGAGTTTCATCAAAGCGTCCAAGAGCATGCGCTCGTGGCCATCCAATTCGACCTCGATGGTCTGCATGTAGGGCTTGGCGTCGGTGTCTGGGTCGTAGCGATAAATTTGGAACGTGCGTTTTGTCATGGTGTTTACCTGATCAGAAAGTACGGGTCTGGAGCTTGACGCTCTCGACGGTCAAAGGCTTCATTTGCACGGGCTTGTAAGTCAGCTTGTTGCCTTCTTTGTGCCACAGGGTGTGTTTGTGCCATTCTTGGTCGTTACGGCCGTTTGGATGCTCGGGGGTGTCGCCGTAGTCGTTCACGGTGTGTGCGCCACGGCTTTCCTTGCGTGCAGCAGCTGACACGATGGTGGCTTGTGCGGCTTCGATCAAGTTTTCAACTTCCAGTGCTTCGATGCGCGCGGTGTTGAACACCTTGGATTTGTCTTTCAAGCCGATGTTGTTCACGCGTTCGCGCAAAGCCGCGATTTGTTTGACGCCTTCGTCCATCAAGGCCTGGGTGCGGAACACGCTGGCGTGCGACTGCATGGTGTTGCGGATGTCGTTGGCCACGTCTTGTGCGTATTCGCCAGTGGCGTTGGCTTCCAAACGTGCCAAGCGGGCCAAGGAGATGTCCGCTGCGTTGGCTGGCAGTGGCTTGTGCTCTTTGTTCTTTTGGTTGAACTCCACAATATGGTTACCGGCCGCACGGCCGAACACCAGCAAGTCGAGCAGCGAGTTGGTGCCCAAGCGGTTGGCGCCGTGCACCGACACGCAAGAGCATTCGCCCACAGCGTACAAACCGTTCACCACCACGCTTTCGTTGTTGGCGTTTTGTGTCACCACTTGGCCATTGATGTTGGTGGGGATGCCACCCATTTGGTAGTGGATGGTGGGAATCACGGGAATGGGCTCTTTGGTGATGTCAACGTTGGCAAAGTTATGGCCAATTTCGAACACCGAAGGCAAACGCTTCATGATGGTCTCAACGCCCAAGTGGGTCATGTCGAGGTTGATGTAGTCCTTGTTCGGACCGCAGCCGCGGCCTTCTTTGATCTCTTGGTCCATGCAGCGTGACACATAGTCGCGTGGGGCCAAGTCTTTGTAGGCGGGGGCATAACGCTCCATGAAGCGTTCACCGTTGCAGTTGCGCAAAATCGCGCCTTCGCCACGGCAGCCTTCGGTCAACAACACGCCAGCACCGGCCACGCCCGTGGGGTGGAATTGCCAGAATTCCATGTCTTCCAAGGGGATGCCCGCACGTGCGGCCATGCCCAAACCGTCGCCGGTGTTGATGAAGGCATTGGTGGAAGCTGCAAAGATGCGGCCTGCGCCACCGGTGGCCAACATCACGGTTTTAGCTTCCATGATGTAGAGCTCGCCCGTTTCCATCTCAAGCGCTGTCACGCCCACCACGTCGCCTGCGTCATCGCGAATCAGGTCGAGGGCCATCCACTCCACGAAGAAGCTGGTTTTGGCTTTGACGTTTTGTTGGTACAGCGTGTGCAGCATGGCGTGACCGGTACGGTCAGCCGCAGCGCACGCACGCTCCACAGCCTTCTCGCCGTAGTTGGCGGTGTGGCCGCCAAAGGGGCGTTGGTAGATGGTGCCGTCTGGGTTGCGGTCAAAAGGCATGCCCATGTGCTCCAAGTCGTACACGACTTTGGGGGCTTCACGGCACATGAACTCGATCGCGTCTTGGTCGCCGAGCCAGTCGGAGCCTTTGACGGTGTCGTAGAAGTGGTAGTGCCAGTTGTCTTCGTTCATATTGCCCAAAGACGCGCCAATGCCGCCTTGCGCTGCCACGGTGTGTGAACGGGTAGGGAACACTTTGGACAGAACGGCCACATTCAAACCCGCGCGGGCGAGTTGCAACGATGCGCGCATGCCAGAGCCGCCAGCGCCGACGATGACGACGTCAAACTTGCGACGTGGGATAGAGCTTTTAACGGTCATGACTTAGAGCCTCCAGAGAACCTGAATGGCCCAGCCGAGACACGACACCAGCCAAACCAATGTGAATACTTGCAGAACCAAACGCAGGCCCACAGGCTTGACGTAGTCCATCCAAATGTCGCGAACGCCCACCCACACGTGGATGGCCAAGGCGATGAAGACTGAGAAGGTCAAAGCCTTCATGAATTGGGTGCTGAAAATGCCAGCCCATTTGTCATAGCTGATGTCGCCGCTGGTCAACAGCACTTGGCCCAACACAGCCAAGGTGAACAAGACCATCAATACACCGGTGATGCGCTGGGCGAGCCAGTCACGCAGACCGTAGTGCGCGCCCACGACGACGCGCTTGGAACCGTAATTCACGGACATTTTGTTGCTCCTAGGAAATCAGTAAAGGCCAAACAACTTGGCACCCAGCGCTGCAGTCAGGCCCAGGCTCAACACCAAGGTGACGACGGCGGAAGACTTGCCGAACTCTTTGGTCACGGCGTGGCACACGTCCATGTAGACGTGACGAATGCCAGCAATCATGTGGTGCAGGTAAGCCCAAATCAAAGCCAAGGCGACCAATTTCACCAACACGCCAGGCACAAAACCCAAGCCCACATTGAAGGCCGCGCTGAATTTGGCGAAGGAAATTTCTGAAGAAATGGAGGTGTCAAACATCCAAATGATGAATGGCAACAACAAGAACATCAACAAACCGCTGATGCGGTGCAAGATGGACACAATGCCAGCCGCCGGCAGGCGGTAGGAAGGTAAGTCCGTGAGCGCGTTGATGTTGCGGAACTCAGGCCGCTTTTTGGCAAGCTGGGTCATGTGGAATCTTTCTTCGGGTTTATCAGTATTTCAAAAGAACATTTCATTCTATTTCACTTCGTCAAACTGACGTGAGGGTTTCAGCCTCAGCTCAAAACATTTCTGTAATGGTGCGTGTCGGTTCGGTACAAGCCGCGGCGCAGCTCCATGGGCGTGTCGTTGTAGGTGTAGGCCACGCGCTCCACGCTCAACAGAGGTGTCGCCATGGCTACTTGCAGCAGGGCTGCCTGCTCGGTGTCGGGGTTGACGGCACGAATGCTTTCGTCTGCCCGCACCATGCGCACGCCGAACTCGGTTTCAAACAGCGCGTACATCGGGCCGTTGTAGTTACTTAAGCGTTCAGCGGTGAGCCCTTTGAAGGGTGCGCCGGGCAACCACAGGTCTTCCAAAATTGTGGGCACGCCAGAAAACGACAGCACCCGGCGCACTTGCAGCACTGGGTCGCCGCTGCGCAAGCTGAGGGAGCGTGCAATGTCGGCGCTGGCGCGCAGGCGCTTGCAATCAATGATGTTGCGCTCGGCGGGGCCTTCGCTTTGGGTGTCGCCGTTGTCGGGTTGCAGCTTCAAGAAGCGGTATTGCACCTGCTGCTCGGCATGGGTGGCCACAAAGGTGCCCTTGCCTTGGCGGCGCACCACCAGGTTTTCGGCCGACAGCTCGTCGATGGCTTTGCGCACCGTGCCTTGGCTGACACGAAAGCGGGCCGCCAAGTCCATTTCGCTGGGAATGGCTTCGCCAGGCTTCCATTCGCCCGATTGCAGGCTTTGCAGAATCAGCCCTTTGATTTGCTGATACAGCGGGCTGAACGCTGGCGTCAACCCGCCCGCAGCCAGCGCATCGCTGCCTGTCATGGGCGCGGATAAGGCTTGAGAGAACGACAGGGGTGGGGTGGAGGCCATGTGAGAGATGTGATTGCGGTCGCGTCAGGTCATTGTCAACCTCTGATCATATCTTCTATAAGACATAAGACAGTGCACCCGAGGGTTTTCGAGGGTAAACTTGTCGACATCCTTTTTTAATCACTACTTGGAGTTTTTCTCATGAGCAAGAAGCCTGTTCGCGTTGCCGTCACTGGTGCAGCTGGTCAAATTGGTTACGCACTGTTGTTCCGTATCGCCTCGGGCGAAATGTTGGGCAAAGATCAACCTGTCATCTTGCAATTGTTGGAAATCCCTGACGAAAAAGCCCAAAAAGCCTTGAAGGGCGTGATGATGGAACTCGAAGACTGCGCGTTCCCCTTGTTGGCCGGTATGCAAGCCCATGGCGACCCGATGACTGCATTCAAAGACGTCGACTACGCCTTGTTGGTCGGTTCACGTCCACGCGGCCCCGGCATGGAGCGCGCTGAGTTGCTTGCCATCAACGGCGCCATCTTCACCGCGCAAGGCAAGGCTTTGAATGCTGTGGCCTCGCGTGATGTGAAAGTTTTGGTCGTTGGCAACCCCGCCAACACCAACGCTTACATCGCCATGAAAGCTGCGCCTGACTTGAAGCCCGGCAACTTCACCGCCATGCTGCGTTTGGACCACAACCGTGCGTTGTCGCAAATCGCTGCCAAGACTGGCAAAGCCGTGGCCGACATCGAAAAATTGTGCGTGTGGGGCAACCACTCACCCACCATGTACGCCGACTACCGTTTCGCCACCATCAAGGGTGAGTCGGTCAAGGCCATGATCAACGACCAAGAGTGGAACGCCAATGTGTTCTTGCCAACTGTGGGCAAGCGCGGTGCCGCCATCATTGACGCACGTGGTTTGTCTTCGGCTGCTTCGGCTGCCAACGCTGCCATCGACCACATGCGCGATTGGGCTTTGGGCACCAATGGCAAGTGGGTGACCATGGGCATCCCATCGCAAGGTTGGTACGGCATTCCTAAAGACGTCATGTTCGGTTTCCCCGTCACCTGCGAAAACGGCCAATACAAAGTGGTCGAAGGTTTGGAAATCGACGCCTTCAGCCAAGGCTGCATCGACAAGACTTTGAAAGAGTTGACCGATGAGCAAGCTGGCGTTGCCCACTTGATCTAAGAGAGACAGAGTGAGCCATCCGCGCGACGTTCTGCTGGGGGCACAGGCTTCGGGGGTATCCCTTCCGGTCTGTGACCACTACAGCGGTGTCGAAGCGCGGATGCGCAAAAGCTTGCAGCTGCAAGCGGAGATGACGCAAGAGTTTGGTACCTGCGTCTTTGATGTGACCCTGGATTGTGAAGACGGTGCGCCCGTGGGCGGCGAGGCAGAGCATGCCGCGCTGGTCACTGCGTTGGCACTAAGCGCCGCGCCCGAGGCCCGCGTGGCCGTGCGCGTGCATCCTGTGGATCACCCCAGTTTTCAAGCCGACATGGCCACCATTGCGGGCCAAGCGGCCAAGCGTTTGACGCACATCATGGTGCCCAAGGTCGAGTCTGTGGCTGATGTGCAACTGGCCGAGCAAGCCTTGCTTCAAGCCGGTGCCAAAGATCTGCCGCTGCATGTGTTGATTGAGTCACCCGCTGCGGTGCACCGCGCGTTTGACATTGCGGCGCACCTGCGTGTTCAGTCGCTGAGTTTTGGTTTGATGGATTTTGTGTCGGCCCATGGTGGCGCCATTCCCGCGCATGGCATGTCTGGCCAAGGTCAGTTCACGCACCCCTTGGTGGTGCGTGCCAAGCTGGAGATTGCCAGTGCCTGCCATGCCCACGGCAAAGTGCCCTCGCACTGCGTGGTGACCGAGTTCAACGACACCGCTGCCATGCGTGCTGCGGCCCAGCGTGCTGCACACGAGTTTGGCTACACCCGCATGTGGAGCATTCACCCCGCGCAAATTCGCCCGATTCTGGAAGCCATGGCCCCAGATGCTGCTGCGATTGAAGTGGCCAGCGAGATTGTGTTGGCCGCGCAAGCTGCCGATTGGGCGCCCATCAGCCACCACGGTCAGTTGCATGACCGTGCCAGTTACCGATTCTTTTGGCAAGTGTTGCAGCGTGCGCATAGCACGGGGCGTCCTTTGCCAAGCGAAGTCCAGTTATTCTTCAAAGATTAATCAGGAGATGGACATGCGCGCATTACTCGTTGTTCTTTCGCTGTTACCTGCGTTGGTTTGGGCGGCTGCGCCAGACGTGGCCACACCACAAAAAGCCAAACCTTTGACCAAACCAGTTGCCAAGCAGGTGGTCAAACATTCAAACGCGCCCGTCGCCAAAGCCAAACCTGTGGTCGCATACAAACATGCCGCAGCCCCTGTCGTGGCAACGCCGATGGCGCCGTCAGATGTGGCGGTGGACGAACACCGCACGGTGGTGGCTGAGCAAGTTCACACCGGTCGCATGGTGTGTGAATTGGGCAACTCCGTGACAGTGACGCCCGACACACAAGCGCACGGCAGTTTTTTTGTGCAGCTGCGCCAACACCGCTACCACATGACCCCGGTTGTTTCGGCTACCGGCGCGATTCGTTTGGAAGACGCGCAAGCGGGCGCCATGTGGTTGCAGTTGCCCAACAAGTCCATGTTGATGAACAGCAAACTCGGTCAACGCATGGCCGATGAATGTCAAAGCCCAGCCCAAATGGCTGTGGCGGAAGCGATGAAGTCCGGCCCGCCGTCCACCTTGTTGGACGGACCCAGTGTGGCCAAAAAGTAACCCCTTGATTTGATTTGAAAGCCAGGAGAAAACCATGTTGAAAGCCTACCGTGAACACGTAGCCGAGCGCGCAGCGCTGGGCATTCCCCCACTGCCTTTGGATGCCAAGCAAACGGCCGAATTGATCGAGTTGATCAAGAACCCGCCCGCCGGCGAAGATGCAGCCTTGATGGATTTGTTGACGCATCGCGTCCCTCCTGGTGTGGACGATGCAGCCAAAGTGAAAGCCTCTTTCTTGGCCGCTGTGGCACACGGTGAAGTCAAGGTTGGCTTGGTCTCTAAGTCCAAAGCCACTGAGTTGCTGGGCACCATGGTGGGTGGCTACAACGTGCACCCCCTGATCGAATTGCTCGACGACGCGGAGGTGGCTGGTGTGGCCGCTGAAGCTTTGAAGAAAACCTTGTTGATGTTTGACTTCTTCAACGACGTCGCTGAAAAAGCCAAAGCAGGCAACGCCAAGGCCAAAGACGTGATGCAAAGCTGGGCCGATGCCGAGTGGTTCACCACACGTCCTGAAGTGGAAAAGAAAATCACCGTCACCGTGTTCAAAGTGCCCGGCGAGACCAACACCGACGACTTGTCGCCAGCCCCTGACGCATGGAGTCGTCCAGACATTCCCTTGCACTACTTGGCGATGTTGAAAAACACCCGCGAAGGCGCCGCCTTCAAGCCCGAAGAAGACGGCAAGCGCGGCCCCATGGCGTTCATTGAAGAGCTGAAGAAAAAAGGCAATTTGGTGGCCTACGTCGGTGACGTGGTCGGTACAGGTTCCTCACGCAAGTCAGCAACCAACAGCATCATCTGGGGCTTTGGTCAAGACATCCCTTACGTGCCCAACAAACGTTTTGGCGGTGTGACCTTGGGCGGCAAGATTGCCCCCATCTTCTTCAACACCCAAGAAGATTCAGGCGCTTTGCCGATCGAAGTCGATGTCACCCAACTCGAAATGGGCGACGTGATTGACGTGCTGCCCTACGATGGCAAGATCGTGAAGAATGGTCAAACCATCACCACTTTCCAACTCAAGAGCGATGTGCTGTTTGACGAAGTGCGTGCTGGTGGCCGTATCAACTTGATCATTGGCCGCAGCTTGACCGCCAAGGCCCGTGAATTCTTGGGCCTGCCCGCATCCACGGTGTTCCGCCTGCCCACAGCGCCTATCGCCACGAAGGCCGGTTTCACTTTGGCCCAAAAAATGGTCGGCCGTGCAGTCGGTTTGCCAGAAGGCCAAGGCGTTCGCCCCGGTACTTACTGCGAACCCAAGATGACCACTGTGGGTTCACAAGACACCACGGGCCCGATGACCCGCGACGAGTTGAAAGACTTGGCTTGCCTTGGCTTCTCGGCCGACATGGTCATGCAATCGTTCTGCCACACAGCGGCTTACCCCAAGTCGGTGGACGTCAAAACGCACCGCGAATTGCCAGCGTTCATCAGCAACCGTGGTGGTGTGGCCCTGCGTCCAGGCGACGGTGTGATTCACTCGTGGTTGAACCGTTTGTTGCTGCCTGACACCGTCGGTACAGGTGGCGACTCACACACCCGTTTCCCCATCGGTATCAGCTTCCCCGCCGGTTCTGGTTTGGTGGCGTTTGGTGCGGCCACAGGCGTGATGCCTTTGGACATGCCTGAGTCTATTCTTGTGCGTTTCAAAGGCGAGATGCAACCTGGCGTGACCCTGCGCGATTTGGTGCATGCCATTCCGCTGTACGCCATCAAGAAGGGCCTGTTGACTGTGGCCAAGGCCGGCAAGATCAACGAGTTCTCGGGACGCATTTTGGAAATCGAAGGCTTGCCCAACCTCAAGGTGGAACAAGCGTTTGAATTGTCTGACGCGTCAGCTGAGCGTTCTGCCGCAGGTTGCACCATCAAGCTCAACAAAGAGCCAGTCGAGGAATACTTGAAGTCCAACGTGGTGCTGATGAAGAACATGATCGCCGACGGTTATGCTGACGCACGCACCTTGGCGCGCCGTATCGAGAAAGTCGAACAATGGTTGGCTGCACCTAACCTGCTTGAAGCCGACAAAGATGCCGAGTACGCACACGTCATCGAAATCGATTTGGCCGAGATCAAAGAGCCCATCGTGTGCTGCCCCAACGACCCCGATGACGCCAAGTTCTTGTCTGAAGTGTCTGGCACCAAGATCGACGAAGCGTTCATCGGTTCTTGCATGACCAACATCGGTCACTTCCGTGCAGCGGCCAAGTTGCTTGGTGGTCAACGTGACATTCCTGTCAAGTTATGGGTGGCACCTCCCACCAAGATGGACGAGAGCGAGTTGATCAAAGAAGGCCACTATGCTGCATTCGGCACCGCCGGTGCACGCACTGAAATGCCTGGCTGCTCCTTGTGCATGGGCAACCAAGCGCAAGTGCGTGAGGGCGCCACTGTGGTGTCGACATCGACCCGTAACTTCCCCAACCGTTTGGGCAAGAACACCAACGTGTTCTTGGCGTCGGCTGAGCTGGCTGCCATCACCTCGAAGATGGGCAAGTTCCCCACTGTGGCCGAATACCACGAAGCCATGGGCATCGTGAACAAAGACGGCGCAGCCATCTACAAGTACTTGAACTTCAACCAGATCGACGAGTATGTGGAAACTGCCAAAGGCGTGACAGCGTAAGCTGCCTGCGTCTTCATCCTTGCACCTCGGTGCTTGGGTGACAAAACCCCCGCAAAGCGCGAGCCTTGCGGGGGTTTTGTTTGATGTCTGTTTGTTTTTGCGTTTCTTCGTCTCACGAGGACCACACTAGGTCCAGCGCTGCAAGACCTCCAGCAAGTCTTGCCCTGAAAACGGTTTGCTCAGGTAGTCGTCCATGCCTGAAGCTTGGCATTTCTCGCGGTCACCGGGCATGGCGTGGGCTGTCAATGCCACGATGGGCATGCGCGATCGCAGAGCCGATGCACCTTGGCGGCTTTCCCACGCTCGGATTTGACGTGTGGCCTCGTAGCCATCCACATCAGGCATTTGGCAGTCCATCAGCACCAAATCGTAGGCCACGGAGGTGGCAGCGGCAACGCCTTCTTTGCCACCGCTGGCCATGTCTACCTCACACCCCAAGCGTTGCAGTGCCGTGCGCGCCAAGATTTGATTGACGGGATGGTCTTCCACTACCAGCACACGACGTGGTCCATCCAGTGCAGGCTGTGACGCCGTGTTGTTCGGCATGATTTGATGCGGCAAAGCGCTGCTGGCGACGGTGGGGTTGTGGGCGGTTTCTAGCTCCAGGGTGAAACCAAACGTGCTGCCTTGGCCGACTTGACTGTGTACTTGCATGTCGCCACCCATCAGCTTGACCAAGCGCTGTGCAATCGCCAGTCCCAAGCCGGTGCCGCCATGACGACGCGCAGTGCTGATATCGCCTTGGTTGAACTCATCAAAGATTTGGTCTTGCTGTGCGGCTGGAATGCCAATGCCCGTGTCAGAAACTTCAAAGCGCAATTGCGCACGGTTGTCAGCGCTAGCCAGGTGCGTGACGCGCAACTGCACCTGTCCAGCGTTGGTGAATTTGATGGCATTACCAAGTAGGTTGGCCAGAACTTGGCGCAAACGTCCGGCGTCGACGTGGCACCAGCTGGGGACCACAGGATCGACACTCAAATTCAACGTCAATCCTTTGACCTCTGCACTGCGTTGGAACAGTTGTATCAAATCTCGCAGCAGGTTGCGCAGTTTGACATCGGATGGGCTGAGCACCATCTTGTTGGCTTCGATTTTGGAGAAGTCCAAGATGTCGTTGATGATGTTGAGCAGCGCGCGGCCCGAATCGAGCACCGTTTGTACTTGGCTGCGCTGTTCGGTCTCTAGGGGGCTTTCGAGCAGCAATTCGGTCATGCCCAAAATGCCGCTCATGGGCGTGCGAATTTCGTGGCTCATATTGGCCAAGAACATGGACTTGACGTAAGCCGCTTGCTCGGCGACCAAACGTGCTTGGGTAGCTTCTTCCACCGCCAGCGCCAGTTCACGGTTGCTTTGTGCCAATTGACGGTTGCGTTCGTCCAATGTCACTTCGCGTGCTTCTAAATGGGCCAACATGTCGTTGAAGCCTTGGGTGAGTTGGCCGACTTCGTCGTCGGACTCACAGCGCACGCGCAGACTGAAATCTTGCTCTTGAGTGAGTTGGCGCATGGATTGCGCCAGCTGGGTGATGGGCGCCACCAGCCGTTGCTGCAAATACGCCACCGCCCGCATGGCCAGCCAGCCGGACACCAAGGAGATCAAGGCAATCAGCAACAGGCTGATCAGCCATTGTTGGAACAGGCGCTGGGGGCTGGCGCTGATCACCAAATAGCCCACGACTTCTCGGTGTAGCAATACAGGTGCTGTGTGGGTCATCAGCTTGGTTTGCCAATTGAAGTTTCGGTGCTCATGCGCCTGTGACGCGCTCAACTCTGCAAGGTGTTGAAAGTCTTGGTGGTTTGTCTCGGTGTAGCTGGCAAAACGTCGGCGCTCGCTGTCATACACCGTCACCGCCACAATGTCTTGTTCTGCCTGCACCGATTGCAACAACAGCTGTGCTTGACGTGGGTCTTCAAACTCCAGCGCGGCGGTCAGGTTGCTGCCGGCCATTTGGGCCACCACCGTCAAACGGTCCAACATGTTTTGCTGGAATGTCCACCCTTGGTAGAGCATCAACAACGCGGTGGCCGACATCAACGCCAGGCTGACGGTGCGCAGCATCAGGCGGTCGAGTTTGTGTTTGATCAGGTCGGGTTTGCGCATACGAGTCTGTTTGTTCAATCCACCACACGTGCCAGCTCAAGCAGCGGTGCACCAATTTGCAAGCCATGCTCGCGGGCATAGCGCAGCTGAATTTCAAAACCAATGCGGTTGTCTTGGCGAACCAAGTTGATGATGCCGCCACGTTTGTTGAAATCAGGCATGTCGCTGATCGTCAGTACGGCGGAGCTGCCAGAGTTGTAGAGCAGCGCGGGCGTGACGTCGCGTGCGCTGTCGCTGACAAACAGCGCGTGGCAACCTCGCGTGTCCAGCGGTGTGCCGAGTTTGCGGATTCGAATTTCTCGCTCTCTGATTTTTTGTCCTTGCAAGCTTTGCAAGGCGGCCTCTGTGGGGGACTCACCCCAGGTGCATACCTGCAAAGACTCTGCGCGCGCTGTGTTGTCAGCTGGCCAGTCGACAAATTTCAGCAAGCGCAAAATCAACACGGCTTTGATGCGCGCCTCACGGGGTGGTTCGGCCCAGGCAGGTCCTGCGCCCAAGCTGCTCCACAGCAATGCGATGCAAAGCCCAACGCACCCGAGGGTGCGTCTGAACAGGGAAAGTGGCAGATCCGTCAGCGGCATGAGGTGTTAGGTCAGTACTGCAGACGCAGCCCCAAGATGACCGAGGGCCCCACCAAGGTGTGCGCCACGTCGGAAGCTTCAGACACAAATTCAAGGTGGCGCGAAGTCATCAGGTTGCGCCCCGTCACACTCCATTGCACCCCCGGTGCGCTGGACCAGGCCCAGCGTATATCTAGCGTGGTGTAGCTAGGCACCGATTGCCCAAACAAAACATCCCGCAACGCGCCCACATGACGCGCCATCACATCCAGCTCTGTGCGTGCATCCGGGGTGTAGGACCAACGCAAAGAACCTGTCCACTTGGGGCTGCTGTCGGGGGAGTCCCAGCTGTAGACGTTGCTGGCTGCCGTGTTCAGCGACATGGCGTAGCGGGTCACATTGGCTTGCCAGCGGTGCTGACGTGAGGCTTGCCAATCAAGCCATGCTTCAAGGCCGTAGCTGTGTCCTTTGAAATCATTGGTCAAGGTGGCAGGCAAGAGCAAATATTGATTGGGAAGTGGCACAGGCAAGTAGCACTCTGCGAAAGGCGGTGAACCAGTCGGCAGGGGCACGTTGTAGGAGGGCAGACATTGCGTGCTGTTCGTGCTGAAACTGCCAGCACGCAATTGGCTGTAATCGTTGTAGTAGGCCGTGGTGTCCAAGGTCAACCCAGGTGCCAAGCGTTGTTTCCAACCAAGTTCATACGCCCACAGTTGTTCCGAGGTGGTGCGGCCCAGCACCTCGACAAAGCCCGGGCGGGGCAGACCACTGCCGTTGATGGTGAACTCAGGCGGCAACAGGGCACGGATGGTGCCATGGCTGTCAATCAGGCTGGGGGTTCGAATGGCTTTGCTGGCTGAAGCCCACAGGGTTTGGTCGTCATTCGGGGTCCACATCAGGCGCGCATTGGGTAGCGGCTTGAGGCTGTCGTTGTCATATTTTTCGAATTTGCTACCCAGGGTCAGGGTGAGCAATTCGGGGATCAGGCTAATGTCGTCTTGCGCCATCACGCTCCACATCCGTGTTTTCAGGCGGTCAATGCCAAAGGTGTCGTACTGCACGATGCCGTCAGGCAAGCCGGTCGTGGAGGCATGAAAGCTTTCTTGGTTTTGTCGCCAAGACGCGCCCAGCACAATGTCGTGCTTGTCGATGGCACGGTGACGGTACTGAAGGTCAGCATCGAAGGTATCCAAGCGCATGAACGGATGTGCAGGCCAGTCGCGTTCTGAATGGTCGAAGTAGGTTTGAAGCGTGACGGAGTTGTTGCTAGGCAAATCGCGCTGCCACCGTGCCAGCAGGTGACCGCCAGACACGGCTTGGGTGGTGCCTTGCAGCAGGTTGCTCGGGGGCAGCAGACGGTTGAGCAATGCAGATTCGCCAGACGTGCCTTGGTAAATCTCCGACTGGATCGTCACCGCATCTTGTGCGTTGGGGTTGAGGTCGGCGCGCCAACCCAGGCGTTGTTGCTTCCACGCATCCATGGCGCGGCCTTGGCCATTGGCCAGGGTGAGCGCATTGTTCTCGAAAGCTTTGCCATACAGCCGCCAGTGGCCCAGACCTTCCCATTGGCCGCCATGGCGGATCGACATCTGGCCTTGGGTGCTGGTGCCAGTGCTCGCATCGATCAGCGTGCCTTGTGTGGCCACGGCAGATTTGGTGATGATGTTGATGACACCGTTGACAGCGTTGGCACCCCACAGGGACGCACCCGGTCCGCGAATGACTTCAATGCGTTCAATGTCTGCCAACACGGTGTCTTGCACATCCCACGCCACACCTGAGAACATGGGGGAGTACACCGTGCGCCCGTCAATCATGACCAGCAGCTTGTTGGCAAAGCGGCCATTGGGGCCGCGTGCGCTCACCGCCCATGCATTGGCGCTGATCTGTGCCACATGCAGGCCGGGCGCTAAACGCAAGGCGTCTGGAATGTTTTGAGCCCCGGCGCGGCGAATGTCATCGCCTGTGATGACAAACACGGCCGCCGCCGAACGGGAGACGGTTTGCGGCTTTTTAGACACCGAGGTGATCTCTAGCTCCAGCACCTCTTGCAGTGCCAAGGCTAAAAAGGGTTCAGGTTCTTCGGCGCTGGCGCAGACTTGCAACAGGCTCAGCAACGCCGCAATGTAAGCTTTGATTTGATAAGGTTTCATCAATCAATTCCAGAATAGAAGTGTCAGTTCAAAAGAAACACTTTTGATGGGATAGTGATTGTATTTTCTTACAAATTTTCAGCTTATTTGCTAATTAGATAATAAATTTATCAACTTTCGGTAAAAAGTCTAGGTCATTCGGCTTTGATGTTTAAAACATCCGAGCCAACAAACCACCTTCAGCAGGGCCATCGACTGGAATCCACACATGCGTGGGATTGCCTGCAGCCACATCAATAGACGCGCCGTTTTTGTCTTTCATTTGCTCCAGCTTGACGATCCGGTTGCCGCTGGGGTGAATGATTTCAATGCGGTCGCCGACGGAAAATTTGTTTTTGGTTTCAATCTCGGCCCAGCCGTCTGCCACGGCGCGTACTTCGCCCACAAACTGGCTACGGTGGGCAATGGAGTGACCGGTTTCGTAGTTTTGGTAGTCGTTGGCAGGGCGGCGATCCATCAAGCCTGCGGTGTAACCGCGGTTGGCCAAGCCCTCGAGTTCGGTGATGAGTTCGGGGTTGAAGGGGCGGCCTGCCACGGCATCGTCAATCGCGCGGCGGTACACCTGCGCGGTGCGTGCCACGTAATACAAGCTCTTGGTACGGCCTTCGATCTTGAGCGAGTCCACGCCAATCTTGGTCAGGCGTTCCACATACTCCACAGCACGCAAGTCCTTGCTGTTCATGATGTAGGTGCCGTGCTCGTCTTCCATGATGGGCATGAGCTGGCCGGGGCGGCCTTTTTCTTCTAGCAAATAAATGTTGTCCGCGGCGGGGTGACGCTCACCATTGCCGCACGACGAGAAACTGGACTCGGCTTCTTGTTGCGACTTGGCAAAGTCAAAGTCGCCCTCCATAGGAAGGGCCATGGCCTCGCCTGTGTTGGGGTCGGTGGCGCTGGTTTGTGTGCCATAGCTCCAGCGGCAGGCGTTGGTGCAAGTGCCTTGGTTGGGGTCGCGGCGGTTGAAGTAGCCGGACAACAAGCAACGGCCTGAATACGCAATGCACAAGGCGCCGTGCACGAACACTTCAAGCTCCATGTCGGGGCACTCTTGGCGGATTTTTTCAATCTCATCAAAGCTGAGTTCGCGCGACAAGATGATGCGTTTGACCCCCACTTTTTGCCAGAACTTCACCGTCGCCCAGTTGGTGGTGTTGGCCTGTACGGAGAGGTGGATGTCGATTTCAGGCCACTTCTCACGCACCATGGTGATGAGACCGGGGTCAGCCATGATGAGCGCATCGGGCTTCATGGCGATGATGGGCTCGATGTCGCGCAAATAGGTACGCACCTTGTCGTTGTGCGGAATGAGGTTGCTGGTCAAAAAGAATTTTTTACCACGCGCATGGGCTTCAGCAATGCCAATGCCAATTTGCTCCAAACGGAACTCGTTGTTGCGCGCGCGCAAGCTGTACCGGGGTTGGCCGGCATACACGGCGTCTGCGCCGAAATCGAAAGCGGCGCGCATTTTGTCGAGCGAACCTGCGGGCAGCAGGAGCTCGGGGGCTTGGAGTGTGGTCATAAAGGTGTGCTGCTTACAGGGCAGCGGTGAAAATCATTCAGGGTCGATTTTCGCATCCCGCACGACTTTTGCCCACCGTGGGGCTTCTGCCTTGATGAGGGCGGCAAACTGTTCGGGCGTGCCGCCACCCACTTCGTTGCCTTGGCTCAAGATTTTTTCTTTCATTTCGGCGGTTTGCAGGGCTTGGTTGCACACGGCGTTGAGCTGCTTGACCAGTTCGGGGGCCATGCCTTTGGGGCCAATCAGGCCTTGCCAGTTGAGCACTTCCACCTCGGGGAAGCCTTGCTCGGCCATGGTGGGAATGTTGGGCAGCAGGGGCGAGCGTTTTTTGCTGGTGATGGCCAGTGCGCGCATGCGACCGCCTTGTATAGAGGGCATGGCGGCGTACATCTGCTCGAACATCATGTGGACTTGGCCGCCCATCAAGTCGGTGGCGGCAGCTGAGCCGCTTTTGTAGGGGGCATGAATCATGTCAATGCCGGCTGCGTGCTCAAACAAAGCACCGCTCAAGTGGTGTGAGCCGCCAATGCCGCCCGAGCCGTAGCTCAGTTTGCCGGGTGCTGCTTTGGCCGCAGCCACCAAATCTTTCACTGTTTTGTAGGGTGAGTCGTTGCGCACCATCAAGATCAGCGGGCCTTTCTCGATCAGTGCGATGGGGGTGAGGTCGTTCAGCGGATCAAAGTTGAGTTTTTTGAACAAGGCTTGATTGACCGCCAGTGGTGCAAAGTTACCCATGCCCAAGGTGTAGCCATCGGGCTTGGCGCGTGCAATGGCTTCGGTGCCGATGTTGCCGCCGGCACCCGCCTTGTTGTCAATGATGATGGGCTGGCCAAGAAGGGTGCCCATGGCTTTGGCCACTTGGCGCGAACGGCTGTCGGCATTGCCACCGGCGGCATACGGGCAAACCCAGAGGATGGTTTTGCTAGGGTATTTGTCTTGCGCGAAGTTGGTGGTGGACACAAGGCTCAAGCTGGCGGCTTGCAGCAATTGACGGCGTTGCATGAGAGGCTCCTGGTTTTTGGGACGTGCCACAAATCATAGGCTGACCGTGACGCTTTATGGCATGTCAGGCATAGCACAATCACGTATATGAATCGGAACGTGTGTATTGCAGGTGGCGGAATTGCAGGCCTGGCCAGTGCCTTGGCGCTCGCGCGCGTGGGCTGGCAAGCGCAAGTGCATGAACGTGCGCCCGTGTTTGCCGAGGTTGGAGCTGGGGTTCAGTTGGGGCCCAATGTCACGCGCATCTTGCATGCCTGGGGTTTGCACACTGCGTTGCAGGCTGTGGCGGCGTTTCCCGATCAGCTGCAAGCGCGTAGTGCGCTCAGCGGTGAGGTCTTGGCCACCTTGCCCCTAGGGACGCAGATGCAGACCCGCTATGGCGCGCCTTACGTCACGCTTCATCGTGCCGACTTGCATCAGCTGCTTCATGAAGGCGCATTGAGGCAAGGCGTTGAAGTTCTGGCGGGCAGCGCTGTGCAGTCGTTGCAAACGGATGGACGATGCGTGACAGCACAGCTTGAACATGCCACGCAGCACCTCGCGCATGAGGCCGATCTGGCCGTGGTGGCGGACGGTGTGTGGAGTCAGCTGCGGCAACAGGTGTTGACGGATGGTGAGGTGCAACCCACCGGTCATCTGGCCTACCGCACGCTGCTGCGACAAAGCGATTTACCTGCGCATTTACGCACCAACGACGTGACGGTGTGGATGGGGCCGAATGTGCATGTGGTGCATTACCCGGTGCGAGGTGGCGAGTGGCTGAACTTGGTGGTGCTGACCGAAGGGCAGATGCCCGGCGTGAGTGCCGATGACTTGCAAAGCTGGAACGCCCAACAAACGTCTGAGCAAACCGCGCATGATTTGCAGGCCGCCTTGCGTGGTAGCTGTTCGCGTTTGCAGGAGCTGGTGCATGCGGCCGCCGCATGGCGTGCGTGGCCTTTGTGTGGACGCCCGGCCATGCAAGGCGTGCATCAGCACGGACAGGGCCGCGTGGCCTTGGTGGGCGATGCCGCCCACCCCATGCTGCCCTACCTGGCGCAAGGCGCTGGGATGGCAATCGAAGACGCCGCAGCACTGGGGCAACAACTCGCGCACGCTGGCGATGTGGCCGCACAGGTGCAAGCCTTTGCCGCACAACGTTGGCAACGCAATGCGCAGGTGCAACGTGCAGCGATGCGCAATGGGCAGGTGTTTCACGCCCACGGCCCCGTGCGCTGGGGGCGTGACTGGGCCTTGCGTTTAGCGGGCCCTGTCTTGATGGATCAACCTTGGTTGTACAGCCACAAGGTCTTGGGCTGATCGCGACTTAATTCAGTGCGGCTAGCCCATGGCGCAGGCGCGCACGCTGGCAGGCATCGCTGCCTTCTTCAAACTCTCGGCAAGGCGAGGGGCGCCATTCGTAAATGCCGCAAGTGGCCTTGACGCCCAATTGGCCGCTGAGTGCGCCGCAGCGTGGTGGCGAGTAATCGGTGCCACGCATGCGGCACATTGTGGCAGTCAGTTCTTGTCCTAAGCCCGTGGGTACCGAACCGCCATGCGTGTCCATTTCTTCCACGCTGAAATCGACCCGAAAACTGGCGCAGCAAGCGCCGCAGCTGGTGCAGGCCGACATCACTGACGTCCGAGCAGCAGGTACTCCATGAGTGCTTTTTGCACATGCATGCGGTTTTCGGCTTCGTCCCAGACCACGCTTTGCGGGCCGTCGATCACGTCTGCGGCCACTTCCTCACCACGGTGGGCGGGCAAGCAGTGCATGAACAATGCGTTGGGCTTGGCCATGGCCATCATTTCGGAGTCCACGCACCAATCGGCGAAGGCTTTTTTGCGCGCTTCGTTTTCGGCTTCGTAGCCCATGCTGGTCCACACATCGGTGGTGACCAAGTCGGCGCCTTCACAGGCTTGCATGGGATTGTCGAACACCTTGTAGCAGTTGGTGTTGCTCAAGCCTGCAATGGCGGGGTCGACTTCGTAGCCGCTGGGTGTGCTGACATGCACGGTAAAACCCAGCATGTCAGCCGCTTGCAACCAAGTGTTGGCCATGTTGTTGCCGTCACCCACCCAGGCCACGACCTTGCCTTTGAGGCATTCCAGCGGATGTGCCGTTAAGCCACGATGCTCGATGAAGGTGAACAAGTCCGCCATGATTTGGCAGGGGTGGAACTCGTTGGTCAAGCCGTTGATCACAGGCACGCGCGAGTTGGCGGCAAAGCTGTTGATCTTGTCTTGGCCGTAGGTGCGAATCATCACCAAGTCGGTCATGCGGCTGATGACTTTGGCGCTGTCTTCAATTGGTTCGGATCGACCCAGCTGGCTGTCGCCTGTGGTCAAGTGAACCACCGAACCACCCAGTTGGTACATGCCCGCCTCAAAGCTCACCCGGGTGCGGGTGGAGGCTTTCTCGAAAATCATGGCCAGCGTGCGGTCGGCCAGCGTGTGGTGCTTTTCGTAGGCTTTGAACTTCTTTTTGATCAGCGCGGCACGGGTGAACAGGTAAGCGTATTCATCGGCCGTGAGGTCGGTGAATTGCAGGTAATGTTTGATCGTCATGCTTTTTCAGCCAAGAAGGTTTTGATCAGGGGCACCAGAATCGAAATCAATTCATCGCACTCGGTTTGGGTGATGATGAGTGGGGGCAACAGGCGCACCACGCTGTCGGCGGTGACGCTGAGCATCAAGCCCGCATCCAAGGCGCGTTGCATGATGGCGCCGCAAGCGCGGTCGAGTTCAATGCCAATCATCAGGCCTTGGCCGCGAATGTCCTTCACACCTGCTTCGTTGGCAAACTCGCGCTTGAATGCGTCTGTCAGGTATTGACCCATGCGTGAGGCATTGCCCATCAGATCGTCTTTTTCCATGATGCGGATGGTTTCTAAGCCCGCGCGCACCGCCAGCGGGTTGCCGCCGAAGGTGGAGCCGTGCGTGCCTGCCGTCAACACGCCTGCGGCTTTGGGGCCCGCCACGATGGCGCCGATTGGCACGCCAGAGGCCAGGCCTTTGGCCAGTGGCATCACATCAGGCACCACGCCCGCCCATTGGTGCGCAAACCATTTGCCGGTGCGGCCCATGCCGCTTTGCACTTCGTCGACCATCATCAACCAATCGCGTTGGTCGCACAGGGCGCGCACGTCACGCAGGTAGTCCATGTGCATGGGGTTGACGCCGCCTTCGCCTTGGATGGTCTCTAGGAACACCGCCACCACATTGGGGTTGCCTTCGGTGGCTTGTTTCAGTGCGTTGATGTTGTTCACGGGCACGCGGATGAAGCCTTCCAGCAAAGGCTCAAAGCCTTTTTGAATTTTGGGGTTGCCCGTGGCGCTGAGCGTGGCAATGCTGCGGCCGTGAAAGGCTTTCTCGTACACCACGATTTGTGGGTTGTGAATGCCTTTGTCGTGACCGTATTTACGTGCCAACTTGATGGCGGCTTCGTTGGCTTCTAAGCCACTGTTGCAATAGAACACATTGCTCATGCCTGAGAACTCGACCAGCTTGGCTGCCAGTTTTTCGGCGTTGGGTGTGTAGTAATAGTTGCAGCAGTGAATCACTTCGGTAATTTGTTGCTGCAAGGCAGCCACAAACTCGGGGTGGTTGTGGCCCAAGGTGTTGACGGCAATACCTGCCAGCGCGTCCAAGTAGCTGCGACCTTCTGTGTCCCACACGCGGCAACCTTGACCGCGTGCAATGGCGATGGGCAAACGCCCAAAAGTCGGCATGACATGAGGTTCAGAGGGAATCGTGCGTGTGGCAGAAACTGACATGTGAGGGGCTCCAAAAGAAAACGACCCAACGAAGGTTGAGCCGTTGAGATGCGATTTTAGAGGCATGGAAATGACAAAACGACGACTGCACGCCGTGGGATTTCAGGGGTTTAAGTCTTATATAAGATACAATAGCTGTACCCTGTGCGACACGGGAAGATCCCCAGTCGCCATCCTCAAGCAATCAGCCTCTACCCGATGGTTTCTCCCTCCGCCAAAGAAGTATTTATCCTGGGTGTCACCCAGGATGGACGTACGTTCCGCCCCAGCGATTGGGCCGAGCGTTTGGCCGGCGTGATGAGCCAATTTCGTCCCGGCGGCGCAGTGCCCGGGAGCCACCTGAGTTATTCGCCTTGGTGTGTGCCCAACACGCTGGATGGCAAAAAGTGCGTCATTGTGCACACCGATTTGCGTGACGAAGAGCCGATGGCTTGGAGTTTTGTGATGAATTTCGCCAAAGACAATGGCTTGCAAGTGGTGGAAGCCTGTTTGCTGCCTGAGCACCCACCTGCGCCTTAACGCCAAGCCAAGAGGCGAGGCCTCAAAACCCACAGGCAACAAAAAACCCGCTCAAGAGCGGGTTTTTGCTTTTTTTTGCTGACAGCGCACCCGTTACAAACGGCGGGCTGAATGGTCAGCCCGGGCTGGTGGCCTAATGAATTAGGCGGCGTGTGCCAAGGCTTTGACCTTGGTTGACAGGCGGCTCTTGTCGCGAGCAGCTTTGTTCTTGTGGAAGATGCCTTTGTCGGCAATCGTGTCCACCACAGCTTGCATCTTGGCAAACAGTTCGGTGGCTTTGGTTTTGTCGCCAGCCAGAACGGCTTTCTCGACGTTCTTCACCGCGGTGCGGTACTTCGAGCGCAACGAGGTGTTGGCGGCGTTGATTTTGATGTCTTGGCGAACGCGTTTACGGCCTGAGGCCAGGCGCGGGTTCTTTTTCTTGGGTTTGGCTGATGCCATGGTAATTTCCTTAAGTGTCTGAGGATGTTGTCAGCAAAGCCGACGATTGTAGCAAATTCAAACACTCGGGGCTCACCCTGCCTAACGCGGCTGCCAAGGCCTCGCTACACTGCGGATGTGTCATTGTTTAAATCTGCTTCCATCGTCTCGGGTTTCACCCTGGTTTCCCGCATCACGGGCTTGATGCGCGAACTGCTGATTGCCTCGACTTTCGGGGCCAGCGCCCTGACCGACGCCTTCAATGTGGCATTTCGTATTCCCAATTTGTTCCGCCGCCTGTTTGCCGAAGGCGCATTCAGTCAAGCCTTTGTGCCCGTGCTGGCTGCCAGCCGCCAGCAGCAGGGCGACGAGGCCACCCATCAACTCATTAACCAAGTCGCCACCTTGCTGATTTGGGCTTTGCTCTTGACCTGCGTGCTCGGGGTGCTGGGCGCGCCGCTGTTGGTGTGGGCCATGGCCAGTGGCTTGCAGCAGTCCCCGCAAGGCTTTGAGGTGGCGGTGGTGATGACGCGCTTCATGTTCCCGTACATCGCCTTCATGTCGTTGGTTGCCTTGGCGGCTGGCGTGCTCAACACCTGGAAGCGTTTTGCGGTGCCCGCTGCCACACCCGTTCTGTTGAACGTGGCCATGATTGCCGCCGCATGGTGGGGTGGCCCGTGGTTGGGCACCTTGGGTGTGCCACCGATTTATGCCCTGGCCGTGGGTGTGATGTTGGGGGGCGTGGCACAGCTCAGCGTGCAGCTGTGGGCTTTGCGCCGGTTGGGCATGCTGCCTCGCGTGGGCCTGAGCTGGCGCGCGGTGCAAGAGGCTTGGCACGGCGAAGGCCCTAAGCGCATTTTGCAGCTCATGGCGCCGGCCTTGCTGGGTGTGAGTGTGGCGCAGATCTCTTTGCTGATCAACACACAAATTGCCTCACAGCTCACCCCAGGCAGCGTGAGCTGGCTGAGTTATGCGGACCGTTTGATGGAGTTTCCTACGGCCTTGTTAGGTGTGGCGTTGGGCGTGGTGTTGATGCCCCAGCTCTCGGCAGCGAAAGCGGCCAACGACACCGCCAAATATTCAGACATGCTGGATTGGGGCTTGCGCTTGGTGCTGCTGCTGGCGCTGCCCTGTGCTTTGGCCTTGCTGGTGTTTTCCAAAGCGTTGGTGGCGGTGCTCTACAACTACGGCGCTTTCAGCGCCCACGATGTGCAGCAAACCACCGTGGCGCTGATGGGCTACGGCGTGGGTTTGTTGGGGCTGGTGGCCATCAAGGTGCTGGCGCCTGGCTACTACGCCAGCCAAGACATTCGCACGCCGGTGCGCATTGCGGTTGCGGTGCTCGTCATCACGCAGGTGTTCAACTTGGCCTTGGTGCCTTATTTGGCCCACGCGGGGCTGGCCCTGTCGATTGGCTTGGGGGCGCTGGTCAACGCCGCATGGTTGTTGCTGGGCTTGCGTCAAAAAGGCGCCTACATCGCCAGCGCAGGCTGGGGACGCTTCGTGCTGCAAGTGTTGGCGGCCTGTGTGGTGTTGGGCGCATGGCTCTGGTGGGCCGCTCAGTATTGGGATTGGACCGCCCTGCACGCCACGCCCTGGCTGCGTGTGGGATTGATGACGGGCGTGTTGGTGGTGAGCGCTGTGTTGTACTTTGTGAGCCTGACGGTGTTGGGTTTGAAGCTGCGTGCATTGCTGCGGCGATAAAAAGGTCGTGAAGAGGCGAAAAACATGGATTTCAAATTAGAAGTTCCCACGGCCCTGGGCTACTTTGCCGCATTGGTGCAAAGCGATACCCATTTCCCCTTGCTGGAAGCCGCTGCGAGCTTGGCACAAGACGAGTACCCTGAGCTGGATATTCAACAAGTGCTGGACCAAGTGGACCAGTTCAGTAACAAACTCAAACGACGCTTGCCTGCAGATGCGGGTGCTTTGCACAAACTGCGTTTGCTCAACCAATTCTTTTTTGACGAACTGGGTTTTGCTGGCAACCTCAACAACTACTACGACCCAGACAACAGTTACCTGCATGTGATGCTGCGCACCCGTCGTGGCATTCCCATCAGCTTGGCCGTGCTGTGGTTGGAGTTGGCGGCTGGCCTCGGGCTGGACGCCAAAGGGGTGGGGTTTCCGGGCCACTTTTTGGTCAAGGTCCGCTTGCCATTTCCGCACGAAGGCCAGGTGGTGATCGACCCGTTCACTGGTCAATCCTTGGGCAAAGAAGACTTGATGGAGCGTTTGGCGCCCCTGCACGCCGAGTCAGGCTTGATCCGTGATGGTGCGGTGTCCGATGAGCTGTTGCAGCACTATTTACGCCCAGCCACACCGCGCGAAATCGTGGCGCGCATGCTGCGCAATTTGGAAGAGGTGTATGCCACCCACAACGATGTGGCGAGCGTGGCTTTGATCCAAAAACGCTTGGCCGTTTTGCTGCCGCAAGTCGAAGACGACGAGGCCTAAAAAAAGCACCCGCAGGTGCTTTTTTGAGCGTGCGTGCAATGTCGCTTTAGGCGACCACCACCGCAGATCCGTCGCCACGTTCGGCAATCACACCAATCGTGTGCACTTGTTCGCCGTGGGCGCGCAGCACCTCTGCACAAGCCGCAGCGTGGGCAGCGTCAATCACCACCACCATGCCAATGCCGTTGTTGAAGGTGCGGTTCATCTCGATGTCGTCAATACCGGCTGTGTTTTGCAGCCAGGCAAACAACTCGGTTTGTGGCCAGCTGCCTTTGGTCAGATGCGCAGCCATGCCTTCGGGCAACACGCGTGGGATGTTTTCGAGCAAACCGCCACCGGTGATGTGCGCGAGGGCCTTGATCGGTGTTTCAGCCAACGCCGCCAGCACGCTCTTCACATACAAGCGGGTGGGCGCCATGATGGCTTCTTTGAACGGCTTGCCGTCCAAGGTGGCGGGTGCGTTGGAGCCAGCACGGTCGATGACCTTACGCACCAGCGAGAAACCGTTGGAGTGCACGCCGTTGGAGGCCAAGCCCAGCACCACATCACCCGGTTTGACGTTTTGGCCCGTCAAGATTTTGGATTTTTCCACCGCACCCACGGCAAAGCCTGCGAGGTCGTATTCGCCATCAGGGTACATGCCAGGCATTTCAGCGGTTTCGCCACCAATCAAGGCGCAGCCAGACAGCTCGCAGCCTTTGGCAATCCCGCCCACTACCGCGGCGGCGGTGTCCACATGCAACTTGCCGCAGGCAAAGTAGTCGAGGAAGAAGAGGGGTTCGGCGCCTTGCACCAACACATCGTTCACGCTCATGGCTACTAAGTCAATGCCCACGGTGTCGTGCATTTGCCATTCAAACGCCAGTTTGAGCTTGGTGCCTACGCCATCGGTGCCGCTGACCAGTACGGGTTCCTTGTAGCGCTTGGGCACTTCAAACAAGGCGCCAAAACCCCCAATGCCGGCCAACACACCCTCGCGCATGGTTTTCTTGGCCAAGGGTTTGATGCGTTCGACCAAGGCATCGCCCGCGTCAATGTCGACACCGGCGTCTTTGTAGGAAAGGGGTTTGTTCATAGTGAAGAAGTGCTGGGGCGCAGCCAAGATTTGCGTGGATTGTGCGCCGATAGAATCAAGTCGTAATTTTAAAGCCAACCCCTTCACAAGCTGTATGCAATTCACCCCCACTCAACAACACGCCATGGCGTGGACGGCGCTCGCTGCCTTGGCGGCGCTGGTCTTGTGGTTGTTGGGCCCTGTCTTGATGCCCTTTGTGGTAGCCAGCGTTTTGGCTTATGCCTTGAGTCCTTTGGTGCAAACGGCTCAGCGTGCATGCGCCGGGCGCTTGCCGCGCCTGGTGGCCGTGGTGCTGGTGGAAGTGGTGTTTTTGCTGCTGTTGGTGGCCTTGTTTACTTTGTTGGTGCCCATCTTGGCCCATGAGTTGCCGCGCATGCGTGACCAACTGCCGGTGCTGGTCGAACGGCTGCAAACCGAGGTAGTGCCTTGGTTGCGTGCCAAGGGCATCCATGTGGCATTGGACAGTGCCAACCTCAAAGCCCTGGTGCTGCAACTCTTCAACACCTCGTTTGACGACGGCTTCAAACAAGCGCTGACCTCGTTGCGCATTGGTGGCAGCGTGGCGCTGGCCGTGGTGGGCAATTTGGTGCTGATTCCGGTGGTGCTGTTTTATTTGTTGCTCGATTGGAAGCGCTTTGTGCGCCACGTCGAGGCCTTGGTGCCTGTGCCAGCACGCGCTGCCTACGACAGCTTTGTGACCGAGTGCGACGACGTGCTGGGTCAATACCTGCGCGGGCAGTTGTCGGTGATGGCCTTGCTGGCGGTGTATTACAGCCTGGCCTTGTGGGCGTTTGGCTTGGAACTGGCGTTGCCAATTGGCGTGTTCACCGGCTTGGCCGTGTTTGTGCCGTACATCGGTTTTGGTTTTGGTTTGGTGTTGGCGCTGTTGGCCAGCGTGTTGCAGTTTGCCCCGAGCGAGGCTTTGGTGGTGGTGGCTGTGGTTTACGGTGCGGGCCAGTTGATTGAGAGTTTTGTGCTCACGCCCCGCTTGGTGGGAGAGCGCATTGGCTTGCACCCGCTGCATGTGATTTTTGCCCTGATGGCCTTTGGCCAGTTGTTTGGTTTTGTCGGTGTGTTGGTGGCTTTGCCGGTCAGTGCGGTGTTGCTGGTGGCCATTCGTCGCTTGCGCGCCCAGTACCAAGCCAGCGCTTTGTACCGTGGGGTGTGAGTGCAGATGAAGCAAATCGCGCTCGACATCGGTTTAGCCCCGGGCCCGAGCCTGAGTAACTTCTTTGCGGGCCCGAATCAAGCGGCGTTGCAGCACCTGCAGCTGTGGACCGGCAATGACAAACGCTCGCCTGTGCCCACCTATGTGTGGGGCGAGAGTGGCAGTGGCAAAACCCATTTGTTGCGCGCCGTGCAAGCGGCTTTGCGCGACCAAAGCTGTCCTGTCGGTTGGATGGACGCCGCTGTGGCGGAACCTGCTGCGTTTGATGACACCTGGCGGGTGGTCATCTTGGACGATGTGCATCTGTACACCGCGGTGCAGCAACACGCGGCCTTCAACTGGTTTGTCAACGCCACCGCCCCCAGCGATGGCCAGCAACGTTGGGTCTTGGCCGCTGGAAGCGTGCCTCCCAGCGATTTGGTCTTGCGTGAAGATTTACGCACCCGTTTGGGCTGGGGCCATATTTTTCAATTGCAAGTGCTCAGCGAAGCCGAGCGGCGTGCGGTGCTGCGCCAACATGCAGACGAGCGCGGTATTTTTTTGAGCGATGAGGTGATGGACTTCATGCTCAACCGCTTCAGCCGCGACTTGAGCAGCCTCATTCAACTCCTGGATCAACTCGATGGCTATGCCTTGCAAACGCAGCGCGCCATCACCATCCCGTTGATCAAAGCCATGCTAGAAAACATCTGATGAAACTTGCTTTATTCGACCTCGACCACACCTTGCTGCCGATTGATTCAGACCAATCGTGGGGCGAGTTCACCGTGCGTTTGGGCTGGCATGAACGCGATGCCTTCATCCAACGCAACGATGCGTTTTATGCCCACTACCAAGCGGGTACGTTGGACATTCACGACTATGTGCGCTTTGCGGCCGAGGCGTTTTGTCAGCGTGGCCCCGAAGTTGCTGCCCAGGCGCATGCACAGTTCATGCGCGAGGTCATTCAGCCCGCGATTCGCCCTGAGGCGCAGGCCTTGGTGCAAAAACACCGCGATGCGGGCGCGCGCATCCTCATCATCACCGCCACCAACGAGTTTGTGACCCGCCCGATTGCCAAAGCCTTTGGCGTGGATGACTTGATTGCGGTGGAGCTGGTGCGCGATGCCAACGGCTGGTTCACCAACGAAATCAGCGGCGTGCCCAGCTTGCGCGAAGGCAAAGTGCAACGTCTGCAACAATGGCTGCAACGCGAAGGCTTGGACTGGGCCGATGTGGAAGCCACCTTCTACAGCGATTCCCGCAACGATTTGCCCCTGTTGGAGCGCGTCAACCACCCCGTGGCGACCAATCCCGACGACACACTGCGCGCCGTGGCCCTGGACAAGGGCTGGCCGATTTTGGAACTCTTCCCAAAACAATGATCAAACAATTCATCAACAAGCTGATGGGCAAAGCCTCCACCAGCAGCAAGCCCAGCTTGGGCAAGCGCCAGGTGGTGCCTGCCAAAGTGCATGGCATCAATGTCGACTGGGTCGACGAACGCGCGCTCAACGTCGTGCGCACCTTGCAAGACCGCGGCTTTGAGGCCTACATCGTGGGCGGTGCCGTGCGCGATTTGTTGCTCGGCTTGAAACCCAAAGACTTTGATGTGGCCACCAACGCCACGCCCGAACAAGTCAAGGCCGCATTCCGACGTGCCTTCATCATTGGCCGACGTTTTCGCATCGTGCACGTGGTGTACGGACGCGGCCGTGAGCATGAAGTGATCGAGGTGTCGACCTTCCGTGCCCACCTGGACAATGCCGACGCTGAACAAGTCAAAGGCAACGAGCGCAGCAGCAAGCAAGAATTGGCAGGCATGAAGCATGCCGTGGACGCCAGCGGTCGCGTACTGCGCGACAACGTGTGGGGCCCGCAAGACCAAGACGCGGCGCGCCGTGACTTCACCATCAATGCCATGTACTACGACCCTGAAACGGGCAACGTGATTGACTACCACGGTGGCATTGCCGACGCGAAGAAAAAAGTCATTCGCATGATTGGCGACCCGGCCTTGCGCTACCGCGAAGACCCGGTGCGCATCATCCGTGCGGTGCGCTTTGCTGCCAAGCTCTCGGCCTTGGGTTTTAAGATGGAAGCCAAAACTGCGGCTCCCTTGAAGCGTGCGGTCAAACTGCTGGCCGATGTGCCGCAAAGCCGTTTGTTTGATGAAATGCTCAAGCTGTTGCAAACCGGCCATGCTTTGGCGAGCATTGAGCAACTCAAGCAACAAGGCTTGGCCAAAGGCATTTACCCCTTGCTCGACATCGTGGTCGAACGTTCGGATGAAGAGTTTGTCCAAACCGCTTTGAAGGACACCGACCGCCGTGTGGGCGAGGGCAAACCTGTGGCGCCGAGCTTTTTGCTGGCCTGTGTGCTGTGGTCGGATGTGCGCGAAACCTGGGCGCAACGACGCGTCAAACAACCGCCATTCCCAGCCTTGCAAGATGCGATTGACGAGGTGTTCGAGTCGCGCATTGGCGATGTGTCGGGTCGCGGCAAATTGGGCTCAGACATGCGCGAAATCTGGCTGATGCAACCCCGCTTTGAAAAGCGCGTGGGCAGCGGCCCGTGGAGCTTGGTGGAGCAAGCCCGTTTTCGCGCCGGCTTTGACTTCATGCGTTTGCGCGCCGATGTCGGTGAGGTGGACGAGGTCTTGGCCGATTGGTGGCAAGAATTCAGCTTGGCCGATGACGCGACCCGCGAAGACTTGCTGCAACAGGTTCGTCAGGAGCAGCAAAAAGCCCAGCGTGCCCCGCGCGTGCATGCGGTCCGCCGTGCCGAAAAACCGGCCGAAGATCCACGGTTTCGCGATGTCGAGCCTGCGGAAGGCTCAGCCGACGAGGAGGGCGGTGCAGGCCCGGCCAAGAAACGTCGCCGCCGTCGACGCAAGCCCAGTGGCGGAGCCACCGGTAGCGCGCCAGCTGCCGAGTAAACCCGGACATCGGCCATGCTGACGCAAGCTGTGACGGCATGTGTGGCACTGGGTGCCAATTTAGGGGATGCGACCGCTGCCGTGGCGCAGGCCGCATCCGCGTTGGCTGCGTTGCCTGGCACGCAGCTGCTGCGCGTGTCGTCGCTCTACCGCAGCGCGCCGTTCGAGGCCCAAGGTCCTGACTTCATCAACGCCGTTGCCTTGCTGCAAACACATCTGGAACCCTTGGCGTTGCTGGATGCGCTGCAAGCGCTAGAGCAGGCAAGCGGCCGTGAACGACCGTATCACCATGCCCCACGAACGCTGGATTTGGATGTGATTTTTCACGGAGACACCGTGTTGAACACGCCACGGCTGACGCTGCCGCATCCGCGCTGGTCTGAGCGTGCGTTTGTTTTGGTGCCTTTGGCGGAGGTGGCGCCCGAACGCGTCAACCTAGCCTTGCTTGAGGCGGTGAAAGATCAGCCGATTGAGCGATTGACCGGCTTGCGCCCATGAGCTGCGATTACACTTCTCCTGTCATTAAAACGTCATAAATTCGTTCGTTCACAGGAGAACCCCATGCTATTTGGGAAATTGTTGCCCACAGAAGGCAATTTTTTTGTCATGTTCAACCAACATGCAGACCGCATCGTGGAAGCCGCACACGCGTTTTCTGAATTGGTGGCGAACTACAACGATCCGATCTTGCGTGACAAGTTCAACCAAGACGTGGACAACGCCGAGCGCGCCGCTGACCGCGTGACCCACGATGTCAACCGTGCGATTCACCAAACCTTCATCACACCGATCGACCGCGAGCAAATTCACTCCTTGATCAACACCATGGACGATGTGGCTGATTTGATCCAAGACTCGGCAGAAACCATGGCCTTGTATGACGTGCGCCACATGACCGAAGAAATCGTGCGTTTGACCGATTTGAGCGTCAAGTGCTGCGAGCGTCTGCGCGATGCCGTCAAGCTGCTGGACAAAATTGCCGATCAGTCCACTGCAGAAGCTGCGCTCAAGACCTGCGAAGAGATTGACCGCTTGGAGTCCGATGCCGACCGCGTGATGCGCAGCGCCATGAGCAAGCTGTTCCGCGAAGAGCCCGATGTGCGCGAAGTGATCAAGCTCAAAGCCATCTACGAATTGTTGGAAACCATCACCGACAAGTGCGAAGACGTGGCCAACTTGATCGAGGGCATCGTCCTCGAAAACTCTTAATCACGAGTCCCGTATGGAAACCGTACAAACCGCCTTTTGGGTGGTCGCTCTGCTGGTTGTGTTGGCCTTGATGTTTGACTTCATGAATGGCTTTCACGATGCGGCGAACTCCATTGCCACGGTGGTCTCCACCGGGGTGCTCAAGCCTGCGCAAGCGGTGCTGTTTGCGGCCTTTTTCAACTTTGTGGCCATCTTTATCTTCCACTTGAGTGTGGCAGCGACGGTGGGCAAGGGCATTGTGCAACCCGGCATCGTCGACACCCATGTGGTGTTTGGCGCCTTGCTCGGGGCCATCACTTGGAACGTGATCACCTGGTATTACGGCATTCCCAGCAGCTCTTCACATGCGCTGATTGGTGGCATTTCAGGTGCTGTGATTGCTAAAGCAGGCACCAGTGCATTGATTGCTGCCGGTATCTTGAAAACCGTGGCGTTTATCTTTGTGTCGCCTTTGTTGGGTTTCACCTTAGGTTCATTGATGATGGTGGCCGTGGCCTGGATTTTTCGCAGTTTCAGACCGTCACGCGTGGACAAATGGTTCCGTCGTTTGCAGCTGGTTTCTGCGGGCGCCTACAGCTTGGGCCATGGTGGCAACGATGCACAAAAAACCATCGGCATCATTTGGATGTTGTTGCTGGCCACGGGCTATGCATCGGCAGAAGACAAGTCGCCCCCTAGCTGGACCATCGTCAGTTGCTACATGGCGATTGGCTTGGGCACCATGTTTGGCGGCTGGCGCATTGTGAAAACCATGGGCCAAAAAATCACCAAGCTCAAGCCTGTGGGTGGTTTTTGTGCTGAAACGGGCGGTGCCATGACCTTGTTCTTGGCCACGGCTTTGGGTATTCCGGTGTCCACTACCCACACCATCACGGGTGCGATTGTGGGTGTGGGCTCTACCCAGCGCGCCAGTGCCGTGCGTTGGGGCGTGGCAGGCGGCATTGTGTGGGCTTGGATCTTGACGATCCCAGCCAGCGCGTTTGTGGCTGGTGTGGCGTATTGGATCAGCCTGACCTTGTTCTAAGGCCCTCGCAATGAGGTCAGCGCGGCCTTATTGCGAAATCTTTTGGGCTTCTTCGATCTGGTATTCGAAGTAGCGCTGAAAGCTGAACACGATGCTTGACATGAGCACGGTGGCGCCAATCAGCAACGACACCACGATGGCGCCAATGGTCAGCCAATTGGTTTGGCCGGCTTGGGCTTCTGGTTCTGCCGTGGGGTTGAACTTGGCATTCCATACCTCGGGCGTCATCAAGGCGTAGACGATGGCATTCAAGGCGCATGCGGCGATGGTGAAGCCCAGCAGGGGAATCAACCACCAGCTGGTCATGTCATCCAAGCCGTGTTGTTTGACCCGTTCAATGCCGTAAAACCCCAAGGCGGTTGGGATCGGTAGTAGCCAGCCCAGCGTGTCCCAGAGCCCAAAAAGATAAAAACGATGCAGCCCCAAAGGGCCCCCGATGAAGGTCAACCAAGCTGCGGTAGTTTTGTTTTTCATAAGTTGCAGTGTAGACGGCTATAATGGAGAGCTTTTCAGCGTGTCGCAGGCCGGGTGGCCTTTAGCGCGTGTCTCAAACGTTGAAAACACCAACCACCCGAAGGATTCATCATGGTCGTTATCCGACTCTCCCGCGGCGGCTCTAAAGCCCGTCCGTTTTTTAACATTGTTGTGGCTGACAAGCGCGTTCGCCGCGATGGTCGCTTCATCGAGCGTATCGGTTTTTACAACCCCATCGCCAAAGGTGGCGAAGAGGGCCTGCGCATTGCGCAAGACCGTCTGACCCATTGGACCGGCGTGGGCGCACAGTGCTCACCCACAGTGGTGCGTTTGATCAAGCAAGCTTCTAAAGCAGCTGCTTAATTGACCCACACGGTATGGCCATCACGCTAGGCTTGGATGCCGCAGAACTTCCTGCGGATGCAATCGAAGTCGGGCGTATTGCCGATGCCTGGGGCATCAAAGGCTGGTTCAAAGTCTTGCCCTACAGCGCTTCTCCGGAAGCGCTTTTTTCTTCCAAGCGTTGGTTTTTACAACCCGCTGAAAAAGGTGCTAAAACCTTCACCGGCACCGTGCTTCTGAAAATCATTGAAGCCAAAGATCATTCCGACACCGTGGTGGCACACGCACAAGATGTGCCAGACCGCAATGTCGCAGAGCTGCTCAAAGGCGCGCGTATCTTTGTGGCTCGCTCGAGTTTTCCAACCCCCGAAGCTGATGAGTACTACTGGGTCGATTTGATTGGCCTAGACGTGGTCAACCGCGAGGGTCTGGCCCTGGGACGCGTACATGAGCTATTGCACACAGGCCCTCAGACCGTGTTAGTACTTGCTTACGAAGAAGACGGCAAAGCCAAAGAGCGCATGATTCCGTTCGTCAATGCCTACATTGACCAGGTGGATTTACCCGCTCGACGCATCACCGCCGATTGGCAAGCCGATTACTGACGCGCACGCGAAAGGCCCAGCCGTGCGGTTTGACGTCATCACGCTTTTTCCCGAACTCTTTGAGCCTTTTCTCAAAAGTGGCGTGACACGCCGTGCCTATGAGGGCGGGTTGGTCGATGTTCGTCTGTGGAACCCCCGAGATTTTGCCGAAGGCAATTACCGCCGCGTTGACGACCGCTCGTTTGGTGGCGGCCCCGGCATGGTCATGATGGCGCAACCACTGGCGGCTTGCCTGGCCGTCATTCGGGCAGACCGAGGCCAAGCACGCGATGTGGCGCCTTTGGTCCTGTTCTCGCCTGTGGGAGAGACCTTGCGGCATGCCTCGGTTCAACAGTGGTCCGACAGCCAGGGCGCTGTGTTGCTGTGCGGACGCTACGAGGGGATCGACCAGCGGTTCATTGATGCCCATGTCGACATGCAAATCAGCTTAGGCGATTTTGTGCTGTCAGGCGGTGAATTGGCGGCCATGGCCTTGCTCGATGCGGTGGCCCGTTTACAGCCTGGCGTGCTCAATGACGAGGGCAGTCATCAACTCGACAGCTTCAACCCCGCCTTGGATGGGTTGCTCGATTGCCCCCATTACACCCGGCCCGACATGTGGAACGGGCGGGGCGTACCGCCTGAGCTGATGTCTGGTCACCATGCGCAGATTGAGCGCTGGCGCCGCGACCAGCGTTTGCTGCTGACGGCTCGTCTGCGCCCAGAACTGATTGAGGCGGCGCGTGCCGCCCAGAAGCTCACGCGGCAAGATGAGGCTGTTTTGAAGACTCAAAACTCGCTATAATGGTGGGCTTTTCGATCCTCTGGTCGGCCGCTTCGCGCCTTTGTTGCAAGAAGCCTTTTGTGTAGCGCGATCAAGATCTTTAGAGGAAAACATGAACCTGATCCAAACTCTTGAGGCAGAAGAAATTGCCCGCCTCGGCAAAACCATCCCCGAATTCGCACCTGGCGACACAGTCATTGTGAGCGTCAACGTGGTTGAAGGTACACGCAAGCGTGTGCAGGCCTACGAAGGTGTGGTGATCGCTAAGCGCAACCGTGGCCTCAACAGCGGCTTCACCGTGCGCAAGATCTCCAGCGGCGAAGGCGTGGAGCGTACGTTCCAAACCTACAGCCCACTGATCGCCAGCATCGAAGTCAAGCGTCGTGGTGATGTGCGTCGTGCCAAGTTGTACTACTTGCGTGACCGCAGCGGCAAGTCGGCTCGTATCAAAGAAAAATTGGTCAGCAAGTCGGCCGCCGCTTCCAAAGCAGCAGCTGCCGCCGCTCAGTAAGCCCTACGCTCACTGTTGCGAACCAAGAAGCCACCCCAAGTGCCAACTTGCGGTGGCTTTTCTCATGTCTAAACTCCCTCTCTTCGACCCCCAGCAAGTCCCGGTTGTGCGGGTCGATCGGCATTTGGCGGCGGTGCCGCCAGAGGCCCTGAGCGCGGCTGCCTTGCAGGCGCGGTTCACACATCCTCCCCAGTGGACACCAGAGTTGATCCACGAACGTCGGTTTTTAGACCGCCAGCCTGCACACGCAGCCGTTTTGCTGGGCTTGGTCATGCGTGATGAACCCCATGTGCTGCTGACCCAGCGCCCCTTCCACATGTCGACCCACGCAGGGCAAATTGCGTTTGCGGGCGGCAAGTGTGACCCACAAGACCGAGACGCAGTCCACACGGCCTTGCGTGAAGCGCACGAAGAGGTGGGGCTGGACGCTTCGCATGTGACGGTCTTGGGCACCTTGCCCACGTACCACACCGGATCGGCGTTTCACGTCACGCCAGTGGTGGCCTTGATTTCGCCCCGTATGGAGTTGGTGCCCAATCCCCACGAAGTGGCCGAAGCGTTTGAGGTTCCCTTGTCGTTCTTGATGAACCCTGCGCATCACCGCTGGCATATGTTGGAACACGAAGGTGTACAACGCGAATGGCTGTCCATGCCTTACCAAGATGGGCCGCACCTGCGCTTTATTTGGGGGGCAACAGCGGGTATGTTGCGAAATTTCTACCGTTTCTTGTCGGCATGACCGCCTGACGGCCCGAGACGTCCCGCTATCATCGGGCTATGAGTTTTCTGGCCTTACTCTTTGCCTTGTTGATTGAACAAGCCCGCCCGTTGGCAAACGACAACTGGGTCCATCGCAGCTTGCGTGGCTGGACCACCTGGTTGAGTCAAAACCTCGATGCGGGGCATCCACGTTTGGCTTGGACCACCTGGTCTTTGGCGGTGGGCACGCCCGCGTTGCTGGCCTTGCTGATGCATTGGGGGCTGATGTGGCTGTTTGGCTGGCCGATCGCCATGGTGTGGAGCGTTGGTGTGTTGTATGTCGCGCTCGGGTTTCGCCAATTCAGCCATCACTTCACCGATATTCGCGACGCCTTGGATGTGGGCGATGAGCGTTTGGCGCGCGAGCTCTTGGCTCAATGGCAGCATGTGTCCGTGGGCAGCTTGCCGCGTAGCGAGTTGTTGCGTCATGTGATTGAGCATTCGGTGTTGTCTGCACACCGCCACGTGTTTGGGGTGCTGGCATGGTTTTCTGTGTTGGCTGCTTTGGGCTTGGGCCCTGCGGGTGCGGTGCTCTACCGCATGAGCGAATTGGTCTCCCGTGCCTGGTCGGTGCCACCAGGAACGTCTGCAGCTTGGGTCAGCGACACTTTGCAGCAGACCGGGCGAGAAGCTTGGCGCAAAGTCGATTGGCTGCCCGCCCGCATCACCGCGGTGGCATTTGCCGTGGTGGGTAATTTTGAAGAAGCCATCGATTGCTGGCGCAACCATGCGCAGCGCTTTCCGGATGACAACGATGGGGTCGTGCTGTCCGCCACATCAGGGGCCTTGGGTGTTCGCCTGGGCGGCGAAGCGCTGCGCTCCGATGTGGACATCGTGTCAGCCGCTCACGGGGCGGAACTGCACGAACCCCAAGACAGTGAAAGCACCCCTGGACGCGCCCCTGAATTGGCGCATTTGGCCAGTGTGGTGGGCTTGGTGTGGCGCACCGTGGTGTTGTGGATGGTCTTGTTGGCACTGCTCACCTTGGCCCGCTTGCTGGGCTAACGCAGGTGTGAGCCAGTGCAGACTGGGTTGATGCAGCCTGCGCTCAATAGTTGATTGGCTGGGTCAACTCAGCAAACAACAAACCATAGAGCTTGTAGCGCGACGGGCTGATTTCGCCCGACGCAACAGCCGCTTGCACACCGCAACCCGGCTCGTGCAAATGGGTGCAGTTGTAAAACTTGCAATGTGCCACATGCGGCTTGAAGTCGGGCATGTAAGCCGCCAATTGCATCACGTCAATGTGGTGCACACCAAACTCTTGAAATCCTGGTGAATCAATCAAGCCCGTGGTGCGCTGTGCATCCACCCAATGCCAAGTGGTCGATGTGGTGGTGTGCTTGCCCGAGTTCAATGCTTGCGAAATTTCGGCAGTGGCCACATTGGCATGCGGCACCAAGGCATTGATGAGGGTGCTTTTTCCAGTACCAGAAGGGCCTAGTACCAAAGTCGTTTTGTGTTTCAAACGTTCAGGCAAATCAGCCAACTCACCGGTTTTGAAGGCACCTTGCAGCACGGTGTAGCCCATCTTCACATAAGGCGCCAAGCGCGCCAGTGCGCGTGCAAAAGGCTCGGTTAAATCGCGTTTGTTGAGGGCGATGAGGGGTGTGATGTGCTCGGCTTCTGCGGCAATCAAGGCGCGTGTGAGCTGCATTTCTGAGAATTCAGGCTCAGCCGCAATCAAGATCAACACCTGGTCTAGATTGGCCGCAAAGGACTTGGTGCGAATTTCGTCTTGTCGGTAAAACAAATTGCGGCGTGGCTCGACTTTTTCAATCGTGCCTTCGTCGGTGCTGGCCAACCACTGCACACGGTCACCCACCACCACTTGGCTTTTTTTGCCACGCGGGTGGCAAATGCGGCGTTCACCATCGGGCGTTTCCACCACGCAGTGGCGTCCGTGGCTGGCGACCACCAAACCAGTTTGCTTCATGCGTTGATCCGTGCCAAGCGTTGCGACGCCGGCGGATGCGAATAATAAAACGCCACATACCAAGGGTCTGGCGTCAGCGTGGAAGCGTTGTCTTGGTAGAGCTTGAGCAGCGCGCTGCCCAAGGCTTGTCCGTTGCTGTTGGCCGCAGCGTATGCATCGGCTTCAAACTCGAATTTGCGCGAGCGTCGGGCTGACAGTGGCGACACAAAGAACGTGAACAAAGGCAGCACCAGCATGAACAGCAGCAAGGCCAAGGCATCGTTGCCGCCAGTTAAATTGGGCATCACGCCCAAGCCGGTGTAAAACCAAATTTGTTGGGACAACCACCCCAGCAAGGCCAAACCCGCCAGGCTGACGGCGAAGCTGGTGACCATCATTTTCAAAATATGGCGGTGTTTGAAATGTCCCAATTCGTGGGCCAACACGGCTTCCATTTCGTCGCCATTGAGTTGGGCCAGCAAGGTGTCAAAGAACACCACCCGCTTGGCGGCACCAAAGCCAGTGAAGAAGGCGTTGGAGTGTGCCGAGCGGCGGCTACCGTCCATCACAAAAAAACCTTTGGCGGTAAAGCCTGCACGTGTCATCAAGGCAGTGACGCGCTCTTTCAACGAAGCATCTTCCAAGGGCGTGAACTTGTTGAACAAGGGCATGATGACGTTGGGCGCGATCCACATCACAAACAATTGGTAGACCACCAAGGCGCCCCATGCATAGAGCCACCACAGGCTGCCGCCGGCTTGCATGAGCCAGAGCACTAGCCACAAAATCGGCAGGCCCAGCACCAGTCCGACCAACAGGCCTTTGGCCAAGTCGCTCACCCACAGCTTGGGCGTGGTGTTGTTGAAGCCAAAACGCTGTTCAATGCCAAAGGTTTGGTACAGCGACAAGGGCAGGCCGATCAATCCGCCCACCAAGGTAAAGCTGAGCACCAACACGATTTGTTGTGCCATGCCGGGGGCCATCCAACCCAGGGTGAGTTGGTTGAGTGCATCCAGGCCACCCAGCAAGGTCCAACCCAAAAGCGTGACCGCGTCCAAAGCCAAGTCGATCAGGTTGACGCGCGATTTGGCCAAAGTGTAGTCGGCCGCCTTTTGATGCGCTTCGAGGGTGATGGTGTGTGCAAACGCAGCAGGCACCTGTGCGCGATGCTGGGCCACATGGCGCGTTTGGCGGCCACTGAGCCAGAGTTTGGTGAGCAAGTTGGCCACAAGGACCAAGGCCAACGCCAAGGTCATGGCAAGAGAAGGGTTCATCATGGCGAGGAGTTTAGATGAAGCAGGGCACAGCGATGCGCGACAATGGGCCTCATGTCTGAAGTCTCTATTGCCCCCGTTGTGCCTCACCTTGCCAAATCCGATTTGAATTTGGTTTGGTTGGATTGCGAAATGTCTGGTCTCGATCCTGAGCGCGAGCGCTTGTTAGAGATTGCGGTGATTGTCACCAACCCTGATTTGTCGGTGCGTATCGAAGGCCCGGTGTTGGTGATCCATCAAAGCGATGAGCTCTTGAACAAGATGGACGCTTGGAACAAAGGCACGCACGGTCGCAGTGGCTTGATTGACAAAGTCAAGGCATCGACCGTGACCGAGGAGCAAGCGCAAGAGCAACTCATTGCCTTCTTGAAGCCCTATGTGTCCAAAGGTGTGTCTCCCATGTGTGGCAACACCATCGGTCAGGACCGCCGCTTTTTGAACAAATACATGCCCAAGTTGGAAGCCTGGTTCCACTACCGCAACGTGGATGTGAGCACCTTGAAAGAACTCTCGCGCCGCTGGAAGCCTGACGTGCTCAACGCGTTCAAGAAGGCCCAAAAGCACACCGCACTGGCGGATGTGCATGAGTCGATCGATGAAATGTTGCACTACCGCGAACACTTTTTGAAGCTCGATTGAGCCTTGGATTCAAAAGGTATTAGGTAAAAACCCGAATCCGTGCCATAATCACAGTCTTCGCTACAAAAACGTAGCGAGTTTGTACATCTCCCTTCATTCACCGGGCTCGCGAAATGAGCCCCAAGCACTGAATAAACCCCCAGCGGGTCAGAGCAGGTTCCGTTTGATGGTTGATGTTTTTTAACCTAGAACGGAGCAGCCGCACAACTTGCGGCGCTCGCGTGCGAGAAAAAATCATGACTGACACTTTGAATGTGACAGGCGAATTTGCGCCTGCCGAAACTATTTCTATTTCCGCGCAAGACGCGGTGTCTACCGAAGGCGTTCACGCCGCGACGGTCGAACAAATCGACGTGCCCAACGGCTTCGTTGAACTGGGCTTGGCCCGCGAATTGGTGCAAGCGGTGGCCGATTTGGGTTACACCCAACCGACTACGGTGCAACAAAAAACCATTCCTTTGGCTTTGCCATCCAACAACGGCGAAGCCAAACAAGGCTTCATCGACTTGATGGTGTCGAGCCAAACCGGCAGCGGCAAAACCGCCGCCTTCTTGTTGCCCGTGTTGCACACACTGATTCAGCAGCAAGCCCAAGCCGAAGCGGCTGACAAAGCCGCCTGGGACAAGTTGGTGGCAGATGCCGCAGCCAAAGGCGAAGAGCCACCCAAGCGCGCCAAGCGCAAGGACCCTACCAGCCCACGCAACTTCAAAGCCCCAACACCGGGCGCTTTGATTGTTTGCCCAACTCGCGAATTGGCACAACAGGTGGCGCATGACGCCATTGACTTGGTCAAGCACTGCCGTGGCCTGCGCGTGGCCAACGTGGTCGGCGGCATGCCTTACCAGTTGCAAATTGCCAAGCTGCAAAACGCTGACTTGGTGGTGGCCACCCCCGGTCGTTTGCTCGACTTGCAACGTTCCATGCAAATCAAGTTGGACAAAGTTCAATTCTTGGTGGTGGACGAAGCTGACCGCATGTTGGATTTGGGCTTTGCCGATGACTTGGCTGAAATCAACCAACTCACCATCGACCGCAAGCAAACCATGATGTTCAGCGCCACCTTTGCGCCGCGCATTCAGCAGTTGGCTACACGCGTGATGCGTCAACCCCAACGCGTGCAAATTGACTCGCCACAAGAAAAACACAACAACATTCGCCAAGTGTTGCACTGGGCGGACAACGCGCAACACAAGCGCCGTTTGTTGGACCACCTCTTGCGCGACACCACCATCAACCAAGCCATCGTCTTTGCCAGCACCCAAATCGAGTGCGATGGCTTGGCCAACGATTTGCAACAAGACGGCTTCTCGGCTGTCGCTTTGCACGGTGCGTTGAGCCAAGGCTTGCGCAACCGCCGCTTGATGGCTTTGCGTCAAGGTCAGGTGCAGTTCTTGGTGGCTACCGATGTGGCGGCTCGCGGCATCGACGTGCCCACCATCACCCACGTGTTCAACTTTGGCTTGCCCATGAAGTCGGAAGACTACACCCACCGCATTGGCCGTACCGGTCGTGCCGGCCGTGATGGCTTGGCCGTGACCTTGGCTGAGTTCCGCGACAAGCGCAAGATTTATGACATCGAAGCCTACACACGTCAGCAGTTCACCGCTGAAGTGATTCCTGGCATGGAACCCACACAGCGCCTTGAACAACGTGGCGGTGGCCGTGACTTTGCGCCTCGTAAAGGTGGCGGCAAATTCGGCGGCGGTGGCGGTGGTTTTGGTGGCCGTGGCCGCTTTGAAGGCCGTTCGGAAGGTCGTTTCGAAGGACGCTCAGACAACCGTGGTGACGCCCGTTTTGAAGGTCGCTTTGATGACCGCCGTGGCGGTGGTCATTCCTTTGATGCCCCCCGCGGTGGCCAAGGCTTTGACGCCCGTCCAGCCGGTCCTCGTGGCGGGTTTGACGACCGTCGTGGCAACTTCGGTGGCGGCCAAAACTTTGGCCATCCTGCGGGCCCACGCAGCTTTGACGACCGTCCTGCACGCGGCCCACGCCCAGTGTTTGAGGCAGGTCGTACGCCCTTTGACAAAGCCCCACGTTCGGCCCCTGGTGGCAAATCGTTTGGTGGTTTTGACGCCAAGAAGCGCGCACCCAAGCCACGTGTGCCACGTTAAGAAGTCGCGTTCTTAACCCGACGTTCATCCAATTCGTTGCAAAATCAAGCAATGCGTTGGATTGAACGTCTTTTTTTTGGCGCCTTGATCGCGTCTGCTGCTGGTTCTGCTGTCGCCTGGAGCCAGCACGCATTGGGTGCATGGCAGGCCCTGCATGCCATGCCCGAGGTGCGTGCGGAGCCAGCTGTCAAAGTCGAGCCCCTGGCTAAATTTCTCAAAGACCAAGGCCCTGCACTCGAAGGTTTGCTCCAGCACGAAGAGCAATGGGCCCGTGGCCATGTGCGCAACTACCCAGCGCGCCCCGAAATACTGGCCTACCGCCACGACAAAGACGCCGATGCCGCTGAGCTGCGTCAGCGGTTTTTAACCGCCTTGCGCGTCAACCCCAACATCCCCCTTGCGCTGTATTTGCAATTGCAGCCCACACCTGCGGCATGGGCCGAGAACCAACGCCCTGCCATGCCTTGGCAAGAGATCACGTGGGTCAAAGATGCGGTCTCACCGCATCAAAAATTTGTCAGCTTGCGCGAGGGTGATACGGTCTCCGTGCTCGATGTGATTGCCAGCGCCGTGGACGAACCCGACTATGGTTTGGACATTGGCTTGTGGGAAGACAACGACACCGAGTTTGGTCGTGTCTATGGCTTTGGTAAACAACCGTTTGGCAATCCCAAGCTCAGCTTTGGCAGTCAGGCTCCGTTTCACATGGGCTTCTTTCACGAGTCGCCCATCATCTACGCTGCTGCCGGATTTTTACGCCGCACCTATCCTGAATACCGCATGCATTTGTGGCAGACCTTGGCGCGCCATGCCTTGCTCTCGGGCCATCCCTATTGGGGTTGGCGCTTTGCTGGATGGGCCATGCACTATGCCCAAGATTTGACCCAGCCCTACCATGCCAGCGTATTGCCGGGCACCAGCACGGCGGGCATGCTGTGGATCAATGCCTTGGACATGGCAGGCGCTTCCAAAGCCAAACAACATGCCGTCACGTTTGTGTCGAACCGCCACTTGGTGATGGAGAATTTTCACCAGCACAGCTTGCTCGTGCCGTTGGAAAAAGGTGAGCTGGACCATCCCAACCTGACCGCCTTTGCTCAAGTTGCAAACGACAAAGACCGCATGGTGCTGACCGAATTTGGTTTGCGCGATGTGGTGACCAAGCGTTCACATGCCGTGGCGGATGAGATCGACGATTTATTGGTCAAGACTTTCCCTGCCACGTATGTGAGCGACCCGCAATGGGATGCCGGAGCGGGTGGACAAGCGCTGAACTTTTACAGCGTGATGTCTCAATACAACCCCACCGCACGTGACACGCTGGACAAGCGCTTGCGCGATTTGTCGGGCGACTTTGGCAGCGTCACCCGGGCTGTGTGGCGGCGTTTGCGTTGATGCCCAGAAGCGTCTGAGCGCTTCTTTGCCTGCCGCGTTCAAGCTTGCAAATGGCGCGCGACAAAATCGAGTCGGTCTTGTCCCCAGTACATCTGGTCTTCAATCACATAGGTCGGGGCACCAAACACCCCCACATCGATCGCACTTTGTGTGTACTGCGTGTAACGGGTTTGTACATCGGCCTGCGTGGCCTGCGCTAAGCAAGCGGCATCCAGATGTTGTTCGGCCAAGAGTTCGGCCAGCACTTGGGTGTCGGCAATGTTGCGTTCTTGAGCCCAGACAGCTTTCAAAATCGCACCGGTGATGGCCATGGCCGCCTGTGTGCCATGGTGCAGATCCACTGCAATGATGACCCGCGCTGCATCATCTCCCGCCACAGGGAAGAATTTGGGTTGAAGGTGAATGGGCAAGTTCAGGTGCTGGCTGAAGCGCGTCATTTCCATCAAGCGGTAGGCCTGCCGCTGCGGGGCGCGTTTGCCCAGTGGCAAACCGCCTGAGACAGGAAAAACCTGACCTAAGTCCACAGGCATGACGCGAATGTGAGCTTGGGCTTGGGCTTGTTGAGCCAAATCCCACATGCGTTGGTGTCCCAAGTAAGTCCAAGGGCTTTGCGGGGCCAGGTAATAGTCGATCGTGCGTGACATCAAAAACCTCTTTATTTCAAACAAAAATCAGTGACAGCATGGCTGCATCGTCGATCAAATTCAAGGTGGCGTAGGTCGCAAGCCGGTACACCGTCAAGGTGACCATCTCTGCCCACGACGGTATTTCAACAACGTCCATCACTCAGTAGTGCGGTGGCAGTTCATCGCGCAAGCTACGAAACGAACCCGAACCACCATCGGGCAGTTGCTGGTGCAGCTGGCTGACCTGTCGTATCAAGGCATCAATTTGTTGCTGTTGCTGAAAAATGGTTTGGTTGAGTTGCTCCACCAAATCTTCGGTGAAGCTGGCCTTGATCTCTAAGTCCATCAGGCGTTGTTCGATCGCTGGGGATGTGGTCATTGGTCTGTGTCTAAATCGGCCAGTTTGGCGCGGATGTTTTCAAGTTCACGTTGGTAGCCTTGGGCATCCCCATAGTCTAAAAACCCCATGTAATGGGGGTGCGCTTGCATGACTTTGCGGGCGTGTTTGATGGGGCACCAATATTGTTCGGTTCGCCCCACCACCTCACGGGCGTAGGACATCAGCCCATTGCCATAAGAGCAATAGGCGCAGTTGATTTTCTCCAGCACGTTCAGGTAAGCGAGGTGGGTGCGGTCATAGACGAAATGCGATTTTCGTTTCACGCGAGGAATGCCGTACACCGGAAAACACACCCACTGGTAGACAGTGACAAACAGATCAAAGATCACCATGGGAAAAAAAACGGAATAAATGACCGGTGCCGTCAACGCCACCAACCAATTGGCCGTGAGCACATATTTAAGCAAGCCAGTTTTGAAGCGACGCTGCTGGGCCAGCACCTCTTCTTCGAAGCGCACCCGTTTTTCTTCAAAGTCCGCTTGCAGCTCAGCCCGTCGTTTTTTGACCTCTTGCTCTATTTCAGACTCAATTTTTTGGATGCGATCGAGCAGTTCATTGATTTTGGGATTCATAAACGCCTTTGTTTCGACAGATTATGCGGGGGGAGGGGGTGAAACTGGGGTCAACCTGTGGCCTAATTAGGGTTTTAACTCTTTGTCTGGAAAATTAAATGGGCAACAAAATCGTCACCGAAGCCGACCGCAAACGCACTCCCGCACCTACCCCACTGCCTGGCACTGTGCTGCGCACAGGTGGCCGTGGACAACGCGTCAGTCTTGAGCGCGGTGTCGCCACTCGCAGCAAAAAGAATCCGGGCAAACGCTCGAACAAAGGCGGCTAATTCGCTGCAGTCTGCGAAGACAAAAAATAAAGCGTCCCGAGGGACGCTTTATTTTTGGCTGATGCGATTTGCTCAGGCCGCGTCTGGCAGCTCAATCTTGACTTCCAAGACTTCAAGATTGTCGTGACGCTCCAAGTTGACCTTGATGTCCTCTGGATTGATGTTCACGTATTTGGACAACACGGCCACCAAATCACGCTGCAACGCAGGCAAGTAGTCGGGTTGTGCGTTGCGACCTGTGCGTTCATGCGTCAGGATGAACTGCAAACGCTCTTTCGCCACGTTGGCAGTTTTCTTTTTCTCGCCGAGTAAAAAAGACAGCAATGACATGATTTATTTCCCGCCAAAAATGCGCTTGAGCAAGCTTGGCTTGACGTGTTCGGTGAACCGCATGGGCACGTCTTCGCCCAAGAAGCGGCTGATCACGTCTTTGTAGGCTTCGGACACATCGGTGTTGTCCAGATGCACGGCTGGCAAACCTTGGTTCGAGGCGGTCAGCACCGTTTCTGATTCAGGAATCACACCGATCAAGGGAATGCGCAAGATGTCTTGGATGTCTTCCAACGACAGCATGTGGCCTTCTTCCACGCGGCTGGGGTTGTAGCGCGTGATGAGCAGGTGTTCTTTGATGGGGGTGTCGCCGTCGATGGCACGTTGCGTTTTGCTGCTGAGCATGCCCAAGATACGGTCTGAGTCGCGCACCGAAGACACTTCAGGGTTCGTGACCACCAAGGCTTCGTCGGCGAAGTGCATGGCCATCATGGCGCCAATTTCAATGCCGGCTGGGGAGTCGCAGACGATGTAGTCGAACTTCATCTCTTTGAGTTCGTTCAACACACGCTCCACGCCTTCTTTGGTCAGTGCATCTTTGTCACGCGTTTGGGATGCGGCCAACACGAACAAGTTGTCGCATTGCTTGTCTTTGATCAAGGCTTGGTTAAGGGTGGCTTCGCCGTTAATGACGTTGATGAAGTCATACACCACGCGACGCTCGCAACCCATGATCAGGTCCAAGTTACGCAAACCAACGTCAAAGTCGATCACAACAGTTTTGAAGCCACGCAGTGCCAAGCCTGAGGAAAAACTGGCGCTGGTGGTGGTCTTGCCCACGCCGCCTTTGCCAGAAGTCACCACAACGATTTTTGTCATGAAAAAAGCCCTAAGTTTTGTACTAAAAATTAACCGCCAAGTTTACAGCCGTTGCATCACCAACTTATCACCCAGCAAAGAGATCTGTGCGGCTTTGCCGGCCACATCTGTCGGTAGCGGGGTGTCGCTGGTGCGGTAGGTACCGGCAATCGCCACCAGTTCGGCTTCTAGGCAAGAGGTGAAGATGCGCGCTTCTTCGTTGCCTCGCGCGCCTGCAATCGCTTTGCCACGCAGTGGCGCGTACACATGGATGTGGCCGTCGGCCATGATCTCGGCGCCTGGGTTGACCATGGCCAGCACAATCAAATCGCGCCCTTTGGCATACACGTGCTGGCCCGAGCGCAGCGGCTTGTCAATCACCAGCGCCGATTCGCCAGGGCTTGGGACTTCTCGCACCACCGTCTCTACACGCGGCGCGGCAGGGGTTTGCACGTTCACATCGCGGGCTTCAAACAGGCCCGCCTTCTTGGCATTAAGTAATTGGTGTTCATTGGCGCCGCGCACTGCCACAGGCACCATGCGGTGTGTGCGCAGCAACAAGCAAACTGAAGGCAGGTCGAGCAGTTGGTCCGGGTCCTCCAGGGCACTTAAATCGATCACCACGGGGTCGTTGTCAAAGAAGTCAGGGGTAGGGCCCAGGCGACGGCTTAAGTCGGCCTGCAAGGCGGATGAGTCCGGGTTTTTGAGCAAAAAAGCAACCAAAGGCAGCGAGGCGCTCTTGATTTCATAGGCATGTGGCGCGGCAGCGTGGCTCATGGGACGTGACTGAAAAATAAAACCCGAACTTTACACGGCAAGGGCTTTCATCCCCCGGTAAACTTTTTACGATGAATTCTTCACACTTTGCGCGCCCCGTGTGCGCTGTTCTGTCTTTGCTGTGCGCCATGGACGCTGCATGGTCACAACAAGCGCCAACTGCGGACATGGGTCGGATCGAAATCACCAGTGGGCGTGACAACGACACCCAACAACGACGTGAATCCACCGCCAGCAAAATCGTCATTGGCCGTGAGGAAATTGAACGCCAAGGCGATTCCACGGTAGGTGAAATTCTCAAGCGCATGCCAGGCATCACCATGGACGGTGTCCCAGGTCGAGGTGGCAGCGTTCGCATGCGTGGACTGAGCCAGGGCTACACCCAGATCTTGTTAGACGGCCAACGCGTGCCGCCTGGCTTTTCGATCGAGTCGATCACACCTGAAATGGTTGAGCGCATTGAAATTTATCGCGCTCCCACCGCAGAAACTGGGGCACAGGCGATTGCCGGCACCATCAACATCATCACGCGCGAGGGGCGACGCGGCATGCCTTCTGAGCTGAAGGCTGGCTCGTCATGGCAGGGCGGTTATGCCTCGCCCAATGCGTCTTTGGTTCAGTACCACGACGCAGAAAACTGGAGTGCCAACTACACCCTGTCGGTGAACCGTTATGCCGCCCCCAATCACAGCGACACACAGATCACCAACACCACCAATGCCCTGGATCGTCATCGCGTGAGCGACAGCCATTACGACCGCGAAGGTGTCAACGCCACCGCACGCTTGCAATTCAAAGGTGATCCGGGCGAGAGCCTGACCTTGATGCCCTTTGTGGCTTACTCGCAGGGTCGTACACCGGGCCTGACTTTGCTGGACCAGAGCCTGGGCGGCGCACCACGCACCTTTGAGAGCGCCAACACGCTCACCAACAACCATTTTGCAGTGGCCCGCTTGAATGGCCAGTGGCGGCGCAAGCTCTCAGCCGACAGCAACATGGAGTGGAAGTTCAACCTCGGGGGCTGGAACAGCAACACCGACTTCAACCAAACCCCCATCACAACGCCTGGTGTGTTGCAAGCCATCACAGAAAACACACAAACCCAGGACCGTTCCGCCACGGCCAGTGGCAAATACACCAACGTCATGGGGGGCGGTCATCAATGGGTCAGTGGCGGCGAAGTAGAGACCGTGCGTCGTACCCAATTGGCAACGGCCAGCTATGCGTTTGGCAGCGGCAGTGCCGATTTGCAAGCCAGTGCTCTGCGCTATGCCATCTACTCACAAGATGAATGGCAGCTCACGCCCCACTGGGCCACGCATGTGGGGGCACGCTACGAAGCGCTCACCACCGAAGGTACCACCACCACGGGTGATGTGAGCAACCGCAACAGTGTGTTCACACCGCTGCTGCATGCCATGTGGCGCCCCGATCCTGACAGCCGCGACCAGGTCCGCATGAGCCTGACGCGAAGCTTCAAGACCCCCGGCATGGCGACTTTGCTGGCGCGGCGTGCCTACACACGCGATAGCAACAGCGCGACCAACCCCGACACCTCGGGCAACCCCAACCTGCAACCTGAGATCGCGACTGGCTTGGATGTGGGTGTGGAGCGTTACTTGCCACAAGGCGGTGTGCTCAGTGCCAATGTCTTCCATCGTCGCGTGCAAAACCTGATTCGCAGTGTGGTGGTCCAAGAAAGCGGTGGCTTGCATCGCTGGGTGTCGACGCCGCAAAACATCAGCGAAGCTGTCACCGATGGCCTGGAATTAGAAGCCAAATTCCGTCTTGACCAATGGATCATCGATGCCCCTGCGGTGGATGTGCGCAACAACCTGAGCTTTTTTCGCTCACGCGTGCTCAGTGTCATGGGACCGGACAACCGCCTGGACCAGCAGCCCAGCATGACGGCCAACTTGGGCGCGGATTACCGCTTGCGTAGCATGCCGCTCACGGTGGGTGGTAACCTGAACTACAACCCGGGTTACACCACGCGCAGCAGCGATGTGCAGTGGCTCACGGTGTCGCAAAAACGGGTGATGGATGTGTATGGTCTGTGGCGTGTGGACAGCAGCACCTCTTGGCGCTTGACCTTGAGCAATCTCGATCCGCGTTACTACAACACCGGCAGTCTTTACAGCAGTCCCAGCGTGGTGGAAAACAGCCAGACCCAAAACCGCAGCTGGACCAGTGTGCAAATTCGTTTGGAGAAAAAGTTATGACCCATCCCTTGAGCGTTCCTCAACAAGACGGTGCGTGGTTTGACCGCATGTACAACAACCGCGCCTTGGTGCCTGAGTTTGCCGACCATTTTGCGCACTGGTGCGATGCTTCGGCGCAAGCGCGTGCCAGCCATCGTAATTTTCAGGATGTGGCGTATGGCCGTGGTCCAAATGAGTCCTTGGATATTTTTCCCAGTGCCACCTCAGCGCCCAAAGCGGGTGCACCGGTGCTGGTGTTCATCCACGGTGGCTATTGGCGTTCGTTGGATAAGTCGGAGCATTCGTTTGTGGCGCCTGCGTTCACAGCCGAAGGCGCCTGCGTGGTGGTGCCCAACTATGCCTTGTGCCCGGCCGTGACGGTGTCTGACATCAGCTTGCAAATGGTCAAGGCTGTGGCTTGGGTGTACCGCAACATCCACCGCTTTGGTGGCGACCCTAGTCGCATCAGCGTGCTGGGCCACTCGGCAGGCGGGCATCTGGCCACGATGATGATGGCCTGCGACTGGCACGCTTACGGCAAAGACTTGCCCCAAGATTTGGGCAAACGCTTCATGTCGGTGTCTGGCTTGTACGAGCTCGAGTCGGTGCGCGCCACCCCGTTCTTGACCGACAGTCTGCGTCTGACCGAAGACGTGGCGGTGCGCAACAGCCCCGCGTGGATGCCCGCACCTGGGCAGGGCACGCTCTATACCGTGGCGGGCGCGTTAGAGAGCCCCGAGTTTGTACGCCACAACCAACTGATGCAACTGGCATGGGGCAAAAAGCGCGTGCCGGTGGCTGAAATCCAGCCCGGACTGCAGCACTTCAGCATCGTCGAAGCCCTGGCCACACCAGGCCATCGCGTGCACCAGTTGGCCTGTGAGTTGATTCGTTAACTGCAAGGCCTGAGGTTTTTCAGGCCTCAAAAAAACAGCCTGTGGCGCATCAAGCGCACAGGCTGTTTTGTTGACGCCTACCGAGGTTTACATCAACAGATGTTCACCCGCGTTGTCGCCGCCCAAAATGACGTAGTTCACCTTGCGCACATCCATCAGCTTGGTGCCCCCGGCATAGCTGATCGAGCTTTGCACGTCTTGCTCCATCTCGATCAAGGTGTTGGCCAGCTTGCCCTTGATGGGTTCCAAAATGCGTTTGCCTTCCACGTGCTTGTACTCGCCCTTGTTGAAGTCAGACGCCGAGCCGTAGTATTCCTTGAACATCTCGCCATCGACTTCGACCGTCTTGCCGGGCGACTCTTCGTGGCCGGCAAACAACGAACCAATCATCACCATGCTGGCGCCAAAGCGAACGCTCTTGGCGATGTCGCCATGGCTGCGGATGCCACCGTCGGCAATGATGGGCTTGGTGGCCACGCGAGCGCACCACTTGAGGGCTGACAACTGCCAGCCGCCGGTGCCAAAACCGGTTTTGAGTTTGGTGATGCACACCTTGCCGGGGCCCACGCCCACTTTGGTCGCATCAGCACCCCAGTTTTCCAGGTCGATCACCGCTTCGGGCGTAGCCACGTTGCCAGCGATCACGAAGCTCTTGGGCAACTTGGCCTTGATGTAGCCAATCATGTCGCGCACGCTGTCGGCGTGTCCATGGGCGATGTCGATGGTGATGTATTCAGGGGTCAAACCAGCCGCTGCGAGCGTGTCCACGGTTTCGCGGTCTGGCGCTTTGACGCCCAAGGAGATCGAGGCGTACACGCCCTTGGCGTGCATGTCTTTGACGAATTGAACATTGTCCAAATCGAAACGGTGCATCACGTAGAAGTAGTTGTTTTGCGCCATCCACAGGCAGATGTTTTCATCCACCACGGTTTTCATGTTGGCAGGCACAACAGGCAAGCGAAACTTGCGGCCACCGAGTTCAACACCTGCATCGCATTCAGAGCGGCTTTCCACACGGCACTTGCGTGGCAGCAACAAGATGTTGTCGTAATCAAAAATTTCCATTTCCCAAGCTCCAGAAAATAACGTTCGAAGATTGAGCGCTTGGCTTGGCCGGTTTTTTCAGGTGCAAATGGCAGGCATAAAAAAACCGAGCGCAAGAATCTTGGGCCCGGTGGCTGATTCTAACAGCTTGTATACAGTTCGCACGAAAAGCGCTCGTTTGGGCTGCCAGCTAAACCTAAAATCTACGCATGCACTCTATGAACGGGTTTGACACCCCAACCGCTTCGGTCACGCCTCACACATCCCCCTTGCTGCAAGGCCTGAACAACGAACAAACGGCGGCGGTGACGCTGCCGCAGGCCCACGCGCTCATCTTGGCGGGGGCGGGGTCGGGCAAGACGCGGGTGCTGACCACGCGCATTGCGTGGCTCATGCAAACCGGGCAGGTGTCACCCGGCGGCATTTTGGCGGTAACGTTCACCAACAAGGCCGCCAAAGAAATGCTCACACGTTTGTCGGCCATGTTGCCTGTGAACGTGCGCGGCATGTGGGTGGGCACCTTCCACGGGCTGTGCAACCGGTTTTTGCGCGCGCACTGGAAGCTGGCGAATTTGCCCCAGTCGTTCCAAATCTTGGACACCCAGGACCAGCTCAGCGCCATCAAGCGCTTGAGCAAGCAGTTCAATGTGGATGACGAGCGTTTTCCACCCAAAGAAACCATGCGCTTCATTGCCGGTTGCAAAGAAGACGGCTTGCGCCCCAAAGACGTGGTGGCGCGTGACCCCGATGACCGCAAGCGCGTGGAGCTGTACGAGCTGTACGAAGCCCAATGCCAACGCGAAGGTGTGGTGGACTTTGGCGAACTCATGCTGCGTTCGTACGAGCTGCTGCGTGACAACGATCCCTTGCGCGAGCACTACCGCCGCCGCTTTCAGCACATCTTGGTAGACGAATTTCAAGACACCAACAAGCTGCAATATGCGTGGCTCAAGCAACTCGCTGGCCCGGTGGACCAAGGCGGTGGAGCCATCTTGGCGGTGGGCGACGATGACCAAAGCATTTACGCCTTCCGTGGCGCACGCGTGGGCAATATGGCCGACTTTGTGCGTGAGTACCACGTGGCGCATCAAATCAAGCTCGAGCAAAACTACCGCAGCTTCAGCAACATCTTGGACAGCGCCAACCACCTGATCAGCCACAACAAAGGCCGCTTGGGCAAAAACCTGCACACCACCCAAGGCGCGGGCGAGCCGGTGCGTGTTTACGAATCCCCCACCGACTTGGCCGAGGCGCAATGGATGGTGGAAGAAATGAAGCAGTTGTTGCGTGACGGTCAGAATGGCGATGGCGCCAACGGCGTGCAACACCGCAGCGAAATTGCCGTGCTCTACCGCAGCAACGCACAAAGCCGCGTGATTGAAACCGCGCTGTTCAATGCCGCCATGCCCTACCGTGTGTACGGTGGTTTGCGCTTCTTCGAACGTGCAGAAATCAAACACGCGCTGGCGTATTTGCGCTTGCTCGAAAACCCACGCGACGACACCAGCTTCATGCGGGTCGTTAACTTCCCGCCACGCGGCATTGGTGCACGCAGCATCGAGCAACTGCAAGACGCCGCACGTGCCATGGGCTGCGCCATGAGCGACGCCGTCACGGCCGTGGCCGGCAAAGCCGGTGCCAACCTCAGCGCTTTTGTGGCCAAGATCGATGTGTTGCGCGAGCAAACGCAGGGCCAGAACCTGCGCCAGATCATCGAGCTGTTGCTGGACCACTCAGGTTTGATCACCCACTACCAAACCGAACGCGAAGGCCAGGACCGGATTGAGAACTTGCAAGAATTGGTCAACGCGGCCGAGAGCTTTGTCACGCAAGAAGGCTTTGGCCGCGACGCCGTGGCCCTGCCCGTTGACGAGCACGGCCAGCCCCTCGTTTTGGATGGCACCGCCAGTTCAAGTGCATCGACCGACACGCCAGCAGCGGGCAACGAACTCACGCGCCAAGTGGCGCCACAAACCATGATCAACGCCGACACCGGCGAAACCTTGTCACCCTTGGCAGCCTTTCTCACACATGCGGCTTTGGAGTCAGGCGACAACCAAGCGCAAGCGGGCCAAGACGCGATTCAGCTGATGACGGTGCATGCCTCGAAAGGTTTGGAGTTTGACTGCGTGTTCATCACCGGCATGGAAGAGGGCTTGTTCCCGCACGAAAACTCCATGAACGACTTTGACGGCCTGGAAGAAGAGCGCCGTCTCATGTACGTGGCCATCACGCGTGCGCGCAAGCGCTTGTACCTGAGCCATTCGCAAACCCGCATGCTGCATGGTCAAACGCGTTACAACATCAAGAGTCGTTTCTTTGACGAGCTGCCTGAGCACACGCTGAAATGGATCACGCCTGCGCGTTCAGCCTTTGCCGACGCCATGCCCACACGCCGCGATGCCTGGCAGAACAGCAATGGTTGGCAAAACAACGCCTGGGGTGGCGGGGCTGCCACTGCGGCTGCACCCAAACCGGTGGCGCAACGCGCAGCCCCTGTGGCCAGCGGCCCAAACGCATGGGTGCGCAGCGGGGTCCAGGTGTTCCACACCAAGTTTGGTGAGGGCACGGTGTTGAGCATTGAAGGCGTGGGTGACGATGCCCGTGCGCAAGTGAACTTCCCACGTCACGGCACCAAGTGGTTGGCGCTGAGTGTGGCCAAACTCACACAGGTCTGAGGCGCTTATTGTGTGATTCGAGCACTGCGCGTGCTGCGCAGTGCAAAGGCTCAATCAGGCGTACAGCGTGTCCGACACAAAGCAGTCGCGAAAGCTGAAGTAGCTGGAGCAAAAAAACATGGCAGCCAGCATGAGCATGGCTGGCAGCATGGCCAGAGATGCAAACGAGGCATCGCCCATCAGGCCCGACACCAACATCAGCACCAAGGCGGTGGATAAAAAGATGAACGACCACATCAGGCCAAACACCAAAAACGCCCGCCAGTTGCTCAAACACGCCACGGTGCTGAAAAACAAACTCTTGATGGCGGGCACGCCATGCCAATGCACCAAGGCCGGTGCGTGCCAAAACACCGCCGACAAGGGGATGTAGAGCAGCAGTGACAGCCACATGGCGTTTTGAAATTCCGGTTTCATCAGCGTGTCGGTGTCCAACGCGCCACCCACCAAATACAGCTTGGCAAAGTCACCCCCGTCCACCAAGGCAGACAAGCCCATCACGCCAATGAACCCGCAGGCGTAGAGCACCCCCAGCACCAGCATGTCGCGCTTGCGTTCCTTGCCCACACGAAAACCTGCGGCCAAGATGATGGGCATCGGGAACTTGCCCAAATCCACCTCACGCGTGGCCGCCATCAAACCCAGGGTGGCAGCGGGCAGCAAAGCCAGTGCCGCAAAGCTCCCCACCACGGGCACCAAGGAAGACACCGACATGATGGCCATGAACATGAAGAACAAGCCGCTCAGTGCAATCGGTTGTTTCCAAAATGTGCGAATGCCTTGGCGCACCCATTCAGAGCCGGTTTTTGCGGGAACAACATTGAGTTTCATAGGTCAGAGTGTGACAGGATGCGTCACACGTTCGCGCAACACGCGTTCGAAGTGGGTGGGGTCGTGGGGTTGCAACATGCTCGCTTCACGCGGCAAGTGAAAGTCCCACAGCCGTGAGGTCCAAAAACGCAAGGCACCGGCACGCAGCATGGGGTTGATCAATTGGCGCTCAGCCGCTGTGAAGGGGCGCACGGCTTGGTAAGCCGCTATGAAGGCCTGCGCTTTGGTCGCATCGTGGTGGCCCTCGGCATGGGTGATGCACCAGTCGTTCAAACACACGGCCACATCAAACAACCAAGTGTCCACCCCTGCAAAGTAAAAGTCGAAGAAGCCGCTCAGGGTGGGCGCGTCGGGCGGGCCATCAAACATCACGTTGTCGCGGAACAAGTCGGCATGAACCGGGCCACGGGGCAGGGCGGTGTACGCCGCCGAGGCCGCGATGTGGTTTTGGTAGGCCAGCTCGGTTTGAATCAGCGCGGTTTGCGATGCATCCAAATACGGCAACACCACGGGGACGGTTTCGTTCCACCAGGGCAGACCACGTAAATTGGGTTGCTGGCGGTTGAAGTCACGACCAGCCAAGTGCATGCGAGCCAGCATCTCGCCCACGGCTGCGCAATGCATAGGGGTGGGCGCGAGCTCACTTTTGCCCTTCAGGCGGTTTACCACGGCAGCGGGCTTGCCCTCGACGGTCAGCAAAATGTCGCCATGCACGTCAGACACCGGGTCGGGCACCGGGATGCCGCCTTGCGCTAAGTGTTTCATCAGGTACAGATAAAACGGCAGTTGTTCGTGGGTGAGGCGCTCAAACAGCGTGAGGACGTAGGGCCCTTCGCTGCTGGTGAGGAAGTAGTTGGTGTTTTCAATCCCGCCCTGGATGCCTTTGAGTTCAACCAACTCGCCGAGTTTGAGCTGGGTCAGCAGTTCTTGTGCGGTGGACTCGGAAACTTCGGTGAAAACTGCCATGAGGACCAGGGGGTTAAAAGTTGTTGCCATTGTAGTTGGGGCTATTTGGCTGGCTTTTGTGCTCTTTTGCTTTTTTGCTGGGCTCGCTTGGGGGCAGGGGTATGAGCGGGTTCCTCATACTGGTCCAGAAATCGTCACCCGCTCATACCCCTTCCCCCAAGACTACGGCCTGCGTTTTTGTGGCTCCGCTGTTATGAACGCCACAAAGCTTCGTAGGTGCGGCAGTAGTTCTGGCTGTGCATGGCAATGTGCCAACGGCACGAGCATGCTGCAGGCGTGCACAAATGTGGGCCGTAGTCTGGGCGTGGCTGGTGGGCGTCGCAATGATTTCTGGTACAGCATGAAGCAGCGACGCCCACCAGCCGCGCACAGCGAGCCCAGCACAAAAAGCAGCACAAAACAACACAGGAAGCACAAAAAGCCAACAACAACCCACGGCACAATCCACAGTTATGAGTGAATCCAAAACCCTGCTGCTGGTCGACGGCTCCAGCTACCTTTACCGCGCTTTTCATGCCATGCCCGACCTGCGTGCCGTGCCCGGAGACCCCAGCAGCGCGGCCACGGGGGCTATTCGCGGCATGATCAACATGATGCAGGCCTTGCGCAAGGAAGTGCCCACCCAGCTTGCCGCGTGCGTGTTTGACGCCAAAGGCCCCACCTTCCGCGACGAGATGTACCCCGCGTACAAAGCCAACCGTTCGCCCATGCCCGACGACTTGCGTTCGCAAATTGAGCCCATCCACGCCATGGTGCGCATGCTGGGTTGGACGGTGTTGGATGTGCCAGGCGTTGAGGCCGACGATGTGATTGCCACCTTGGCCGTGACCGCTGCCAAGCAAGGCGTGACGGTGGTGGTGTCGAGTGGCGACAAGGACTTGAGCCAGTTGGTGAACGAACACATCACCATCATGGACACCATGAACGGCAAAAAGCGCGATGTGGCGGGTGTGACCGCCGAGTTTGGTGTGCCACCGCATTTGATGATCGATTACCAAACCTTGGTCGGCGATACGGTGGACAACGTGCCTGGTGTGCAAAAAGTGGGCCCCAAGACGGCCGCCAAGTGGCTGATGGAATACGGCTCGCTCGACAACTTGCTGCAAAACGCTGATGCCATCAAAGGCGTGGCAGGAGAGAACTTGCGCCAAGCGCTGGATTGGCTGCCCACAGGTCGCCAGTTGGTGACCATGAAAACCGATTGCGATTTGTCGGCCTATGTGCCCAACTTGCCCGCACTCGATGCGCTGCACTTGGCCGAGCCCGACAAAGCGGGCTTGAAAACCTTTTACGAAACCTATGGCTTCAAAGGTTTGGCCCGTGCTATCAGCGAGGGCGGCGATGCACTGTCATCGGCATTACCGGGCGCTTCACCCAAACCTAAGTTCGAGCCCAATCCGGGTTTGTTTGACGAACCCGCACCTGTGGTCTCGCAAGTCAGCAACAAAGCCTACGACTGCGTGCTGACGTGGGAGGCGTTCGATCAATGGCTGGCCAAGCTACAAGCAGCTGAACTGGTGGCCTTTGACACCGAGACCACGTCGTTGGACGCCATGCGTGCCGAAATTGTGGGCTTGAGCTTTTCGGTCCAACCCGGTGAGGCGTGTTACATCCCGTTGGCGCACAGCTATGGCGATGCGCCCACTCAGTTGCCCATCCACGAGGTGCTGGCCAAACTCAAGCCTTGGTTTGAAAACCCTGCTATTCATAAGCTGGGCCAGCACATCAAATACGACCGCCACGTGATGGCCAACCATGGCATTGAGGTCAAAGGCTACGCCCATGACACCATGCTGCAAAGTTATGTGTTGGAAGTGCACAAGCCGCATGGCCTGGCCAGCTTGGCCGAGCGCCATGTGGGCCGCAAGGGACTGAGCTACGAAGACCTGTGCGGCAAGGGCGCACACCAAATTCCGTTCGCGCAAGTGGATGTGGCGCGTGCCACCGAGTATTCGTGCGAAGACTCGGACATGACCTTGGACGTGCACCAGGTGCTGTGGCCCCGATTGCAAGCCGACGACAAACTGCGTTTCATCTACCAACTGGAAATTGAAAGCAGCGAAGCGCTGTACCGCATCGAGCGCAACGGCGTGTTGATTGACGCGCCCACATTGGCCGCGCAAAGTCACGCCTTAGGCCAACGCATTGTCCAGCTCGAAACCGAGGCGTATGAGATTGCAGGCCAGCCGTTTAACTTGGCCAGTCCCAAGCAATTGGGCGAAATCTTCTTTGACAAACTGGGCTTGCCCGTCATCAAAAAAACCGCCACAGGCGCACGCAGCACCGATGAAGAGGTGCTGGAGAAGTTGGCGGAGGACTACCCGCTGCCTGCCAAAATTTTGGAGCACCGTTCGCTCAGCAAGCTCAAAGGTACCTACACCGACAAGCTGGCGCTGATGGCCTTGCCACGCACGGGCCGCGTGCACACGCACTACGCGCAAGCGGTGGCGGTGACGGGGCGTTTGTCGAGCAACGATCCCAATTTGCAAAACATCCCGATTCGCACGGCGGAAGGTCGCAAAGTGCGCGAGGCGTTTGTGGCCCCTGCGGGCAGCGTGATTGCCAGCGCCGACTACAGCCAGATTGAGCTGCGCATCATGGCCCACATCAGCGGTGACGAGGCCTTGGTGAAAGCCTTTCACGATGGTTTGGATGTGCACCGTGCCACCGCAGCTGAAGTGTTTGGTGTGGCTGTGAGCGAGGTCAGCACCGAGCAACGCCGCTATGCCAAGGTGATTAACTTTGGCCTCATCTATGGCATGAGCGCCTTTGGTTTGGCCAAAGCGCTGGGCATCGACAACACGGCGGCCAAGAACTACATCACCCGCTACTTTGAACGCTTTGCAGGCGTCAAACGCTACATGGACGACACCCGCGAACAAGCCAAAGCCCAAGGCTATGTCGAGACCGTGTTTGGCCGCCGCTTGTACCTGCCCGAAATCAACAGCCCCAACGGCCCGCGCCGTGCAGGTGCAGAGCGTGCAGCGATCAACGCACCCATGCAAGGCACTGCCGCTGATTTGATCAAGATGAGCATGGTCAAGGTACAGCAAGCGATTGATGACCAACAGCGTCAAACCAAGGTCATCATGCAAGTACACGATGAACTGGTGTTTGAAGTGCCCGAGTCAGAAGTTGAATGGGTGCGCACCGAAGTGCCACGCCTGATGGCCGAAGTGGCGCAGCTCAAAGTGCCGTTGCTGGCTGAGGTCGGGGTGGGGCCGAACTGGGACAAGGCGCATTGATCGCACCCATATAAAAAAAGCCAGCACAGGTGCTGGCTTTTTCAATGCTTGTTCAGGCTTTAGTAGCTGCGGTTGTTACCTTCGTAACCTCCGCCGAAGCCACCGCTGCGAGGTGGGCGTGCTTCCATGGGGCGGGCGATGTTGACGGTGAGGTCACGTCCGCCCATGTTCTTGCCGTGCAAGCCTTGGATGGCTGCCTCGGCTTCTTGGCTGTTGGACATTTCCACAAAGCCAAAGCCTTTGGAGCGACCGGTGTCGCGTTCCATCATCACTTTGGCCGATTGCACTTGGCCAAAGGCGGAGAATTGTTGATGCAGATCGTCATCACGTACCGAGTAGGTCAGATTGCCGACATAAAGTTTGCTGCTCATTGGGGAGCCTTTCAAAAAATTGCGCCCTGCGATTGAATCGGGCGCAGGTTAAAAACAGAGTGTTAGGGAGTCAAGCCAAAGAGCTTGGATTGATCAACCAGTTGCGAGCTTGCGCCGCTGCATACATCAGCGCGCTGTCCTGACAGGTGAATTCAGGTGTGAAGGTGTAGACGCGGTCATTCGTCTGCGAGCCTTGACCCCTGCAGATGGAGAGAACAGCGGTGTGATGACCCGCAGCGTGTGACCGGCTGAGCGGTGTGATCCGAAATTTGCCAACGGCAAATGGATGTGAAGAAACAAATGACATGAAAACCAGTGATATAGGGCTCTAGAGCCCGGACTCATGCTGTTGAAAACTACAACAGAACATGATCGTTGGTGACGGCGTAAAGGTCACCAGAAAAAGCTTGCCTAGGGAAGAAGTCAGACCACCAGTGGGATCCTGCAGCGTGCAGGGTGGTGGAGGTGTGCGGTGTTGGGAGTACCGCTGCTCAAATCGAACTTGGTTGCAACACGAGGAAGCAAAAATTTGCTGCAACGTTCTTAATGTAACCTAGTTATGAAGATCTGGCAACATATATTTAAACAGCTTCAAGCAAGTCAGATAAAAGACAAAAACACAGGTCTATGCAAAGTTGCAGAAGCAGTTTTTGTCCCAGAGCCTCAGTCGATAATCCCCCCATGACCTTGATTTCTATTCTTGTCGGCACCTTGGTTGCTGGCATGGGCAGTGTGTGGCTGGCCGCCTTGTTGGCTTATGCCTTGCTGTCGCGCTTCACCCAGCATTTGCTCAGTCTGGCGGCTGGCGCCTTGTTGGCCACAGCGTTTACACGTTTGCTACCAGAAGCATTTGAACTGTCTGTGAGTGCGGGTGTTTCAGCCCAAGCGTTGTTTGCCGCCCTGTTGGTGGGCTTGGTGTTTTTCTTTTTGCTCGACAAAGCCGAGCTGTGGCACCACGGGCATGAACATGGCCATGACCCTCAGCATGACCATAGGCCTGCGCCTCACATTCACACGCATGACGCATCTCATGATCATGAGGCGCACGCGCAACACGCACATGAGGCTCATCATCACGGGCATGATGCGCATCACCACGATCACCACCACAGCGGTGGTTGGGCCGTATTGTTGGGCGACAGCGTGCATGCTTTTGGCGATGGTATTTTGATCGCCGCTGCGTTTGTGGCCGATGCACGTTTAGGGGTTGCTGCTGCACTGGCTGTGATGGCGCACGAAGTTCCCCACCATGTGGGCGACTTGGTAGTGCTGCGCCAAACCCTGAGCAACCCGCGTGCTGCTTTGCTCAAGCTCACCCTAGCGGGTAGCGTGACGGCGGTGGGTGGATTGATGGGCTATCTGTTGGTCGGTGCGCTGCACGAGTACCTGCCGTTTTTCTTGGTCGTGGCTGCGAGCAGTTTTATTTATGTCGCCCTGGCCGACTTGATTCCGCAATTGCAAAAACGCTTGTCACCGCGCGAAACCGCGGCGCAGGTGGCTTGGTTGTTCGCAGGCATTGCCTTGGTCGCCGCTTTGGGCGAGTGGGCACAGCACTGAATCAGGATTTTTCGCAGGGCAAGCCCGGTGTGTTGCACCACTCGCTCCAGCTGCCTGGATACAGTGCAGTGCGACCCAGACCCGCGACTTCCATCGCCAGCACATTGGGCACGGCACTCACGCCACTGCCACAGTGGTGCACCACGGTTTCAGCGTTCGCGTCGCCGAGCAAGGCCGCAAATTCCGCCCACAACTCGGCAGGGCTTTTGAAGAAACCTTGTTCGTTGAGGTTGGTGTTGAACGGACGATTCAAGGCACCTGGAATATGCCCTGCCACAGGATCGAGTGGTTCGACTTCGCCGCGGTAACGTGGCGCACCCCGCGCATCGATGATGGTTTGTTGACCCTGCGTTAACCCACGTGCCACGGTCGCTGTGTCGACCCACTTGACCAAAGGCTCGCGCAAGGCAAAGTTACCTTCGGGCAAGGCGTGTGCGGACAAGGCCTCATCACCTGCTGACACAGCCCCGCCTGCTGCCACCCAGGCTTGAAAGCCACCGTCGAGTACCGCCACCGCCTCGTGGCCGCACCACTTGAGCATCCACCACAAGCGTCCGCAGTAGTTCATGCCATTGCGGTCGTACACCACCACTTGGGTGTCCTGGTTCAAACCTCTGCGGGTGAGCCAAGCGGCAAACACCTCGCGTTGGGGCAGAGGGTGTCGCCCGCCATTGACGCGTTGGGTCGCATCGTGTGTGGCCAGATGTTGGTCGAGGTCGGCATGCACGGCACCTGCGATGTGTTGCTCGCTGTACTGTGCGTGGCCTGCTGGCGGGTTCATCAAGTCAAAGGTGCAATCAAAGATGCGAACTGGTGTGCCACTGGCTTGCAAAGCTTGCAGTTGCGCAACGCTGATGAGGGTGGTGTACATGCAAAGCTCCTAAACGGTCGAGGGGGTGTGAGTCAGCGGTCAAGCGTCAATGTTCTTCCGCTGGGGCATTCGGCGCCGCGCGTGCGCGCAGCAAGGTAGCGACCATGCCACTGGCCACAATCAAGGCCATGCCCAGCCAGCCGATGAGGGGAATGTCATCGCCAAACAGCAGCAAGCTGTAGAGCGCTGCAAACACAATGCCGGAGTACTGCAAGTTGGCCACCACCAAGGTGGCGCCCTTGCTGTAGGCGCGTGTCATGCACAGCTGGCCGAGCGAGGCAAACACGCCCACGGGCAGCAGCCAAACGGCGTAATCCCAGTGCCATTCGGACACGCCAGCAAAGCCCATGCCGATGGCACCCGCCACGGCGGTGCCAATGGCAAAGTAAAACACGGTGCGGGTTTCGGGTTCACCCAAGCGTCCCAAGGCCATGACCTGCATGTAGGCAAAGGCGGCGACAAAGCCAGACATGAGGCCAATCAAGCCGGCAAAAATTTGGTTTTGTTCTACCGTGGGGCGTAACATCATCACCACACCGGCAAAGCCGGCAATGACCGTCAAGGCCAAGGGGCCTTGCGACCAGGCGCTGCGCCCGTCTTGTGGGTTCCAGTTGATCAGCGAGCCGCCGACCAAGAAAGCGGCCACCCAGACGCTGCTCATGTAATTGAGTGTCATGGCGGTCGCCAGTGGCAGGTTGGCAATGGCATAAAACCAGGCGCTGAGCGAGAGCACGCCGATGGTCGATCGCCACAGATGCATGCCTGGGTATTGGGTGCGCAGCGAGACCTTTTTTTGACGTGCGATCACGAACAAAAACACCATGCCCACCAAACCGCGGTAGAGCACCAACTCCGCTGGGTTGAAATGGGCCGAGGCAAATTTGACGCACACGCCCATGGTGGCGAAAAAGGCTGCGCCCAGCAGCATCCAAAGCGCTTGCATCGTGGGGAATTAGAAGTTCAGTTTGCCGCGGTACCACTCGTGGAAGTGCTGCATGCCGTCTTCCATCGGGCTTTGGTAGGGGCCGACTTCGTTGTCACCGCGCTGCATCAGGGCTTTGCGGCCAGCGTCCATGCGCTCGCCGATTTCGTCGTCTTCGATACAGGTCTCCATGTAGGCCGCTTGTTGGGCCTCCACGAATTCGCGCTCGAAGGCCACGATTTCTTCGGGGTAATAAAACTCCACCATGTTCAGCGTTTGGGTGGGGCTGATGGGGTGCAGGGTGGACACCGTCAACACATGCGGGTACCACTCCACCATGATGTGGGGATAGTAGGTGAGCCAAATCGCGCCGCGCTCAGGCAGTTCGCCGTTGCGGTACTTCAGCAGCATCTCGTGCCAGGTTTGATAGGTCGGCGAGCCAGGCTTGCCAAAACCATCGGAGACGCCCACGGTTTGCACCGAGTAGTTGTCTTTGAATTCCCAGCTCAGGTCGTCACAGGTCACAAACTGGCCCAGGCCTGGGTGGAAGGGGCCGACGTGGTAGTCCTCGAGGTAGACCTCGATGAAGGTTTTCCAGTTGTAGTTGCAGGTGTGCAATTCAACACGGTCAAGGGCAAAACCTTTGAAATCCAAGGCGGCACGGGGGCCCATATCGGCCAAGTCGGCCTCGATGTCGACGCCGTTGTCTTCAAACAGCAAGCCGTTCCATTCGCGCAACTTGTAATTGTTGAGGTTCAAGCAGGGGTCGTGCGAGAAGTGGGGGGCGCCCAGCAATTCACCCGACGGTGCATAGGTCCAGCGGTGCAAGGGGCACACGATGTTGCCACCGGCCGAGCCTGGGGCTTGGTTTTGCAAAGAGCCGCGGCCTTTGAGCATCACCGCTTGGCGGTGGCGGCACACATTGGAGATCAACTCCACGCCTTGGGCTGAGCGCACAAGCGCACGCCCTTCGCCTTCATGGGGCAAAGCGTAGTAGTCACCCACGTTGGGGACGGCGAGTTGGTGGCCCACATACCGTGGGCCGCGCTGAAAGATGGTCTCCAGTTCGCGCTGAAACAGCGCCTCGTCAAAGTAACTGGTAACTGGTAGTTGGCTGTGCGCCTGCTGCAGTTGAAGACTTAAATCAGACATGGGTGACCTGACCTAAAGACTCCCCACAGGGAGGTGAGTGAACAAAATAAATGGCCCTGAGGCCAATTGAAGGATGCCCATTGTACCCAAGGGGGCGAAACGTCAAGCACCGGAGCGACCTAAAATACTTGGCTCATTGATCATTCAACCTCGGATTCCGAACAGACATGCCCAAAGCCAAATCATCTACCAGTGCCACAGACGCTGCGCCCGTCAGCTACGAGGCGGCTTTGCAAGAGCTGGAGAGCCTGGTCGCAGGGATGGAGTCAGGTCAACTGCCGTTGGCGCAGTTGTTATCGGGTTATGAGCGCGGCGCCGAACTTTTGGCTTACTGTCGCGCCCAACTGGATGCGGTGGAACAACAAATCAAAGTGCTCGACAACGGTGCACTCAAACCTTGGACACCCACGTGAACGCCTTGACGAAGCGCATGAACCCGAGCGAACTCGATCAATGGAGCAACCGCTGGCTAGACCATGTTGAACAAGCCTTGTCGCGTTGGATCAGTCCTGATGCGCCGGCCGGTTTGGGTGAGGCCATGCGCTATTCCGTCTTGGATGGTGGCAAACGTTTGCGGCCCTTGTTGGTGTTGGCGGCGCGCGAGGCCGTGGCCAACGGTGTGCCCAATCCCGCGCTGGATGAAGCCGCGTTGCGTGCGGCGTGTGCTGCAGAGTTGATCCATGCCTACTCGCTGGTGCATGACGACATGCCCTGCATGGACAACGATGTATTGCGTCGAGGCAAACCCACGGTCCATGTGAAGTTTGGCGAAGCCCAAGCTTTGTTGGCAGGGGACGCCTTGCAAGCCCTGGCCTTTGAAATACTCACACCCGATGCCTCGGCCATTCCCGAGGGGGTGCAAGCGCGCCTGTGTCGTTTGCTGGCCCAGGCTGCGGGCCATGCCGGCATGGCTGGTGGTCAAGCGATTGATTTGGCCAGCGTGGGCGTCGCCTTGAACGAAGACCAATTGCGCCACATGCATCGCCTCAAAACCGGCGCCTTGTTGGAGGCCAGTGTGATGATGGGTGCCGCCTGTGGTGCAGCTTCTGAGCAGGCTTTGCAGGGCCTGCAGGCTTATGGCCGTGCCTTGGGCTTGGCTTTCCAGGTGGTGGATGATATTTTGGATGTCATCGCCGATTCAGCCACCCTGGGTAAAACCGCGGGCAAAGATGCTGCCAACGACAAACCCACTTATGTGTCGTTGTTGGGTTTGGATGAAGCCACGTCTTATGCGCAGTCCTTGTTGCGCGAAGCCTTGAACGCTTTGCACGATACAGGCTTGACGCACACCCACACCTTGGCCGCGTTGGCCGAGCGTGTGGTGAACCGGAATACTTAAAGATGTCTGATTTGTTGTCCTCTATCCATTCGCCCGCAGACTTGCGTGCGTTGCCGCGTCACCAACTCGGCATCTTGGCCGATGAGTTGCGCTCTGAGTTATTGCACAGTGTGGCCAAAACAGGCGGCCACTTGAGCTCCAACTTGGGCACCGTCGAGTTGACCGTCGCCTTGCACTATGTGTTCAACACCCCGCATGACCGCATCGTGTGGGACGTGGGGCATCAAACCTATCCCCACAAAATGCTGACCGGTCGTCGCGCTCAGATGAGCACGCTGCGCCAACGTCACGGTTTGAGCGGCTTTCCGCGCCGTGACGAAAGCGCGTACGACGCCTTTGGCACGGCCCACTCGTCCACCAGCATTTCTGCCGCCTTGGGCATGGCCTTGGCCGCGCAGCAAAAAGGTGAGCAGCGTCATGCGATTGCGGTCATTGGCGATGGCGCCATGACGGCCGGCATGGCGTTTGAGGCGCTTAACAACGCAGGCGTGACCAACGCCCGTTTGCTGGTGATCTTGAACGACAACGACATGTCCATCAGCCCGCCGGTGGGCGCGCTCAATCGCTATTTGGCGCAGCTGATGAGTGGCAAGTTTTATGCGACGGCCAAAGAGGTGGGCAAGCAAGTGCTCAAAGGCGCGCCACCTCTGTTTGAATTGGCCAAACGGTTCGAAGAGCATGCCAAAGGCATGGTGGTGCCTGCCACCTTGTTTGAAAAATTTGGTTTCAACTACATCGGCCCGATTGATGGCCACGACTTGGATTCCTTGATCCCGACTTTGGAGAACATCAAGCACTTGGAAGGGCCGCAGTTCCTTCATGTGGTGACCAAAAAGGGCCAAGGCTACAAATTGGCCGAGGCAGATCCGGTGGCTTATCACGGCCCCGGCAAGTTCGACCCTGCGGTGGGTTTGGTGCCTGCCACGACGGCCCCGAAAACCACTTTTACCCAAGTGTTTGGCAGTTGGCTGTGCGACATGGCCGAGCACGATCCTTTGCTGGTGGGCATCACGCCTGCCATGCGCGAGGGCTCTGGCATGGTTGAGTTCCACAAACGCTTCCCTGATCGTTATTACGACGTAGGCATTGCGGAGCAGCACGCGCTCACGTTTGCAGCTGGTTTGGCGTGTGAAGGTGTCAAGCCTGTGGTGGCGATTTACTCCACCTTCTTGCAGCGTGCCTATGACCAAGTGATTCACGATGTGGCGCTGCAAAAGCTACCCATGGTGTTGGCTTTGGATCGTGCAGGCATCGTCGGTGCCGATGGCGCCACGCATGCGGGCGTGTACGACATTCCATTTATGCGCTGCATCCCCAACGTCAGCATCGCCTGTCCGGCCGATGAAAACGAATGTCGCCAGCTCCTGACCACGGCATACCAACAAGACCACTGTGTGGCGGTGCGTTATCCCCGGGGCGCCGGTGTGGGTGTGCCAGTGCAAGCGGGCTTGAGCGCGTTGCCCTTTGGCAAAGGAGAAGTCCGACGCCGAGGCCAACACATCGCCATTCTTGCTTTTGGCACCTTGCTCTATCCCGCCTTGCAGGTGGGGGAGGCGCTCAACACCACGGTCGTCAACATGCGTTGGGCCAAACCCTTGGATGTTGAGTTGCTGGCGCAGATCGCTGCATCGCACGATGCCTTGGTCACGGTGGAGGAGGGGGCTGTGATGGGCGGCGCAGGCTCTGCCGTGCTCGAAGCCTTGCAGGCGCTGGCGTTGCCCAAGCCCGTGTTGACCTTGGGCGTGCCCGATGTGTTCACCGAGCATGGCGACCCCGCCAAGCTGCTGGCCGAGTTGGGCCTCGATGCTGCGGGCATTCAAGCGGCCATTGCCAAGCGTTTTGCCTCGTTTTTAAATTGAAGTCATTTCACGCCATGTGAATTGTTTTGCATTCGTATTTCTTCGGGGGAAAACCCGTGAAATTACGTTTGAAAGCCTGCATACAATCTCGCCACGTCGCTTGTCATGCGTGCGTCACACCACCCATTGACATCACTGTTTTTAAACTCAAGGGAGTCTTCTATGGACCGTCGTTCCGTTATTAAAAATGCAGGTATTGCAGGTATCTTGGCTGCTGGTGCAGCACCCGCGGTGCATGCACAAGCTGCGATCCGTTGGCGCTTGGCATCGAGCTTTCCTAAGTCGCTCGACACCATCCATGGCGCTGCCGATGTGTTTGCCAAACAGGTCAAAGCCATGTCGGGTGGCAAATTTGAAATTTCAGTCCATGCTGCCGGTGAAATCATGCCCGCGTTCGGCGTGGTCGACGGTGTGCAACAGGGCTCCGTTGAAATGGCCCACACAGCGCCTTACTACTTCTTTGGTAAGGATGAAACGTTTGCCTTGGGATGCGCCATTCCTTTTGGTTTGAACAGCCGTCAAATGTCGGCTTGGATGTATGAAGGCAACGGCATGAAACTCATGCGCGAGTTCTATGCCAAGTACAACATCGTCAACTTCCCAGGCGGTAACACGGGCGCCCAAATGGGTGGCTGGTTCCGCAAAGAGATCAAGTCGCTGCAAGACATCAAAGGCCTGAAGTTCCGTATCGGCGGCTTTGGCGGCAAGGTGTTGGAGCGTTTGGGTGCGGTTCCTCAAAACATTCCTGGTGGCGATATTTACCCCGCCCTGGAAAAAGGCACCATCGACTCGGCCGAGTGGATCGGACCTTACGACGATTTGAAATTGGGCTTCAGCAAAGTGGCGCCTTTCTACTACTACCCAGGTTTCTGGGAAGGTGGTCCTCAGCTCGATTTCTTCATCAACGACAAAGCCTTCAACAGCTTGTCGCCTGAGTACAAAGCCATTGTCGAAGCTGCTGCTGCACAAGCGCACTCAGACATGCAGGCCAAGTACGACGCACGCAACCCCGCTGCACTGAAGCAGTTGGTGGGCTCTGGCACCAAGTTGCGCGAGTTCCCCAAAGACGTGATGGCTGCATCGTTCAAAGAAGCCATGGCGTTTTACGACGAAATCTCGGCTAAGAATGAAAACTGGAAAAAGGTGTACGCCGATTACTCCAAGTTCCGCGCAGACCAAAACCTGTGGTTCCGCTTCACCGAAGCCAAGTTCGACTCGTTCATGCAAGCGCAAAAGCTGTAATTCAGCTCCGGGTCTTGCCCACAAAAAACCGCGCCTTCGGGCGCGGTTTTTTTATGTGCGTGCCGGTTTCACAGCTGTCGAAAGGCTTGGAGCTCTTGGGACAGGCGTTCACATTCCGCCATCACAACCGGGTCAGTCACATAAAACACCGCGAACTTGCCCATGAGCGTGCGCACGTAAAAACGTGGCGCCATGAACCACTCCAGGCCGCGCACACGAATCAGCTTGGCATACGCCAGCTCCTCGTAGGCCATGTGTTTGTCCCAGATCCATGTTTGATGCAAGCCTGAAGCGTCCAGGCAGGCGCGGCTTTGCATCACATGCCAAGCTGTCCATGCCAATAAAAACCAACCGAGGATGAACCATCCTGCCGCACGCAAACCTTCGAGACCGGCGCTGCCTCCAAACTTGCCTTGTTGCCACAGACTCAGCAGCCAGTACCCAGACCCCACCACGGTGAGCAAGGTGATGGCCTGAAACGTGCGCGAAAAAGCCGGGCCTTCGACCATGTCGCTCGCCGGTTGAAAGCGAAAAGGCGCAGGGCCGAGGTGGGGTGTGGAGGTGTTGTCCATGGTGTTTGGATGTGTCGTGTGCTCAAGAAAAAGCCCCTCACGGACAGGCCGGAGGGGCAGCGAGGTTCAAGCGACGCGTTACTTCTTGAACAAGTCGTCGATCTTCTTTTGCTCGTCGGCAGCGTTTTGAGCCGCTGTCGGTGGCGGGCCGTCGAGTTTGAGCTCGGCGTCGGGCACTTCTTGCTCGGATGGCATTTCAATCACCACCTTGTCGAGGTCGACCTTTTCTTCTTTGTCCAAGAACATGGTCACGGTCTCAGGCACAAAGATCACGATCACCACCAACACCAGCTGCATGATCACCCAAGGAATGGCGCCCATGTAAATGTCGTTGGACTTGACGGGTTTTTCAATACGACCTTCTTTGAACAGCGTATCCGCAATGCCGCGCAAGTAAAACAGCGCAAAACCAAACGGTGGATGCATGAAGCTGGTTTGCATGTTCACGCACAGCAGCACGCCAAACCACACCATGTCGATGCCCATTTTGTCGGCGACGGGGCCGAGCATGGGCAAGATGATGAAGGCGATTTCAAAGAAGTCGAGGAAGAAGGCCAAGAAGAAGATGAAGATGTTCACCACAATCAAGAAGCCCACTTGACCGCCAGGCAAGCCCGACAGCAAATGCTCCACCCATTTCGCACCGTCCACGCCTTGGAACACCATCGAGAACACGCGTGAACCGATCAGGATGAACACCACCATGGCGGTCAAACGCATGGTGCTGTGCATCGCTTCCCAGATCAAGTCTTTGTCTAAACGGTTGTGCATGGCCGCCAAAATCAACGCGCCCACGCAACCCATGGCACCGGCTTCGGTGGGGGTGGCGATGGCGGTGTTGATGCCAGGCAAGCCGCCCATGGAGCCCAGCACGGCGAAGATCAAAAAGGCCGAGGGAATGATGCCGCGCAAGCATTTGCTCCACAGCGCCCAACCGTTCAAGGTGCGGGCTTCTTTGGGCACGCCGGGCACATGGTCTGGCTTGATCAAGCTCAGGCCAAAGGTGTAGAGCGCGAAGATGCCGACTTGCAACATCGATGGGCCCCAAGCGCCTTTGTACATGTCGCCCACTGAGCGACCGAGTTGGTCAGCCATCACCACCAACACCAACGACGGTGGCACCAATTGCGTGATGGTGCCTGAGGCAGCCAGCACGCCTGTGGCGTAGCGCATGTTGTAGCCGTAGCGGATCATCACAGGCAGGGAGATCAAGGCCATGGCAATCACTTGGCCTGCCACGGTGCCTGTGATGGCGCCCAAGATAAAGCCCACGATGATGACCGAGTAGCCCAAGCCGCCTTTGACGGGGCCGAACAGTTGGCCCATCGAATCCAGCATGTCTTCGGCCAGGCCACACTTTTCCAGAATGGCGCCCATGAAGGTGAAGAAGGGAATGGCCAGCAGCAAGTCGTTGCTGAGAATGCCAAAAATATTCAGTGGCAAGTTGGCCATGAAGCTGGCGGGAAACCAGTCCATGCTGATGGCAAAGAAGCCACAGGCCAAACCCAAAAATGCCAGCGAGAAAGCGACGGGGAAACCAATCAACATCGTCAGCACAAGGCCGCCGAACATGATGGGTGCGAAGTTTTGCATTTCCATGGTGGTGGGTCCTTATTGCACGGGCTTTTCGTAGTGCGTGTCCATTTCAAACTTGCCTTGCAAGTAAGCCACGCGCTTGATGATTTCGCTCAAGCCTTGCAGGAACATCCATGCAAAACCCAGGGGCAGCAACAGCATGGCAGGCCAGCGGATCAGCCCCCCTGCGTTGCTCGACATTTCGTTGGTCACCAGCATCTTGACGAAGAGCGGAAAGCTCAACCAAGTCAACATGGCCATCACCGGTAACAAAAACACCACCAAGCCGAACAAATCGACATAGACAGGGGCTTTGTCTTTGAGCTTGCCGTAGAGCAGGTCCACCCGCACATGTTCATTGAGTTTAAGCACCAAAGGGGCACCCAGCATGACGGTGGCCGCGAACAAGTACCACTGAATTTCCAACCAGCCGTTGGAGCTGACGTCAAAGCCGTAGCGAATGAACGCATTGCCTGCAGAGATCATGGCGGCAGCCAGCACAGTGAATGCTGCCATGTGACCAAATTGTTCGCTGATGCGATCAACGCCTAATGCAAATTTAAGAAGTTTTGACACTGCGTGCCTCCATTTTTTTGCCAACCCGTGATCCTACCAACTCAGAGGCCTTTCCCTCTGGATTGGGGATGAACTTTCGCCTGTGCGCTTGAAATTACTTCACATGCAAGCCCGATCCAGCTTCTACCGACCCGATGACCGCAGCTTGCTCAAACCCCTCAGCGTGGAAGATGTCTAGTACCTTTTGCACACGCTCGGGGGAGCACGTGACCAACAAACCACCTGAGGTTTGAGGGTCGCTGAGCAAGGCTTGATCGGCTGCCGCAAAACCAGCCGGCAGCACAATGTCATCGCCATAGCTGGCCCAGTTGCGCCCGGAGGCGCCGGTGACAAAGCCATGTTCGGCCAGGGTCCGCACCCCATCCACCAAGGGCACGTTCGCCCAATCGATGGTCACTTGCACCTGGGCACCACGCGCCAGTTCCAGGGTATGGCCGCCCAAACCAAACCCTGTCACATCGGTCAAGGCATGGACCCCGTCCAGCGCTGCCAATGCGATGCCCGGGCGGTTGAGTTGGGTGGTGTAGCGAATCATGGCTTGGTAGCCCGCATCACTGAGTTGCTCTTTCTTGAGTGCGGCAGACAGCACCCCCATGCCGAGGGGCTTGCCCAAGACCAGCACATCGCCGGGCTTCGCCCCGTTGTTGCGTTTGATGCGCGAGGGATGCACCAAACCGAGCACCACCAGGCCGTAAATGGGTTCGACCGAATCAATCGTGTGGCCACCGGCAATGGGGATGCCCGCATCGCGGCACACGTCTTGACCGCCTTGCAAAATGCGGGCAATCGTGGGCATGGGCAACACGTTGACAGGCATGCCCACAATGCCGAGCGCCATGATGGGGGTGCCGCCCATGGCATACACATCGCTGATGGCGTTGGTCGCTGCGATGCGGCCAAAGTCGTAGGGATCGTCCACGATGGGCATGAAGAAATCGGTGGTGGCAATGAGGGCTTGGTGGTCGTTGAGTTGGTACACCGCCGCGTCATCTGCGGTTTCAATGCCGACCAGCAATTGATCGGGGATGGCCATGCCGTGTGTGCTTTGCAAGATTTCACGCAAAACGCCGGGTGCAATTTTGCAGCCGCAGCCACCGCCGTGTGACAGCGAGGTCAGACGAGGGGGCGCCGATGTGGGAGACGAAATAGAAGAAGCCATGCTCCGATTATCGGCGGCAGCGCCTGGTCAAACCCTGTGATTACCCGGGCTTGAAAGAGATGCCGTTGGATTAAGCCGTTTTTTTGACCCGTTTGAAGGTCCACCAAGGCAGCAAGGCGTTCAGCGACTGGACCTCTCCGCTGTGGTCACTGTGGTAGCCGGGCAAGGCCTGCAGGGCTTGGGCCCAGGCCGCGTCTTGCAGCACCTGACGCAGGGCCTGGGTAGCGGGGCTCTCGAGCGCCGATTTCAAACATACCAAATGGAAGTGTTCATGCATCAAGGGCACGAAGCCCAGCCCTTTAGATTTGGCGGTGCTCTCAATACCCAAGCCCACATCGCAACGGCCGGAGGCAATGGCTTCGGCCAGGGCCACGTGTGAGGGTTCGTCGTCGGGCCAGTTGTTCAGGTCGGCGAGTGCGAGCTTTTCTTGCGCCAGCAAATCATCCAGCAAGACGCGTGTGCCGGTGCCTAGGCTGCGCTGCACAAAGCGCGCGCGGGTGCGCGCGGCATCATGCAAATTGCGCAGTTGCAACGGGTTGCCAGGTGCCACGATCAAGCCTTGGGTGCGGGTCGCAAAACCCAGCACCTTGTGCAAACCAGGCTTGAGCAAGTCTCGGTAAGCCAGGGCTGTGTGTGAGGTGGCCAGCGGGCGTGTTTGGGTATGAAAACCTGCCAGCGTGCAGCGCCCTTCGTTCAAGGCGCGAATCGCGTCCACGCTGCCGCAAAAGCGGATGTCCAGGTGCAAGCCCGATTCGGCAGCGTGTTCGCGCAGGCGCGGCAAGGCATCGTCGTGGCTGGCGTACAGGGTGAGCACATGGGCGTGCGTGTCAAAGGCGACGGCAAATGTGCGTTCCAGGTCGGCACGCAAGGCTTCGAGTTGAGGCGCCAAGCGCGCCTGCGTTTGGCGTTCGGCCCACATCAGCTTGTCGCCAAACTCGGTCAAGCGGGCCGATTGGCCTTTTTCCCACACGATCAATTCGTGCCCCATCACGTCTTCCCAACGCTTGAGTTCGCCCCACACATGGCGGTAAGACAAACCGAGTTCACGTGCAGCGGCAGAGATCGAGCCATGTTGTGCTACCGCTTGCAGTAACTCCATCAAGGGATGGCGCAGCAGCGGTGCGTCTGCGCCGAGGCTGTCTTTGTCGTCGCGATGGCTCAGGGTGTAGTGAAGTTTGATGCTATGCACGCAGTTACATATGGTGGGGTTTTTAGGTGATGGCTACGATAACCGAAGCTCTATTGTCTTATGTCCTTTTTATCTGACAGCGCGCAGTCTGCGCTCCAACTCCTGTTCCAGTGCGATCCCGTCTTGTGGTCCATCGTGGGCCGTTCGCTGTGGGTGAGTGTGCTCGCCAGTGCCATCGCTTGTAGCGTGGGCATGGCTTTGGGTGCTTGGCTGGGGGTGGCGCGTTTCACAGGGCGAGGGGTGTTGTTGACGGTGCTCAACACCTTGCTGGCTTTGCCTTCGGTGGTGGTGGGTTTGCTGGTGTACCTGCTGCTGTCGCGTACGGGCCCTTTGGGTTTTTTGGGCTGGCTGTTCAGCATCAAGGCCATGGTGTTGGCACAAGCGGTGTTGGTGCTGCCCGTGGTCACTGCGCTGACACGCCAGTGTGTGGAAGACGCCGAGCGTCAGCACGGCGAACAGCTGCAGTCGCTGGGCGCCTCGCCTTGGATGCGCAGCATTTTGTTGGCCTGGGATGAGCGCTATGCCTTGCTGACCGTGGTGATTGCCGCTTTTGGACGCGCCGTGTCCGAGGTGGGGGCCGTCATGGTGGTGGGCGGCAACATCGAAGGTTTTACCCGCGTCATGACCACCGCCATTGCGCTAGAAACCAGCAAGGGCGATTTGCCTTTGGCGCTTGCTTTGGGCGCTGTGCTGTTGGGCGTGGTGCTGTGTTTGAACATGGGCATTGCCGCCTTGCGTCGCTGGCGCACACGCCAAGATGGTGTGGCCTCTGCGGCTTCGCGTGAGGTGTTGGCATGAGCGAGGTGTTGCGCTTGCAGCACGCCAGTGTGCAATTTGGCTCGCATCAGGCCTTGCGAGAAGTGAGCTTGTCCATTCACGCCGGTGAGCGCGTGGCCTTGGTTGGCGCCAATGGCTGCGGCAAAAGTACCTTGCTGCGGGTGGCGCATGGCTTGCTGCCACTGTCGCAAGGGCAGGTCACACGGGCCAGTGCGGTGCGGCAAGCCATGGTCTTTCAACGCCCCCACATGTTGCGCACCACGGCCTTGCGTGGCGTGGCCTTAGGCATTTGGTTGCAAGGTGTGCCATGGCGTGCTGCTCTGGACCAAGCCATGCACGCCATCGCCCATGTGGGCTTGCAAGACTTGGCACACCGCTCAGCCCGCCATCTGTCGGGCGGGCAACAGCAGCGTCTGGCCTTGGCCCGTGCTTGGGCTTTGCAGCCGCAATGTTTGATGCTGGATGAACCCACGTCGAGCTTGGACCCGCATGCCAAACGCGAGGTCGAGCGTTTGTTGCACGAATGGGTGCAAACCACGGACCTCACCTTGCTGTTCAGCAGCCACAACCTCGGCCAAGTCAAACGTTTGGCGACCCGTGTGATTTATCTGGAAGCTGGTCGCGTGCTGGCTGATTTACCCGTGGCTGATTTTTTTGGACAGCCCTTGGCGCACAGCCACCCAGAGGCTCATTTGTTTCTCAAAGGAGAGTTGGTATGACACGTCGTTCGCATCTTGTGGCATGGGCTCGCGTGACGGCCCTCACTTGGGCCTTGAGCACAGGGACCGTTCAGGCGCAAGTGCCTAGCCTCGTGATGGCGTCCACCACCTCGACCGAGCAATCGGGTTTGTTCTCGCATCTCTTGCCTACTTTCAAACAAGCCAGCGGCATCGACATCAAGGTGGTGGCCTTGGGCACTGGTCAAGCACTCGACATGGGCCGTCGAGGCGATGCCGATGTGTTGTTTGTGCATGACCAAGCGGCGGAAGAAAAATTTGTCGCCGATGGCTTTGGCGTCAAACGTTTTGCAGTGATGTACAACGACTTTGTGCTGGTTGGCCTCGCCAACGACCCGGCCAAAACACGCGGCAAAGACATTGTGGCAGCCTTGCAAAAAGTGGCCCATGCACAAGCCAACTTCATCTCACGCGGTGATAAAAGCGGCACCCATGCGGCCGAGCTGCGCTATTGGAAGTTGGCGGGTGTCGACAACAAAGGCAGCGGCTACAAAGAATGTGGTTGCGGCATGGGACCTGCATTGAACATTGCGTCATCGACCGGCGCCTACGCCTTGACCGACCGAGGCACGTGGCTGAATTTCAAAAATCGCCAAGACCTGCAAGTGCTGGTGGAAGGGGACAACCGTTTGTTCAACCAGTACGGCGTGATGGTGGTCAACCCCGCCAAACACCCCCATGTCAAAGCTGACCTGGCACAGAAGTTTGTCGATTGGGTGGTGTCGCCCGCTGGGCAAACCAGCATCGCGGCCTACAAGGTGGGCGGCGAAGTGCTTTTCTTTCCAAACGCAGGCAAATAAACGCAACGGGGTCCTCGCGCCACGCACCCAATGGGAGGGCGCGCAAGGCCAATCTCGCGTCTCTGTTTTTTAACCCCGCTTGCTAGGCGACAGCTTGCGGTACAGCGTGGCGCGGCTGATGCCCAGGCGTTGCGCCGCTTCGGCCACATTGCCGCGGGCTTGCTGCATGGCCCGGCGAATCAAGTCAGATTCCACCGCCTTGAGGGGGGCTGCGGCGGCAGTGGGCATCGGGTGGGGCAGTGATGAAGAAGCGGCTTGGGCTTGCAGCCGCAAGCCTGACCACAGCGGGGCCTCCATGCTGTGGCCGTGTTGGGGCAAGTCAAACAAGGATTGCCAGGCCACGGCAAACACATCGCTGGCATGCAGTGTTGTTTGTGTTTGCAAACCCAGCATGTGACGCGCTTGCACATTGGCACCCACGATCACGCCCTCTGCATCTAAGCCAATCAAGCCATCGTTGTCGCTGCCTTGTAGGTTGCCGGGCCAGTTCAGGTGCAGCAGCAAAGCAGGTTTGCAGCTGCGCAGCAAGGCGTTTTCAATGCTGCGTGCCGATTGCGCCGCCAAATGTTTGAGCTCGGGGCGCTCCGCCACATCCACACCTGTCAGGTCGAGCATGCCCACACACTGGCCTTGCGGGTCAAACACGGGAGCACCTGCGCAGCTGTACACATGGGTGTTTTGAAAAAAGTGTTCACCCCGGTGCAACCAAATCGGCTGGTGCTCTGCCAGTGCCGCGCCAATGGCCGTGGTGCCCACGCTGCGCTCTGACAAATCCAGCCCGAGACGCGCAATGTCTTTGGCGGCGCGGTCCAGCGCATCAATGTCGCCTCGACGGTCAATCACCGTGCCCTGTGCATCTGTGAGGAGTGCGAAATAGCGTGTGCCCGCAATGGCGCGGCTGAGCCGGTCCAACTCAGCGCTGGCGGCTTGCACTAGGTGTTGGTTTTGCTCTTGCACGCGGCGCACTTGGGCATGGCTGACGGCGTCAAACGCGACCGAAGTTTGGGGCTGATGCCCCCATGACAAACAGCGCTGCCAGGAGCGCTCGATCCAGCCCTCCACCCAAGGTGATGTCAACGCGCGGCCTTCGCCAAGCACCCATTCGCGGGCTTGCGCGATGCGGCTCAATCGGTCTTGGGTGGCGCTCAAACTTTGCATGGGACTGATTTTGTCGGGATTCTTGATGCGTGGCTGACGCTTTGTCTCAAGTTGAGAAATTCTATGGAAAAACCTAGTCATTCAAGGGTTATTCCTTAGGCAGGGGCGTGCATGGGGTTCTCAAAATCTTATGCAAATACATTCATAGCCAACTGGAGACCCAGATGCAAAAAATCCTGCACATCAACCCAGACAAATGCACGGGCTGCCTGCAATGCGAAATGGCCTGTTCGTTTGAGAACTACGGCACTTTTGCCACTGCCAAGTCACGCATCAAAGTGTTTGATTTCCACGAGACCGGCAAAAAAGTCCCCTACACCTGCACCCAGTGCGATGAAGCATGGTGCTTGCACGCCTGCCCTGTGGAGGCGATCACCAAAGACAAAGTCACCGGCGCCATGGTGGTGAATGAAACCACCTGCGTGGGTTGCAAGGTCTGCACCATTGCCTGCCCCTTTGGCACCATCAACTATGTGCAAGAGACCGGCAAGGTCCAAAAGTGCGACCTGTGTGGCGGTGACCCTGCTTGCGCATCGGCCTGCCCAACAGGCGCGATCACTTTTGTGGACGCCAACTGGAGCGGCCTCGACAAAATGAAACAGTGGGCCGACAAACTCGGCAATCAACCCTCCGCCTCTTAATCCATCGCAAGGAGAACACATCATGACTTGGGCTGGAAAAATCCTCCGCATCAACCTGACCACAGGCAGCATCAAAACCGAACCTCTGAACATGCAATGGGCCCGCGACTACGTCGGCTCGCGTGGTTTGGGCTCGAAGTACCTCATCAGCGAAATCGACCCCAAAGTCGATCCGCTGTCCCCTGAGAACAAGCTGATTTGGGCAACCGGTCCTTTGACCGGCACCATGGCCTCCACCGGTGGCCGCTACACCGTCATCACCAAAGGTCCGCTCACAGGCGCAATTGCGTGTTCGAACTCGGGTGGCTACTTTGGCGCCGAGCTCAAGATGGCAGGCTGGGACATGGTGATTTGCGAGGGCAAGTCACCCAAGCCGGTCTACCTCTACATCAACGACGGCACGGTCGAGTTGCGTGACGCGACAGGCCTGTGGGGCAAGAGCGTGTGGGAAACCGAAGCTGAGTTGAAGAAAACCTTACAAGACCCGCTCACGCGCGTGTCGTCGATCGGCAAAGCCGGTGAGAACCACGTGTTGTACGCCGCTGTGGTGAACGATTTGCACCGTGCCGCAGGCCGCTCAGGCGTGGGCGCTGTGATGGGCAGCAAAAACCTCAAGGCCGTCGCTGTGCGCGGCACCTTGGGCGTGGGCAATGTGCGTGACCCCAAGGCCTTCATGCAGGTCACGGCCGAGAAGAAAAAAATCTTGGCCGACAACGCCGTGACAGGCCAAGGCTTGCCCGCCTATGGCACGCAAGTGCTGATGAACGTGATCAACGAAGTGGGTGCCTTGCCGACCCGCAACCACCGCGATGTGCAGTTCGAAGGCGCCAAAGACATTTCAGCTGAAGCCATGGCCACACCCCGTGAGACCGATGGCAAAAAGCACCTGGTGACTAACCAAGCCTGTTTTGGCTGCACCATCGCGTGCGGTCGCATCAGCAAGATGGACGAAACCCACTTCACGGTGCAAAACAAACCCCAGTACTGGGGTGCATCCGGTGGCTTGGAGTACGAAGCCGCGTGGGCTTTGGGCGCAGCCAACGGCGTGAACGATTTGGAAGCCCTGCAATACGCCAACTTGCTGTGCAACGAAGAAGGCATTGACCCCATCAGCTTTGGCGCCACCGTGGGCGCGGTGATGGAGTTGTATGAAATGGGCGTCTTGACCCAAGAGCAACTCGGCATTGATGCCAAGTTTGGCTCGGCCCAAGCGCTGGCCTTCTTTGCCGAAGAAACGGTCAATGGCCGTGGCTTTGGTGTTGAAATTGGCCAAGGCTCCAAGCGTTTGACCGAGAAATACGGCCACCCTGACTTGAGCATGAGCGTCAAGGGCCAAGAGTTCCCGGCCTACGACGGCCGTTCGATCCAGGGCATTGGCTTGGCTTATGCCACCTCGAACCGCGGTGCTTGCCATTTGCGTGGTTACACCATCGCGTCTGAAGTGTTGGGTATTCCCGTCAAAACCGATCCGCTGGAACACGAAGGCAAGCCTGAATTGGTCAAGGCCTTCCAAGACGCGACCGCTGCGTTTGACTCGTCGGGTCTGTGCATCTTCACCACCTTCGCTTGGGGCTTGGCCGACTTGGCGCCACAAATGCAAGCCGCCTGCAACGAGGACTACACCACCGAAGAGCTGGAAAAAATTGGCGAACGCATCTGGAACATGGAGCGCGAGTTCAACAACGCTGCAGGCTTCACCGCCAAAGACGACAGCTTGCCGAAGCGCTTGTTGACCGAGGCTGCCAAAACGGGCCCCGCCAAAGGCAAGGTCAGCATGTTGCCCACCATGTTGCCCAAGTACTACGACGTGCGCGGTTGGGACAAAGAAGGTCGTCCAACGGCTGAAACCAAAAAGCGCCTCGGTCTCTAAGGCCTTTGACCATGACCCATCACGTCATTCTTGGCGCCGGCCCGGCTGGCGTGATCGCTGCTGAAACCATCCGCAAACACGCGCCCCACGACCGCATCACTCTGGTGGGTGATGAGGCCGAGCCGCCGTATTCGCGCATGGCCATTCCCTATTTGCTCATTGGCAACATCGATGAGCGTGGCACCTACTTGCGTAAAAACGCGGCGCACTTTGACCTGCTCCAAGTGACGCAAGTGCATGCCCGTGCCACGTCGGTGAATGCCAAAGGCAAACAAGTGCAACTCGACAACGGCGAGGTGCTGGCGTTTGACAAACTCTTGATTGCCACCGGCTCACGCCCTGTGCGTTTGCCAATTCCCGGCATCGACAGCCCGCAGGTGCATCCTTGCTGGACTTTGGAGGACGCTCGCGCCATCATGGCCTTGGCCAAACCGGGTGCGCGCGTGATTCAAATGGGGGCAGGCTTCATTGGCTGCATCATCATGGAAGCACTGGCCGCACGTGGTGTGGACCTCACCGTGGTGGAAATGGGCGACCGCATGGTGCCCCGCATGATGGGCCCTGTCGCAGGCGGCATGATTCGCGACTGGTGTGAAGCCAAGGGCGTGCGTGTGTTCACGGGCGCCAAGGTCGAAGCCATCGTGCCCAATGGCAGCGAATCTCCGGGCTTGTTGTCTCAGTTGGCAAAAGCAGTGGGTCTTCAAGATGCACCGACCGATGCGCCTTTGACCGTGCGTTTGTCGAATGGACAAAAAATTCCGGCCGATTTGGTGATCAGCGCCACTGGCGTGAAGCCCTGCATTGATTTCTTGAAAGGCTCTGACATCACCTGCTTGCAAGGCGTGTTGACCGACGAGCATTTGCAAACCCATGTGCCTGGCATTTATGCCGCCGGCGATTGCGCCGAAGCCTTTGACAAGGTCAGCGGCACCACCATCGTCAGCGCCATCCAACCCAACGCGGCTGAACAAGCGCGTGTGGCCGCACTCAATATGGTGGGACAGCACGCCACGCTCAAGGGCGTGACGCAAATCAACGTGTTGGACACCCTGGGCTTGATTTCGACCAGCTTTGGCAATTGGCAAGGTGTGCCAGGTGGTGACCAGGTGTCGCTCACTGGTGATGGCCGTCATTTGAGCTTGCAATTCAAAGACGATGTACTGGTGGGCTGCAACAGCGTGGGCTGGACCGAGCACGTGGGTGTGATGCGTGGTTTGGTCGAAGGGCAGGTGCATTTGGGCGATTGGAAAGAAAAGCTCAAACAAGATCCCACCCGACTCATGGATGCCTACCTCGCCACCGCACAAGCGCAAGGCGCGTGGACAGGCGCAGGCGATACGCGCAGACGCTGATCGTGTTACCTTGCCTCATGCAGATCACGTTCAAGCTTTTCGCCACCCTCACCGATTACTTGCCACCCGATGCCCGTCGCAGCAATGTGATGGGCTTGGAGGTGGCGGCAGACGCCACCATCGCCCAAATCATTGAACCGTTTGGCATGCCCGACAAGTTGGTGCATTTGGTCTTGGTCAATGGCACCTTCATTCCCCCCGAAGACCGCGCGACCAAAACCCTGGTCGATGGCGATGTGCTGGCCATTTGGCCGCCGATTGCGGGCGGTTGAGCACGCCACTGTGCAGTCGCATTACAGCGCTACTTTTTCACGTGAGATGGGATGCACTGAGCCCGAGTGGCTGGGTTGGTTGCCCGCTGCCATTGGCGCGCACCCATGGACCCAAACCACCAACGCGGTGGATGTGGCGATTCAAGCCGACGCGCAAACCACGGGCCGTTTGCGAATTACCTGGCGTGTGGGCGAACCCCGCGTGATTGCACTGGCGCGTATTCCGCGCTTGCTGGTTGATTTTGTATTCGAGGGCCTCGACGATACCCAGCGCTACCACTTCATGCGCCGCTTTGACCTCTACATGCAGCGTGGGGGCGGCTAGGATTCACGCATGCGTCTTGAATCGTTTGCACAGATGTGGGTGGGTGACGCCGCCAGTGCGCACGCCATGTTTGCGGTCGGTGTGGCGCTGGCCCAACAACAGGCGCTGACCCTACGCGCGCCACCGCCTGAGCCCACCACCTGCTGCGGGCGCGGTTGCCATGGCTGTGTGTGGGAAGGGTTTGTGGCTGCAGCCACTTACTGGCGTGAAGAGGCGCTGCTTATTTTGCAAGCAGCGCAAACGTCTTGAGGCCTGCCACGGTCATGGCCAGCGAGCCAAACAAATGCAAACTGGTGGTGGCCAGTGCCAAGCCGTAACGTGCTTCGCTCATCATGGTGACCACCTCGGCTGAGAAGCTGGAAAAGGTGGTCAGTGCGCCCAAGAAACCGGTGATCAGCAGCAAACGCCAAGCCGGGTCGAGTTCGGGCTGGGCATTGAACAAGGCCACACAAAAACCGACCAGATAGCCGCCGATCAAGTTGGCCGCCAGCGTGCCCCAAGGCAGTAAGACTTCGCCGGTGCTCAGCCACAGGCCGAGCTGCCAGCGTGCCAAGGCACCCACACAGGCGCCGATGCAAATCGCAAGAACGGCACTCATGGTTTTTTCCCTTCAGCAGGCGTGACGTGGCCAGGGTTGAAAGGCTGGCCATTCACGGTCAAGCCTTGCTCAGAAAACTGTTGCGCTTTGGCTTTGCCCAAACCGGCGCTGCGTGCCATCAGGTCTTGCCAATTCTGAAAAGGCGCTTGCTCACGTGCTTTCAGCACCTTGGCACTTAAGGCGGGTCCCATGCCTTTGAGGCTATCGAGCTCGGCCACATTGGCCTGGTTGACGTCGAGCGCGTGTGCGCTCATGACCACCAGCGCGAAGCCTGCAGTCATCCACAAGGAACGATGGTGCAGTGCCATGGTTTTGAACAATCAAGCCTTGGCCAAGCTAGCCATGTACTGCGTGACACCGGTTTGCACATCGGCAAAGGCGTGGTCGCAACCGCTGGCGCGCAAGTTGGTGAGATCGGCTTGGGTGTAGCACTGGTACTTGCCACGCAAGGCGTCAGGGAAGGGCACGTACTCAATCAAGCCTGCTTGTGCGGCACCCGCCAAGTGTAGGATGGCGTCGCCTTTTTTCGCACGCATGGCATTGACCACCGACAGCGCCACATCGTTGAAGGGTTGTGCACGGCCTGTGCCCAGGTTGAAGATGCCCGACTTATCGGGGTTGTCCAAGAACCACAGGTTCACCGCCACCACGTCGTCGATGAACACAAAGTCGCGCAGTTGGGCACCGGGGGCGTAGCCGCCGTATTCGCCAAAGAGTTTGACTTTGCCTTCTGCATTGAATTGGTTGAACTGGTGAAACGCCACACTGGCCATGCGGCCCTTGTGTTGCTCGCGTGGCCCGTACACATTGAAGTAGCGAAAGCCCACCACTTGGCGCTTGAACTTCTTGAAGTTGTTGCCGCATTCACGGCGCATGCGTTGGTCAAACAGCAGCTTGGAGTAGCCATACACATTGAGGGGCAGCTCAAATTCAGGCGTCTCGCGAAAGGTCTCGCTGCCGCCGTAGGTGGCCGCAGAGGAGGCATACAACAAACGTGTGCCGGCTTGCTGGCAGGCGTTGAACAAACCACACGAGAGCGTGTAGTTGTTGTCCATCATGTACTTGCCATCGCTCTCCATGGTGTCGCTGCACGCACCTTCGTGGAACACGGCTTCGACTTTGCCAAAGGCGTTCTCGGCAAAGAGTTCGTAGAACACGTCTTTGTCGAGGTAGTCGGCGATTTGCAAATCGGCCAGGTTGCGAAACTGGTCGCCCTGCGTCAAATCGTCCACCGCAATGATGTTGTCAATGCCTCGGGCGTTCAAGCCCTTGATGATGTTGCTTCCAATGAAGCCTGCGGCTCCGGTGACGACGATCTTCATGCGAACAACTCCTCATAACTGACGGTGGCCGTGCCAAATTTACCCACCACCACGCCACCGGCTTTGTTGGCCAAGGGCATGGCGTCGCGCAAGCTCAAGCCGGCAGCGACCAAGGTGGCCAGGGTGGCGATGACGGTGTCGCCCGCGCCGGTGACGTCAAACACTTCACGCGCTTGGGCCGACACATGCAACTCGCCTTGGGCATCAAACAAGGTCATGCCTTCTTCGCTGCGGGTCAGCAACAGGGCTTCGAGTTGCAGGGCTTGGCGCAACGCATGGGCTTTTTGATTTAACTCCGCTTCGCTGTGCCACTTGCCAATGACTTGCTCCAACTCCGCGCGGTTGGGTGTAATGCAGGTGGCGCCGCTGTAGCGCGAGTAGTCGCTGCCTTTGGGGTCAATCAACACGGCTTTACCCGCAGCACGTGCGGCAGCGATCATTTGCGTGACATGGGCCAAGCCGCCTTTGCCGTAGTCCGAGAACAGCACCACGTGGTGACTGCTCAAGAGCTTTAGAAATTGGTCGGTTTGCGAGGCCAGCACTTCGTTTTGCGGTGTGTTCTCAAAGTCCACCCGCAGCAGTTGTTGCTGGCGGCCAATGACGCGCAGCTTGACGGTGGTTTTGAGCTGTGCATCACGGCCCAAATGGGGGGTGATGCCGGTTTTGGCGACCAGGTCTTCGAGCAAGTGGCTGGCTTCGTCATCGCCCACCACCGACAGCAAGGATGCGTGCGCGCCCAAGCTGACCACGTTGTAGGCCACGTTGGCGCAACCGCCCAAACGGTTTTCTTCACGCGTGATGCGCACCACGGGCACGGGGGCTTCGGGGCTGATGCGGTCCACGGCACCGTACCAATAGCGGTCGAGCATGACGTCGCCCACTACCAGCACGTGCGCTTGGCTGAGCTGCGTTGGAGAGACAGACAGGAGAGAGGTCTTCATAGTTCTTCCACCCGACGTGCGGGGTAACTGTCCCAGGCTTGGCAGCCCGGACATTGCCAAAAGTGCTGGGTGGCTTCAAAGCCGCAAGCCGCACAACGGTAGCGCTGCAAGGGTTTGGCGGCACGTTCCAGCGCACGCTGCACCTGCGGATGAAATTGTTCGTGCTCAAACTTTTCGTTGGCAATCCACTGCGTTGCGGCCACCAACGAGGGCTCGCGCTCCAAGTGCTGGGCGTACCAGTGGCTGGTGTCGGATTCACCTTGCGCTGCATGCAGCGTGACGATGGCATTGAGCACATCGAGCGAGGCGGTTTTGGTGTACGCGGCTTGCAGCAAGCCCAAGGCATGGTCGATGCAGTGCAGGGCTTGCGCCAGGCTGGCCAGCTTGGGTGCCAGCAAGGGCCAAGCACTGGGCACTTGCTGTGCCAAGGCTTCGAGCGTGCTGTAGGCCTCGGGCGCACGTTGGGTTTGTTCGTATGCGTGGGCCAAGGCGATGCGTGGGCGGGCAGCCTGAGGGGCGGCTTCGATCGCTTGTTTGAGCAAGGCCACAACTGCGCTGGCGTTGTGTGCCAGGTCCAGCGCTTGCGCTTGCTCGCACAGGTAGTGGGCTTGGCGGCCTTGAAAGCTGCCTTGTCCTGCATCGCTGAGCTTTTGGGCGATGACCGAGGCTTTGGCCCAATCGCGTGAACGTTCGTAAATGCTCAACAAGGCGAGATGGGCTTGGGTTTGGTGGGCGGTGCCTTCGAGTTTGTTCAGCGCATCTTCGGCGCGATCCAATAAACCGGCTTTGAGATAGTCCAAGGCAAGCGCATGCTGCGCGCGATCACGGTCGGCTTGGCTCAAGTCGCCACGCGACAGCAGGTGTTGGTGCACCCGCACCGCGCGCTCGTACTCGCCACGGCGGCGGAACAAATTGCCCAGGGCAAAGTGCAGCTCCGAGGTGTCGGGGTCGTGCTGCACGGCTTCGATGAAGGCGTCAATCGCTTGGTCTTGCTGCTCGTTCAGCAGATGGTTCAAGCCTTTGAAATAAGCTTTGGGGGTTTGGCGGTTTTCCAGCCGCAGCTGGCGCAAATCCATGCGCGAGGCCAACCACCCCAAGCCAAAGGCGAGGGGTAGGCCTAACAAGATCCAACTGAGGTCAAATTCCATGGGGCGTATCCGCAGTGCTTACCGTCTCTGTGGTGGTGCTCGGGGCTGTGGCAGGCTGTGCTCGCTTGGCCATGCGGCGGTGTTTCCACCAACGCGGCACCATGCCGAGCACGCCAACAGCGACACCCAACACAAACGCGACCAACACAATCAACACCAGGGGCGCATGCCAAGCGGTGCCAAAAAAGAAATGGACAACGGCTTCGTGCTGGTTATTCAGCGCAAAGGCGAACAGGGTAAAAAAAATGGCTGCTTTCAGTGCAAACTGAAGCAGCCACATGAGGTTTTTCAAGGCAACTCCTCTGTGACAAGGAGAATTTTAGCCCCGCCTCTGAATTAACTTTTGCGCGCAGACCCGGCCATGATTTCCTGGGTTCGTGCGTCCACCGCTTCACGCAGGGCTTTGCCTGGTTTGAAGTGGGGCACACGCTTTTCAGGAATCGCCACGCTTTCGCCGGAACGCGGGTTGCGTCCCATGCGCGGCGGGCGGCGGTTGATCGAAAAACTGCCAAAGCCCCGCAACTCAATGCGGTGCCCGCGCACCAGCGCGTCGCTCATCGCGTCAAGAAGCGTCTTGACAGCGAACTCGGCGTCGCGGTGCGTGAGCTGCCCAAAACGGGCAGCCAGTTCTTCGACCAGGTCTGAGCGGGTCATCAGTTGTTGTTGTCGAGCTTAGCGCGCAACAAAGCGCCCAAGCTGGTGGTACCAGCGTTTTCACGTGAGGACTGTTGCGACAAGGAAGCCATGGCTTCTTGTTGGTCCGCTTGGTCTTTGGCTTTGATGGACAACTGGATGTTGCGGGTCTTGCGATCCACGTTCACCACCACAGCGGTCACTTCGTCGCCGACTTTCAACACTTGGCTGGCGTCTTCCACGCGGTCGCGCGAGATTTCGCTGACGCGCAAGTAGCCGACGATGTCTTCGCCCAGGTCGATTTCAGCGCCCTTGGCATCCACTGTCTTGACCTTACCGGTGACGATCTGGCCTTTGTCGTTGACCGACACGAAGGTGGTGAAGGGGTCAGAGTCGAGCTGTTTGATGCCCAAGCTGATGCGCTCGCGGTCCACGTCCACAGCCAAGACCAAGGCCTCAACTTCTTGACCCTTCTTGTATTCGCGCACGGCGTTTTCGCCGGTTTCGTTCCAAGACAAGTCAGACAAGTGCACCAAACCGTCGATGCCAGCAGCCAAGCCCACGAACACGCCGAAGTCGGTGATCGATTTGATCGGGCCTTTGACGCGGTCGCCGCGCTTGGTGTTTTGTGCAAAGTCTTGCCATGGGTTGGCTTTGCATTGCTTCATGCCCAGGCTGATGCGGCGCTTGTCTTCGTCGATCTCCAGGACCATGACTTCGACTTCGTCGCCCAAAGACACGATCTTGGAAGGCGCGACGTTCTTGTTGGTCCAGTCCATTTCAGACACGTGCACCAAGCCTTCGATGCCGGGTTCGAGTTCCACAAACGCGCCGTAGTCGGCGATGTTGGTGATCTTGCCGAACAAGCGGGTGCTTTGTGGGTAGCGGCGGTTGACGCCCATCCAAGGATCGTCGCCCATTTGCTTGAGGCCCAAGGACACGCGGTTTTTCTCGGTGTCGAACTTGAGGATCTTGGCGGTGATTTCTTGACCGGCCGTGACCACTTCAGAGGGGTGACGGACACGGCGCCATGCCATGTCGGTGATGTGCAGCAGGCCGTCGATACCGCCCAGGTCCACGAAGGCACCGTATTCAGTGATGTTCTTGACCACACCGTGAACGATCGAGCCTTCTTTCAAAGTCTCCATCAACTTGGCGCGCTCTTCGCCCATCGAAGCTTCCACCACAGCGCGGCGTGACAACACGACGTTGTTGCGCTTGCGGTCGAGCTTGATGACCTTGAATTCCATGGTCTTGTTCTCGTAGGGAGACAAGTCTTTGATCGGACGTGTGTCGATCAATGAACCAGGCAAGAAGGCGCGGATGCCGTTGACCAACACGGTCAAGCCACCC